>JALONG010000050.1 GCA_025455065.1 Candidatus Kapaibacterium sp. | reverse complement strand
GCAAGTGCGGGACAGACTTATCGAAATCTGTACTGGGCTTTACAATTTTAAGATAGCGCGGCGAAAAGCGCCTTGCTAACTTTGATAATGTCTATTGTAGTACCAATTTGGTTGTAAAACTGCAACAAAGCATCAATCGCGGTCGGTCAAAATCTCCACAATCCGCGTGTTCGGCAAACCGTCTGCTTTGAGTTTGCGAATCGTCGAGATACGCACACCGCGCACAGCCATATCCGCAATGTCGTCGGTGTCAAACCCCATTTCTTTCATTTCTTTTGCCGTCTGAGGTTTTATGCCGCGTACAGCCAATTCCGCAATATCGTCGGTGTCAAACCCCATTTCTTTCATTTCTTTTGCTGTCTGAGGTTTTATGCCGCGCACAGCCAATTCCGCAATATCATCCGAATCAAAACCCAGTGCTTTGTATTCTTTCGCTGTTTCCGCTCTGATGCCGCGTGAGCCAAATTCCTCAATATCATCACTCGAAAAACCGTACTCTTTCATTTTTTTGACGTACTCAGGTTTGATGCCGCGAGAGCCGAAATTATTGATGTCATTGCGATTCCACCCTGCATCGCGCATGGAGCTAACCACATCCCAATTCAAGCCGCGTGCGCCAAAATCACGAATATCCTCAGCACTGAAGCCTTTTGCTCGCATTTTCTTTACAAAGTCAGGTTTGATGCCGAGTATAGCAAATTCTTTCACATCTTCGGTTTTCAAACCAGCGTCCTTAAATGCTTTGACGGTTTCCGGTTTAATGCCCAAAACGCCTATTTCCTTGATGTCATCTACCTTGTAGCCCAGTGCCTTCATCTGCTTGATGTAATCAACACGAATGCCCAACACGCCCAACTCCTTGATTTCATCTATCTTCACACCGGCATCTTTGTATTCCTTCACCATGTCAGGTTTGATGCCGAGTACACCAATTTCTTTGATGTCTTCGACTTTGTAGCCCAGTGCCTTCATCTGCTTAATGTAATCAACGCGAATGCCCAAAACGCCGTATTCCTTAATTTCATCAACCGGAACGCCTGCGTCTTTGTATTCCTTCACCATGTCAGGTTTGATGCCGAGTACACCGATTTCTTTGATGTCTTCGACCTTGTAACCAAGCTCTTTCATCTCGTTCACGTATTTCGGACTGATGCCCAAAACGCCGTATTCTTTGATGTCGTCGGCAGCCACGCCTGCGTCGCGCAATTCTTTCACTTTTTCGGGGCGGATGCCAAGAGCGCCATATTCCTTGATTTCCTCCATTTTGATACCGTATTTCTTCATCTCGTTCACATAGTCAGGCTTGATACCCAAAACGCCCAACTCCTTGATTTCATCAAGTTTGTAGCCATATTTTTTCATTTCGGTAATATACTCATTTCGGATGCCCAAAACGCCGTATTCCTTGATTTCCTCGCCGCCCAAGCCGTTTTTCCGTGCTTCGCGTACAAACTCAGGTTTGATGCCGAGTACAGCGATTTCTACTGCGTCTTCAGTCGAAAGTTTCAAGCCGGAAAGTTCTTTGAGCAAATCCAACTTTACATCTGTTAAAGCCATTGTTACGAGGTTTTTATCAGATACATCCGTAAATCCGTAGGAACGCAGTTTTTCAACAAAATTTGTATTTGGCTGAAAAGTGTAGTTCCCAAGCGCTTTTCCGCCGTCGGCATCACCCGAAAACACGAATGTTCCCGATTCTTTCACCAGACGAAATTCTACATCACCTTTTACGGAACGCGCCTGCGAAGCGCTTAAACCCTGTACTTCGTCATACCGCAAGCCTGTGTACACTGTGCCGTTGTAACGGTTGCGCCCCCACTTGTTTTTGAACATAATGAGCGTCAGCGAGCGCTCCTTAAACTTCGCCTCCCAAAAGCCTTCCGTGCCGATGCTGCCGTTGTCGTTCATCCAATAGCTGCGCTCGTCATTTCTGTCGGATTTATCCGTAGAATCAAGCTCCGAAGCTATATCTGCTGAAAGAGGCTGCGACACGGGCGAAATGGCACTCAGACGCGAAGCAAGCGACTGTGCGGCTTGTTCAACCTTTGCCACAACAGGCTCCACAATCGGCTTCACGACAGGTTGCAAAGCGGGGCTTGCTGTCAGCGAAAGGGCAAAAATTGATGTAATGACCAGGTACGCAGCGAGGTACTCCAACGAAAACGAGCGTTCAGGCTGTTTACCGAGCAGACGTTTGACACGAGTGAGCAAATGCCCGTCGGCTGCGCTCACGCCTGCTGCTGCGAAATGTGATTCTTCACTCGCAAGCGAGCGTTCTTCCAAAATTGCCAGCGCATGAGCAAGTGCGCGGCTGTCTCCGCAAAGGTCGGCTGCAAGGTCGTCCGCAGCGTGTTCGCGCTCTTGGCGCACCTGCGCGGACATCCACCAGACGGCGGGATGATAGAACATCACTGTTTCAATCACAGCTTGAATAATGCTGAAAAGATAGTCCTGATGCCGTGCATGGGCAATTTCGTGGGCAATAATCGCTTCGATATGTGCGGCTTGCAATCCCGACAAAAAGCCCATTGGCACAAGGATGACGGGCTTCAAAAAGCCAACTAACATAGGTGCATTTGCCAGACCGGATTCCATTAACACCGGAACACGTCGTACTTTCAGGCGCTCTGCAAATTCTTCAATACGCTTTTGCCAATGCGAAGCAGCCGGAAAAGCGCGAAAATGCTTCATGCGCTGCGCATAGACCATACCGCCTAAAAAGCGCATCGCTAGGCAGATTGCGCCGACAAGCCAGAACAAAACCAGTGCAGGCATATATTCTTGAATGCGCTCTACCCAGGAATTTGTCGCCGCCGGAAGTTCGAGCGGTGAGAATTTCAGCGCTTTTAAGGCACGTTCTCGTGCGGTTTGCACCGTTACCGATGTCGGCGTTTTAGCGAGTTTGAGTGCTTGTAAGCGCTCTTCGGCACTCATTGCCGCGAAATCTTTCGTCGTTGCGCCGTTTGTTGTGGGTGGTTCTGTGGAAGGTATTGTACCTTCAACTGTTTTTTCTGCTTGCGTGGAAGCGAGGTCCAGAGCGGTGTTTTCGCTCGCGCTTGGTTCATAAATTGCAGTAAAAGTCAGTACGGCAAAAAGGGCGGTGGTACAAAGTGCGACCGAAGCAGCAACAGCGCGGCTTCTGGCGGATGACTTCCGAAGCAGAATCATCATTACGCCTAAGACAAAAGCGACAAGCGTCCCTTGCCAAAGCGAGTGCAGAAGCGTCCAACCAAGCGCATCGGTAAAGGACGCGGGGAGAAAGTGTTGTAGCGTGTTCATTGCGCGTATCCTTTGAAATTAACGTGGAGTATTGTTGGTTGTACTTTGTGCTTTTAATTCTTCATCCAGCAAAGCGCGTATTTGCTTGAGTTCGGCGGTACTCGGCTTGCTTGTGCCAAGTGCTTGTTGCACAAGTTTCATCGCAGAGCCGCGAAAAACCGATGTCAGCATTTTGCTCACAAAGGCGCTCTGCACATCATCTTCACGCACGGCAGCCGAATAAATATGCGAGCGCTGGGATTCGTCGCGGGTGAGCAACCCTTTGTCAGCCATAATTTGCATGATTTTCAGCGTTGTTGTGTAACCAACGGTTGTGCTGATGTCGTCGCTCTCGCCCGCTTGTTTATTCAGAACGTCGTTTATCTCGCGGACGGTGGCGCTACCTCGTTTCCAGAGGACTTGGAGAATTTCCAATTCTCCATCGGTGGGTTTTGCTTGCATAGCGCTATTCTTTCAAAAATGTGTTGCAAAAATCATTCTACGAACTCTTTCGTATAAAAATACGAAAGAGTTCGTAGAATGTTGCAAAAAAAATAGAATGTTGCAAAAATTTTATTTCTTGACCCAGATAGGGCATCCCGCCCTACGCTTCGCCACAAATCGTGACGACAGTAGAACGGGTTACCCCGTAGTTCCTGATGGTGTGGTATTGTGGATGATTTTTGAGCATCTCTATGGGAACAATAGTTCGGACATTTTTCAAAAAGCTAGATTTTATGCGGCTTGCAGAGCAGGAAGTTTTTGAGCAAGAATTGAGATTTTATGGGGCTTCTGACAAAATTTTCTTGCTCGTATTGCAAAAATGTCCAAACTATTGTGGGAAGTCCGAAGATGGAAAAAATCATTTCGGCAAAATGTTCGTTAAACGCGATAGTTTTCCTGCTGTCCATGGAAAAAGCGGTCGTTGTTTTCTTGGTCTGGTGCGCAAGAGACTGAAAATGTTCCGCCCGAGCGCAGTTGAGGGCAAGCATACTGGCATTGAGATGAAAGCCAAGAGCTTCGGTGGAACGCGCTTGTCCGTCGGTAAATCCGGTGTGGCATTTGCTATCGCGTATCAAGAACTCTACCTGAAATCGTGCGCGGTATGCCTCAGGAATCTCTTCGGCATTCAAGGCGAGGTCGGTAGAAGCCAGCAAGGTTTGACGAATACTTCCGTCGCTCTGCGATTGTTGCACCACCACCATGCGCAAACGGCGTTTGAGTCCTTGATGATAGAGTATCGCCGTCAGCAGGATAGTCCCATCCTCGCATTGCTGGCGTTCAAAGACCTCGGTACGCAGAGCGTTCCACACAACTTTGCCATCATGAATTTTTGGTCGTCCGCGCCCTTTGGACTGCTCTCCGGCATAGAGATAGGTCATATTGGCATCGGCACGCAGTTTGGTGATACATTCTTGCTTGAGTTTCTTCATCCCATCAAGAAATGTACGCTTCGCAAAATAGCCATCAACAACCCAATGGCTCTCGTGGCTATGAAGGAACGGAATGACGTTCTTGACGTGGCGGAGATATTCATCAATCCGTAAACATTCTACCGCATTGGCGGCATCGTTCTTCGTCGTGTTCTTGGTGCTTGTTTGAGGTGGTTTCTTCTGGTTCGTCTCAACAATGGTTTGCTGGATAGCCAGGGTCATCGCCTTGCGACTCTTCACATCCACAATCGCCGTTACCGTTGCTTCTAAGCCATATTCAGCACGTGAGGCGCTGCCATTCCAGAACCATCCTAAACCAGGAGTCATTTTCCCAGATTTTGGGAGAAAACTTGGATCGAAAGCAATGACCCGCATTCCTTGCGGATTGCTACCAAGACCCACGTCAATACTGGCGCGATGAACAGCAAGAAAATCAAGATTCTGGGTGAAATGACGGCGAAACGTTTTCTCACTCCGACCCGAAACACGGGCGAGGCTCAGATAATTCACCCGTCCGCGACAGCAAAAAATACTCAGCGTCAAAACTAATAAGAAACGTCGTTGGGATTTGGAAAGATCTGAAATGTTTGATATTATGCGCTGTGCTATAAGCATAGTGTTTCCTGCTGATGATCGGAGAAGTGTGGTTACTTTCCCAATAACGGCAGGAACATTGTTTTTACCTAACTTTTTCGCTATTCAGACGAATAATGTCCGAACTATTGCAATAAACTCACTCACTTTTCAGCACCTCCACCGGATTCACCAAAGCTGCCTGATATGCCTGCGCCGCCACTGTAATAAACGCAAACGCCGCCGTCAAAAATCCGGCAAGCCCAAAAAGCCACCAGTGAATTTCCGTGCGATAAGCAAAACTTTCCAACCAGCGTTTCGCAGCATACCATGCCACCGGCACGGCAATAACAAAGGCAATCGCCACTAAGCGCAGAAAATCTTGTGCCAGAAGCAAAACAATACTTTGCGCTGATGCGCCCAAGACTTTGCGTACACCGATTTCCTTTGCCCGCGCTTCCGCAGCAAAAGCCACTAGCCCCAAAAGCCCTAAACACGCCACAACGAGTGCCATTCCCGTTGCGACAGTAAAGAGTGTTCCCATACGCTGTTCGGAGCGGTAGAGAGCATCAATATCATCATCCAAAAAGCGTACATCGAAGGGACGGTGCGGCACGACGCGATTCCAGACTGTTTTCATGGCACTCATACTTGCCGCAACGTTTGCGCCGTCAGTTTTAACCAATAATTCCATCAAATTTTTTCGAGGTTCGCTAAAAAGAATAAGCGGCTCAATGGTGCTGTGGAGCGAGCCGATGTGAATATCATCCATCACACCAACAATGCGCCCTTTTCTGCCATTCAGATTGATTTCTTTTTGGAGTGCTTCCTCAATAGTCCAGCCGACGGAGCGCACACCTGCTGCATTCATCACAAAATACGAAACCGTTGAGTCTTGCTCGTTCCTTGCGGGCAGCGCTGTTCCGGCAAGCATTTTAATTTCTAAAAGGCGCGTAAATGCTTCATCCGTAGAGATTGCCGTCATCACGAACTCTTGGTTCGGCTTTGTGGGAGTGGTAAATGAATACCCTCCACTGACGTTGCCCGGTGGCTCGGAAACGGCACTCATACTCTTCACTCCCGCAATCTGAGCAAATTCTGCTTTTAATGTCCCTAAGTTTTGTATCGTTGTGCGGTCGCCAATGGGCAGTATGAGTGTGTGTTCTTTGGCAAACCCCATGTTGTAGGTGCTGATAAAATCTAGCTGATTCCGAACAACAAATGCCGCAATAAGCAAAAAGACGGTTACGGCAAATTGCGCCACAACCAGAATGCGGCGAATAAAAGCCGCACCACCACGCGCTTTGCGGGCAGTTGCCAATACTTCCGTTGGTTTGATTGCAGAGAGAAATAATGCGGGATAACTTCCGGCAAGAATAACCGTAAGAAGCCACGCCACCGCTAAACTTCCGAGACCGATAGGATTCATCAGCAATCGCAAACTCAGCTCTTTTCCTAACATGGAAGTAGCGTAGGGCAAAAGAAGTTCTATACCGAAAAGTGCGATAAGAAAGGCAGCCGTTGTAACGAGAGCCGATTCAATGTAGAACTGCGTAGCCAAATGCCCAAAAGTCGCACCAATACTTTTGCGAACGCCAACCTCACGTGAACGCCGTATTGCCCTTGCGGTAGCAAGGTTCATGTAATTAAAGCAGGCTATCACGAACACCAAGACTGCCATACACGAGAAAATATAGACGTAGAAAATGTCTCCCTTGTATTCACCCTCAATGCTGCGCGGCGAGTGCAGATGAATATGGGGAAGAGGCTCAAAAACAAACGATGATGTGTGAACACGGCTGTCATTCTGACGTTTCATCATGCTCGGCACACGGTTTTTCACATTCTCAAGATTTGCTCCTTCGCGCAGCAAAATGTAGGTGAAAAAGTTCGATTCCCCCCAGATTTCACCCCTGTTCTTGTAGAATTCTCCCCAGTATGATACGTGAGAAGTCAATGAACCAAAAAAATCCGCATGAAAATGGGAGTTTTTTGGCATATCCCGCACAACGCCCGTAATCTGATATTCCCAACGGTTATTGACACTAATTGATTTTCCGATGGGGTTTTCCGCACCAAAATATTTTTTTGCCGTTGATTCCGTCAAAACCACCGTAAAAGGACGGTTTAATGCGCTTTTTGCGTCCCCAGCAATAAGTGGAATGGAGAAAACATCAAATATCGTTGAATCGGCAAGATAGAATCCTTTCTCTAAAAATCTCCTATCATCGCTTGCCCCGGGCGCACGACCACTCACCGCAACAATACTCGCTCCAAAGGGCGGATGAAAACGCACCGCCGTTTCCACTTCAGGCATTTCGCTGCGGAAGGTCGGCGCAAGAATGTTCGGTGTGTATAGTTGTCCCTCGTTCCAGTTCGTTCGCCAGAGAACGCGATAGATACGGCCTGCTTTTGTGTTGTAGCGGTCATAGCTGAGTTCGTCTTGCACAAATAGTGCAATAGCGATACACGCTGCAATGCCAAGCGCCAACCCCACGATGTTGATAAGCGTATAAAAACGATACTTTTTCATATTTCGCCATGCTGTAACCAAGTAATTACGCCACATTTGAGCCTCCGCTGCTTTGATGAATGTACGTTATTTAAGTTCTCGCTTCAAGACCACGTGCGGCTTCCACGCTGCCTCCGGTGCAGCAACGCCCTTTTCACTCACCTTTTCCCATTGGCTGTTGGCGATGTAATAGAGCGCATTACCCACAAGAACACCCAGCGTTGGTTCTTCAAACAGCGTGTTATTTGCTTCCAGAACGTCCATGCCCTCAATACGGCTCTGTGTCTTGTTCAGACGAAAGCGAACGATACGATGTGGATTTGTGCCATTTTGAATACCAATCAGATTACCTTTGAAAAAATACAAACCGTCTGTTCCTGAAACAACGCAGGAATCAGGCGCGGCGAGGCGCGTCATGTTTTTTTTGTCGGTCGAAATGCTCACAATGCCATTGGTGTAATCTGCAAGAAAAAGCGTTTTTCCACCCGACGAAAAATCAAGCCCTTGCATGGAAGGTAGCGTTGCAACGTCGCTTTGAAGCCATACTGTAAGGGTATCGCTTTTTTCATTGATGGTAAAAATTGTCGGCGAATCGCTGTCGCTCACAAGCGGAACGCCTGTTTTTGGGTGAAGGGTAACGTCTCCGAAAGCGTGTGATTTCCTATCGTTGGGAGCATAGTAACGGCGTAGCAGCGCCCCTCTAGTGAGGTCATAGACCACGATTGCGGCTTTTCCCGTAAGCGTGGTGTCGAAATTCTGCATTTGCGGAAATGCCGTCATGCAAACCCAGAGTTTGCGACGCTTTGCATCTACCTTCATTCCCAACACACTCCAAAGATTATCAGCAGGACGCGAAAAATCACTTGCCGAGCCGTCCGCAGCAATTTTTACAATTTTGCGTTTTAGCACCGAACTCACATAAAACGCCTTTTCTTGCGGGTCGTAAGCAACGCTTTCGGTTATCAAGCCCTTTTCAGCAATGCGAAAGGCTTCCATGCTTGTGCCGACAGGTTTTGTGGATGCTTCAAAGCGCTTGCTACACGCATCAAACCGTGCTTTGAAGGGCAGTGAATCACGAAATACGGCAAACAATGGGTTTTTTGCTACCGGATAGACCATTCCTGTCGCGGCGACTTTTTCCAACAGTCGGAGTGCCGCTTCATGCTTGGCTTCGGCGGTGTATCCTGCTGCAAGATTGTACATCAAGCGTGGGTGATTCGGCTTCAATGCTAATGCTTGTTCCAGATTGCGCACAAAATCTGCCATATTCTCGCTTTTGTACGCCGTGCGAGCGGCTTGTTCGTAGAAGCGCCACGTTTTTTCTTGGGCAAATGCTCTTGCTTGAAAATGGGCAAAAACAAGTATCGTACAAAGCGCGTAACAAAGAGTTTGTATCATGGTCGTCAGGTAAAAAGTAGTGATGCAAAAAGTAGTGATGCAAAAAATTATTTCCCCATTCGGCGCTGAACATCTGCATAGCTGATAACAACACGCTTTTGCAAATGTTTGTAGGAAACATCAACCGTTAAATCGTTTGTTGAGCGAAACTCAAAACGCCCGTCAGAAGCCAGAGCGCCATCGTTTTGATTCACAAGATTGTATACGGCTTCGGTGGCAAGTGAATACCGAAGACCGCTTTGAAGCGTTACAATCGGGTTCATGCGTAAGAAAAAACGTCCCGCACTGGAGGCGCTTGCAATGACTTCGGTTTCAATGTTCCATGAAGCAATCGAATCCGCAGCAATGCTCTTGGTTCCGGCAACCATCAAAAGTGCATCCGGCAGACGCTCTTGCCACGAAGCCGCATTATGCCTGCCTTGCGGGTCTTCGTAGTACATGAGATTTTCTCCATAGACCAAGCCTTTTTGTTTCAAAATCCGAATGAGCGGCACATAATAATTCCATTCGCCCGTCGTCGCGCCGACATCAAAACGAAAGCGTCCGGGCTTGGTTGTACCGGATTGTACATCGTCAAAAAATTTATCGTCCGCCACCCAGAAAGACGGTGAAAAACAAACCGCCGAACCAAATGTTTCGGGATATTTCACGCCGCACCAACCCGCAAAGAGTCCACCCAGCGAAAAGCCCATAATTGCTCGGCTTTCAGCCCGTTTGTCGGTGTAATATTCTGCGTCAATAGCTGGAATAATACGGTCTTTGAGAACTGTGGCAAATTCCTGCGCACGAGGTCCGGCGCTGCCCCAATTTGCCTGTATCCATGAGTCATGGTAAGGGACGGTTTCGCTTGAGCGCTGGGCGGAACTATGCACACCGACCAGAATTACAGGCTGTATGCGCCCTGCACGAATGTAATCATCAAGGATTTGTGCTGCACCAAGCGATGCGAACACATCCTGTCCGTCGTAGAAATAAATGACCGGAAAGCGCTTTGTGCCTTGCTTTTGTGCAGAATCATATCCGGGAGGAAGATATATGCTCAAGGGGCGACCCGCCACCGAAGTAGAAACGATGCGGCTTCCGGCGGCTCGTTCTTGCAAAAGTGTTGCCTCCGTTCTGTCCGGAAAGCAGGCTGTAACAATGCTCAACGAATAAAAAAACAGAGCGAAAAAAAGTAGCAAATGCAGATTCGGGGCGCGAGTGTTCATGCGAATTATTGCTATGGAAGGTACACGAAATTTTCCAACAAGAGCGCCATTGCGAACAAACGCAATCAAGGGCAGTCGGTTAGCGGCGGAAAATTAGGCACATCGGCGGGGTATCCCAAGAAATTTGGGATAAATCATGGTTAGGACGGGACGAAGGTGAAAGTTTCTGCGAGGGTGAAAATCGTTAAATGCTGTACAAAAGAGTGGAACAGAATGTTAGAGTGAGGCTACATTATTAACGATGTTTCGCCCTCTTCGGCAAGTTCAGGCTCAACATGAGATTTGAATGGCTCTTCAGCCTGAACTTGTCGAAGGTTTTGATGTTTTCTGTTTCCACCGGCAAGATTACTTCGCCCGTGCAATTTTCATTGCTTCAGGGAAAAGCTGCACTGCTTTTTCTACCTCTTTGTTTTCGACATATGACTCGACAAATTCTGAACTGGTGTTCCAAATGTATGTCGTCAGTAGTGCTTTGATAGAGCGGTTCAAAATGGCTGCATCCCGCACAAAATCGTCATCTTTCCAATCTACTTTGCGTTCTGTCGCGGTGCGTTTCAGTTCGGCAAGGGCTTTTTCATCCAAATCGTATTTTTGAAGAAACTGCACAATGTCTTTCGCATATTTTGCGCGAAAATCGTTACCATGTTTGACAATGATGTTATCGGCAAAATCCTGAATTACTCCGGCGCGGCTCATGCTACGCATAAATTTGCTGGCAGTGTCGTTTTTTACGACATAATCCGGCACAATGCCTCCGCCGCCATACACGGTGCGCCCTGCGGCAGTTTTGAACTTCGGTCGCGGCGTAGTATCGTTTTCGTGTTTGTGGTCGAGATTTGCACCTTCCTCAACGTCTTCGCGCCCTTCCAAGGCGTAGTATTTACTGCGGTCTCCGGCGTAAGAGCGCTGAATGGAGCGCCCCGACGGTGTGTAATACCGTGCAATCGTGAGGCGCAATTCCGAGCCGTCGGCAAGCTGGTACGGTACTTGCACCAAACCTTTGCCAAACGACGTTTCGCCCACCACCAAACCTCTATCCAAATCCTGAATCGCACCTGATACAATCTCGCTTGCCGAGGCAGAACCGGAATTGATAAGCACGATAAGCGGTATGTTTTCAAGGTTTCCGGCACGTGTGGAGAAATACCGCTCGCTTAAAACCTCATTCCGCGCTTTGGTATAGACAATCGTTTTTCCTGCCGGAACAAATTCATCCACCAGCCCGAACGCTTGCTGCAAATACCCTCCGGCGTTGTTGCGTAAATCCAAAATGAGTTTTTTCATGCCCTGCACTTTGAGGTTTAATGCTGCTTGCTGGACTTCTGTTACCGTTGTGGCAGCAAATTTATTGACGTAAATGTAGCCAATATCCGTGCCTTCAATGATCCACGAGGCATCCACCGTGCGAATGGGAACGCCTTCACGGGCAATCGTGATTGGAATGAGATTTGGTGAGCCTTCTCGCTTGATATGAACCGTAACTTTTGTGCCGCGCTCGCCTTTCAGTTTTTTCGGCACATCATCGGTTTTCAAACCAATAGCATTTTCACCATTTATTTTCACGATTTTATCGCCGCACAACACGCCCAAACGCTCGCTCGGACCGCCAATAAGCGGCGTAAGAACGGTGATAGTGTCTTGCATCATGCGAAACAAAACCCCAATGCCGAAATAATTGCCTTGAAAGCGCTCTGCCTCACTTTCGCGCACCTTCGGGGGAAGATACGTCGAGTGCGGGTCGAGTTTCTGAAGCATACCGCGAATGGCGCTTTCGGTGATTTGCGGCAAATTCACCGAATCCACATAATTCTGGTTGATGAGATTGATAATATCGCCGAACTTTCGGATTTGTGACATCGTGTTATTCTGCTCTTGAGCAACGGCACAAAGCGGCATTAACACGACAACAAGCAACAATACGCCATGTACAAGGCGTTGGCGCAAAACGCGAGGAAAGGCAGGAAAAGCGGGCATGAAGGAGGAGGAAAAAATCTTGGAAAAAAGGGAAGAGACGCATCGTTGATGAGCAGGTCTCTTTCGCAATATAACGCACAAAACAGGATTTTGATACATCTGCCAGCAGAATGAAAAAAAATTGTTGGGCAGATGTGACTTTTTTCGTGCGTATGACACTTACAGGCAGATGCAGCATCATTTTATCACATTGGAAAATTCTATGAACTCTCGTTTTCTACACCGTTTTGCCCTTGTGAGCAGCATTATTGCGCTGTGCGTGTGCAATCTTCCTGCGCAGCAAAGCGATTCTCGTTGGTCGTTGGGCGGATTTTATCGCCTGAAAGCCGCATATTTGCTTACGGTACAAAATTCGCTCTGCGGTGGCGAATGTGATTACCTGTTTTCGATGCTTCCCGCAGGAGAGCTTGGTTTGACAGCATTATACGCTATCCAGCCGACACTCGGCGTTCAGGTCGAAGCAAGCTGGAATACGCATGGTTACTCGTATCGCGGCACATTTTCGCAAAATACCGTTACCGGTGAGCGCACCACGCCGCAGTACAGTGTTGCCGGAAGGTATCTGCTGTTTGCGCCGTCGGTTATTCTTCAAGAAGCCGATACAACGGGCTTTGCGTGGCGTTGGACGGCAGGAATCGGCTTAGGGATTCCGCTTGGATTGACCGTAACCCGCACCGATATTGGCGCGGACGGCACTGTTCTCAGCGACCGTTATTTGTACCCCGCAGCAAGGTTGTTGGAGCCACTATTGGATCTGCGTCTGGGAACGCTGATTCCGCTTGCGTGGAAGGGCTTGCACTTAACAGCAGCACTGAATTACAACGTGAGTAATTTTTTCAAAACGGGTGATAGTTATGGTAGCAGCGTGGAACGCGCAAATGCGCTCGGCGTGGCGTTGGGTGTGCAGTATTTGTTGCCCCTCAAAGGGCGGTAAATGGCTCGTTTTCGGTGATTTTTTTCTAAGCAAACTAACCTCCTCATATTTTTCGGAGTTCAGATTATGACACGTGTTCAGACCATTGTTGCTCGTATTGCTTTATTCTATGCGGCTTGTGGGATGTTCGCTCAAAGTGCTTTTTCACAAACTCTTTCCGTGCAGCCGACAAGTTCTTTGCGCGTTGCAGACCCGCGTGGCGCATGGAATCGCTCCGGTCAAGGGCGCATTGAAGAAGCATTACTGACGGTTTCCCCGTGTGGCGCATATACGCAGTGCGAACTTTTTTTAACCTTTTCATCCGCAGGAACAACGCTCACTTCAAGCCGTGACTCGCTCGAAGTCCAGTTCGATTTTTATATGCCCCCCGAAGCGCATATTACCGATTCGTGGCTGTGGGTGGGCAATGACATTGTGCAGGCGAAAATTTTCGACCGCATGACCGCAACCAACGTGTATGAAAGCATCGTGCAGCGCCGCCAAGACCCGTCGCTGTTGAACAAAAATTCTAACGGGTACTTTAATCTCCGCGTCTTTCCTATGCGTGGCAACGAAACACGGAAAGTGAAAATTTCCTATTTACTGCCGTCAGATTGGCAAGAGTCCAGTGTTTATGCAGTTTTGCCGATTTCTTTGCTCAAAGCGTCTTCGCGTGTGCCGGATTTGAACGTTATCTATTATCCGCAAAACGATTGGACAACGCCGCGCCTTCTCACACAGCGTGAAAGCGGCTTCGGCACACAGACGCAGGACATTTTGCGCCAAGCGCAGGAAGTTCAAACAGGGCGCAGAGTCTTTGCTGCAACGATTCCGGCAGACAATATTCGCTCGAACACCGTTGCAGCGCTTTCGTGGGCTTCACCCGCACAAAATGGCGTGTTTACGCAGACCTTCAAACGCGGCAACGAGTTGTTTTATCATGTTGTTGTGGATGCGCGAAAATTTTTGGGTGCAGGCGAAAAAGATAATGTAGAAATTGACAATCTCCGCCTTGCAAGCAGTAATGGTGCAGCTTACGACCGTTATCAACTGAATTTGCCGCAACTTTATACGAATTATTATTGGAACACCGGATGGGCAACGCCCGGAATTAATATCTCAGTCCGTCCGGGCATAGTAAATACGCCACCTTCCATGTATGCGCCCTTTTTCACCTTTCGTGGCACACAGCGCATTGACAAAAACGGAATGATTCAGGAAGTGGGGCGCTTGAGCGGTACTAACGGCTTAACCATGCGCTTGGGAGGCTACGTGAATAATGTCCCCGTCGCTGCGGAGCGCACCATTCCTGCTTCATCGCTCCGTGAGGGCGGTGATTGTTCGTATTTGGCATGGATGGGCAACCACATCACAAAACTTGAAAATGAGCCGATAAACTACAATTTCTCCGGCGTAGATACTGCCTTGCGTTCACGCCAGCGCCACATTGTGCAACTCAGCGTTGAAAGCCGCGTCTTATCTCGCTTGACGGCGTTTTTAGCACTTGAACCTAACGACACCACGCGGATTTGTGCAACGTGTACACAGCCGACAACAGGCTCGCCTTCGGTTGCAAGCTCTAGTAGTGGTGCGGCTTCCAGCCCTGCTTCGTTTGCAGCTTCTTCGCGGACTGTCTCTTTTAGCTCTGTGTACGACGTTGCGTATTACGATGCACCTTTTCAGCTTTTCGTTTCGCCGAATCCCTCTAATGCCGCAGTAACGCTCACTCTTTCGCTCATGTATCCGCTTGATGCCGATTCCGAAAGCGTTACCGCAGGCATTTACGACGCACTTGGGCGGATGATTCGCGTTATTCCGCCATCGGTTATTGCTTCGTGGTTGAAGCAAGGGCGCGTGAATATGGTATGGAACGGTGACGATGACGCAGGAAGGCGCGTGGCTCCGGGGCTGTATTTCCTAGCTGTTCAAACCCCGACAGGACGGGCAACGGCGAAAATTTTGCGCTGGGAGTGAAAGAAGGGATGAAGGATAAGGGATAAAGCCAACATTATCGAACAATTCCCGTCCTACGGTTTCCTAACCGTAGGATGGGTTTTTGCTTTTTCAATGAAGAATAATTTTTTGAACAAGAACTTTTGGACAAAAAAGAGTGTTGAAGAGATGAACCAAGTATCGGTGCTGTTTCGCGGCGTTGTAAGGTATGGCAATGCAAGGGCGCAGAAATTTCTTCACGATTTTTTCGCATCAATCTTGTGAAGTCGCCTTGAAAAGCGTATTTTGGGCGCTTGTGTATCTCATGCACGTTCTCAAACACGTCAAACAACTACATATCTCTTCAACCACTAACTACATGGAGGCTCTTGTGAGTGTCGTGGACAATCTTTTCAAATACTCTATCGGCAAAAAGCAGGTGATGGGCGTTCTGGGCTTGCTGTTGTGCGGTTTTGCTTTTGCGCATATGACCGGAAATTTCTTGGTCTTCCAAGGCGCAGAAAAATTCAATGCATATGGCGATTTTCTCCATAATCTTCCGGCATTTCGCCTCATTGAAATCAGCCTTGCTGCGCTCTTTATCGCGCATATCGTCATGGGCATTGTCCTTGCGGTGCAAAATCGCGCCGCTCGCCCCGAAGGTTATGTGAATAAAAAAAGCGCCGGCGGAGCATCGCTCGGCTCAAGCACAATGGCATTTACAGGCATTTATTTTATCCTCTTTTTGATTGTGCATTTGCTCAATATTCGCTTCCACATTCTGCCCACGCCTGTTGCCGGAGCATCGGAATACGACGTTACGGCAAATGTGTTGGCAAATCCGGGCTACACGATTTTTTACGTTATTTCGGCGCTTATTTTGGGCTTGCATTTGTCGCACGGCTTATCAAGCGCCTTCCAATCGCTCGGCTGGTACAACCGCCAATTTACGCCACTTTTGAAGAAAATCAGCGTCCTTTACGGTATCGCTATTGCCGTCGGATACAGCGCCATTGCTATTTTCATGCTCGTCAAACACGGATAAATAAAAGGCAGTAGGATAAGGGAATATTACGTCAAAGCCTCATTCACACTTGATTCGTGAATGAGGCTTTTGATTTTTCTTGCATGGTTTTTTCTCTCATTTTTTCGCAATCAGCGCCACACCCGCCAAACAAAGCGTAATGCCAAGCAGCGTTGTCCACGAAACGGATTCTTTGAACAGCCAAATGCCGACAGGAACAAGCAAAATCGCAATGCCGACATTCGCAATCACCGATGCAATACTCACATCCCAACCCGCCCTGTATGCAAGCAAATACCCCAATTCCACACCAACAATGGACAACGCAAGCGCGTAGGTCGCCCAATTTATCCGCTTCAACTCCTCACCAATACTTGTTTGCAGAGGAAAAAGAGCAAACATCGGCAAGCACAACACAATCGCCGCAATATATGCAACAATCGTTGCAATAAGCGGATGAACACTGGGTGCAATGGATTTTTGCGCCGTGTGATACAGCACATTGGCGAGTACAACGACGGTGAGCGAGAAGAATAACATGGTAATTCTGTTACAGTGAGGAAATCCCTTACAATGAGGAAAGAAGCGCTCCATGAGCATTAACAACACTCACAGACCCGAAAGAGCCGAGTTTTTGCCGCAAATGCTCAACGTTCCCCGAAACGGCAATAACAACATCGCTCGTGCTGAAACGGCGCTCTTGCACCTCGAACAGGCGCTCTTTTGTCATCGTGGCAAGTTCTGCGACGTAGCGCGAGTGATAATCTTTCGGCAGACCGTAGAGTTCCAGCGTACTCAAAAGCGACACAACTTGTGTGGGCGTTTCGGTGCGGAGTGTGAAGCTGCCAATCATGTATTTGCGTGTGGTTTCGAGTTCGTCGTCAGTAATCGGCTCGGTGCGCAGGCGCTCAATCTCCCTCAAAATCTCGCCGACGGCACTATCCACCACTTCACTGCCCACGTGAGAACTCACTGAAAGAATGCTACTGTGCTTTCGCGCATCAATGCTGCTGTGAACGCCGTAAGTGTAGCCTTTTTCCTCGCGTAAATTGTGATTCAAGCGAGAAATAAAACTTCCGCCAAAAATCGTATTCAACAACTGCATCGCTACAAAGTCAGTATCCATGCGGTTTGCCGTGCGAAATCCGACACGAATTGCCGTTTGAGCGGCATCAGGTTTTTCGATAAGATATACCCCAGAAGACGGCTTGTTTACAGGTTTTGCGGAAGATGGGCTTGCGACGGTGCTGTTCGCTGCCGAAGGAGAAAAACCCGCCATGCGTGATTCTATCGTGCTTACAAGGTCGTCGGTGCGAAAATTTCCTGCTGCGGCAATAAACAAGTTCTGGGGCTGAATACTGCGCCCGTAGGCGCGTCGGCACTCATGTTGCTGCAATGCGCCAAGCGTTTCCAGCGTTCCTACAACGGGATGCCCGTAGGGTTCACCGCGAAACATCCCTTGCGTAAAAGCGATAGATGCCAGATAAGCCGCGTCGTTATTGGCTTGCTCAATTTCCACCTGTGTTTGCTGACGAATACGCTCAATTTCTTCCTCAGGAAACGACGGATATTGCACAATGTCGGTAAGCAAGTCCAGACCTGTTTCCGTGAACTCCGACAAGATGCTCAGATGTGCCGAAAGTGAATCAAACACGCAGGAAACCGAAAGCGAACCACCCGTAAAATCTATCGCTTCGGCAATATCCTGTGCAGACCGCACCGCACCTTCTTTAGCAACGCCTTTGTTCATCAGGCTTGTCATAAAATTTGTTTCGCCCCACGTCTCATCATCCGCAGCACCGCTCCGCGAAACAATGCTCATCGTCAAAAGCGGCTGCGAAGCGTCTTCCAAGGCAATAAGCGTCATGCCGTTGGACAGTTTGCGTTCTTCGTGCGTGGGTAAAACAAAGGTTGGAGAGGTATTAATAATTGGCGGTTTTGTGGGCATGATAACAATGAATGAAATGGAAAAAGCGTTTTGGTTGAGGTTGTCTGAGCCTATCGGTTCGCCATATCCTCAAAGCATGGTAAACGGGCTTCAGTGGTGCAGACGAAGAATGCCGTGTTTGTCTTGTCTGCGCAGTTTTTGTAGTGTTTACGGTACAAATAAATAAAGGAACGCGAAATAAATCAAAGCACGTTTACGGTAAGGGCGAAAAATTTTTCGCCCTTACGTGCGCGATTTACGGCAGAATAATCGTTCTGCTCTAAAAAAAAAATGCGCTTTTATTTGACTCACATTCCTTGCCAATCCTTATTGCGCTAAAATCACACCCGAACTTGCCGGAACTACAATCTTGTCGGATTGCACACCAAGCGGCATCACGGGGGAAATTTTTTCTGCATTTCCAAGCACATTCCACGCTCCTTCCGGCAAGGAAATATCAAGCGCGGTGGCGTTTCCATTCAGCACGACCACAAATGTTTTCGGTTGCCCTTTGACGGCGGAATTATTGCGAATACGGAATGCAATAGCGTGGTCGTTGGAGGTTTCGAGAAAATCAATATCCTGCTTTGTGGCGCTGCCGAAGGCATTAGGAAAGACGCGGCGCAGAGCAATCAAGCCTTTGTAATAATTCAGCAAATCCTTGTTTGCCAGCGCGTGTTGGTAATTGATGTAGTTCGTTGCGTCGTCTTTGTTGTAGCTGTTGCGGTCAATCATTCCCACACGCTGTTCATTGGGATTGCCACCCGCAATAACCTTGCTCCGGGCGTATTCCTGTCCCGAATGAATCATAAGCGGTCCTTGTGCGGTGAACAAAAACATTGCAGCGAGTTTGTTCAGCGCAAGCTGGCGCGGCGTAAGTTTGGCGTGTTTGCTGAGGTTGGTGATGACGGTGTTCATCGTGCAATCGCCCAGCGCGAGGCGTATAAAATCGCCCATCGTCTCGTCGTCGTGGGATTCGAGATAATTCACGCTATGCTCTTTTTGCAAAAACAGCCCGCCGTCTTCGCGGAGTGTACCGTTGATAAATGCTTGTTCGGAGCGCTTGGTATTGCCGCCTTGGTGCTTGCCAAAGATAAATCCCAAGCCGTCTTTGGGGTTTTGTCCCTTTACACCGTTGCGAATTTGGTCATTCCATGCCGCCCAGCCAATATCGCTGAATTTATCCGGTCCGTACTTGTTTCCGCCCCAAGGCTCGGCAATAAGTATCACATTCGGGTTGATTTTCCGTGCTTCGCGCAAGATTTCTTCACAGGTTTCGCGGTCTATCATCGTTGCCAAATCAAACCGAAAACCGTCAATGTGATACGCCGTCATCCAATACTTCACACTCTCGACAATAAGCCGCCGCGCCATTTTGCGCTCGGTTTTGAAATCGTTCCCGCAATACGAGGTGTTGATGTACTTTCCCTCTGCATCGGTGCGGAAATAGTAGTATTTGTCAATGTATTTGAACGGATTCGCATCGAAATCAGAAACGTGATTGTAAACCACATCCATAATCACCGCGATTTTTTCTTTGTGCAGCGCCCGCACCAAATCTTTGAGTTCGCGCACTGCCCGCCCGTCCACGCCGCTCCAATTCACCGCACTGCGACCGTTTCCGACAAGGCTTCCGCCGCTTGCGTAGTAGGATTCCGGCGCAAAATAAAAGCTGGTCATGTAGCCCCAATGATTGCGTTCTTGCGGGTTGCCGTCGTTGAAGACCTTGAACTTGGCTATGGTGCTGCTGTCGCGGTAGGGCAGTTCGATATTGGCAAATTCGTGGAGTGGCAAAAATTCAATCGCCGTGATGCCTAAATCCTTCAAATACCGCAGACCACCCGTCTTTCCTTGCTCCGTAAGCCCTTTGTAGGAGCCTTTTTCCTTCACGCTTGAACTGCGGTGTGCCGTCAAATCCCGCACGTGCGCTTCGTAAATTGTCAAGGTGTTGTGATTCGCCGGAATGACGTAGGTGTCGCCCTTCCAATCATATTGTTCGTCATCCTTTGGGTCAAGAATCACGGTGCGCGATTCGTGGCGATAGGTATTTTTCGTCGCAACAGCGCGTGAATACGGGTCTGCGAAGAGCGCCGTCGCATCAAATGCCTCGCCGCTAAAACCGTTTCCACCGGCAACGCGGTAGGCATAGCACGTTCCCACAAGTGCCGATGCGGGTTTCTGCTCGGTGTGTTCCCATGTTCCGTCGGCGTTTTTGGTCATTGGAACGCTGCGCCCTTGCGCGTCCTCGGGCTTGTTGAAGAATACAATCGAAACAGACGAAGCGCGAGGGGCAAATAAACGAAAAGTCGTTGATTGCTCACCAAGCGTGTAACCAAGAGGCTTCGAGGAAAAATATCCGTCCAGTTCGCTTTCGGAAGGTTGAGCTGCGCTTGGCAGGAATGTTGCAATCATAAACGTCATGCAAAAAAGGAAAAAACGCATCATAGAACACACGAAAACATGAGAAAACATGAGTGGATTAGCGCGGGAAAAATACAACTATTTGTCATTTTACGGTACTTCTTTTCTCTGCGTTTTTTCGTGGATGTGCAAGTACGCCATTTTGCGTATATTGCTCCAACGACCATTTGCACGATACGTTTCTCCCATTTGCCCTGAAAACCGCATGAATACTGCCTACAAGCCCCTTTCATGGAACGAAATCACCCAACGCGCCATTGCCTTCACCCGCGAATGGCAGAATGAAACCAGCGAAGACGCGGAAGCAAAATCCTTCTGGGATGCCTTCTTTAACGTCTTTGGTGTGTCCAGACGGCGTGTAGCCTCGTTTGAGCAGCCTGTGAAAAAAGACGACGGCAAACAGGGCTACATTGATTTGCTCTGGAAAGGCGTGATTTTGGTGGAGCATAAATCACGCGGAAAAGACCTGAACCGCGCATTCTCACAGGCGTTGGAGTATTTTCCCGGACTGAAGGACACGCAACTTCCCAAATATGTTCTCGTTTCCGATTTCGCCCGCTTTCGGCTCTACGACTTGGATGCTTACGCTTTAGGTGCAGGCGATAATGCCGAGCATTTCCACGAATTTCCGATTGAGGAATTTCCCCAGAACGTGCATCATTTCGGCTTTTTGGCGGGCTACGAAAAACGCTCCTTCTCAAGCGAAGACCCCGTAAACATCGAAGCTGCCGCACGAATGGGCAAACTTCACGACCGCTTGCGCGATTGCGGCTTCGCAGGACATGACCTCGAAATGCTGCTGGTGCGCTTGCTTTTTTGTATGTTCGCCGAAGACACCGCCATTTTCGAGAAAAATGCGTTTTTGGAGTTCATCGAAAACCGTACAAGCGAGGACGGAAGCGACTTAGGGTTGCATCTATCGAATATCTTCCAAGTGCTGAATACCGCACCCGAAAAGCGCATGAAAACGCTCGACGAACAGCTTCAGGCGCTTCCTTACGTGAACGGCGGCTTGTTCCGCGACCACATTCAAATCGCGCAGTTCGACCGCACCATGCGCGAAACGCTCTTGGAATGCTGTGCGCTGGATTGGAGCCGGATTTCACCCGCAATTTTTGGTTCGATGTTTCAAGCCGCTATGAATCCCACAGAGAGGCGGGCTTTGGGGGCGCATTACACCTCCGAAACCAACATTTTGAAAGCACTCAAACCCCTGTTTTTGGACGACCTCCGCGCCGAATTTGACCGCATTAAAAAACAACGTCCGAAATTGGAAGAATTTCACCGCCGATTAGCATCCGTGCGGGTGTTCGACCCTGCCTGCGGGTGCGGAAACTTCCTCGTTACCGCCTACCGCGAACTCCGTGCGCTGGAACTGGACGTGCTGACCACACTCGACGCGCTGCGCGGTACAGGGCAGCTTGCCACCGACGTTGCCGCTATGACGTGGGTGAACGTGGGGCAGTTTTACGGCATTGAACTGGAGGAATTTCCTGCGCGAATTGCCGAAGTCGCGCTCTGGCTTGCCGACCACCAAATGAACCTTCGCGCCAGCCGGCAATTCGGCAGCTATTTTACGAGGCTGCCGCTCACCGAATCCGCTCACATCCTGCATGGGAACGCGCTTCGCACGGATTGGCGCGAGGTTTGCCCTCACCCAACCCTCTCCCAAAGGGAGAGGGCTTCAGAAATGGCTTCAGAAGCGGCTTCCAGACTACCCTCGCCCTCTGGGAGAGGGTCGCTCACGCAAAGCGTAGAGCGGGGTGAGGGCAGTCTCTATATTGTCGGGAATCCGCCGTTTGTGGGAGCAAAGTACATGAACGATGCTCAACGAAGCGATATGGCTACAATCACACTCAATGTGAAAAATGCGGGACTGCTTGATTTTGTAACGGGCTGGTATCTCAAAGCGAGTGAATATATCGCCGGAACAAGCATTAAAGCGGCTTTCGTCTCGACAAACTCTATTTCGCAAGGTGAACAAGTTGGTGTTTTGTGGGCAGAATTGTTTGCTCGAAAAATGTCAATTCATTTTGCGCATCGCACGTTCAAATGGACAAATGAGGCTCCCGGCAAAGCGGCTGTACATTGCGTCATTATTGGCTTTGCGGGGTTTGAAGCCGAAAAAAAAGAATTATTTTCGTATCAAGACATTGGCGGTGAGCCAATCTCGACTACGGTGCCAAATATCAGTCCTTACCTCATTCCTGCGGGAAATACCCTTGTTCAAAGTCGCTCAACGCCGCTTTGTAACGTGCCGCAAATGGGCATTGGGAATAAACCGATTGACGGTGGAAATTATCTTTTCACCGATGAACAAAAAGCGGAATTTCTTGCCCAAGAACCTGCCGCAGAAGCATTTATGCGCCCTTGGATTGGTGCGGACGAATTTTTGTACAACTACCAACGTTGGGTGCTTTGGTTGGGCGATTGTCCACCCGAAGTTTTGCGTAAAATGCCCAAAGCATTGGAGCGCGTTGAGGCTGTGCGAAAATTTCGTTTAGCAAGCGTAAGTGCGCCTACTCGCAAGATTGCTGCTACTCCAACGCGGTTTCATGTTGAAAATATGCCGCAATCCACATATTTAGTCATTCCTGAAGTTAGCTCTGAGCGTAGAACGTACATTCCCGTTGGCTTTATGCAACCCGAAGTGATTTGCAGTAACCTCGTTAAACTTGTTCCCAACGCCACGCTCTACCACTTCGGCGTACTGTCCTCGCTCCTGCATATCACGTGGGTAAAGTACGTGTGCGGGCGTTTGAAGAGTGATTACCGCTATTCCAACACGATAGTCTATAACAACTTCCCCTGGGCGGAGAACCCCGGCGAAGCGCAGAAACAAGCCGTAGAGGGGGCCGCGGAGGCGGTCTTGGCAGCACGGGCGCTCTTCCCCACGTCCTCACTTGCCGACCTCTACGACCCGCTCACGATGCCGCCCGCGCTCACAAAGGCGCATGGGGACTTGGATAGAGCTGTGGAGAAGTGTTACCGTGCCGGAAAGGGTTTTGCATCGGACGAAGAGCGGATAACGTTTTTGTTTGCGTTGTATGAGCGCTATACTGCGCCACTCACGGCAGAAGTGGAGCGGGTTGCGGGTGGGAAGAAGGGTAGCAAGAACAAACAGGATTCATAAATACAATTTACAAACAACAGGACTTTCACAAAGACAAACAGGACTATGGAAGCACGAAATAGAAAAATTGACGATTGGTATGGAAAAATCATGCGAGGTGAAATCAAATTACCGCGTTTTCAGCGATGGGAGGCATGGGAACGAGGGCGAATTTGTAGTTTGATACATACCATTTCTCAAGACTTGCCGTTGGGAATTACCCTTGTTTTGGAAGTAGGCGAAGAAGAGCGCTTTCTTTCACGGCATATTGCAACCGCACCGAATAATCAAGGACGAGTATTGGAACATTTATTAGACGGTCAGCAACGATTAACCGCTCTTTGGCGTGTGTTGCATAATAACTACGAAACTGAAACGTATTACATCTTCTGCCCTGAGTTCAGTACGCTCAATGAAGTAGATAGTCAGGAACAAGTAGCTTATTATCGCTCACGGTATTACAAAAAAGACCAACGTTATCCGCTTTGGTGTGATTTACCGGAAGAATGTTTAAAGCGTGGCTTAATACCAACACAGCTATTACGCCCCGAAGATATTTCAAGCGAAATAAATGCGTGGATAGACGTGGCTACCGCTTCTCGCCGCCCGACGGAATCAAGTCTATTGGAAGTGGAGAATTTCTTTAATTGGAAAAAATCTGTCAGCGATGCCATCAACACTCTCCGAAACACGATTAAAAATTACAATCTGCCATATTTGTCACTTCCGCCTTCGACGGCGAAAGATACAGCGCTGGAGGTTTTTATCAACATGAATACCAACAGCAAACCGCTTTCGGCGTATGATATTATTGTTGCTGAAGTGGAGCAGGTCAAAGGTCAATCATTGCATGATTTACAAGAGGGGATGAATAGGACTTATCCCAATATTCAACATTACGAGGAACTTTCATCATTGATATTGAACACATCTGCACTTTTACAAGAGCATCTTCCCAACAAAAAAGGCGCATGGAATATGGATAAAGCGCGTTTGGTGGACACGTGGAAAAGTATGGAGAAAGGGCTGGCGCAAATGGCGGAATTTCTTCAGTTGCAGGGTGTTTATGATGACAAACGCCTACCGACAAACGCAGTGTTGGCTGTCATTGCTGCGTTATATGCTTATATTCCCGACAGTGGCGATAAGCGCGGGGCGTATGAAACGCTTCTCAAGCAATATCTGTGGTCTGCATTTTTTACCAATCGCTATGAAAATTCCGCAGCGACCAATGCTTTTGCGGATTTCCTGGCATTAAAACGAATCATGAGAAATGAGTGCAAAGACGATGGTACGCCTTATACTCAAGCTGATGTACCCTTGTTTAACCGAGACAAATTTCCCCTTGCCGATGCCGATGAATTACTAAGTGCAGGCTGGTCTAAAAACGAAACTATTCGCGGCAGAGCTATTTTAGCTATTTCGTGCCTACTTGGAGCATCTGATTTTGCTACGGGTGAACGATTGAACCGAGAGAATATCTCCATGCGCCACTACCACCACATTTTTCCTACCGCTTTATTGGCAGAAGCACAATATGAAGGTAATATTGCGCTGAATTGTGCTCTTATCAGCGACAGCACTAATTTGACAATCGGGAGAAAAGATCCTCTGCAATACCTCAAAGACAGGTATCAATGGGCAACAGAATATATCGTGAATGAACGTCTCCATTCTCATCTTATCCCTGTTCAAGAATTGGCAAACGGCGGTTATGAGGATCTTGCCGATGATGCAACTCGTCATGTGAAAATACGTTCCGATGCACAAGAATTTTTCCGAAAGCGTGCAGAGTATTTTGCTAAAGCTGCTGCAATGCTAGCAGCGGGGCGTTCAATTACTGCTGCCGAAGTTATGAGCGATAAAACGCTGCCCTGATACTTCTGTGAGTTACGGATTCAAGTCATTAAGTTAGAATATCTTACGGTGGAATCGCTGCGATACAGAAGCTACATACCAATATGGGCATAATTTTTATTTAGACACAAACCGCAAAAAGCACGGTCATTTATAGTAAAAGATTACAAAACAACAACTTGCTTATTTAGACGCAAATCGCTGTTCTCTGTTTTTCGATGCTGTATCATTTTATCAAGGAGAAGTTTTCGCTTGCTGTCGATTTGTACGATACGGAAAAATGCGGTAGAGAAGTGTTACCGCTTAGAAAAAGCATTTGCATCGGACGAGGAGTGGATAACGTTTTTGTTTGCGTTGTATGAACAATACACTGCGCCCTTGACGGCAGAAGCAGAGCGGCTTGCGGCGGGGAAAAAGGGCAAACATCGTTCACAAAAAAATCCATAACAACATTCAATCGAATGTAAATCCCGCAAAAGCGCATCGAATCACGATTTTTTTATCACTTTTCCCCCCAAAACCATGACAGAAACATTTTTTGCAATGTGGCAAAACACTCAGCAAACGCTGCTCAGAACGCTGGACAAAATCACGGATGAGAGCCTCACAAAGCGCCTCAGACCGGAGATGCGCTCGCTCGGCGTGATAATGATGCACATCGGCGAATCGCAGTTTATGTTCGCCAAAACGCTTTTTGGCATCGAACTTCCGCCCTTCACCGCACAAACACTTGGTAAAAATACCAATCCCGCAGAAGTTGTGAGCGCTGAAGCACTTCATTCATTCGTGAAAACTTCGTGCAACTATATGAGCAAAGGCATACAAGCCTCACCCGATGAGGCTTGGCAGGAAAAGGTGATGACACCGTGGAAAGCCGAAATGGAACGTAGTCTGTTGCTAAATTTTGTGATAGGACATTCGATGCAACATCTGGGGCAGGTCATTCAGGCATTGAAATACGGGGAGGTTTTCTCTTCAGTATCAAATACCCCCGAAGTGCAATGAAATTTCACGGAATATTTTTTCGGTGAATCTTTTGGCACATCGTTTGCGTAGATATTCATGCAGGGTGAACGTAATTCCTTTGCCTGTTCTACAATACGAAAGTTTTTTCATGGATTCTCCGTCAGTTCATACCATTCCCAATAACGCCGATGGTAGTTCTACAAACCAGACTGTAAGCACTTTTCAGACTCTTTCTACCACTTCGCAAGAGCGCACGGGGCAGCCGCAAAAAATGCTCAAACTCCGCGTTTCCGGCTCTCAGCGCGTTGTGTGTCTTACCCGTTGGGGTTTTGGCACCGCCGGTTCAAGCGAGCAATAAGGCGGTAGATTGTCTCAAAATGTCAGTTTCTTCTGACAGTGTGAGACACGGTGCATATAGGTGAGAAGAGTAAGTGTCAGGTATTTCTGACACTGCTCGCACAGAAGCACCTATTCAGACGCGCATACATCTGATGACCTATAAAAAAAGCCTGAAGACAAGATGGTTTCTTGTCTTCAGGCTTTTCTCTTGTTACTCTGCACTGTGGCGTAATTACGCGGCTTCTTCGGCTGCAACACTTGATTTTTCGCGCTTCATAATAGCAAGCGGAATAAGGACGCAATAAGCAATCACTAGAAGTGTCGGTGCGACAACGATTGCCAGCGAATTTGCCCAGGTTTCCAGATATTTTTGCGGGTCGGACGTAATGCCTGTTGCCATAAATACATACCCTACAACGATGACACCAAGCGCAATCCCAAAATACAGGAAATTTGCTTTGGCAAGCGGAAAATTCCATTGGACACCCGTTGAACGTTGCTGTTTTCTTGTAGAAGAGACAGCTTTCTTTTTCGACATGAGAGATTTCCTCAGAATAAAACAATAATATTTGAAGGGACAAAATTACGCATTTTTTCCTATCCGTGTCAAAGGAAATAACACCTTCTTAACAAATTCCCTTCAGACCCTTGGCGGTATCGTGCAGTGCCGTTTTTTGCGTATATTGAACATATGAACAACCCCGCATTGAGCCTGTTTTTGCAAGGTATAAGAAAATATCCTGTCATCCTAACCTTATTCTTGGAGATTCTCCCATGAACAATCGCTGCATTATTTACTTCTTGGGACTGCTGCTCTCAAGCTCATCACTGCTTGCACAACCGACATTTATTCGTGACAGTTTGGACACGTACATCGTGCGGGAAATGCAGCGCTGGCGTGTTCCGGGCTTGGGTTTGGCGATAATCAAGGACGGGAAAATCGTGAAATTACGCGGTTATGGTGTGAAACATACGGGCGTTTATGGCGCTTCTGCTGACAGCGTGAACGAACACACCTTGTTTATGATTGGTTCTTGTTCCAAAGCCTTTACTGCGACTGCTCTTGCGGCATTGGAAGCAGATTCGGTCTTGTCGCTGAATGATAAGGTAACGAAATGGCTTCCGGAATTTCGGCTTTACGAAACATCAGCCACTCAACAAGCGACAATCGCGGATATGCTCTGCCATCGCTCGGGTTTACGCACGTTTCAGGGTGATTTTACTTACTGGGCTTCCAATTTATCCCGAGCGGAAGTAATACAAAAATTTGGACTGAATAAGCCCGCGTACCCCTTTCGGACGCGCTACGGCTACTGCAATGCGGGTTTTCTGACGGCGGGAGAAATTCTGCCCAAAGCAAGCAATAAAGCGTGGGAGACAGTTATCAGAGAACGATTTTTCACACCGCTCGGCATGACGCGCAGCGTAGCGCTTGCGGCAGAATTTAACGGAACAAGCAATCACGCCACCGGACACACCTTATACGATGACCGCCTACTGCATTTGCCCATTCCGGCAATTGACAATCTCGCCCCCGCAGGTAGCATAGGCTCAAGCGTTCACGACCTTGTGCGCTGGGCAATGATGCAACTCGACACTGGTAAATTCAACGGTACGGAAATCTTCAAAAAACAAGCAATCATGCGAACGTGGAGAGCAGAAACGATTGTCAGCGCGTTTCGCAATCAATTATTGCCGACAAATTTCGGTTTATATGGTTTGGGTTGGTTTATCAGTGATTATGCGGGGCGGCAGCTTATTGAACACGATGGTGGCGTGGACGGTTTTACAACGACACTGTGCTTTATGCAAACAGAGCGTCTCTCTATCATCGTTTTGACGAATACCGATGCAAATACGCTGTACGCCGCGCTGAAATGGCGGATTTTGGATGCCTATTTGCAGCAGACTCCGAAAGATTATTCTCGCGTACTTTTTGATAATTCAGCGAAGGAACAAGCGGAAGAACGTGAGCAACGGCAGGTTCTGCGCACGAAAGCAGCTACAAAACCCTCACCAAGCCTTGGTTTGCAGAGTTATTGCGGTAAATACCTGCATCCCGTGTACGGAGAAATTGCGGTGAAGGAACAAGGAAGCGCCTTGCGTGTCGAGTTTTCGCATCATCCAGCAGCTCCTGCGATATTAGAGCCATTGGGCGATAATGAATTTCTCTGTACCTATACCAACCCAACCTTGGGTGTCCAGAAAGCACGATTCGAGACAAGACAAAACAAGGTTGCAACATTGACGGTGAAAGTAAATGATTTTATTGAATACGAGGCTTATACGTTTGAGAAGAAGTAGCGACCAGAAACAGCGAATTCAATCCATTACCAACACATCGCCAACACGAGCGCACCAAAGAATACGAAGACATCGCATTCTCTCTAGAAAGCTCAGTACCTAGCCGCTTGTAAGTTCCGGAGAAGTGTATCAAAGTGAAATCATGTGATAAAAATAACCGATATTTTTCGTATTTTTAAGGCTGTTTTATCAAAGTTTTTGCGTTCATTTTTTTCTATTCACCAATGACACCAATTGAAACATTCCCCAACCCCGCACCTCATGGGCGGCGTTATACTATCACGCACTCAAACCCCGAATTTACGTCTGTTTGTCCCAAGACGGGTTTGCCGGATTTTGGGACAATCACCGTCAAATACGTTCCCGATAAAACCTGTATCGAACTGAAGGCTCTTAAATACTACTTCCTCGACTTTCGCAACAAAGGTATTTTTTACGAAGCTGTTACCAATCAAATTTTGGACGACCTTGTAGCAGCCTGCGAGCCGCTTGAAATGGAGATTATCGCTGAGTGGATGCCTCGTGGCGGGATTTCATCGGTGATTGTGGCTACCTACAAAAAATAATTCTTCAAACGCCTCTGAAGCGGTATGATTACACGTATAGCAAAAGAATTTCATTGGGAAATGGCTCACCGCCTACCGTTTCACACCGGGGGCTGTCAGAACGTGCATGGACACTCGTACAGGCTTTGGGTGGAAGTCGAAGGCGAGCCCGATTTACAGGGTATGGTTATGGATTATTTGGACTTAAAAGCAGTTGTTGAACCTCTTGTCAAGCAACTTGACCACTCCTTTCTCTGCGACCGAGCGGATGAATTGATGATGCAGTTTTTTCATCATAATTCGCTGAAAGTCAATTACGTGGATTTCCCCACAACGGCAGAGAATATTGCTGTACACTTGCTGAAAGAAATCGCGCTCCGCTTGAAAGAATCGCAAAGTGTCCTTGTCAAGCGCCTTCGTATCCGTGTTCAGGAGACTGAGCGCACGTATGCTGAAGTTTCGCAAGATTTTTAATCAAAAGAAGCGGCTATGCACGACGAAGAATTTGAAAACCTCAACGCTTCCACGCTTAACGATGAGTCCTCGCAAACTCAGCACGGAGCAATACTTCGTCCCGAAGCCGCAACGGAATCGGAATTGGTAAACTCGGCATTAGAACAATCGGAATCAAAACATTCGGCATTGACACCGCCACCTTCCGCCGACGGCGCACCTCCTGAATCTGCATCGAAAGCATCTGCTGCAGACCGCGGGGAATCTCCATCACAAGCAACAACGACATTTCATTTGCTGCCTGATGTATTTGCACTTGTGCGGCTTCCTGTCCAAATTCAGCGCCTGCCGGATTTTGTTTGGCAATCATCATTTTATACCATTTCCCGCAGCCCTGATGAAATCTCACTTGTCTGCGAAGAGCGCTTAGTGGTGCTGAATGTGGACCATTACAGTTTGGGGAATTTTGCGCGGATAGACGGCAATTGGCGTATTTTGCGTTTAGGCGTGATGGATTTGTCGCTGGTGGGCGTAGCGGCAAGGTTTTCAGGGGTATTAGCAGAAGCAGGGGTAAATATCAATATCATTTCCACATACGATACAGATTATGTCATGGTCAAGCAGGGAAAACTCGCAACAGCGCTCCAAGCCTTGCTTGGGGCAGGGTACAACGTTGTTCACACAAGCAACAACGTGTAAACACGTGATTGCTTAAATCCCGCGTTTACACGTTGCTCCTTATCAACCCAATTTCGTTGGCACTCGTAATAAAGTACGTTCTGGTCAATGATGTTAATGAAGGTTTTATTTGATGACAAATATTACCGGAATGCTTACCCAGCAGGTAACGGGATGCCCATTTTGCAATGCCGGTGTAAAGACCGATTTCATAATTGCTTTCGTAGCAGCAGGATCTAATAAATCCGAATCACTTGCTTCAACAACAGTTTTCATTGGAACACCATTTTTCCCGACTAATACACGAACCAAGACTTTTCCTTGAATATTGGCTCTGCGAGCGACTTCGGGGTATTCCACGCGGCTTTGTAAATCTTTAATATCCAAATACGGCTCTTTTTCAACCGCTAAAAACTCATACATCCCCGGTGTGTCTTCGTCATCGCGGACTTCAACTTTTATATCGTCTCCGGCTAATCCTAAAAATCCCGTATCTACACCGTCGCCTCCTTTTGTGCTTGCCCGCGAGATTTGGTCTATGTTCGCAAAATCCTTCACATCCGGTGCTACAAGCGCATCCGGCACAGGAACAGGCGTTCCGGCACGTGCCGCAGGACCATGGTCGGCAGTCGTTGGCGGCGGCGGGGCAACAAGCGGATCCGCAGTTTGCGACGGCGGCGGCGGCAATTTCGACAAGACAATTTTTGCACTGCCCAAGCGATTATTGATATTCAAATGCTCTCGAACCGATAACCACCCTGTATAACCTCCAAGAAGCGTTCCCGTTATCGCTAGCGTTGCGATAAAACCTACGGTAGCAGCTTTTTTACTGAAACGTTTGACTTGTACAAAACTATAGGGTTGCCAACCAAAATCTTCTCGGACGCGTTCTTCCAAAAACATAATCAATTTCGGAACTTCATGCCCGTTTATCATCGCCGAAAGCCCGACATCGCTGTATTTTATAGGCTGTTCGGGAACAATGTTCTTTGGGGTATTGGGGGTTTCTCCTGCCGTAATTTTCTTACCGACAAGGAATTCGTCGTATGTAACGACTTCTGGACTTACGAGCGTTTCCATGATTGCACCTACTATGGAAAAGAAAAAATGAAATTGGGATTTAGATTTAAGACTCTTTTGTCGTAAATAACTTAGTAAAATATTTTTTATTATGCAAATAAAATCTGCAAGGCAAGTTTTTACGCGCTTTACAAGGGAGTGGTATTTCCAAAAAACTAATGCTTTCGCTGAAAAGAGCGGCAATCGGTATTGTTTATCGGTAGGATTCAGGTAGAATGTTTGAACTTCATGGACAATCAGTTTCGGCAGAAAACTTCGATAAAGGAGTTTAAGGCAATCACCGCTCATATCTTTGGGTCATCTACTGTTTGGTATCGTACCAGTTTGCCTCAGCAATCAAGACTTGTACGTCCATCATTGGTTTTGTATCAAAGTGTGCAAACTTGACCAGACCTCGTTGAACGACCATTGAAACGTGCAATTCCGTTTCTGTGCCGTCGGCTTCTGCGTACACCGCACCAAGGCTATTCGCAGAAGCATTTGCCGCATCGGAAGCTAACGTAAACACCGACGCGTCGAATCCGTATTTGCGCATTACTCCTGCGTTGTCGTCGGGGGTGTCTTCGCTAAAGGCAACAACCCGAATGTTCTTGGTTTTCAGCGTGTCCGAAAGTTTTTGCAACGCCAAAAGTTGCTCAATGCAATGTGAGCAGCCGTAACCCAAATAACGAATAACAATCACCGACTGCCCCTCCGAAAGCGACATGACCGAAAACGGCGTATTTGCTGCGTCGCGGAGCGAAAGCGGCGGAAGAGTTTTCCCTGCAATTTTCGCAGCACACTGCTTGTGGTCTTCGCTTGAGGCGTGTTTATGGGTTTCCGAAGCATTTGCCGCTTCGGGTTTGGAGGATTTCATAAAAACAATCATTGCCGCAAGACCGATAAACACGAGAATCATTGCGGTTGCAAAGCGTTTGAGGAGGTATTTCATCAGCATAGTGATTTGAGAGTAAACATTGGTGCTGTGGTGAATGATATTGACGATTACCAAAATACAGGTTCTGCCGATAAAAATTCACGAAAAAAGTGCGTTGCTTCCCGTATATTTGCCATGACAAGCAAATTCAACGTCATGTTCCACCCTTATTCCGAGCCGACTATGATTCACACTATTGACCAACTCGACCTTGCAGGAAAGCGCGTTTTGGTGCGCGTAGATTTTAACGTGCCGCAAGATGATAACGGCGCAATTACCGACGACATCCGCATCCGCGAATCACTGCCGACGATTCAGAAGATTGTTTCTGCGGGCGGGAAAGTAATTTTAATGTCGCATTTAGGTCGCCCGAAAGGAAAGGTGAATCTCAAATACAGCCTGAAACCAGCAGCAGAGCGCCTTGCAGAACTTCTTGGCAAGCCCGTCACCATGGCTCCCGATTGTGTCGGAGATGAAGTAGGAAGACTTGTTGCACTGATGGAAAACGGCGATGTTATCTTGCTCGAAAATGTCCGTTTTTATGCGCAAGAAGAGGAGAACGATGAAGAATTTTCGGGGAAACTTGCTGCTTTAGGGGATGTCTATGTGAACGATGCCTTTGGCTCTGCACACCGCGCCCATGCAAGTACACACGGCGTTACGAAGTTCATTCAGAAGCGGGCTGCTGGCTATTTGATGCAAAAAGAACTCAAGTATCTGGGCGATGCTGTTGCAAGCCCTGTGCGCCCATTTACAGCGATTTTGGGCGGCTCGAAAATTTCCGGTAAAATAGACGTAATTACGAATCTGCTCGACAAATGTGATACAATCTTGGTTGGCGGCGGTATGATTTTCACCTTCTTCAAAGCAATAGGCAAAGAAATTGGGGATTCGCTCGTGGAAGAGGATAAAATCGAACTTGCCAAAGAAATTATCGCCCAAGCAAAAGCGAAAAATGTAAACTTTATGCTGCCCACCGATACTGTTGTTGCCGATGCCTTCAGTAATGATGCGGCTCACAAGACTGTCAGTATTGACAATATCGAACAAGGCTGGCGCGGTCTGGACATCGGCGCAGCGTCTATTGAAGCCTTCTCTAAAGCAATTACGTCCTCGAAAACAGTAGTGTGGAATGGTCCGATGGGCGTGTTTGAGATGAGTAACTTCGCCGCAGGAACAAAAGCAGTTGCCGAAGCGCTCGCTGAAGCGACGAAACACGGTGCAGTAACGATTGTTGGCGGAGGCGATTCTGCCGCAGCGATTGAACAATTCGGCTTAGTAAAGGCTGTGAGCCACGTTTCGACGGGTGGCGGTGCTTCGTTGGAATTTTTGGAAGGGAAAGAATTGCCGGGTGTGGCGGCGTTGGATAGTTGAGGAAAAGATAAAAATAAAAGTATGAACTGTGTTAAAAAGCAAGGAACGTGATTGAAATAAAAGCGTAATTCGTTCTCGGCGACTTCTGTGTCCTCTGTGACTCATCAAACCTTGCTTTTCAAATAAGTGTTCCACTCTGAAGAATTGCCTCTTAAAACGCGCTGTTATTTATTTCTCATTCCCAAGAGAAACTTGCTGAACGTGAGTTTTTTTTCTGAAGGAATAAGGAATCAAAAGGTTAATTTCTGGTAGCAATGGCAAAGGCTTGGTTTTAGTTGGAAAAATACTTTTGCATTATTACCTCAGTCGCGCCTGTAACAAGGCGGCTTCAGCCCCTTGCCGACGATAATTCGTGGGACAAGGGGCTTCAGCCCAATGTCATCAACTTAAGCTATATTGCAAATAAAAAGCAACAATTTATAGCGTCTATGCTTTAGTACCTAACGCATTTGTGAAAGCCTAGATTTGGTGAGCCACAGAGGGAGCATATCTTGCCGAGAAATGGGGTATTGTTTGAGGTTCTGTGCGCTCTTGAACTCTGTGGCAGAAAAACCGTTAGGAACTAAAGCGTCTATGCAACAAAAAAAAACATCAAATCTCCTGACTGCGGTATCAAAGAGTATCCACCACAGTGCAGACTACCGTTGTTTGGCGTGTGTGTGTGTGCGGAAAAAAGACGT
>JALONG010000102.1 GCA_025455065.1 Candidatus Kapaibacterium sp. | reverse complement strand
TAACGAACCATGATGTTTTCTTGTTGTTCCGTGCTAATGAGTCGGCACTTGCTACAATACTTGGCTTTGTATCGTCTTCTGGCTTGGTATCGCCAAATACAATATGGTCACTAATTGCCGTTGCTTTCTCCTCTGGCTTCTTCTCCTCCGGCATATTCGTACCAAATAATATGTACGAACTGACTTGCTCTCTAAAAGGGGTAATCAGTTGAAAAATCAGAATAAAAAAGATATTGATGCCAATAAGCCATTTAGCAAAATTGCTTCCGCCTTTGTAGCCATAGTTTACGATGGATAGTAGTAGATATTCGCCTATATATTCACAATAAGCCGACCACCAAAAGTCAATGGGTTTCCCGAGTTTTTTATTAAGCATTGAGAAATAAGCGACCTCAAACTCCAACTTGTGCAGTTGATATTCTATTCTTGCCAATACCTCCTCTTGCACTTCTGGCTCATATTTTTTCTGACGGATAAATTGCTTATAGTCAAGTAACTCTCTTTCTTTTTGTCGAGATGCATAGAATAACAGTGTGTCGGAAATCAAGTATTCAAGCCCTTTTTGCTGCAAAATCCACTCTTTCTGTTGAGATACAGATGACAATACAGACATCTGAGGTATCAAATGGCGTTGTTTTAAAAGTTCAAGCAGCAGGATGTTATTTTGCCGAACAATACGCTCTTTGAGCGGCTCAAACCCTACCCAAATTCTTGAAACATCGTAAGGTGAAAAAATATGTTCAGTAAATTTTCCTGCTCTAAAAATGCAATCAATATCAAAGTAAGAGTGAGAGAAATCAGTCGGAGGAATTGAATAGCTTAAATCAACCAATTTTTTAAATAGCGTAGCAAGAAAACCATATTTTTTTGCACACAACCCTCCTTCACATATCAAACTATCAATAGAAGAAGCCATTATGTAGATACCATCAATATCCTTTAGTAAGTAAGGCAAAGTTGCTCCTCCTATATCACATAAGTCAAGTCTTTGTATGCTGCCTGCATTAATTACAAATTGGCTCTGCGTGTTTAAAGTATCAAAAAATAAATTACTTATACTAAGATGTTTAATATTCGGCTTCTGAAACAAAACAGATGAACTCGTTGCATTAGTTGATTGAATACATTGTTTTATGCTATCCAACGTAAATTTTTTTGTACACGTGACAAAGATTTGGATATATGCTGGAAATAGTATATTGCGAAAGGTAATATCACAATCAGCATTCATAGTTAATCCGTTACGAATGTCCATGAAAGAGTGAGTAATTATGAACTGCGAATTTTCCCCAAAGTTCAGTTTTCTACCTCCCAGTAAATTGGAGAAGGAGCAATGGTGAAATTCTAAAGGCCTCTCAAAAAAGTATTTTTTGTCAGAGAAATCTGGTAAATTTAGAACTATTGATTTTTGGATAAACAAAGAGCGATAGACCTTATAGCTGTTTAAAGAGATTATATCCTCTACACGAGAGACAGGACCAGAACCAAATTGTTCATGACCCAATAGCATGAATAAGGAATCTATATCAGGAATAAATACATCGCGCAGATAGACACTATCCTTAGAAACAAAATATGGCTTAAGAGATTCTTTCCCTGAGATATAGCGTAGTTTCCTCACAAGATTACCCACAGGCTCCCGCAGCACAACAACACGTTTTGAGCTGTCTTCCCATTGCACTTGGCATACCTGCCCCTTTTCATCCATTACAGTAGCAGGCAACTCTTGATTTTGCTGTGAGATTGCAATACAAGGAAAAATGCAGATAAATATCAATTTCAATAATGCTTTTTTCATAACTTACCTCGCGGGTTTAGATTATTCGGTTGCGTTATCATCTTACTCATCCAACCGTTGTTGTATCGGTATCGGACGCACTGTTCACCCCGCTTGCCGCAGCAGGAGTATCAGAGGGAGTATTTGACAGCGACGGCGCAGTATCGCCTTGGGGCTTATCCTTGAATATATCCAACGCCTTATTACCAAAATAAAACGCAATCATCATCTGAAATGCCGTAATGAAAAAATCGAATTGTGAAGCAAGTATTGGCGCGTATTCTTTGTCAAAGCCAATAATCATCAATGCTATCGAACAGACCAACAATGTCAAAGCTATTGTGCCTCGCACTGTCCCGTTTGGCAAGCCGAGTGTCTCGTCTTTGTGCGGGTTTTCGGGCGTGTGTGTTTGAGGATTATAATTGTCTTGCGCTTTTATCTGCTCCCATTCTTCATTGGTAAATCCCAAATTCACATTGTAAAAATAAATTGCCCACGAAAAATATATCAGTAATACCGTGAACCACGTTACCAAGAGCGCTATGGCTATCCCGACATAGTTGACGTTTCCTTTTGGCACAAAGAACATCGCATACATTGAATATGCTATCATCAAAAATGCAATAACACTGATAACTACTCCAACTATCGAAGCTATCCATCGGAGATAGCGACGCTTGGGCGGTGGCGCAGGTGTTGATGTTTTTTTTGATAATGTTTCTTGTGATTGTAGGTTTCCCATGATAATTTCTCCTTGCATAACATCGAAAATGACAAATGATATTGTTGATATATCGTAACCGATCAGCCCTTTCAAGAATAATTGTCCACGAATCGCACGAATCCTCACGAATAAGGATAATAACAAGATGTTTTGTTCAAACCAAACAGCGAGCGTTGCGCTAGGATTCGTGTCAATTCGTGTGATTCGTGGATAAATTGTTGTGAAACTTGACCAGTTACGATATATCAACATTATGGAATTAAAAGTAGAACGTAATTGAGCGCAACACCGACGGCAAGCCCAAGTAACGCCCCCGGCAGATTAAACTGCACCTGCTGACCGCCTGTTGCAATAACGCCACCGATAAATCCTCCTGCAACGCCACCGACAAGACCGCTTGTGATGTAACTTGCTGCCTGAGACTTTTTTACCAAAGCCAATGCCGCATCAGTATTTTGCGTTGAGCGCAGAGCAAGCGTATAGGCGCTGTCGTAAGACCGCCGCATATCGGCATAGAAGCGATTTTGCAGTTCATTCATTGCAGCATACCGAGCAATAACACTATCTTTCAGCACACGCACCGAATCCGTCAATGCTGCGCGTTCCGCCAAGAGTAGCCGGATTGTGTCGTTTTTGATGTTCATTCCCAGCAATGCCCGCAGCGCCTGAACATTGTAGGCACGTGCGCCGCCTTCACAATTCACCAAAAGCGTATCGCCGCGTATCAAGTCCATAGATTTCGCATCAGCACAGTTTTGAGGAAATTGAACAAATGCGGGTTTGCGCTGTTGAGCGGAAGCCAAAACAGCACTCAGCATACAACACAGAAGAAAAGCAAAAGAACGATTCATTGCCCACCTCCCGGATTATTTGATGGGGTTGGAGATACAGGCTTAGGAGTGACGTTGCGAATACCAGCCGCCGCCTCGCGTCTTGCAAGTTCCCTCTTTACATCTTCATCGGACATTGCGCGTGTGAACCATTCCGACGGCTTTTTTTGAAGGTCTTGGATATTGGCATCGATCATGGTAATACACTCCAAAAGCGGCTGTATTTGCGCTTGAAAAGTATTGATTTTAGCCATTTCTGCTTGAAGTGCGCTTGTGCGCTTGGCATCCAGTTCTGCAACGCTTGATTGCAGTGCGGCGAGTTGTGCTTTGATAGCATCATTACTTGCCTGCAACCGTTGGAGTTCGGCATTTGTCCCCGTAGGAAGTATCCCACGAAACCAGCCGGAAAGCCATTCCGACAAGCCTTTGAAGGCGAACAGCACAGGAGCAAATAACCCCACTATCCAAAACGCTACTTTGCGCTTATCACTGAAATTCTGCGCAAAGTCACGCACCTGCGGTACAAACCACGTGATAGCAAGCATCACGGCAGCCAACACCACCAAGATTATCACCACACGGACCAATGTTCGGAAAAAATTGTGTGCCATAGCTGTAACAGTGAATAATAAAAAAACTGGTTCTCGTTGGATTCAGTTGGAAACAAAAATACAAGCGGCTCAAACGCAAGTAATGAAGCGCTCTTTGTAACAAGGGGTTTCAACCCCTTGCCTCACCATTTATCGCCGGCAAGGGGCTGAAGCCGCCTTGTTACAGGCGTGACTGAGGTAATAATGCAAAAGTATTTTTCCAACTAAAACCAAGTAAAGCAAAAAAACTCTACGCTGCTTGAAACATAGCTACGCGGATGTATTGAATTGATAGCCGAATGAAACGGTTTCTCTTACCCCGCATAGCCGTTTCGTATAGCATCTGCATATGCTAAGGCGAGTTTTTGGTCGTAGTTATTGAGTTTGTATTTTGGACCATTGTACCGTTTAGCAAATTCTGCCCAATTTTTCTGTTGTAAAAAGGTGAGCATATTACGATTGCTCACAAACAGCCCGAATGCCTTCAAATGCTCGCGTTCATGCGTATCAAATGCGGTTATCATCGCCTCAGCACTCGCATATCCCGCCGCAAGGCAATTAAACCCCATAATTTGGAACATTCCCCACGACGTTGAGCGGTTTGCGGCTTTGCTGTCAATCTTCCTTGCGCGTTCCAAACGGTCGTATTCTCCGGCTCCGCCTTTGTAAAATTGCTTTGTCCATTTTGGGTAGAGAATATCGGCATTGCTCGCATTCGAGATTTTCTGCGGGTCTTTGCCCACTGCTTGTAATTCGTTCCAGAAAATATGCCCTTCAAAAAGGATTTTTTGCTGCCCATTCGACAAAAAGCCGCTTCCCCGCGCTTCTACGTCTGTTACGGCTTTGAGCGCCGCCGGAGCAATCTTGAGCACTTTTGCCTGTTTCTCAATATCCTGTTTGGTCAAGCGTTTATCGGCAGCAGCAACGATGTCGGTGCTGATGCCGAGGGTGCTTTCGTCGCCGTCGTCGGGGTCGAAGCCCAGCGATTGCGCCACAGAGCGGGTTTCATTCCCCACAATACCGTCTGAAGTCAGCTTTTGTGCGGTTTGGAACTTCTTCGTTGCATCCAGCGTGGCTTTGTCGAATGTGCCGCTTGCTTTGCCAGAAAGCAGTTTTTGTGCGATGAGGAAGTTTTGCCAATCTTTAACATCGCTTCCGGTAGAGTTGAGTTTGAGGAGCATAATAAAGCCTCGTGAGGGTAAAAAAAATTGTTCTAAATGCTTGAGAGTCTTTTTTGTTTCAACGTTGCTATGCAATGTCTGTATTGCCATTGTTGCCTGCCAAACCACAGGTTTTCAAAAAATCACTTGCAAACATCGCTTGTTGTTGTGCCGTTGGTAAAAGCCTCTGACGAGCATTTTGCCATGACTGCACGGCAGCAGGTCCGAAGCGTTTCGTGATATTTGCGAGCGCGTAATCATTGCATTGCCCCCAATGCAGAAAAAACGGTATTCCTTCGGCATCTAATTTTTTCCAAACCGTATCATAGTAGTTTTCTGCTTCCTTCGAGTACACGGATGGCATTTCTATGGTACAAGTAGTGGGGAATTGTGCAGAAGCAAACGTTGCTTTCGACTGTTTGACATAGCGTAGGGCAATGATGCCCGGAAATGGCTGCTGCTCTGCTATACTCAAAAGTATTTCCACAACACGCGAGACACTCTTTGCATCAACAGCAATATCAGTGCTGAGACCTTTTTGCGACGTGATATTCCAACTACCGCCAAAAAGATCCATTGGAGCATAAAGTGTATCGGAAGTCGGCGGATATTGCTGATTGATAATCTTTTGTAACGCTTTGGAAATATGCGGAATAGTAAACGGCATACCGTCCATAACTGTCCCAATAACATGAAGCAAATCCAGACCCGGCCCACAACTTGTCGTTGAGGTAGTGTCTTGGTTAATGGGTGTGCTGCCTGATTTCTTGTAGATTGCGCGGGCAATGACTTCATCGGGCATATACGGATTTCTGATAACTTCAAAATGAAATGGATTAGGGTTGTATCCAATAACATCCAAATTTGCCGGACCGTCAATACACTTCTGCACGTCGCTCCACGAAACAATTTTTTGATGCAATTCCAACGAGTACATATCCTCAACTTCCAAAAGCATTGCATGGATGAACCCAAATGCACCGAAACTCACCAACGCCGCATAAAATGTTGCATCGTCATTAATCCGTGTTGCTTGCGGCACAACTGTTTGCATGAAATTATCGCTGACGTATTTTTGTGAAGGCTCAAGCCAAAACTGCTGGTTTGGTGCGCTTCCGGTGATAATGTGCAGCCCTCGCACATAGTCCGCCATTATCCCCACATTGATTGCTCCGCCGTGTGTTCCCGTTGTAATTGCCCCCACAATCGTCTGCCCGTCGCTTGCGCCTGTCGTTGGCAAAGCAAGATTCTTTTTCGCCAAGGCAACGTTGAGTTCTCGCACACTTGCGCCGCATTGAGCCAACACGAAATATTTGCTATTGCCCTGCTCAATATTCTGTGCTTTCAAACCTACCGTAATGATATTGAGCGATTCGGTACCCAAAAGATATTCTTGGGTTTTGCCGACCGTCGAAAGCGACCATGATGCGCCAACGGGCAAGACAGATTGATTATTCTTTGCCGCTTCGCCTAAGACCGTTTGTACCTGAGCGATTCCTGCCTTCCAACGCGCCAAAGCATCGTCGGAGAGCGTTCGGTCAGGATTTCTATTGGTGAGTTCATATAAACGCGAGGCAGTTGCAGAGACATTTTGATGGAAGTTCTGCCATGGATAATTGGGGGTAAATGATAGCGGCATAACTATAATGAGCAAAAGAACATTAAAGAAAAAGGACTTATAGAGCAAAAAACTGATGGCAATGTTAGTAGACATTATACCGATTAGCAAACCCTTCGACAAGCTCAGGGTGAAGCCTGCATAAAACCTCATGCTGAGCTTGTCGAAGCATCAATAAAATGACCTTGTTGCTTGTTCTGTATAATGTCTAGTGCTTACTTTACCGGGACGGCAGAGAGGCTATCGGTGCGAGGTATTTGTGGAAATAGAACACCAACAGAGCCGGAAGGCGGGCAATCTTTCGCACATTCCCACTGCACATCCATAAAAACAACGATTCCTGCGGTTGCTACGGCAATGAGTTGGTAGAGGAAGTTTGTGGAGGTGGTTACTTTGGCGATACCCGCACTGCTGCAATCATTCGCAACAGTTGTGGGCTGGACAAGTCCCCAAAAATATGAACCTTGCCACGAACGCCGTTGAGGATGCGTTGCCGATGTGGAAGGCGTTACAAGGGCGTAATGGTAGCACGATTCCGTCAATAAGCACAGTAGGCAGCATACGACAATAAAGCGAGTACGCAATGCTCCCCGCAGCAAAGGACGATACGGTGTAGGCAGGTTATTCATGTTCTTGCTCCCGAAAAAGTTATTGAATGAAAAAATTATTGTTCCTGTACGATATTTATTCCGGTTTAGCAGCCTTCCGGCAACAACGCCTCCTTGAGAAGCCCCCCCATTATGCTTCATCAGAACAAGCGCCACCCGACTCAACCGCACCGACTTGGAAGGCTCCGCGGACGGAGCCGCCGGAGAGGATGAGGGCTTTCATAAATCGATAAGACATTTATATTATTGCTCAAAATAACGATTGTACATATAAAGCAAAACCGTAATAGTAATCAGTCCGTCAAGAACTGTGTTGATTATACCCCCAAAAACCCGCTCACAAGTAACTAATTGCCAATTACTTACGAAATTAATGGCAACACAAAGTAATAAGGCACATGGAAAAACACTTGTATAAATCCAGTGAGCCCAATTTGATATTTTAGGATAATTTTGTAAATACGCTCCCCCTTCTCTTGTGAACATTTTCTTATTTGTAAATTTCTTTGAAAGTTCGCTTTCAAGCTCCTGAATATAGTTATATCGCCTCTCAATAATTACTGAAAGCTGACAATACCTTAAAACAAGATAAAGTAAGATAAATAGTGAAAGTGAACTTAAAAAGCCAACATCAATTTTTGCCTTTGTTTCAAGCTGTTTTGCAAGAACTTGACCTATAAGTTGTTTGTATTCATCTGGCGAAAATGCTTGAAAAAGTACAATCGTTAAAAAAATCAAAATGCCAATAAAAAACATATCGCGTTGCTTGATATGCTCTCGAATATCTGCAAATGTTTCTTTGTAATGCTCATGTAGTGCTTGAAATAGTGCGGGATTTCGCATTGTTATAACTTCCTCAAAGCTTCAACAATTTTATCATGCTCAAACCCAATTACCCATGAAGCACCAGAGTTGATCAATGCTTCTGGCGATTCATACTCTTTGTCAAGTTTAACTGCAAGCAATTTCTTTCCATTAACTTTGCTTTGAGCAATTTCAAAGTTTATCCAGTTTTTATAGCCAATTTCTTTGTAATCCTTGTGTCGTTTATTTGCTTCCTTGCCAACGATTACAAGGGTAATTTTTGCATCTTTGATTTTTTTGGTTAATGCTGCTTTGACAACTGGGATACTATCACTGTTGATTTCTCCTGACGAACGATCATCAAAGGAAAATTCAAAGCCATCATTTGCATCCCAAGCCTGTAAAAGATGTTTGTAATGTTTGTCATTTTCGTAGTCGAAACTGACGAATACTTTTTTTGCCATATTCTTATCCTTCAAATTTTGTGTGTAATTACTTGTGTTATTTGAAATTGGAAACCGAAGCCAAAAGTTAGCAGAGGTATAGATTTAAGAAGTTCTATTTCATTGCGGCATTATGACACTATCAGTTGAATTGCAGGGTCATTAAGTTTTTTGTAATAGTTTGCATATCGTATGGAGCGTTCTGTGGCACCGATACCGTAAATTTTGCCTCCAACTTCATGACAAGCGGATAAGCCATAAAATTCACCATTTTCAAATTGGATTTTCATTGAAGTCGGCGTTAAATCAATTCCTCGAAGAAAGCCAAATGATTTGCATCTTTGTTGATTCGTGCATAGTCTAACCCCTCCTATCCATGAATTATTTCCGATAGCAGCATAACCCAAGCTAAACTCTACTTCCACAAGTGATTCGTTAATTGAAATCGGAAAACGTTCGGAATACCCATCAATTTTTCCATACTCATCTCGTTTTTCCTCAACGCCATTTATGCCTACAGAGTGTATAACTAAACCCTCAATATGAGTAACCACTCCAAACCAATTTCTGAACATAAAAACATCTATTTGCTGAATACGGTATTGATAATGCATATCACTATCTTTAAGAGCAAAATTTTCGGTATCAACACTTGCCCGATTTTGTGAATCTTGCCCGATAATGGGATGATCATTAAACTCAAATTGGAGATACTCGGTTTGCTGAAATTGTTGTTCTCCTTGATTCGTGGTATCAGGACTTGAAGTATCAGTTTCCTTTTTCGGTTCTTCTTTTTTATCATTATCAAGCTGAGCTGCTCCCCAAAATTCGGACAGGTAGCTTAGGTAAAAACTAAGCGTTATATTTGCCGAAAACGAGGAGTCAATCATGGCGAAAAAACGTATCAA
>JALONG010000009.1 GCA_025455065.1 Candidatus Kapaibacterium sp. | reverse complement strand
GCTGGCAGAAACGACTCCTCAACTTCTAGGGCAACTGCTTTTCTTGATGCCCTTGCAAAGCCCCTTCACGGCTAACGAGAACTGTCAAAACTACTGTATATCAATATGGCAAAATGCGCTGCGCAGGAACTTTACCGATTTTCACCACGCCTAATTCTTCGGTTGCGGCAAACACAATATTATTTTCGCTGTCCACCGACGGAATAAGGCAAAGAGGCACATTGCTGAGAGAAACAACACGCTGAAACACGCCCTCTTTCGACATAAAATACGCACCGACAGCCTCACCTTTTGTACCGATAAAAACGATGTTCTCTTGGCTTATCATTGGTGCGCCCAGCACCGCCACATCATAGCTCAAGCGCCACTGTTCCTTGCCCGCAGCATCCAAACCTACCACCAGCGAAAGTGCTTCGCCCATTCCCGTTCTGTAACCCGCAATAACAAGCAATGGTGAGCCTTCCCGCGACCCAATAGCTATCCCTTGGGGCGTAAAGGTCAGTGGCTTCGACCAGCGCACATTTCCGTTCATATCAAACGCAAGCAGCACATCTTCTCGCTTTGCGGCGGTTTCGGTAATTCCGGCAATAAAAATAAGCCCCGCACCAAGGACAGGCATCCTCAAAAGCCGCGTGTTTGCTATGCTTTTCGCCCAACGCAGAGTGCCGCTTGGCGCTATGCTAACGAGCGAATCCGCACGACCGCTTGTGTTTGCAGAAAGAGCAACAATCAGGTTTCCCGCGTCATCGGCAGCAAACGTGCGCGTTGGAGCGAGCGAATACTCTTGTTTCCAAAGCACTTTGCCGTCCATACCGCATTTTACCAATGCTCCACGTGTGCCGTCGGCGCTAAATCCTGCAACAATGCCGTCCTGTTGAAGAAGAATATCGGAAAAAAGCGTCGTTGCCGTTGGCGTAAAAAGCGCTTGTTTCCAGCGTCGCTTGCCGTTTTTGTCGAAAGAATAGAGCGCACCGTCGTTGGCAAAAACATAGAAATTATCTTCTTTGTCAGTGCTTGTCAGCGCGGCGGCGACTGCTTTTTTGCCCGGCGAAACTTCGTCAAAGGGCGCTTTCCACTCAATGCGCCCTCCGGCATAGCGCACAGCCGAACCGTCCAAAAGCGTAAGGTAGCTTGCCACAAACGAAAGCGGCACGGGCGGCGTATTTGCGCCAATTTTCCGCATTTCCTTCGACGGCGCTAAACTGTCATTGTTTTTGGGAAAATCGCTGATAAGCATTGCATTTGTGAAACTTGTCGCGTTCTCATAATTGCTTGAACGAGACGCACCGCCATAAAACGTAAATGCGTCGGGAGGTCGTACCTGCTGGCACGCGACACTGCAAATGACGAACAATATCACCCAAAGAAAGCGAATACCACAAAGCATAATTCAGAGGATTGGTTGAGGAAAAAAGCAAGAGGAAAATTACAGTTGAACGCGCTGTTCACGGCGCAAGGTTTCAAGCGGGTAGAACGTGCCACGCCATGAAATACCGCCATTTCGGGTAACTATCCATGCCGAGCGCAACATAATCGCAATGACAGTCAAAAACGCAATGGGCAGAAAACCCAGTAAATACGGGCTTACGGGCATTTTTCGGCGAAAAGGCAGCGCAAAGAGCAAGGGAAGAAGATTCAGCGCACAAAACACTGCAAGCAGCAATGATGCTCCACCGCCGAATACCAGCGCCAAGGCAGCCGCAAAATAGGGTAAAAAAACGACTGCTGCAAGTTGCGTGATGCGCCACAGCAGCACCGACCAACGATAGCGCCCGATGCCGGCAAAAAAATTCTTTTCAAACCCCTGAGCAAGCGCCTTCACACTGGGATACCACTCTAAATGAATACAACCGACACCATTCAGCGCGTCACAGTGTGCGCCGGATTCTTTCATCATTTTGCCCAAGCCAACATCGTCAATAACATCCATTTTAAGCCATTCCCAGCCTTTGGTTTTGGCAAACGTGCTGCGACGCACCATGTTAAACGCTCCAACGCCGACAAACGCCGTTGAATCGGGCTGACGAACCTTTCGCAAGCGCAAACCGTACAAAAACAGTGCGGCAAATCCCGCAATCGTCAGTGAAACTGCCGCTTGCGAAAAGACCGATGGAGCAGTAACAGCGCGGGTTTCGGGCAGCATCGTTAAATGGTCGAGGTTGGATGCTTCCATGTAGGCAAGTGTACGCGAAAGCGTATCGGACTGAAAGTGAACATCGGCATCGGTAAAAAGCAAAAAATCGCCGGAAGCCTCTTTTGATGCGGTGTACAAGGCATGAACTTTCCCCAACCATCCTTCGGGCAGTGTGGTAATATGAATTGGGCGAATCCGCTTGTCTTGAACCGCCATGCGGTCAATAATTGCGCCCGTTTCATCGGTTGAACGGTCGTTCACCAAAAGAATTTCGAGATTGGGATAATCACTTTGCCGCAAGGATTGGAGAGCGTTTTCAATCGTTGTGGCTTCATTGCAAGCGGGTATTATCACCGTCAAAAGCGGCTTTGCCTTGAGCGGTGCAATCTCTATATCCTTCAGCGACAAGAGCGAAAGCCCGTTCCACGCAATAAGCGCACAAAAAACGAGCCATGCAACAATGCACAGCACGACGATAATCGTAAGCGAAAAAAGAATTGGCATAGTTTCTTGAGTGGTGAAATCTGTGAAGGCAAGGAATCATCGGGCTTCTAAAGGATTTTTCTCGTTGTTGCCTTATCGCACGACAAGGTTGTCTATCAAGCGCGTAGCACCAAGGCGCACAGCCAAAAGCAGCACAATCCCTTGCGTTGGAGCAAATTCTGTGGGCTGTTCGAGCGTGTCGGCATCGGCGGCGGCGGCATAATCAATCGTTAGACCGTTCATGGTGAGAAGAGTTTCTTTGAGGATAGTTTCGATGCGGTCTCGGTGGCGTTCTCCTTGCTGAATTAGGTTTTGTGCGGCTTGTAGGGATTTCCAAAGAATAGTAGATTTTATGCGGTCTTCAGCCGATAAATAGACATTTCTCGAACTCATCGCTAGTCCATCGTTTTCGCGCTGTGTCGGGCAGACAACGATTTCAAGCGGTATGGCGAGGTCTCGCACAAGTTTTTTCACCACCATACATTGCTGATAATCTTTCTGCCCAAAAAATGCCTTGTCCGGCTGTGTAAGCAAGAATAATTTCGCCACGACGGTCGCAACGCCGTCAAAATGCGTCGGGCGGAAAACACCTTCAAACGGCGCAGATACGCCACCGATGGAGATATTCGTTTGAAAACCTTGTGGGTACATTTCCTCCGGCGACGGCGTAAACAGAACATCGCACCCCGCTTTTTCGGCAATGCTCCAATCACGCTCAAAATCCCTCGGATAGCGCGTAAAATCTTCGTTGGGGGCGAATTGAAGCGGATTGACAAAAATCGTTGTGATGACAATATCACTTTCGGCACGTGCCATGCGGACAAGCGAGGCATGACCGTCGTGCAGATAGCCCATTGTCGGCACTGCGCCAATGCGCTTTCCTTCGCGGCGGGCAGCCAGCACAAAGGTTTGCATGACACTTGCAGATTGTATGTGTTGCATGAACCGAATCAAAAATAATGGCGAAACAAAAAAAAGGATAAAACTCTGGGACAAGTATTCAAGAGGTCTTTGCGTTTCATACTTTATCATTTATACTTCATACTTTCCCAAGAGTGATTCCCTTATTGGAATCGTGATTGCAGATAATGTGCGCCCCAAATTGACAAAAGAAACGCAGATTGCATAATTTTTTCTGGTAGAGATAGGTCATAAGACCGTTTTGTGCGGGGTACAGAATTTCTCCCTTAATTCTCCTACAACTTTTTTGCAGATTTTTTCGTATCTTCTTTGTAGCGCTTGCTGTTCCGTTGTGTCTGGGGGCAAATACAACGAAACAAGAGTGTTTATCGGCATTTGCTTTGGCTTGTGCTGAATGTTTTCTGTTTTTCCATACTTCTTTTGTCTTGCCATGTTATGAGACATTTTTGCCCACCAAATTGTCCTGTTTTCTTCGCCTCTATGCAGTACCAATACTGCTTTGTACGCTTTTTTTGCGCTACAATATTTTGCCTCTTTGCCATGATGTTTGCTGTTTGTTGCACTGCCACAGCACAAACATTCACCGTCTTTGAACCAAATGCGGGCGATTTTCCCTTTCTTAAAACAAAATTTTATGCGCTAGGAAAGGACGGGAGACCGCTTTCGGGCTTACGCGAAGCAGATTTTTCCGTTGTGGAAAATGGCACACAGCGTGAAATCGAAAGCGTCATCATGCCCACTGAAAACACGTTCGTTCCTATTTCTGCCGTGCTGACCTTGGATATTTCGGGTTCGATGACGATGGAAAGCCGTATGGCACTGGCGCAAGACGCAGCGCGGGATTGGATACAAACCATTGCGCTGGATGTGTCGGAATGTGCTATCACAAGTTTTGATGATATTAGCTATGTAAACCACGATTTTACGCGCTCTCGCGCACAACTTCTTGCAGCTGTACAGAAAATCAAGCCACAAAACGGAACCGATTACGACAAAGGGCTGCTCACCCCGAAAACAGGCGCGTTCAGCATTGCACAGCGCGGGAATAATCGCCGTGTGGTCGTGTTTTTGACGGACGGACTTGGCGGCGGCTCGCAACAAACGATTATTGATGCGGCTCGTAAAGACAGTATTACCGTGTATTGTATCACGCTTGGTATGAAGATGCCGCCTGTGCTGAAAAACATTGCCGACAGCACACGGGGAGCGTGGTTTGAGAATATTTCCACCCGCGAAGAGTTGCTGGCAATTTATCGCCGAATTTTGTTTCAAGCACAAAACATCAAGCCCGGTACGATTATCTGGGCAAGCAAAGCCGGATGCACGTTGGAACGTGCGGCAACAATTCGCCTCAGCACAAACGACATTTCCACCCAAGCCTCTATCACGCTCACCACGCCGCAATCCTCGCTTGTCCGCATTGCTCCCACGCCTCGTTCTCTCACCTTCCGCGATGTTGGTGTTGGCAATTCGCAAGGGCAGCGTGTTACGCTGAAAGCAACGTATCAACCCGTTACAATTCTCGGCATTGAGACGAACAACCCGCGTTTTCAAATCGGCGGCATTAACTTCCCCGTGCGCGTGGAATCCGATGAAACCGTTACTTTCACCATCGGTTACGAAGGGCTTGATTCCGTGCCGCAGGTAGGGCGGATTGATGTGCGGACGGATTTGTGCGCTCCGATGTCCATTTTTGCCCGCTCAATCTATGGAAACCGCTCTGCTGCTGCTGTCCAGCAAATGTCTGTAACCGCACCGCAAGGCGGAATCACCTTGTATTCCGGCGCAGATACGGTCATTACGTGGTCAGGCTTGATGCCCTCCGAAAATGTTGCACTGGATTACAGTCTTGATTTGGGCTTGACGTGGCGCACAATCACACCGCAAACAAACGGTTTGCGCTATCAGTGGCGTGTACCGCCCGTGCCGACAGGGCGCTTACTTACAGGTTCGGGGAGACCAATGCTCGTCCGGGCGCGCCAAGCGTGGATTCCGCAGGAAACCCCTACCGAACCCGCAATGTTGCTGGATGCTCATGCCGGAAGCATTATGACGGCACGTTTTTCCAAAGACGGCTCGAAAATTCTTACGGCAAGCGCTGACCGCACTGCGAAGATATACGACGCTTACACAGGTGCAGTGCTGCAATCGTTTGAAGGGCATGGTAACGTGGTTTCGTCCGCCTGTTTCAGTCCCGACGAAAAACGTGTGCTGACAACGGGCTACGACAATACAGTCAGATTATGGGAAGCAGAAACGGGGAATCTTATCAATATAGCATACGGACAGGGCTTGCGGAAATTTTTCTTTGACCAGGCAAAAATGTACGGCGCGGAAAAACTACAATTTGTCAATCAGGATAATCAGCGCTTTCTTGACGGCGCTTTTTCACCCGACGGCACGGAGGTTTTGACGACGACCGACAACGGTATGGCTGTTCGCTGGAAAGGCACGGTTTTACGCCCCATTGGGAGTATTTCTATGCTTGCCGGAGGCTGGATGTACAGCGTAACGTATAGCCGCGACGGGAAAGTCGCGCTGACCGCAGGCGGCGATTTTTCTGCACGGATTTGGACTGCGCCTTCACAGTCTATTCGCCAATTTTTGGGACACATTGACCAAGTAACATTTGCAGCCTTCAGCCCCGACGAAAAGCGTGTCATTTCCACAAGTCTTGACCGCACGGCGATTGTGTGGGACATTGCAAAGGAAAAATCGCTGTTCAAACTTGTGCATAAAAACCCGCTTTCCGCCGCACGGTACAGCCCCGACGGGCGGCGGATTGCAACGGCGGAAATGCCCGGCACGATTCACCTCTGGGACGCGCAAACAGGCGTGCGGCAACTCACCTTGACGGGCGGCGTTATTGGATTTCACGACGTTGATTTTAGCCCCGATGCCTCACGGATTGTCGGCGCGGGCGTGGACGGGGTTGCGTCGGTGTGGGATATTGGCGGCGGTTTTTTGCAGGAAGCAACCTCGCAAACATTCAGTGTTCTTGCGCCTCAGGGACTTGTACGCGATGTGAATATGGGCGCTGCCATGATTGGAACGGTGAAAGATTCTGTATGCGCACTGGTGCAAAACCCTGATAAATCCGTCATTCGTGTTCAAGATATTCGTATTGTCGGTGCAAATGCCGGTGATTTTTCGCTTGTATCGGGCTTACCGCCCTTTAGCGTTCAAAGTGGCGCTACTGCTGCTGTTGAGATACGGTTTGCTCCAAAAGAACGCGGGCAAAAAGAAGCAATGCTCGAAATTATCACGTGGACTGATACGCTGAAAGCGGCTTTACGAGGGCAGAGCAATATAAAAGGCTTTGAAGCCGCACAAACACTGGAGTTCCCGACAACACTTCTTCGTCATCTTGCGGACACAAGTATTACAGCGCTCATCAACACCGGTACGCTGCCTTTGACGATTCAGAAAATGCAAAAAGCGCAGCCCGACACGGAGCAGTTTACCTTTTCGACCACGAAACGTGCGCCCTTTGTGCTTGCGCCCGGCGATAGTGTTGTGGTGAATGTTGGATTTTCCCCGACGGAAGTTGGTTTGGCAAATGGCGGTATTCGTTTTGAGATTGGCGGTGTGCAAAAGCCTGTTGTTGTACCGTTTGTGGGCGAAGCGGTTGCACCACGCATTGTAGCGCGTCTTTCGGCAACGATGATTGATAACACGGGAGCAACGCTTTCGTTCAGTCCCACAGACACGCTCAAAGCCCGCGAAGTCCGAACAACACTGCTTAGACCGCTTCTCAATTACATTTTTTTCGAGGAAAATTCTGCGGAAATTCCTGCCCGGTACCGCTTACTGACTCGTGCAGAGGCTGTTCGGTTTGACGAAACGATGATGAACGCAGATTTGACAAATTCCACAAGTGCATCCTTCAGAGTCAAGCAAGTACGAGGTATTGAGACATATTACCAAATGCTCAATATTTTGGGAAAGCGCCTTGCATCGGACGGAAAACTCACAGCACGTATTATCGGCTCCAACAGTGATATTGGCATGGAGCGAGGAAATATGCGACTTTCACAGGAGCGTGCTGAAACGGTACGGAATTATCTGGTTGCGGCGTGGGGAATTGACGAAAAGCGCTTAAAAATGCAGGCACGCAACAAGCCGGAACGCGCTTCCAACAGCGCCGATGCCGACGGAGCGGCAGAAAATCGCCGTGTGGAGATAGTTTTAGAGCCGCAAGAAGCCATGTCGCCTATCCGTGCAAACGAAACATTATTCCTCGCCGAACCTGAAATTGTACGGCTTTCGGCAGAGGCGACTTCCGAAGAAGAGTTCACCGATTGGGCGATTGAATATATCGTTTCTCCTGCAAGTGCAGTAAAAAACCTTGCCAAACAGCGCATCACTACGGCTCTTGCAGGCACAGGCGCTCCTCCTCCCGTAACCGATTATCGCCTGACAAGCAGTGATATTCGCACGATTGCCCAAAATCTCCCCAGCAATGAGCGCCTTGCCTCGCTGCAATTCCGTTTGCGCCTCAGCAATAAAGCAGGGCAAGTGCAGTTCGCTGAGACCGCACCAATACTTGTTTCCTTGGAACGGTTGCGAGAAATTCGTTCTACCGATTCGGCACAGGTGCAACCCGAATCAAGCGAGGAAATAAGCCGCTTTGCACTGACATTTTTTGATTTCGACAAAGCCACGCTTAACCAACAAAACACACAAATTCTGAACATCATCAAAAGCCGCATTAACACAAACACTGAAGCGATTACCGAAGCAGTCATTGTCGGTTACACCGACCGCGTTGGGGATGCCGCCTACAACAAACGTCTTTCCGCAGACCGCGCAAAGACTGTTGCAGACTTGCTTTTCGGTATAACCAGCGCTCACAAAGCCATCAACGGAGTTGGAGAATCGGTGCTGCTCTACGACAACGACCTCCCCGAAGGGCGCTTTTATTGCCGGATGGTGGAAATTATTTTGCGAAACAGCGTAGGAAGAGTCAAGGGATGAAAAGGGAATGAGGGGTATTTGGAAAAGAAAAATTATCCCTTATCCCTCTCCCTTTGCCCTTCCTCAAAATCCCGCCGCAGCGTCGTCTCCACGCGGGTCGGCAGCACCTTCTAGTGTGCCGTCGGGACGAAGGACAATAATTTCCACTTTGCCGATTGCGGTGGTAAACCTGAAACTATGCCCTTTGCGCTGTAATGCGGCTTCCACTTCAGGAGTAAATACGCCATTCTCCGCACGCACCATATCCGGCACGTATTGATGATGAAAGCGGCGTGTATTCACAGCTTGCTGCCCTGTCATACTGTGGTCAATGATGTTCAGGATATTTTGCAGAACGCTTGTTGTAATCGTCGTTCCACCCGGCGTACCAAGCACGAAGCGGAGTTTACCGTCCTTTTCAACAATCGTCGGAGTCATCGAACTCAGCATACGCTTACGCGGCTGAATGGCGTTAGCTTCCCCGCCAATCGCACCAAACATATTCGGCGCTCCGGGCTTGACGCTAAAATCATCCATTTCGTTATTTAAGAAAAATCCGGCACCGCCCACGACAACTTTTGAACCATAGCCACCATTCAGCGTTGTTGTCAGCGAGACCGCATTCCCGCTTGCGTCCACGATAGAAAAGTGTGTCGTTTGGTCGCTTTCGTAAGCGCGAACATCTTTGCCAAAACCTAACTCTGTGGAAGGCGTAGCCTTGTCGGGATTATAGCTTGCCATGCGCGAAGTGAGATATTTCGCGCTGAGTAAGCCTTTCATCGGAACATTGTAAAAATCTGGGTCGCCGAGATACTCCCCTCTGTCGGCATAGACGCGGCGCTCTGTCTCAATCATGCAGTGCGCCGTTTTTTCTGTGTTTACACCCCATTCTTTGAGCGGGTGCTGCTCCAATATCGTCAGCATTTGCAACAGCCCCACTCCTCCGGCAGAAGGCGGCGGCATGGTGATTACGTCATAACCACGATACTTCCCGCGCAAGGGAGTGCGCCACTTTGCAGAATACGCATCTAAATCTTGTTGGGTGATGACACCACCGCCGCGCTTCATTTCCGCAATGAGCAATTCTGCTGTTTTTCCTTTGTAAAAGCCGTCGCGCCCTTTGTCGCGGATGCGCTCCAATGCTTGCGCCAAGTCCTCTTGAACCAGGTTGTCGCCCGCTCGCCACAATGTGCTGTCAGGCTTCAGAAAGTAGTGTTTGCCTTTGTTGTATTCGATAACGCTTTCCCGCACCTCATTCAAGCCCTCTGCTTCGCGCGTTGTGAGAAAAACTCCCGCACGGGCAATATCAATCGCAGGCTGCACAACGGCTTTCCAAGGAAGTTTGCCGTATTTTTTATGCACCTGCACCATTCCATCCACCGTTCCCGGAATTCCTGAAGCCTTGTGCCCGTGCGTACTGAGGCGGGGAATAACGTTTTTTGCCGAATCCAAAAACATATCCCGCGAAGCAAGCATTGGTGCGGCTTCGCGGAAATCCAGCGTAAAGGTTTTTCCGTCCTTCATTCGCGCAACAATAAACCCGCCACCGCCGATATTTCCTGCCACCGGATAAACCACCGCAAGCGCAAACTGTACCGCGACCGTCGCATCAAAGGCATTGCCGCCGCGCCGCATAATTTCTGCTCCCACCTGCGAAGCCACAGGATGCGCCGAGACAACCATTGCCTTATGCCCGTACACTGCTTCTTTGACGGGGTGCGTCTTGTGCTGTGCGGCAGAAGAATTTTGCGAAAAAGGATTGCGCTCGGGCTGTTGAGCAAAAAGTGCGGTGTGCAGACAAATCCAGCAAAGCAAGATGTAGAGCGGCTTGGAGCGTTGGATATTCATGGTGTGGAGAAAAATTTGGTGGTGAGTGGTAAACATTGTAGCTCGTCAGCCCCGTTCTACCACTACTTTGCGGTAGAACGGGTTTATTATCCGAACAATCATTTCCCGTTAAAATTTCACGGTAATTCCCGCCGTAATGAGGTTAATCGTGCTGCGGTTGTAATCTACGCAAATTGCTACCGGACCAAGATAATACGCGCCCCCCAATGTAAAACGAAAAGCATTTGTGGGCAGCGAAACAACTTGTGTTTGCGGAAATTCATCCCCAGGAAAACCTGCTGCTTTATCAACAACAAACGTTTTATTCCCCGAAGCATCAACAGTTTCTTTCAAAAGCCCCAACTGCGCTTGGATTTCAAACGGAATGGAAAAAGTGTAACTTGCATTAATGCCCAAATAATCGTATGCCGCGCCGCCATAGAGTTCAAAATTTCCAAAACGTTTGCTGGCGTGAAGATTGACGTTAAAAATCGTCGCGTCGGCGCGAAGTTTTGCGCCCGTTACGCCAATCGTATTGGTGAGCAGCGTTCCTTGATACACGGCTTGCAGAGCGAGTTCCAAAGGAGCGTCCTGCCAATACTGCGACAAACTGTGCTTCAGCCCCACCGCCCAAAAACCAAATTCTCCGATACTCCGCCCCCAGTTCAGTTGCGGCAAAAAACGTACCAGCAGTTCTGTTCCTGCAAGGGAGCCGATTTCAATTTGTGGAACAGCAAGCGGGAGCGATGATAAATTTTGACCATTCGGAAGCGGAAAATCATTTGGAAGATTGTCAATTACAGGCAAGACTGCAAGCCGCGTTGAAGCGGGCAAAAGCGCCAAAAGGTCTCCCGCAGGAGGATTAGTCAGGCGACGACGAAAATACTCTTTCGGAAGCGTAAAGCGCTGCTGGATATTGCCGAAGAACGTCGAAGATTCGGCAGGAAGTTGAATCTGCCCGTCGCGGATGCCGTCGTTGATGATGACACGGACGGCATACCCCACAAGCCCCGCCGTATCGGTGATGCGGACATTTGGCAGCAAGGTAACATATTGCCCAAGCCTATCTAAATTAAGTGTGGAGCGCGGTACTTGCGGTGCAAAGGTGTATTGGTCGGGATTGACAAAGCCCAACATTCCATGAACACCAACGCGGATATAAAACTTATTGTTCTTCGCAACTTCGGCAGTGTGGTAAAAGCGGGAATTAGTCATGGAATTGAGCAACTGCACAAGCGGATTCAGGTACGGAACGCTATTCAAGCGGAACAGTTCACCGCCGAAATCCCGCACCACTGCTACGGTGAGCGGGTCAGCGCGTTGTTGCTGGGCGAAAAAATGCGTTGGAGAAACCAGAAGCGAAACCATTGCAAGAGCCGGAAGAATCTTGCCGAAAAAGCGGAGGAAATACCGTGCGTTGAGCATAATGATAAAAGGTAAAGTGAGCATAGCGCCTGCATTGTGACGGAACAAACCTTAGAAAGATACGCAATTTCAAGCGATTTTACAGGTGAATTTTTCGTTTTGTCATTTTTGCGACAATAAATGTTACAACATGAAAAAATAAATGTTGCAACATTAAATGTTGCAACGTATATTTGTATTGTAAAGTTAGACAATACCTCATTTCACTTTTTTATTTCCATTTTTTTCGGAGTAATGTTCAATGAAACAGTTGAATTTTCTTTTCGTGAGCGCTGCATTTGCGCTCGTTGCTTTTGCACAAAGTGCTTTCGCGCCCAGCATATTTGCACAATCATCGTGGACGTTGGATAAGAGCCATTCCAGCGTGAAATTTGGCGTACAACACTTGGTTGTATCGGAAGTTGAAGGCTCGTTCAAAAGTTTTACCGGCACAGTGAACGCAAAAGACGACCAATTTACCGACGCGAAAATTGATTTTGCGGTGGATATTGCCAGCATCAATACCGACGACGAAAAACGCGACGGACACCTCAAAAGCGATGATTTCTTCAATGCGGAAAAGTTTCCTCAAATGAAATTCGTCGGAAAAACTTTCAAAAAAACAGGTAAAAACAAGTACAAACTCACAGGCGATTTGACTATCCGCGACGTTACAAAAACCGTTTCGTTTGATGTTGATTTTGGCGGCATCGTCAAAGACCCCTGGGGCAATACCAAAGCGGGTTTCAAGGCTGTTACGTCCATCAATCGCTTTGATTACAATTTGAAATGGAACACCATGCTCGAAGCAGGCGGCGCAGTTGTCGGTAAAGATGTAAAAATCACCGTAAACATTGAACTTGCCAAAGCAAAAGCGTAAGATGATTGCCTGTCTGGACTGGGATTGTAGGGATTATCAGGATTATAGGGATATAACGATAGCAAGTATCGGTAACATATTTGGGCTTAAATTGCGTGTAAAATCAACAAAATCTTGATAATCCCAATAATCTTGATAATCCCAGTCCAGACAAAAGGTCAGTCGCATTCTACATCACTCCATTCACCTCACTTTTTACCACCAATACCACAACACCAATGGCGACCTACTCCATAGACCCGATGCACTCAGAAATCAGCTTCAAAGTGAAGCACTTGATGATTACGACCGTCACCGGTTTATTCACCAAGTTTTCAGCAAGCATGACCAGCGAAAAGGATGATTTTTCCGACGCTGCAATCACCTTTGAAGCCGACATTAACAGTATTTCCACCAACAATGAGCAACGCGACGGACATCTCAAGAGTGATGATTTCTTCAACGCCGCACAGTTCCCGACGATGCGCTTCGTTTCGACGGGTTTGAGCAAAAAAAACGACAGTGAGTACGCCTTGACGGGCAACCTCACTATCCGCGACAAAACGCACACTGTGAGCCTTACGGCGCATTACGCAGGCACAGTCACTGACCCTTACGGACAGACCAAAGTTGGTTTTGAAATCGAAGGAAAAATCAATCGCAAAGATTTTGGGTTGATGTGGAGCGCCACCACCGAAGCAGGCGGCGTGGTTGTGAGCGATGAAGTGCGATTGCAGATAAACGTTCAAATGGTCAAAGGCGCATAAACATTCGTTCATCGAAAAAACAGAAAACCCGCACAGAACCAAGATTCTATGCGGGTTTTTGATTTGTGTTTTTCAATAATCGTTCTGCTTTGTGTAGAAGAAAATTCGGCAAAAGAAAAATTTTTGCCCAAAATCTCATTGATTAGGTATAAACTTTAGACTTCAATATACTTTCACTTTTTCATTCTACTGTTCTCATAAATGGCTGCAACTCAAGATAATGCAATCGGTACAGGGAAACCTCGCGTGATGATTCCTCTTAATAAATTGCTGCTCGATACTCAGAATCCACGCCTACCACTTGAAGCACGTAATAAATCGCAGGAAGTAACGCTTGAGGTTCTTGTGAAGAAATTCGACCTCACATAATTGTCCCATTCTATGGTTGAGAATGGTTATTTTGATGAAGAGCCGCTTGTTGTCGTTCCTCATAATATCCCTAAAAACTTTACATTATCAGCGTTTCAGACGATTGCGCCAAAACAAATTGCTGTACGAGAGACTTGAATTCAAGAATAGCCAAAATGCAGCCCTCCAAAAAAAAAGCGCCACCGACGTGTGTAGTCAGTAGCGCTTTGTCTTTGTCAGCAAGGTGTCTTGAGCGGATTATTTCTGCTCTTTAACCAGCATTTTCATTGTTTCGTAATCAACACCGGTGCGGCGGAGGAACTCACGGTAGGAATCGCTGAAGATTTCTACGTCTGCGCCCATGGTTGCTGCTTCTTTGTAAGCGCTCATTGCGCGGTAGGTCAAACCGTTTTGCTCATAGAACGCGCCAAGCATGAGTTTGTCAAGCGCTGTCGGTTGAGCATTCTGCTCTTGACGCAGTGTTTGAACTTGGCTTGAAAGCGATGTTGCTTCAGCATCGTTGAGCATATAGAGGCAGTAGCTTTCGATAGAAGGAACTTGTGCATTGGTCTGCGTAACGCTCCAGTAGTAGCAACGGTCTTTTTCGAGGTTGAGCGATTTCAAATTCACAGCGAGTTGTGTTTCGGTCAATTCTTTTTTGAAGCGAACATTTTGGTTTGCATCGGTAATGGTAAAGAGGTAGTTCGCGGGTTTGCCATCAACCGAACCATGCCATGTAAAGGTCATTTCGTCATCCATGGTTTTGGTTGTGCGGGGCGAAATAAGACGGAGTTTGTTCACATTAAGCGACATTTCAACGCTTGCGCTTTTAATGTTTTTGCCTTCTTCAGCACCTTTGACCGAATTAACCACAAAACCGACAAGTTTGTCCATACCGGAAGATTTCGGGTTAATGCCGGAAAGCAGGTCTTTTACGCTGACAATACCTTGTTTGCGAATTTCAACTGCTTTGCCGCTTTTGTGGACCAAACCCAGATAGACAGGTCCTTCCATGCGTAATTGGTCGGTCGCGTTTAAGCCCAAACCAACGTTGAGCGGCTTTTTGGTGCGCTCAAGTGTGATTGTGCCTTTGCAAGCAATTACTTTGAATACTTCATCAGCTTGAGCAAAAGTCAAGACCGGAAGAACAATCGCCATAGTTAAAGCGAGAGCGAGGGTTTTGATGGTACGTGTCATGATGACAACTCCTAGAATAACAATGTTGTGAAAAATTGAGAGTATTATTGCGAGTGAATTTTCAAACCGTGAAATTATTTATGACTAATTTCTACATACAAAAATCGTTTATTGTTGGGAGATGTACAACAAGTTTGGGGCGAAATGACAGAAATTTGGGGTAAGTGGTAATTTGTTGTGAGGAACTGTATAAATGCCTCGCAGGGTTTGGTATCCTGTGTAATAGACATTCAGCCTGAAAAAGCGCTTGAATACTTGCTTCTAGTGCAGATTAATACTGCCGAAACATCTCATAATTCAACCCCACCGAAAACGACAGCATATTGTAGCCCGCAAGCGCCTTTCCTGCACTGCCCCATTCAAAGCGTTCGTGGAAGAGGAGTTGAAAACGCACGTTCAAATCTATGTCCAAGCCGTCAAAAATCTCAATCTTAAACCCCGCATTCGGCGTAACAAGTAAGCCAATATTGTCCGTTGAACCTATAAAACGCTCTTTGTCGAAAAAACGATACCGAAACCATGTAACACCTGTTTCTATGCCGTAATACGGACGAAATGGCGGTTCGGGTAAGAGCAAATATTGGAAGCACATCGAAATCGGGAAACTCAGCAACTCAAAATTTTCTCCATTCAAGCGAGCAGAATCACCACGCCCGAAAAACTGCATGGAAATTGAGCCGCCCAAGACGAGCGGATTATTTTTAGGAAAATAATGCACTGCCAGCGACGGCATCCAATTAAATTGCGGGGAATTGCTCGTAACACCGCTCAGAGGGTACATCACACCTTGATTGATACCGACGTGCCAATACTGTGCGTGGAGGCGTGTGGGAAGAACTGTCCCCAGAAAAATTGCCGTTAGGAAGACCATCACAGGCGCACAATGAAGCAACAATGCGGCTAAACGGCGAGAAAGATATGTGCGGATAGGTTTTTTCATCCGCCGAATTTACACAAACGGCGCGTGTTTGGGAAAAAAAATGTGCTTTGGACGCACAGGAAAGTTTGGCACACATTTTTGATAATCAATTTCCACACACGGTGAGGCGGCATAGTATCGTTGTTTTAACCTTGTTGTGCATAATTTTCGTGCGCTTTTTGCGGCGCAAAGAAATTTTGAACTCCACGATTTTCACGATGGATTTTCAGCGAAGAAACAGTAATTTGAGGAACATATGAAGTATAAAGATAAAGCCCAGAAATCAAGACAGGTTTGGGCTTTTTACTGCATACAGTTCGGCATACATTCCGCACACCCCCTGTAATCTTGCTCTATCCAAAATGTTGCCTGCAACTATTTTCTGACTTTTTTACGCAATTTTTGAGGGATTATGCTCATCGGCTCGACCATTGCTACGCTTTATTTCGATAGCTACCGCACATACTGTATGCTCTTTGAGCCACAGAATGGCGTTTTAGCGCTTACCTATATCAATGCAACCTCGCAAGCGCTCGATTGTACGCGCCCTCTAGCGGAAGTGCTGGATTCTGCGGCAATGCACGAAATAGAAACTATTTTGCACCCGATTCAGGGAAAAGCTCGCTCCTTAGGCGTTGGGATGACAATGGAAAGCGTTCTAGCGCATCAAATCCCCTATTCCAACACACTCACGACCGATGAACTCCGTAGAATCGTGCGTTTGGAGGCGAGCGAACATCTTCCCACCTTCGACCCTTCGCAGTTTCTGGCAACAATTTACCCGCTTTACGGTTTTGCATCAAACCCTTTTACCGCAATGTCCGTCTTAGTTTCACGGACAATTACAGGCGTTGCCGAACACACTGCCAAGCTCGCAGGAGCAGATTTGCAGCGCTTTGTCAGTGCGCAAACGGCAGCCCACACCGCATTTATGCACAGCTATCCCGAAGAGCGCGGCGTAATGGCGCTTTGCGGCATACAACATGGCTACATGGACATTAGTATCATTCGCAACGCCGTTTTGCTGCATACGGCAACAATTTCGCTGCTCTCGCAGACGGAAGACAGCGATGAGTATTCCTCAGAAACCTCATCAAATCTTAGTTTTGGCGATAGGTGCGCTAATGCACTGCGAGAAGCTGCCGAAGCGGTGCAAGCAGAAATTGATGCTGCGTATTTTTTTGGTGCAGATTTAACCAAGTCCGCTCTGGATGAAGCAGCATTAACGCTGGCATTTCCTGTTAAGCGTCTGAATCCGCTCCGCCAATTACAAACAACGCTTGAAAGCCGTTTGCAAGCATATGCTTCGCGTGTAGCTCATACTCTGGTGCCTGCTGTCGGTGCTGCGCTGCCGGAAGTACAACCCGGCATAATTTTGTCATCAAATTTGCCACAACAGCGCAAAGTAGCCTAATTCCTCCAACATTTTAGCCCCAAACTGCCATGCTCACACGTGTTTTCAAAAACTCCGTTGGTCTGCGCATGATAATTATCGCCGTGCTGACCTTGATTATGCTTGTTCCCGTCTCGTTTGTCGAAGGGCTGATTAGTGAGCGCGAGGCGCGGCGTGATGAGGCGATTCAAGAAGTGAGTAGCAAATGGGGCGGCTCGCAGACAATTTCGGGTCCAATCATCGAAATTCCCTATAAAACCTTGGTTCGTCAAGAGCGCCAGAACGAAAAAGGGGTAGTGACGACCTTTATGGAAGAAATCACGGATTACATTCACGTTCTCCCCGAAAACCTTACCGTTACTGCCGTTCTCACGCCGGAAGTGCGGTATCGCGGTATTTATGAGGTGATTTTGTATCGCTCAAAAATCAGGATTTCCGGTACGTTTTTGACGAGCGGCGTGAAAGAATTAGGCATCGAAGAAGATAAAATTCTTTGGAAAGAAGCCGCCGTATCACTTGGAATCAGTGACTTGAAGGGCATCAAATCAGCCGTTAATGTGCGTTACAACGGCACGGATTATGCGGCAAATCCGGGACTTAGCTCCATGCAAGTATTGGCGCAGGGTATCACGATTAGACCGCCTGTCGCCAATGCGGATAAAACCGATTTTACGCTTGAACTCGACTTGAACGGCAGCACGGAACTTTATTTTGTGCCTGTCGGACGTGAAACGGTAGTGAGTGTGGAAGCGGGCTGGGGCAATCCCAGTTTTATGGGCGCATATTTGCCGGAAACACGCGAAGTGACACCGCAAAAGTTCAAAGCATCGTGGAAAATCCTCCATTTGAACCGTAATTATCCGCAAGTTTGGGTAAGCAATACTTATGTCATCAAAGAATCCGGCTTCGGCGTAAAACTTATTCCCGGCATTGACGAATACCAAAAAACGATGCGCACGGCGAAATATGCGATTATGTTTTTGGCGCTGACTTTCCTCGCGTTTTTTATGGTCGAAGTGCTGACGCGGCGCGTGATTCACCCAATTCAGTACGTTCTCATCGGGCTTGCGTTGGTGATTTTCTATACGCTCTTGCTTTCGATTTCTGAGCAGATGAATTTCAACCGCGCATACTGGCTTGCCAGCATCGCAACAATAGCACTCATAACGCTTTACACCAGAAGCGTTTTGGCAAATAATCTTGCGACGGTGATAATTTTTGGTATTTTAACGGTGCTGTACGGCTTCCTCTTTATCATTTTGCAACTGCAAGATTACGCGCTGCTGTTGGGCAGTGTTGGGTTGTTCGTGATATTGGCGGTCGTGATGTATGTAACGCGGAACATAGATTGGTTCGCTATCGGCAAGGCTGGTGATGGAGAAAATCCGCCGCCGGACGCAGCATAAACCCAAGAAATTTGTCTTGGAAAACTCTCCAGGAATAAGCATTTTTAGAGTATTCATTCATATTTTCAGTGACAAACCTTGTATTGTATGCCCACGTTAAAAGCAAAATCTCCGCTAAAGCCTGTCAAAGCAAAAAAATTAGGGCAAGAGAAACCTGCGCTTACCGAAAAATCAGGACAAGAAACATGGGATGAACTGCTTCAAACCCCTGAATCTGAGGTGTTTTTGACGATGTTAGTTGCGGAAGCCCGTGCAGAGCGTCAAAGCGGCAAACTTATTGAAGGTGATTGGGAATGAATTCCAAAAGGTCGCAGCGTTTTAAGCAATTATATCAAGCACTCCCGCAAGAAATACGAAAGCTTGCCAAGCAAAGCTATCAACTCTGGAAACGCAACCCAAGCCACCCAAGCCTTCATTTCAAGAGCGTTCATCCTAAAATTTAAACATTTGGTCAGCCAGAATAGGAAAGGAGCATCGCGCATTGGCACTTTGGGAAACCGAAACTGTCGAGTGGATTTGGATAGGCAAGCACCGTGAATATGAGAAAATTTTGCGCAATATCAAAGCCGTAACACAAGCAAAACACCAATCATAGATTTTCAAAACACAATGGCCCGCACACTTTCGTTCCTTGTTTTCCTTTGCATAGCAAGCACGTTGTTTGCTCAAAGCAGCCCCAAACCCGCAAAATTGCTTGATTCGCTTCAGCTTTCCGCCTTGCCGTTGTACAAACAACTCGACAAGGCTTTTGAAGACCGTGACCAAGTTTTTCGCCTTGATTTGGACGTGCATAAACTCACGGAACTCACGCCGAAAATCAGCGATTTGTACAATCTGCAAGAACTCTATGTGAATCGGAATAATTTGCGCGGATTGCCTGTATCTATCGGCAACATCGTGAATTTGCAGGTCTTGTATGCGCGGCGCAACCGTATCACCAAATTACCGCAGGAAGTTGGAAAATTAGTCAATATGCGGGCTTTCGACGTGAGCGATAACGAACTTGAAGACATTCCGGCAATTATCGGCAGCATGACCAACGTGCAAGTTCTGTATTTAAGCCGTAATTATCTCACGTATATTCCTCCAAGCATCGGCTGGCTCAGAAATTTACGTGAACTCTATCTCGACAACAACCAAATTGAAACGCTTCCGCCGGAAATCGGTAAACTTGCCGCTCTCGTAGTGCTTGACCTTTCGGGAAATAATCTCACGACGCTGCCTCTAGGGGTGGAAAAATTGGTGAATCTGCGCGAATTACGAATAAGCGGGAATCTGTTTTCCGATGTGGAAATTCAGCGTATCAAAGAACTGTTGCCGAATGTCATTATCAAGTAAAGCTGATATTGTCTGTGCATTTACATCTGTCTTGAGAAAAATTCTCTTTTTGCACGGGATTGAGAAACTATTTTTACAGGATGTGCGTTTGTTAGAGTAATTGTTGTTGAGAAATTTTCCTGTATATTTCTCGCTCAAAACTCTCGCAATACCGTATTTTTATCGCTACTATGAGCCGCCAATCAACAAGGCAAACTCTCACCACAGAGGAAAAATGTCGCATTATTCTTGAGCGAATGATGCACGTTACCCGTGAGGGCGACGATATTATTTTGCGTCATAACGAAGAGGGAAATACTGTTACCGTCTATGTCGGCTTCGGTCGAAAAACCTGTGGCGCAGAAGATGCAACCTTTGAAGAACTTGTTAGCGATCTCTATCGTTTGTTTAATAAGCAATACGGGCTGTCCTTCAATAATATTCACGAAGAAGATGATTGGGAAGCGCTGGAGCCACCCGTGATGCGCTGATGCCCAATTACCCTATAAATACTTGTGTTATTAGACCTTCATCATCTTCAGTGCCTCGCCCGTCCAACCAGGAAACAGTTTTGCGGTTTCGGTAATCCCCAAATGTCCCGAAGCAACAGCAGAAAAAATCCCCCGAAAGTCCGTTGTTACAGGCACATCGCGCCCGTCAGCGAGGTTTTCCGGTACAAGTGTCGGCACGTTGCCATAGACCACCCCACCTTGAACGTCATTCCCCAACACAAATAAACATGAGCCTCGCCCATGGTCTGTGCCGCCGGAGCCGTTTTCACTAACGGTGCGTCCAAATTCGGTCATTGTCATCAGAACAACATCATCGCGGAAGGGTTCAATGTCGCGCCAAAATGCGGCTATTGCGTCCGCTAAATCTTGCGCACGACGCGAAAATACGCCATTTATTGTGCCTTGCTGGACGTGGGTATCCCAACCGCCCGATTCGGCAAAAGCAATCTCCAAGCCCACATTTGCCTTGATAAGTTGTGCAATCTGTTTCAGACTGTCGCCAAGCGGCGAAACAGGGTAATTCGCGCCTTTCGAGGGGGTATAGCTTTTGAAATTTGATTCCGACAAAATTTTTATTGCATCAAAACTTTCCTGCCCCGCTCCGCGCAAGATTTTCTGCGATGTCTGCTCATATAGCGCCTCAAACCCTTTGCCGGAAGACTGTGCTAATGTTGCAGCCGCCATATTTTGCCCACCAACGCGCACCCCAAAATCCTCCAAACGAGCAATCGCCAGCGCCGGAGCATCGCCATAGAGTGAGCGCGGCATAGCGGAGGTCATCGCAACAGCGCTAAATGGCGTAGTTTCTGCTTTGGGGCTTTTGCTTTGAAGAAGTGTTTCTACGCGATTGAGCCAGCCCGATGGCGTACCTTTGCGGTCGGGAGTACCGGTTTCCATGTAATCCTGTGCATCGAAATGGGAGCGCGTGGTGTTCGGAGAACCCATCCCATGCACGATTGCGAGGTGCTGTTCGCGGAACAACGCTTCCAATGGCGCAAACGCAGGATGTAGGGCAAATTTGCCGTCTAAATCCACTAACTGCCCTTTGTTTTTCCCGATTTGCATTGCCAAGCGCGGACGTGCTGAAGCCAGATTCGGGTCGGTGAAGGGCGTAACAGCCATAAGCCCGTCCATTGCGCCACGCTGGAAAATCGTAACGAGAATTTTTTTTCGTTTGAAAGGTTTGTCAAGTGTGGAGGCGGCAGTTTGGGTTAAAAAAAATGGCGTTCCGCTTGCTCCCAAGGCAACTACAGCCAAGCCGCTTGATTTCAGGAATGTTCGGCGGTTCATCATAAAATATCTCCGAAAAAACGTACGAAAAATTGCTGATGCATTAGTCGTTAGACAGCGTAAGAGCAAAAAAGATTCATTGGTAAAGCGCGATACCGAGCAGAAAGTACCACTAATCGGTACGCTACCGCACCAAAGCGCTCCGCCGCTCATTGCCCCGAATAATGGCAATTTCCTCTCCTGTTTTCAATGCCTCCGAAGCAGATACGATGCGCCCTTCACGTTCCAAGAGCGCAAAACCTTTTTGAAGCGGTGCGTAAGGATGAAGCGATGCCAAATGTTGCCCCAAACCTTCCAAATGTTTCTTGCGCTGTGCCAATGTACGCGGAAGTGCAGCGTTTATGCGGATTTGAAGTTCATCTATGCGTTGTTGTTTGTGACGCAAAAGGTCGGGAAACCTCGCTAATGCGCTTTTTTTGCCCAAAAATTCCATATGATGCGCAAGCAGTTGCATACGCTGTTCCACAGCGCGGTCGAAAAATGCTTGTGTGCCTTGCAGGGCGCTCCAAATCTCGTTTTGGTCACGAACAGCAAGTTCTGCCGCAGCCGTTGGTGTCGCAGCACGAACATCCGCAACAAAATCGGCAATCGTAACGTCAATTTCATGCCCGACGGCAGATATAATCGGTATTTCCGAGCGAAATATCGCTTCCGCGACAATCTCCGTGTTAAACGCCCACAAATCCTCAATCGAACCGCCGCCACGCCCGACAATCAGCACCTCGCAATCGGTCGAGTTCAATTCTTGAATCGCTCGTGCAATATCTTCCGCAGCGCCATCACCTTGCACCAGCGTAGGGCGCACTAACACTTGTGCCGCAGGCATCCTCCGCGCCAACGTGGTCAAAATATCACGCACGGCAGCACCCGTCGGCGAAGTCGCAACGCCGATTTTAAGCGGGTAACGAGGCAGAGGCTTTTTGTATGCCTCATCAAACCAGCCTCTTTCGTATAAATCACGTTTGAGCGCCTCAAAAGCAAGTTGTAAATCTCCTGCGCCGAGTGGCTCCATTGCTCGGCACTCAAGCTGCACCGCGCCTTGCGGGGCATACATCGTGATTTTTCCTTTGGCTATGACACTCATGCCGTTGGCAGGCGTGAAACGGAGCGGCGTACTGCGCCACATCACGGCTTTCAGTTGCGCACCGCCGTCTTTCAGTGAAAAATAACGGTGCCCCGAAGAATGATGAATATAATTCGAGATTTCACCTCGCAGGGTAACAGTGCTGAAGCTGCTTTCAAGTGTTTGCTGAATTGCTCGGGTGATGTCGCTGACGGAAAAAATATGGTCGTTGGTCATGGTCGAACAGTAATAAATACTTGCAGAAAAGAGGTTCAATGATGTTTTACGAAGCAACAAATTTATACCCAAATCCGTGCGCAGTCAAGATAAATTGGGGTTGTTTGGGATTTGGCTCAATTTTTTGGCGCAACCACGCCACGTGTGTATCTACGGTGCGGGTGGTTGGCATGGCATCATATCCCCAGACATTGTTCAAAATATCATCTCTGGAGAGCATTGTTCCCTGATTTTCGATGAGATACACCAAAAGCTGAAATTCCTTGAGCGACAAATCCAGTGCTTGTCCCGCTTTGTGGGCTTCCATACCGCGAATGTCCACGACAATATCACCGAAAGCATACCGTTCATAGTGCTTTGCGGGGAGTGTCTCTTGTGAAGAAGGATACTGATTCCTTCGGATGTGTGCTTCTATGCGGGCGACAAGTTCGAGTGCCTCAAAGGGTTTGGTCATATAATCATCAGCACCTAATTTCAAGCCTGTAATTTTATCGTCAAGTTGTCCGCGAGCCGTTAGCATGAGAATCGGTGTAGTGATGCCGCTTTTGCGGAGTTCGCGGCAGACTTCAAAGCCCGTTTTTTCGGGCAGCATCACATCCAGCAAAATAAGGTCAAAGCGTTTTTTTTGCGCCAATGCCAAGCCGGAGCGCCCGTCGTTGGCTATTTCAAGGACGTAACCTTCTGCCAAAAGCCTGTCGGAGAGCATAAAAACAAGTCCGCTGTCGTCTTCGATAAGAAGTATGGAATGATTCATAGTGCGTGATATCAATGCGTGATTGATGTTTTGGGGCTGATTTATCGTAAAGAAATTAGTCCAACGGCAATTTCACAAAAAATGTCGTACCGCGCCCCAATTCGCTTTCGACGGAAACATAGCCACCATGCTGCTTCACGAGGTATTGAACGATAGCCAAACCAAGCCCTGTGCCGTGAATTTGTGCGTTGATAACATCATTGGTGCGGAAAAACGGCTCAAATACGTGCTTTTGGTCTTTTAGGGCAATACCGCGACCAAAATCTTGTACGCTTAAAACCAGCATAGAACCTTGTTTCTGCGCCTTCATCACGATTTCCTGCCGCCCTGTGCTGTATTTTACGGCGTTTGTTATCAAATTATCAAGCACTGAATTGAGTGCGCGAGTATCAATGGGAAGCATCGGCAGACCTCTTTCTATCTGAGTTTTGACGGTGAAGCCTTCACCCTGCAAAAAATCCGCATTGCGCGAAAGTGTTTCGTCCATGAGCGCTTGAATTGATGCGCTTTGGCGGTCAAGTGTACGTTTTCCGGCTTGGATTCCGGCAAAGGAGAGTGTTTTTTCGGTCATCTCCAAAAGCCGCGTAATTTCTCGCTTCATAACCATTCCGTAGCGTTGTGCCTGTTCAGGGGTTTTCACAATGCCGTCTGCGAGATTTTCTCCGGCAGATTGCAACACCGCAATCGGTGTGCGAATTTCATGCGAAACTCCTGCAACAAAGCGCATTTGCTGTTCTGCAAGCCGTTCCGAGCGCATGACCGCAAGCAGCACAACCACCAATCCCACCGCTAAAATAAGTAGTATTCCACCGCTCACCAGCAAATTTCGCTGCCGAAACGCCGCCACTTCTTGCTCCACCGAACCCGCAGCCGCCACAACGCGCAATTCGGCAACACCCAAAAGGCTTTGTGCTAGCGCAGAATCCAGCCCAAGCGGGAGATTTCCTTGACGTATACTGGGCAGCAGCGAAGAAAAATCCATCGTATTGGTATCCTGCTCCGTTGCAATCGCTATCGGAAGCCGCGCAAAGACGCTTGCAAGCGCTTTTCCCATCGGACCCGGCGCACGGGGTGGTACAAAGCCCATCGGTACAGAAAAATCGGCTTTGGCGAACATTTCAGTATGCAGTGATTCCTCCGAAGAGCAAAGAACGGTGCGGTCTTGACGGTTGATTATCGCCCAATGATAACTGGATTTTTGAAAATGTGTGTTCATTATTTCCGGCAACAATGTTTTACGAAGATAGTTGGTATCGAAGCGTACCATCAAAACATCAGGTTTTATGCCACTGAACATTATCGCCATCATCGCCCCGCTACCCATTTCCCCCATTCCTCCGCCAAACTGCGGCGGCGACAATCCATGCGCCCCACTCTTGAGCATACCCGGAATTTCTTCGCTAATTATGCCGCTTGGAGGCGTTTGCAAACGTGTCGGTAAAATCGGCACGGCAAGCGCTTGAAGTCCTGATATAATGCGGGATATAGGGATTCGTGGGGTGTTCTCAAAAAACAGCGTCGGTGTCTCGTTTGTATTTATTGGCTGAAATGCCTCGCGGTCAGCATCGAAGCGGTATGTAGCAAAATGAGCAGCCTCGTTTTTGCCTGCTTTTTCACTTTTAACAATGTACAGCCCCTCCACCAAAAGCGTGTCCCCGTCTTGCTTCCAAGCCTTCCAGAGTTCCGCCAGCGTGGGTGCATAATCCTGAACATTGTCCGCCATGTCATTCATGGGAAAGGCACGCTGAAGCGCCAAAACATGTTGATTGAAGTTCGATGCCGCATAAATAGATGCTGTGCGGACATTCATCCTCAAACGCTGTGCTTCGCGGTCGGAAATCTCCCCAATCCAGCGCCATTGCAACCACGCCAAAAGCGGAACGATTGCGAGAAGTATCACAATCATCCAAAGAAGAGGCGATTTTATGCGGGATTGAGGCATTTTAACGCTTCTAAAATATTCTTCATACTTCGGGCTGTCCGCTTGCCGTCTTCGGCGCAGGGTGTCCGATTTTTTTGTGTTACGGTGTGCAAAATACCGTATTGAAGCGGTTTGTAAAAGCAAGAATTACACGAAATGTAGAATTAACACACCTTTGACAAACTCTTAACAAGGTCTTAACAACGTGCATAGTGTGAAACGGTAATTTTGTGCCATGATTATTGACAAGAACATTCACAATCATTTGTTCACAATTCCTCATATTAAATCATTCTGTATGAACACTTTTTCACCTTCTCGAACAAGTCTTGGTGCGCTTTGTGTGGCAACATTATACATTACGACATTGTTCATTCAGCCACTGCACGCGCAGGACAACCCACTCAGCGATCTTCGCATTTACGGATATATGCAAGTTTTGGGCTATAATCAGCGCACGAACAACAATATCTCTACTCCGGTGGGTACTATTTCAAACACTTCCGAGCGGAATACGTTTTCCTTGCAACAAATGAACCTATTCCTTTCCAAGCCGCTTGGAGAGCGCTTTAGCGCATTTGTGAATTTAGAATTTTCGCTTTCATATGCCTCGCAGCGCGGTTGGGGGAGTTTTAGTGTGGAAGAAGCGTGGGCAAATTACAACCACAGCGAAGCCCTTAACGTTAAAGCCGGTCTGCTTTTGCCGACGTTTAATAATCTTAACGAACTCAAAAACCGCACACCGCTTTTGCCGTATCTTTTCCGACCATTTGTCTATGAAACCAGCATTGCAAGCCTTCTGAACGCTGAGGATTTCCTGCCTGAGCGAGCCTATTTGCAATTCTACGGCTCGGTGCCGCTTGGAGGCTTGCGACTGGACTATGCCCTGCATACAGGAAACTCAGAAAAATCCTATATCTCAAACAGTAATGAACGCCTCCCGCAAGCTGCTATAACAGGTGAAGATACATCTCCTTTTAAGGCAACAGGTGGGCGTATAGGTCTTCGTAATGCATCTGAAACGTTCAAAGTTGGTATTTCCGGCACCTATGACCGCGATAATCGTCGAGACACAACATTTGGCGGTCCTCTAGGAATGGGAAGGCAAGAATACCTTGCTCCCTTGGGCGATGTAGAACGGTTTCGCGTGGGGGCAGATTTATCGTTTTCACTCGGAAATTTTGCATTTGAGGGCGAGTATATTGGTGTTTTTCACAACGTTACCTATCCCACAAATTTTCGCGGAACACTCGATAAAACCTTCTACTACGGCAATCTGCTTTACAATTTTACCGATAATTTTTACGCTTACGTCAATTACGGCTACCTTAAAGGCGATGTCATAACCCCTACAGACCCAACAGCAAACGGTTTGGACGCTTTTGGCGGAGGTTTGGGATACCGCATTATTGATGGTTTGGTAGCAAAGACACAGTATCAACTCCTGCAAACACGTGCTTCGGATGCTGTAAGACTGAATTTTATTTATTTTGGCTTGAGCGTCATTTTTTAAGGAGACTACCATGAAAACCTTTTTACCCCTCTCAATTACCCAGATACGAACAGCCTTACGAATACTTCTTGTGTTAGCTTTTATTCTTGGATGTTCGCAAAGGATATTTGCCCAAGTCGTCGTCATAGCGCATAAATCCTCGCCTGTCGCTACGCTGGACAATGATAAACTACTGGATATTTTCACGCTCAATACGAAAAATTGGAGTGATGGCGGCAAAATTACGCTGCTTGAAATCAAAGGCGATTCCCCCGCAAAAGCCAAGTTTTATGCAGCTTTGGGGACATCCTTCGGCGAGATGCAAAAACTTTGGCTCAAAAAACAGTTCGCAGGGAAAGGCTTACCGCCAACAGCGCTCGCCTCGGAGGATGAAATCATCCAGAGGGTAGCAAATACGCCAGGAGCAATCGGGTATATCAGCGCGGACAAAGCCCCGAAAGATGTGAAAATTATTGCGAAGTTTTAGCTACTAGAAATCAACCCAACCCGTCCTACGCTTAGGAAAGCGTAGGACGGGACAGCGAATGACGAATGACAAATGACGAATGACCAAGTAACCAATGACCAAGTAACTAATGACCAAGTAACCAAGCCCCACTCTATGCGCTTCCGCCTTCGCACCAAAATCCAACTTCTCGTCAATGCCTTGCTCTTGGCGATAGTCGTCTTTGTGGGAATATATTTCCCGACACAAACCCGTGAAACCCTGCTTGAATCCTTCACCCGTGAATCACAGGCGCTAGCGGAAACAGTCGCCTTGGGTGTTTCGATTGGTCTGCAAAATCAAGATTTGCAGAGCGCCCAAAGGGCGATTGATTACGTGAAGCAAAACCCTGATGTGCGCTTCGTTGCTTTGGTGAGCGACGGTCAGACGATTGCGGCATTTCCTGAAAAATTCGAGTTTGCCGAAAATATTACGCAGACTGACAGCCTTGTTGTGAAGCGCTCTTCGGTTGAATCACCGTCGCTGAAGGGAGTTGTGGTTGTGGGGTCTTCTACAAAGCGTATTGCTGCGCTTATTCGGACTCGGACGCTGACGATGCTTGGTGTGATTGCGGGCTTGTTTTTGCTGGGCAGCGTAGGCGTGTATTTTCTGGCACGAAACCTTGCAAAGCCTGTTATTGCCCTGCGTGATGCGGCGCAGCGTGTGAGCGAAGGTGATTTGACGACTCCGATTCCCTACAACAGCGCCGGAAGCGATGAAACGGGAGAACTCATGCGGTCTTTCGGGGAAATGTTGGAAAGTCTGCTCAGGGCAAATGACGAAATTTCCAAGCAAACAATCGTTGCGCATGAAGGCGAGATGCGGGCTGTGGAAGCGCAACAAAAGGCTGTGGAGCAGCAAGAATACTTACAAAAAAGTGTGGAAGAAATTTTGGCAACAATGCAAGAATTTGCTAATGGCAATCTTGAAGTACGCTTGGACGTGTCGAGTGATGACGCAATCGGAGACCTCTGTAATGGCTTTAATGCTGCCGTTCAGAATGTACAACGTATGATGGCGCAGGTGCATGAAGCGGCGGAAAATGTCGCTGAAGCGGCAGCAAATATCCAAGAGCGGAGCATCCTTATTGCCGATGCAGCCGAAGGGCAAGCCACACAAACACAGGAAATACGCGCTTCGATGAGCCAAATGACCACAACGATTGCCGACAACGCCCGCAGCGCTGCACGAACATCCGAAGTAGCGGTGCAAAACCGTACCATTGCTCAATCCGGTGGTTTTGTGGTGATTCAAACGGTGGATAAAATTCGGCAAATTGCCAATGTCGTAGCACAATCAGTAAAAACGATTGAAAAGCTGGGTGCATCCAGTGCGGAGATTGGCGAAATCACGCTTGTTATCAACGAAATTGCAGACCAGACGAATTTGCTGGCGCTGAACGCCGCTATCGAAGCAGCCCGCGCAGGCGAGCAGGGGCGCGGTTTTGCGGTTGTTGCCGATGAAGTCCGTAAACTCGCAGAGCGTACCACGCAAGCTACGAAGCAGATTACCACAATGATTAACGCCATTCAGCGAGAAACCTCCGATGCCGTCAAGGTGATGAACGAAGGTAACGACCAAGTAAAACAAGGCATCACGCTTGCCGACAACGCCGGAACGGCACTGCACGGCGTGGTGAAAAGTTCGGAAGCAATGGTGGAGCTTATTCAAAACATTGCCGCTGCAAGCGAGGAACAATCGGCTGCGGGCGAGAATGTGAGCGCGAGTGTGAACCGTATTACGACGATTTCCGAGCGCTCTGCCGATGATGTCGGCATTATCGCCGAAGCCGCTGAGAATCTTGCTGCGCTGACCTCCGCACTGCAAGAGGCTCTGGGTCGTTTTCAAGGAGTTGTAGAGGAGCGTGGAAGAAAGCGGCTTCAGGGAAATACGAAGCATTTTTCACACGCAAAAAAACTTCCCGCAGCGAGGAAATAAGCGTTACTCGATTGTGTAACTTTTTTGGTTTAGCGATGTTCCTCTTTGCCAAAGCACAATCCTTATTCAGCTATAATTTCCACATCACTTTTTGGGGTATCGTTATGAATTCATTTCGCCTGCAACGCTCATTACTGCTTGCGTTGCTTCTCCTTCTTGCAGTAAGTTTTACTCTTGCACTGCCGTCAAAAATTTCTGCACAAACCCTGAGCGTACAATCGCTGCCAAACCAGTGGTATCTCTCGGAAGGCGCTACAATGCTGCTTTCCGGCGGGAAAGCACCAACGGGCTTGTATGAACGCGGCACAATTCGCAAAGTTTATCTGTCCTTCACGCAGCCCAATTATTGGGCGCTTTTGACGGCAAATTATGCCACCGAAGGCAATATCCACGCCAATATGGAAGTGGACGGCGTGAAATACAACGGCGTAGGTGTGCGCTTTCGCGGTAATACATCGTACACCGGCACAGGCACATCGCAAAAAAAATCGTTTGCTGTTGAAACCGATTTTGTAAACGGCGACCAAACGCTGATGGGCTATAAAAACCTCAAATTCAATAACGCCCACCAAGACCCGACGTTTATGCGGGAAGTCCTCTATGATCGGCTGGGAAGCCGCTATACGCCGATGGCAAAAGCGAATTATGTACGGTTGTACATCAACGGTGAAGATTGGGGCATTTACGCGAACATTCAAGCGATTGACAAAACGTTTCTCAAAGAATGGTTCTTGAGCAATAACGGTGCGCGGTTTCGTGCAACGGTGGAAAGCCAGACCAATACTGTTCCGGGTGGTGGTCTTCCTCCGGGAGGCGGTATGCCCCCCGGTGGCGGTATGGGCGCAATGCCCGGCGGCTGGGGCGACGGCACGGCGGGAATGAACTTTCTCGGCAATGATTCGGCAACATACAAGCGTTATTACGACCTAAAATCCAGCGACATTGCGGATTCGTGGCAAAAGTTGATAACGGCGTGTCAAACTCTCAGCACGGCGACGGCGGCGAATATCACAGCGATTGACAAAACGATTGATATTGATAAAGCGCTGTGGTTTCTTGCGGTGGAGAACATTTTTACCGATGACGACAGCTACATTATGAAGGGCAAGCAAGATTATTATGTCTATTACGAGCCGGAAACAGGGCGCTCCATGCCGCTTGAATACGACGGAAACTCCTCGTTTCAAAGCAACTTTGCGACGAGTGCAGATTGGGGTCCCTTCAAAAATTCGGGAAATGCCAATTATCCGCTTTTGCACAAACTTCTGAGTATTCCTGAAGTTCGGCAGCGTTATTTGGCGCATTACCGCGCTATTTTGCAGGAAACCTTCACTTCCGCCAACGTGAATGCGGTGATTGACGAATTAGACCGCCAAATTGCCGCAGAAGTCGCTTCCGATACGAAAAAACTCTACCCCACAGCCCAATATACAAGCGGTGTTCCGGCATTAAAGACATTTGTCACCAATCGCCGAGCGTTTTTGCTTGCTCATCCCGAAGTCGCACAAACCGCACTGGCACTCTCTTCTGTGAAATATTTCAATAATGCCGGACGTGCAGAAACCGCTCCCGCAGCACAAGAACCCGTGAAAGTACAAGCGCAAGTAAGTTCGGCAAACGGCGTGAACAAAGTGAGCGTGTATTACGCAAGCGGCTTGGTAGGCGGTTTCACGGCTGCTGCCATGTTTGACGACGGAGCGCACAATGACGGTGCGGTGGGCGACGGTCTCTACGGCGGCACTATTCCCGGGTTTGCTGGGGGAACAGTGGTGCGGTATTATGTGGAAGCGATTGCCAATAATGCCGTAAAAAGCGCTTCCTATCTGCCCTTGGGAGCAGAGCATGATGTGTTCGTTTATACGGTGGCATCAAGTGGAACGGCGGAAAAAACGGTCGTCGTGAATGAAATTGTTGCAAGTAATACCAACGGTGCGAAGGATGAAGCAGGTGATTTTGAGGATTGGATTGAACTCTACAACAATACTAATGCAGCAATAAATATGAGCGGCTATTATCTCAGCGATGCCCCTGCAACGCCCTTAAAATGGCGCTTTCCGGCTGGTACGGTTATTCCCGCCAACGGCTACCTCATCGTTTGGGCAGACGAAGAACCCACCGAAGGACCACTCCACGCAAGTTTCAAACTGTCGGCAAGCGGTGAATCTGCTATTTTATCGGACTCCACAGGGCGTATGATAGACCAAGTTACCTTTCCTGCTTTGGCAGCAAATGTGAGTTATGCGCGTGTACCCAATGGAACGGATAATTTTGCCATACAAACGCCGTCGCCCCGCACGACAAACAACCTCATGGCGACAAGTGTTCGTGAGCAACAGAACGCCATTGAAGGCGAAGTGAGTATTTATCCTCTCCCTGCATCAGAGCAAGTGACGGTACAGTTCGGCGGGGATGTACACGGAAACACGGTGGAAATCTATAATACTTTCGGGCAAGTAGTGATGCGGCTTTCGGCAAAAAATACGATGACAGTACAACTCGGTATTCTTCCGCAAGGCGTGTATTATTTGCGTTGCGGAGCAGTTGGGAAGCGGTTTGTGAAGAATTAATCACTCAAACGCCTGTTAAAGATTTTCCCCGAACGGTTCCCACAAAAAGTACCATGCCTGTTTCTGCAAACGCAATTTTCCAAGCGTTTGAGGAGTCAGGCATTTTTTTATGCAATATTGAACAATTTGAAACAAATTTTTGTACAATAACGTACCAACTGAATCGTTTACTGTGGCAAGACAGGTTTCACCACAGTTCTCGTCAGTTTGTAACCAATCTGTCACCACAGGCTTTTTCTTGATGAATACTTGCGTAAAGTCATTTGTCGAGTTATTCGCCATTCACCACTGCAATTCAATAACCTCCCTCATTCTCAAGGTTTTTCTCCATGAAGTTTTTCAAACTCTCTGTTCTAACAGCAGCCCTGATGCTGTTCGCAAGGCTTTTGCCTGCTCAAAACGGCGTGATTTCCGGCACGGTAAGCGAAGCAGGCTCAGGCGAAGCAGTTATCGGCGTAAATGTGATTTTGTCGAAAGACGAAACTGCGTCGTCTGCAAGCGCCATTTTACGTGGTGCGCGGACAAATAAATACGGCTTTTATTCTATTCCCACTGTCCCTCAAGGCTCGTATTTCCTTGTTGTGCGCGGCGTAGGTTTCAAACAATTTTCCAAAGCGATTACCATTGACAAACCCGATGCTGCTGTGAAGATGAATATCGCACTGAAGCAAGCAAATGTGAGCGCTGGCGAGGTTACGATTACGGCAGAGCGCGAAACAAAATCCGTTGCAAATATCAGCGCTGTGGAACTGAAAGCAGATATGGTGCGGAAACTGCCCACCATTGGCGGCGAAGCAGATGTGTTCCGTATGCTTCAGTATATGCCTGGCATCAAGTCCGGTGGTGAGCTTTCAAGCGGCTTATACGTGCGCGGTGGCTCACCCGACCAGAATTTAACGCTGCTTGATGGTGTGATTGTCTATAATCCCTCGCATTTAGGCGGTTTTCTGAGTGTTTTTAATAACGACGCTATTCGTGATGTTCGCGTGATTAAAGGTGCGTTTCCTGCCGAATACGGCGGACGTTTGTCCAGTGTGATTGACCTCACGATGAAAGAAGGCTCGAAAGAAAAGTTCGGCGGTACAGTAAACCTCAGTCTTATTGCGGCTCGTGCGACTATTGAAGGTCCGATTGGCGACGATGTATCGTTTATGGTTTCGGGACGTAGAACCTACTTAGACCCGCTTTTGGCGCTGAGTTCCGCCATTTCGGGGCAGCAAAGCAGTCTTAATTATTACTTTTACGACCTTAACGCAAAACTCAATTACAAAATTTCCGATGACGACCGCCTCTATGTGAGCGGTTATTTCGGGAATGACGTACTAACCTCGTCTGCTGCCGGGGCAACGGCTGACCAAGCCTTGCGTTTCGGTATTGATTGGGGTAATGCAACGGCGAACATTCGCTGGGCGCATACCTTCTCGCCGACGCTCTTCTCAAACTTCTCCGCAATTTACACCGATTACCGAACAGGCATCAACATTGGCTTTGGCACAGGTGATAACGAAGTCGGTTTTACGACATTTTCCCAAATCCGTGATTTTACCTTGCGTGGCGACGCGCAGTATTTTCCGGCAACCGAACACAAGGTCAAATTTGGCTTTGATGCGACCTTCCACCGCTTTACAACGCTGGTAGAATCGAAGAGTTTGCCTTTCGGTCAGGCACTTGCGGCACTCGGCTCCAATAACACGATTGATGCTCTGGAAGCGAGTATCTATGCGCAAGATGAGTGGGAAATCAGCGAGAAATTTACAACGAATATCGGTTTACGCATGGCGTACTTCCAGCGTGGAGACCGCTTCCTGCCTGAGCCGCGAGCATCCGTATCGTATAGTGTATTTAGCGGCAACACGGACAGTTTTGTGAACGACCTTTCTATCAAAGGCGCGTTTGCTATTGCGAACCAGTTTTTGCATTTGGTCATCCGTAACGATGTGGCGCTGCCTACCGACACGTGGTTTCCTGCAACGAACAACATCAAGCCCGCAAACGCTATTCAGTACGTGCTTGGCGCGGAAACGAAACTGCTCAACGGTGAATATACCTTCAGCGTGGAAGGCTACTACAAGTTCATGCGAAATCTCTATGAATTCAGAGATAATGCGCCTTTCGGCTTGCTTGCTCCAACCGAATCGGTTTTGACCGAAGGCGTGGGCGATGCTTACGGCGTGGAATTTTTCTTGGAAAAGCGCATGGGTGCTTTCACGGGATGGATTGGCTACACGCTTTCATGGGCGACACGCACTTTTGCTGAACTCAATGACGGCAAGCCCTTTTTTCCGCGATTCGACCGCCGCCATGATATTTCTGTTGTTGGCACATACAAACTTTCTGATGTGTGGGAATTGGGCGCAACATGGACATTTGCTACGGGGCAAGCATTTACGATGCCCTCGGCGCAATACTCTTTTCCGACTGTGGGCGGCATTCAGCAGACAAACCCGCTTATCCAAGGCGTTCGGGTGAATTACACCGAGCGTAACGGCTTCCGCTTGCCGGATTTTCACAAATTGGACGTGAACATCACGCACTACTTTACGTGGTTCGGATTACCGTTTAATGCGGCTTTGAGCGTGTACAACGCCTACAACCGTCAAAATCCGTTCCAATGGGTCGTCCGCTACGGCACGGCTACAAACGCAGCACCCATACCTGTTGGCGAAGGTCCTCGTGCAAACTCTGCGAATATCCTCGTTCCCAGCGTTCAGCAGACGGCGCTCTTTGGGATTATCCCGACCTTGAGTATTGGCTTTAAGTTTTAAGGTCACTGGTCAATTCCACAAAAATTTATCCACGAATCGCACGAATTGACACGAATCTCATTTTGTTTGAATCAAAAAGACGGTGTGATTATCGTTATTCGTGAGGATTCGTGCAATTCGTGGACAATTATTCTCGAAAGACTTGATAGGTTACGCTTTAAGAATGACACCTTTTCCCACTTCACCAACATTTTGATTTCTTTTGAACACTATGAATCGCTCTTATTTCAAACAACTCATTCTAACGCTTCTTGTGGCGCTCACCTTCGCAGGAAGCGCATGGATACTACAAAGTTGTATGCCTACTACCGTAACAGGCGTAGAAATTCCCCACGAAGAAAAAATCGTGATTTACGCTTCGCTCGTTGCGGGGCAGCCTTTGAACAATATCCAAATCACGCGCACACTGCCGCCGCTTGACACCTTTAACGTAGAGCTCAGTCGCATTGAAAACGCCGCTGCGACTATTACCGTTGATGGCGCATCCTTCCCATTACGTTTGCAACCTCGCGTTGCACCGCGTACGCTTATTGATAGTCTGAACTTTAGTTTGTCTAATCAACCCAGCCTTTACGAAGTGTCTGGTTTGACAATTCAAGCAGGTAAAACCTATTCCATTCAAGTTTCGTGGAACGGCAAGCAAGCTACTGCAAGCACGCGTGTTCCCGAAGAACCAATGCTTGCTGCGCCGCAGCCGTCAGTTATTTGGCGGCAGGAGCCGTTCCGTTATGTGGTGAATCGTCCGCGCACATTCCCTGCAACAGGCATTGTTCCTTCGCTTTTAGCAGTATCACAAATTCCGCTTGTGGCGCGCTCCGGCGAAGCATATCGCATCGAAACCTTCACTGCACAAGATACCGTAAGCCGCCTTTCCACGACGAATGCGATTACGCTGAACACAACAAATCTCTTTGGCTCCAGCACACCAACAGTAACAGTGTCTTCGAGTGTTCGGTATTTTGTGCAGGGCGATTCTATTTTTAAGCCCCAACTTTTCCGCCTTGCGACTGCTTCCACTGTGAGCGTCATGCGTGTTTACGCGCACGACGCGGCATTGTTGGATTTTATCACCACGCAAGCCCGCAATTCTCCCAATGCAAGCCCCTTCGGCAATAGCGGTCAAAACCCGCTTTGGAACATTAAGGGCGACGGTATCGGCTTGTTTATCGGGCAGTCAAGGGCGTTGCAAGTTACGGTGCGCCCGTAAATTTGCTGCTTTTTTTTTACCACAAACGGCTTTAGAACACGTTTTCTAAAGCCGTTTGTGCGTTTTGCGGAAATTCTTTATCGTATATGCTTTCTTCGCACACTTCCACATTGTATATTTGCACACCCAATCTTCTCAGCAAATGGCATACATTTTGAGCGTCAAAGAAGAAAGCCAACAAATGAGCTTTTGATGATGAATGAGAATGTTTTAGCAGACCAAATTTTTGATGCGTATGAAGCGTTTATCCAATCTTTTCTCGGCGATACTGCTCATCGTATTTATTGGGCTATTGTTTGAAGTATCCCTCTTTGCCCAGCGTGTTCCGGGAATGCGCAACAGTCAATTCCGCCTCAAAAGCGATATTCCCACGCCACAGCGTGTGGATGTGCAGAAAGTCCCGCTTTCGCACGAAGACAGTGTTAGTGCGCTTACTCAACTCCAAACCCGTATCCAAGAACTGCTTGCAGAACACACGGCAACCTTTCAAAAAAGCAAGACGCAGTTCGGCTTGGCAGTATATTCACTTCAGCAAAACAAAGAATTTTTTGCGCTCAATCCCACCATTCCCCTGACTCCCGCTTCTACGACAAAACTCTTTTCAACCTTTGCGGCGCTGGATAAATTCGGTACGGATTATTCGGTGGAAACTGTCGTTTTGACGGATGCAACGGAAGTGCGCGACGGCGTTTTGGACGGAAATATTTATTTGGTTGGACATGGCGACCCGCTTTTGGATATTAGTGATTTGGAGCAGCTTTCCACGCAGTTATACCATGCAGGAGTGCGCCGTATTACGGGGAATGTTTTCGGTGATGACACATTTTTCGACCGCGTAACAAACCGTCAGGCATATAGCGGCGACGACGACGAAGTACAACCAACTGCACCAATAAGCGCACTCAGCGTTCAGCGTAATTTGATAACGGTGATTGTCAGCGCAGGTGGTGTCATCGGAAAACCCGTCAATGTACAGACGTTTCCGAGTTGTGATGCGTTTGATTTTGACATTAAAGCGACTGTTGCGCCTGCACCCAAGCCTGTGAAAAAACGCCGCAAAGCAACTGTTCGTACGCACTTTAGTATTTCGGAAGTCTATGGGCAAAAGGGCGGAAAACAGCGATTTTTGATTCAAGGCACACTTGCGCCGAATTCTTCTGTTTCGCGACTGTTTTTTATTGAACGTCCGGGATTTGTTGCGGCTGATATGTTCAAAAGGCGCATTGAAGCTGTCGGAATTACGATTGACGGTGCTTCGGCGGTCAAACAAGCGCCCCCGACTGTTTCCGAACTTGCTGCTCTACACCGTCCGTTGATGGATATTGTCAATGTCATCAACAAAAAGAGCGATAATTTTTGTGCCGAACACGTTTTTAAGATGGTAGGTGGCGGAAAACTTGATTCGCCCGACCCCGAAATTGCAGCACGCGACAATCACACCATTCATGCTTCGATTGAGCAGTTACAAGGCGCTTTGCAGCAATATCACATTACAGGTTCATCCGCACCGACAGTGCAGGTTTTTGACGGTTCGGGATTGTCGCGGAGAAATAAAATCGCACCGCTTTCGATGCTACGGTTGTTAGAAAATGTCCAAAATACGCCCTTTGCGAATGAGTTTGTTAATTCTCTGGCAATTTCAGGACTGGACGGCACATTGCAATATCGTATGCGTGGCACAACTGCTGAGTATAACGTCCGTGCAAAAACCGGCACACACAAGAATGTGAGCGCTTTAGCGGGGTATATTCGCACCTTGGACGGTGAGCGGTTAATGTTCTCGTTTATATTCAACGGCAATGCAGTCTGGCTCTACAAAGGCTTAGAAAATAAACTCTGCCAACTTCTCGCAAATTTCTCGTATTATACACCGAAAGAAACTCCTGCGGGGCTTGATTCTACTGATGTGGAGGCGGGGCATGAGATGAATTAAGATTCTCTCTCTGCCGCTTTCAAAGCACTCATCGTTAACAGTGCCGTCAGAGAAAATCCGGCTTCCGTTAATTTCTCCTTACCGCCTTGTTCACGGTCAATCACACACAAAACCGAGTGAATATTTGCCCCGACATTGCGCAAATCCGTTGCGCTTACAATAACCTGCCCACCGCTTGTAATTACATCTTCAACGACTAAGACCGTTTTCCCATACACTTGAGCGCCTTCGGCAAATTTGCGTGTGCCATATTCTTTCGCTTTTTTGCGGACAAATGCAGCCGGTAAGCCCGTTTCCAGTGATAATGCCGTAACAATCGGTATTCCTCCCATTTCCAACCCTGCTAAAACCTCAATTTCCTTTGGTACAAGCGGTGCAAGGTGTTGTGCAATAGCGCGAAGTAACGAGGGTTTGCTTTCAAAAAGGTACTTGTCGAAATATTCATTGCTGATAGTACCGGAGCGCAAGGTAAATGTGCCTGTCAAATGCGCCACCTGCATAATTTCTTGTGCGAGTGCTTCTTTGGTCATGGGTATTTGAAATAAAAAAAGTAAACAAAGCAATAGTTTGCGGCAATGTGTTTTAGCGTTGTATTTGAAACGCTTTGGTGTAACTCACACTCGGCGATTTGAGTTGAATGGTATAGTTCTGCGTGGTGTACGCCGAACCTTCGACGCGCAGCGTGATTGTGTGATTTCCCGGTTCAAATTCATTTTCCGTCAAAACGCTGACTTCTCGACCGTTGCTGTCATAAACAACAATGCGCACTTTTTCTCTATGCTTCACGCCAAAGCGCACCGTTGCTTGGCTGGTAACGGGATTGGGAAACACAGTCAGCGTAACATAATCTTCACCGTCATTTTTTGCAACAGCCGCACCAATCAGGTTTTTCGTATCGTAGCGGTGCAAAACGCCTTCCAGCCTGTCTAAAAGATAGAGATGATTGCGTTTGGAATCCAGATAGACCACAGGTGAAATCGGCTCTGCGCTGTTATAGAGTGTGCGCGATGCAGTAACGGCAAGCGTTTTGGTGTCATGCTCTTGGGCAATGATTGTAGAGCCAGATTGCGTCAGAGAGTATAAAATGGTTTCTTTTGAATTATAGCCCACAAACCGTGCGGCAGAAGGTAGGATTTGAACAATTTTATTTGTCCCGCAATCAATTCCTACCGCACCTACATAGATGCGTTTTGCAATTGCGTCATATGCAAGGAGATTTTCTGCCCACAGCGCCATAACCGATGACCAATGCGAAGCCAGATTCAGCGAATCAATCAAAACAGATGTATTAAGATTGTAGATATTAAGTCGCTTTTGTGTAGTGCGCAGCACATAGAGTTTATTCACTTCAGGAGCGTACGCCATTTGAATTTTCCCAACACCGCTTTCCTGCTCACTTCCGCTATAACCCCAAATTTTGAGCGTTTTTTCTACTGCTCCCGAACCGAGGTCAAGGACTGCGATAGTTTTATATTCCGGCAGCCCAATGTACATTTTTTGCTGGTTGCGGTCATAACACATCGTCGAAAGTGCATCACCGCGTTGTTCTTTGAAGCCGAAAATGGGCGCTTTGCCGACCATTGAACCCGTGAACGTGGAGAGAATATAGACCGCATTTTCTTGATGTGAAAGCGCATAAATACGACCTCGTGCGGAGTCCGACGCAAGAGCAGTCGTCCATGTTCCGGTGGGAAGTTCGCTTAATTCTTGTCCGACAAAAGTGTAAAGAAAAAGCTGCTGACTTTTGCCGAGATGATTCGCCATGAACATCGTCAGACCATCAGGCGAAAGCGTCATATCGTCAAAGTGCATTGCCAAATTCGTATAAACGCTCGCTCGCAGCGAATCCATATTGTACCACGTCACCGAGGCTTCTTGTTCGGAAACGACCGCCAAGCGCTTATTTACTTCATCTAACGCCATGGCAACAGGCTTCAAACCAAGGCGAATCGAATCCCGTGTATCGTCAATAAACCCAAGCGACAACAATTTTCCGAAATTCCCGTGTTCACCGTTAGCAGCATAACCATTTTCACTCATGGCAAAATAGCGTTCCGTTGCGCAAGAATACGCGAAGTGTGTGTACGTGCCGTTCAAAGCAACCGTGCGCACAGGAGCATTACTGCCAAGTTGAAGAATACGCACTTGTGAAGGCAGTGCCAGTAAAAAACGATTCCAATTTGTGTCAATAAACGCCCGTAAAACAGGCATAGTCGAAGGAAACGTAAAATTTTTCACCAACGAATATGGTGGTGTAAGCGTGTACATCCCAAAGCGTCCCTGACCGCTTGCAGGCTCACGTGCAACGGCATACAGCCTGTCATGCAAGGAATCAAGCGCCACAGAGCCGATAGCGTAGGGAAAGAGGATGCTGTCGCGTTGCTCCAGCGTCGTGCCGTCCAATACCCTCAAAAGCGCACCATCAGCCACGTAGAGGCGGTTTTGCCGCTCATGTAGCGCTATGTCTCCAATAGAAGTAGAATAAGTTGCTGTGGTGACAACCTGATTTTGTTGAGGATTAACGGCGTAAATGGTCTTGATGGAATCACGCAGCGTTTCGGTAGGGTAAATGTATAGTAACTGCTGACGAGAATTGACAAGCACATTGACACGAGCGCCTGTCGGAGCAAAAGGAGCGTTTAATGCGCCAATCTGCCGAGCGCTGTCGGTGTCGAATATTGGAAATTGTGTCGAAGAGCGCGAAGCGCAGTAAGCACGGCGCGTAGATGCGTCTATGGCAATAGCGCAGGGTTGAAGAGTAGCGTTAAAGCGGTAGCCAAGTTTTTGACCAATTTTTACGGTCTCAATAAGTCTATACGTTTGCGTTTGTGCCGGAACGAGAGGCGATGCAAAAACGGCTGCGAAAGACAGTAATGAAATACGAACAAAGCGCACAATGACGAGGTATTGAGCGAGATTGCGCTGAAGCATAATTTGTTAGCCCTAGAATCACAAAAAAATGCAGCATAATCCTGTTTAACATGGTTGATTGAGGCTGTTCAACAAGGAAATTCGGGCTTGCTGCGTGTTTTGAGCAAAAAATAGAGAATTTACCGCAACCACCCAAACACGATTTGTGAAGAATTGCTCCATTTTGTGCAATTAACAAAAATATCGTCCCTAAAACTCCGCTCAACAGCGAAAGAACGTTGCTTTTCTGCTAAACACTGCGTAGTTTTGCGGTCTGTGTGAATACTATACCGAGAGCGAAATTTTCGCAGAGGTTATCGGCACTTTTACGATTTACTTTTACGAAGGAGAAACGATTATGGGCGCGATGATGCAAGCCTTTTACTGGGATTGTCCAACACTGGAAAACAAAGAATTTGCGTGGTGGAATGCCGTCAGCGAGGTTGTTCCGGGCTTACGCAAACTCGGCTTTACGGCTTTATGGCTGCCTCCGGTAAGCAAAGCCGGGAACGTTGGTGGTCAGTCTATGGGGTACGACCCATATGATTACTATGATTTGGGAGAATACGACCAAAAAGGCAGCATCCCGACATGGTTTGGTAGCAAAAAAGACCTTTTGGCGCTTATCAAAACTGCGCATGACAACGATATGCAAGTGTATGCGGATCTTGTACTCAACCATAATAACGGTGCAGATGAGCAAGAAATGAACCCGATTACGGGTGAACAAGGGTGGACGCTCTACAAACCCAAAAGCGGCAAATTTCCTCGTAATTGGGAATCCTTCCATCCCTCGAATTACCGCACGCACGATGAAGACCCGTTTGGCGGGATGCCGGATTTGTGCCATTACAATCCCTACGTGTACGGTGAAATCCTGAAGTTTTCGCGCTTTTTAGTCGAAGAAATCGGTTTCGACGGCTTTCGCTACGATTTTGTGAAAGGCTTCGGTATATGGCTTATTGACGCTATTCAAGGGATGCGCTACACGAAAAACGGTGAAGCATTTCAGCCTTTTGGTGTGGGCGAATGTTGGGACAGCAAAAACGTCATTGATGATTGGCTAAACCGCGTTAATGCTACGTCGGACAATCCTGTTCGGGCATTTGATTTCCCCTTGCGTGGGCGCTTGAAAGATATGTGCGACACGCCCGGTTGGTCGTTGCGCAATCTTCCACACCCCGGAACGCTGCTTACAAGTCGCCATGAAGATGCGGTAACATTTGTCGAAAATCACGATATTGTTCGTGAGCATCCTATTGTCAATGATAAACTTATGGCATATTCGTTTATCTTGACGCATGAAGGCTATCCGTGCGTTTTTTGGCAAGATTATTTTACGTGGAATCTCGCCAAAGAAGGTACGCCAAACGGCATTGCTGCTTTGGTTGAAGCGCATCATAATCACGCAGGCGGCATGAGCTCGGTGATTTATCTCGACAATACGCTCTACATCATGCAACGAAGCGGCTGGGGCGAACAAAAAGGACTGCTCTACGTTTTGAATAGTAAACCCTCAAGCGATGGCTGGAACGGCGCACGTGTGCAAACGCGCTGGCGTAACACCACCTTCAAAGCCGTGGCATGGACGGAAAACCCCGATGGAGAACCTAAAGTTCAAATAACCGACGGCAGTGGCCGCGGCGAGTTTTGGGCACCGCCACGCGGATATGCTGTGTATTTGCCGCAGGAGTAGGAAGAAAGTATAAAGGATGAAGTATGAAGTATGAAATCAAGGCAGGAAGCTGGTTGTGGCAACATTCTTGCCCGCAATTTTCATACCTCATCATTCATACTTCTCTTCCCAATCTTCTTTTCCAATTTTCATCACCCACACTAATAACAAATGGTCGCATTTATCACCGGAGCAACAGGCTTTGCAGGAAGTTTTGTTGCGGAAGAATTGTTACGGCGCGGTTACACCGTGCGTTGTCTCACCCGTGCCACGAGTAGCCTGCAATGGCTTGAAGGCTTGCCTGTGGAGCGTGCTTTGGGGTCGCTTTCGGATGCTGCATCGCTGGAAAAAGCTGTTGAAGGTGCAGACGTTATCGTGCATATTGCAGGTTTGACGGCGGCGCGTAACCGTGAGGAGTTTTTTCAGGGAAACCATATCGGTACGAAAAATTTGTTAGCAGCAGCCCGCAAAAGCGCACCAAACCTTAAACGATTCCTTCATTTGAGCAGTTTGACCGTCTGCGGTCCCGCGCAATCACTTGACCGCCCAATAGTAGAATCCGACCCCTGTAAGCCGCTTACTGCCTATGGTGAAAGCAAAAAAGCTGCCGAAGACGAAGTGAATGCGCTGCGCGATGTGATGCCTGTAACCATTATTCGCGCTCCTGCGATTTATGGGCAGCGCGATACTGCCATTTTTGACTATTTCAAAGCCGTGAATCAAGGAATTGCTGCGCTTATCGGCTTTGATGACAAACGCCTGAGCCTTATCCACGCCGAAGACCTTGCGCGGGGCATTGCCGACGCAGTAGAGTCGCCGAAAGCCGTTGGTGAAACCTACTTTTTAGCGGATGAGCCGTTTTATTCGTGGGTGGAAATTACCGATGTTACCAAAGCAGCATTGCAGAAAAAAAATGTCCTGACACTTCGCCTTCCGCACGGCATCGTTATGGGCGTTGCGGGCGTATCGGAATTTTTCGGGAAATTTTCCTCGAAGCCGCCCGTATTCAACTATGAAAAAGGGATTGATTTTGTGCAAAAATACTGGATTGGTTCGGTTGAAAAAGCAAAGCGTGATTTTGGCTATGCTTCTGAGCTAGGCATTGAGCGTGGCATTCCGAAAACAATCGCATGGTACAAGGAGAACAAGTGGCTCTAAATCGGGAAGATAAACGCTTTAGCTTCGTTTCAAATCGTCTTGTCAATGATGCTCGGCGCTCGACGTTTGCTCGTCGTGCGCCTAATCATTTTTGGGGCATTGTGTTCGCCGCGCTTGTGATTGCAGCCTGTTTAGCGGTTTTTGCTTTTCTTTTTGCGACGCGCTCTGCTTTTGGGCGCAGTGGTGAAGAGGAAGTCGCGGGCATCAGCGCTGAGGTAAAGCTGCACCGAAACGATTACGGCATCGTTCATATCACCGCCGCCACCGACAACGACGCATATTTCGGCATCGGCTACGCACACGCACAAGACCGCCTTTGGCAAATGGATTTCCAGCGCCGCGTGGGGCGTGGGCGTTTATCGGAAATTTTTGGACGAAGAACATTGGAGCAGGATATTTTCTTACGGGCAATGCGTTTTGATTCCCTTGCAAGCGCCCTTTCGCGCCACATTTCGACTGAATCCCGTGCCGCACTTCAGGCATATTCCAACGGCATCAATGCGTATCTCGAAACCCACAAAGGCAGGATTGCTGCGGAGTTTGACGCGCTGGAATATGAGCCTGAGCCTTGGACGGTTGAAGATTGTTTGCTTGTGCAGCGCCTTTGGGCGTGGGAATTGAGCAGTGGCTTTACGATTGACCTTGTGTTAAGCGCCATAGCCGACACGCTTGGACGGGAACGCGCATTACAGCTGCTTCCGCCGCAAGAGCAGGATGCGTATTTTGCGCCGTGCGTCTTGGATTCGCTTGTACCGAAGCGCCCTGCAAGGCTTGCCGTCAAACCCGCATTATTGCTTGATTCTCTGCAACAAGATTCGCTGATTGTTCCTGCACCGGCAAAAGATTCACTCCCGAAAACTTCAGTAAATACGGCGCTTCCACGACGTGCAGTCCTATCATCGCCTTCCAAATTATCTTCCTCTACCCACACTTTTGTATGTCTTGCGCAACAAACCCGCAATGCCGCGCAAATGATTGGCTCGTCATTGGGCAGTAATGCGTGGGCGGTGCGTTCTTCCGCATTCTTCCACCCTGAACAAGACAGCGCGGGAAGCGGCTTTAAGCAAAAACATCGTCACGGAGCGATTCTTGCTGCCGATGCTCATTTGGCGCTGACGTTGCCTGCGCGGTGGTACGAAGCGCATTTGTCCTCACCGACGCTAAACGTGCTTGGACACACGCTTCCGGGGCTGCCTTTTGTGATTGTCGGGCGAAACGACCACATTGGGTGGAGTTTGGTCAATGCATTGATTGACGATACGGATTTTTTTGCTGAACGCTTGGATTCAAGCGACCTTCGGCGGTATGTTATTGCCGACAGCCTTGGCGGGCAACGCTCCGAACAGTTTCGTATTATCACCGACACAATCAAGGTGAAAGATTCCAGCGATGCTGTTGTGGATTTGCGCTTCACGCGGCGTTCTTGCGTCATTTCCGACCTTCCGCAGGGACTGAAAAAATATCCGGGTTTGCAAAATGCGATTCCTTGGAAAAGTCGCCTGAGTAGCGCATCACTACTGACTTCTCCGGCAGACAGCTTGAATGCCGCATCACAAAGCGCTTTCCGCGTGCTTGTGGGGCGTGAATGTCTAACGGTGCAGTGGACAGGGCAGGAAATGTCCGACGAAGCGCTTGCACTCTTGCGTCTTGCGAAATCGCGCTCGTGGGCGGATGTCGAGACGGGCATGGCAACCTTTGGCGCTCCGGCTGTGGCGTGTGTGATTGCTTCGGCAGACGGCAGCGTTGGCGTGATGCCGCTTGGAACTGTGCCGCTTCGCAGTGGTAATCAACAAACACATCCGAATTTTATTCGCAAAGGTTGGCTGCGCGATGATGCGTGGCGAGGCTTTGCGGCGCTTTCGTCTGTTGGAGTGCTGTTGAACCCCGCAAGTGGGCGCGTTATTGCTGCGAATAATCCGCTTGTTCGCTCGGCATCGGTGAATGGCGAACCGCTTCATCTCTCGCATCTCTGGGATGTGCCGTCGCGGGCGGCGCGAATTGGGGAGTTTTTGTCAGATTTTGAGCATTTTTCCGTAAACGGCATGAAATCGGCACAAACTGACCTTGTTTCGCACTACGCACAGCGCCTTATTCCGGCGATTGTGGCAGCATTTGAAACAGCGACTTCGGCAAATAGTTCTGCAAATATTTCTGCTGGTGTGGGAAATCAAACTGCAACACCAAAAGTCGCTAATCCGCTTAAACTCACGTTTACGGAACGCAAAGCATTAACCTTGCTGGCGGCGTGGAATGGTGCTTTGGAAAGCACTTCTGCTGTTGCATCGGTGTATGCAGCGTTTTTGGAGCGATTCGCCCGTAATACGCTTGCAGACGATCTCGGCGAGGCGCTTTACACGCAATATGCCGTGAACACACGATTGCCTTTGAGAGCATTGTTGCATCTTACAGAGCGCTACAACGCTGATGATTCCTTGAGTGCAGCGTGGTTTGACAACCGCACAACGGCGAACAAAGAAACGCGGGACGACATTATTCGTCAAAGTTTTGTCGAAGCGGTGCGATTGGTGCAACAAAGTATGAGCGAGGCAAACGACATAGATTCTCTCGAAGCATGGAATTACGGGCGTTTTCACCGTTTGACCATGCGTCACGTTATTGCTAATGGTACAGAATGGACGCGGTTCTCCGTGCGCGGTGTTGTCAATATGCCACCTGTCGGGTACGGCGGCGATGCCACGACGATTTCCTCCGGCGAATGGTCGTTTGTCAAGCCGTTTGAGGTTACGGCGGGAGCATCTATGCGCTTTGTGTGCGATATGAGCGATACTCTGGCGTATATGATTTTGCCAAGCGGCAACACAGGCGAGATTATGACACGAAATTACAGCGACCAGCATGAACTTTGGCGTAATGGCGGGCTTTTGCCTGTGCCTGTGGCACGTGAGCCTCACGCCTCCTTCAGCAAGGTTTTATCGCTTGTTCCCAAGGGGAAGGAGTAAGTCAGAATCAATCTGTTTGCTCTAAGTTCGCAAAAGTATCGTCCACGAATTGCACGAATCTTCACGAATGACAAATTTGGCGAATGTACTTTGGCGAAATACTGCCGTGAAACTACCACGAATTTCGTGAGCCGATTTTCACTTCCCATTCACGCTGTTGGCGGAGGAAAACGCTGGAATTGGAGACCGCAGCCGAGCGTGTGATTTGCAGTACGATATTGCGGAAGAGTTCTTGGTCGAGAAAATTGCGGAAGGGAATATCAATCGAAAAGCTGGTGTTTGCGTTGTTGGAGCCGAAATCGTTGGCTAATTGCCAGAGAACGCCCAAATCGCCGATTTCCCCCGTAACTTGCACCCGTGCTTGCGACAAATCAAGCGGCAATCCCGTTCTGCCGCCGCCGAAGGAAATATCGGCACTGCGCACAATGCCCGTGCCTTGCAGCAAATCCGTCAGCAAGCGCGAAGCCAGTGACGACGAGGTGTTTTGGGTAACGCTGCCTAAGCCGCTTCCAATAGCGAACTCATCTTGCGTCCGCCCAAAAAGCAGGAGCATAATGGCATCATTTTGAATCTTCGTCGAATCGCCCACACCCGGCACATTGTCCAGCAAATATCCCATTTTGAGCATCGGCACTTTTTTTGTTCCCGTGATTCCAAGGTTCACGAAATACTCACTTGTGCCGTTGCGGTCAGGCATGGTGCGCTGTCCGCGCAGTGCGGCGTTCAAATTCAAGCGCGGATTGCTCATTGTTCCGGTATTGAAGGCGAGTTTGCCTGAAGCGGTGAAGAGCCGATAAAACTTGTAGGTTGAGCCGTCGCGCAAAATCAAATCGCCGAAAAGCCTATGTTCATCAGGTCTATCGGGTGTTTTAACGTAGCGAAGCGGCTGTTCGGGATTTTCCTGCGCCAAATTTGCGACAAGCTGCTCAAACGGTCCCCAGTCCATTGTTACCGAAAAATTCCCGCGTAAATTCACATTCAGCGCGTAATCAATTTTGTGCGCAAAGCCAAGTTTGGAGCGCTCTTCAGCCCGCTCCTTGTCGGTGCGCTCTTTCCCCAAGCGCTCTGCATTATCGGTTTGTTCGGTATTCGTCGCTGCATTATTTTCTGCACGGCGCAATGTTTGTTCGGAAACGACGCGGAAAGCGCTTACATTCGAGTCTCGCGGCGGGATGTCGGTTCTTGAGCCTGTCGGCAGATGCGTTGTGGCATTTTCGCGTTGTGCTTGCAGCGCCTCTTCCTCCGCCAAATGCGCCAATTCTGCCGCCGAAAGCTGTTTCCGCGCCTCTTCGGGGGAACGCTTTGCAAGGGAATCGCCCTCCGGCATGAGCAGTGCGTATTCTTGCGGACTGCAATCACGGGCAGTGATGGTGCGCCCTGTGCGGTCTTTGGTCACGGTCTCGAAACAAAAAAGTTTGTTCTCGGTTTTGACGCTTTTGATTTCGGGGAAATTGATTTTTGCCGCTAAAATGTTCACATCGCCGCGTAAATACGGCTCTTCCAGCGTTCCATAAAAATGCAAGGGTGCTGCGCCGGTGGACATAATCACATCGCCAAAAAGCTGCGGGTTCGGTATGCGCGAGGCATTGCCCAGCACGAACAGCCCTTGTTGCGGGACTTTGGCGGTGATGTCAAAGCCTGTAATCTCAAAGCCGTTCACGGTGATTGTTCCTGTTGCATTTGCTCTGCCGCGCTCGTAATCAAGCGGGTCATTGGCGAGGTTCATGCTTTCGACAGTGACAGTGCGGTTTAGCAAGGTTGCACGACCTTCAGCAAAATATTTAAGATTGGTTGCTTCAAAAATAAACGACGCACGAGGAATGACGGCACTTCCTTGATACATGATGTTTTCCGGCGTTGTTCCGGTGATGGAAAAATGCGCGTCGGCATAACCCTGTAAATTGGTGATTCCCGGCACAAACACGTCCACCGCGCCCAAGGGAAGCTGTTCGGCATCGAAGAAAATTTCAATCGGTTTTCCGGATACCAAACGCTCGGAAACGTCGGTCAATGCGAGGTTCATTGGGAAGGACTTTGCGCGAACTTTGAGCGTGTGCAGCGTGTCGTTCATCAACAGTGGGTTTTGAATTTCCGCCGTGCCGCGCACAACCGAATCTTGGTGCGAAGCAGAAATCGCACATTTGCCCAAATACGTGGCATTGTAAAACACATTGGAAGCATTCAAAAGCAAGGAAAGTTGAGGTGTTTCGGGCAGTCCTGAGAGGCGACATTCCAAGCGCTCCAGCGTGCCGCGAAGCGGGTCAAGTGTGGGAATACGGCTTTCTTTCGGAAATAGGCGGTTAATGTCCTGAAGCGGCATAGATTCTATCGTCAAAAGGGCATTGGAAAAATGGTCAAACCACACTAAGCCGCTTAAATACAGGGTTTCTGCCTTTGGGCGGCGCAAGGTGAGATTTTCCACGAGCAGCCCTTCCTTGTTCAATTCCGTCGCAATCTTGCCGACACTCGCCCACTCTAAATCCTTCCGATACAGCACCCATGTGGTGTCCAGCACGAAGGGCGCATTTTGGGTTTTCATGTCCAACTCGGCTTTGGTGTGAAATGCCAACAGGCTGTCGCCATAGACCGACTTCACGTCAAACGAGAAAACGTCTTGCTTGTAGCTTGCCGCAGCGCGAGAACGGCGGAAAACGAAGTCGTTGAAGCGAAAAACAGAATCCGTTTTTACCGATGCCGATGCTTCCACAACGTTCAAAGAATCGCCTTCGGCAATGCTGCGAAACGAGGCTTGAAGCCGCGTATCGGCAAAATTAACCTGCGTAAAACCGTCGGTATAGAAAAATTCGTCAATATGCGAAGAATCAAAACGAAAGGTGTAATCATGCGTTGTACCCCGCATAGAACCTTGCACATCACCAACGCACTGAATTTTGGCAAAACCGCTAAAAAGCCTCGAAATAGAGAGGTCATGCGGTTTTAGCACAAAATCCACATCAAGCGGCTTCAATCGCTCAGGACGTGGGCGATACAAACCCTCGTAGGTGCTTGCTTTGAGCGAATCCCGAATGAGATGATATTTGCGCCGAACAAGGAAAATCGAATTGTCCACCGTGTGCGCAAAAGAGGCGATAAAATCCTGCATCGTAAAAACGCCCTTCAAATGGGCTTCGGCGAGTTCGGAGTTCAGGTGAAACTCGCGGTAAAGCGGGTTTCCGGGCTTGGGCAGATGCTCCAAACGGGTTTTTATCGTAAACGGCTCAAAGGCTTTTTTCGGCGTGAGAAATTCCTGTGCCACAAGATTGATAGAACCCCGCAAACTATCAGCACTGAAACCGCTTCCAAGCACGTTCATCGTGAATGACGCATCGGTCGCCGCGTCCGGCATAAGCAGCAAACGGCTCAAATCCAAGTGTGAAGCCCGTGCATCCAGTTTGTATGCGGGAAGTGAGGGATTTTGCAGATTCAGCCAACCGCTTGCCCAAAGGTCAGAAGCAGGAAGAGCAGAACTTGTGTGAGCCTCATCAATTCTTGTTTCTCCGGCATTGTCATCGGTAAGAAAATCCGCAGCCCGATTCCAATGAATACGCAGCGAGTTAATCGTCAAAAGCCCCCCGTCTGCAATGGCAGCATCCAGCGAAAGCGCATCAAAACTGCGTCCGGCGATGTTTGAGGGTGTAGCTTCGGTACGGGCTGTTGCTTTGAGTGATTGCAGCGTAACGCCTTGTCCCGCAAGTACCGTTTTGGTGTTGAGGTCGCTTTGTAAGCCGCTATCATGCGTGATTGCGGCGAGATTGAGGTGCTTGGTTTGTATGGTGGCATCATAGCGCAGCGTGTCTTGCCAATTCAGATTACAAGCGGCTTCCACGCCTCCGGCGTTGCTTTCGGCACGGAGATTTGCCGTAAGCGTTTTGAGTGTGCCGTCAAATGTACCTTGTTCGACCGAAACTGCTCCCAAGCCACTCAAGTCAGGCAGCGCAAGGCGTGGTGCGTAGCGGCGAATGTCCGCCGTGCTGAGGCGCATGGGATTTAATCGGGCGGAATAGGAAAGCGTAGAGGTTTGAAGAGGCTTTTGAACTGTTCCCTCTAATGAAAGCAGTGTTGGCGGCGTTCTCTCGCTGTTCGCATCTTCCACGCCGCGCACTTCCAAGCGTTTCAGCACGGCAGTTTGCGCATTGCCGTAAACATCAAGTCGCAGAGCTACTTTGTCACCCAGCGCGTCGGCAGCAGGAGTAATGCGCTGCAGCTCGAAAGCGCTGATGGAATCTGCGTGGAGAGCAAGTTCTACATGAGTATTTTGGAGCGTTGTTTCGAGGCTATCGCCTTGAAAAGCGCTTGCAGAGCGGGCTTTGAAAAGATTGTAGCCATCAGCAACAAGCCTCATTCTTGCAGAAGACGAAGCGGTTTTGATTGCAGCATTATTCACTTCCAAACGGTTCGTGTCAGCAAAGGCAAAAAGTGAAAGATTGTGTAGCTCTAAGCCTGATACTTCCTCGCGGAAGGCGCATTTGCGGAGTGAAAGTGTATGCTCGTTTTTCTTGAAATTGAGCGCTGCCGAGAGCGAAAGTTCCAAACCGGAAACCTTCAAACGCCCTGTGTTGATACGGTTCTGTGATGCCAATCGCATACCATCGGAAGGAGATTGGAGTGAATCAATCACGGTAAGTGTTCCCTCAGACACCGACCAATCGCGCACGGTTACTGACCATTTGAAGGGTTTGGGCTTGGCATCGGGTGCGGGAGTTTTCACAATATGCTCGAAATTCCACGAACTATCCATGCTGCGAAGTAAGGCAATACGCGGCTCGTCGAGGTGAACACGATTGAGAGAAATTCTCCGCACCAAGACCATTTGAATATCATAGGTGAGAGTCAGCTTCTTTGCTGCAAGCAGCGTGTCGCCTGCCGCGACGAGGTGAACATTAGTCAGTGTGAGGTCGGAAAGAAGAGAGCCGTGAAAATCATCGAAGGAAAGTTTTGCTTCTAAAGCAGTATTGATGCGCTCTATGGCAAATTTGACGACCCACTGCCGGAATTGTGGTACATTGACCACTAGCATTACCCCCGTAAACATCACCAGAAAAAGCAACAACAGCAACCCCAGCACAACCCGCACCACACGGCGACTGCGCTTACCAAAAAAGGGTTTGAAGTGGAACTCTGACATAGTGCAGTGTTGAGAGCGTTTAACGGGATTAGACTTAGAAATTGCTATGAGTTATTGCCAGGGTAACTATTTTTGAGGTTAGAGGTTTGGAGACGGAACAATAGATTAAAACATGATAGGTCGGAACGTATCAAGTTCCACTGTGAATTAAGGTTGTGCCAAAATACGTGTTTTTCAAATCTTGTGCTAGAACGAAAATATCTTCCTTCCAAGACGAACAATGAACGGTCAGGTTGCATTTTGCAACATCGGGCAATATTCTTAAAAAGTTTGGCACAGAAAATGTAGGTTTTACAATGAAATCTCTGTATATTCACAAGGCTTGAGAAAAATTTCTGCTGCCATATACAAGCGCGGCTTTGGAAGCCGCTTGTGTGTTGGATGAGAGTTCAATATAAATAAGAACAATAGCTCCATGCTATTGGTTACGATTTTTTTTGTTCCACCGTCGGTTTATCATGGTATGAGCGCCACAGTTTCTTCTCCCCTTACCGAGCCGCGTTCCAACGGAGAGCGCCAAAATTTTGATATTGCTAAACTTGGAGCAATAGGTCAAAGCATTACGTCGAGCCTTGACCTTGAGACTATTTTGACAACAGTCCACAAAAACGTGGAAGAACTGATGCCGACGGATATTTTCGGCATTGCGATTTATCGTGAATGGGGTGAAATTGAGTATCAATACTACATCGAAGGTGGGAAGTTCGAGTATATGCCTTCGGCGGTTATGGAAGAAAAGACAAGTTTTGCCGTCTGGGCTATTGATAATGCCAAAGAAGTTGTTGTTGAAAATTACGTCGAAGAATACAAACAATATGTTGAAACCTTGCGCCCTGAAGAGACCAAAGCGGCAGCGCAGATGTACTTCCCGCTTATTGCGAAAAATCAGCCTATTGGGCTTATTACCGTGCAGTCCTTTACGCCGAATGCTTACACCGACATACACATCGGCATTTTGCGAACGATAGCTTCCTACGCTGCGGTTGCGATTGACAACCTTAATTCCTATTCACGCCTCGCAAATGCTGCTGCGGAGATGGAAGTGATGAACCATTCGTTGCGTGATTTGAACGACAAAATGCAGAAAATCAATCAGGATATTTCGACGCTCAGTTCGATGGGGCAGAAAATCACTTCAACGCTGGATTACGAGACAATTTTAAGTGCCATGTACCAAAGCGTATGCGAACTTATGGATGTTTCGACCTTCGGCTTGGGCGTGGCGCGGGATTCTGACAATACGATTGAATATTTGCTCTTTATGGTCAATGGTCATCAAAGCTATCACGTGCCGATTTCGCTGGATGATGACACGAGTTTGGCAGTGAAAAGTATGCAAGAGCGCTCGGAAATTGTGATGAGTTCCGTTCCTACCCAATACAGTCAATATGTTACACGCCTTCGGGCGGAAGAGGCTCATGCACAATCGCTGGTATATTTCCCGCTTGTCGTGAAAAACCGCGCTGTTGGTGTGCTGACAGTACAAAGCACCAATGCCAATGCGTATTCAAAGTACCAAATTGACATGATGCGCACCATTGCTACCTACGCAGCCACAGCGATTGACAACATTTACGCTTATTCGTATTTAGCAACGGCATTTGCTGAGACTGAAAGCACCCGTGCGGAAATTACGCAGTTAAACAAACATTTGGTGGAACTTGACAATGAGAAAAACGAGTTTTTGGGTATTGTTGCGCACGATTTGAAAAATCCGCTTTCGGGTATCAGAATGCTCGCAAAAGTGCTTCATGACGAGGGGAGCGTCATTAGTCAGGATGAAATTAAGGAATTATCGAATGACATTTTGAATTCCGCCGGACGAATGTTTGATTTGATTACGAATTTGCTGGATATTAACGCTATTGAGCGTGGCGCGGTAAAAGTATATCTGTGCGATTTCGATTTTACGATGATTGTCAGAGCGCTTTGTGACAACTATTTCCAACGGGCGCAAGCAAAAGACATTGTTATCAATTTTGAGGTTGAAGAAGGCTTGAGCCAAACCTTTGCCGATCAAAATGCGACGATTCAAGTGTTGGACAATCTTATTTCTAACGCTGTCAAATACTCTCCTCCAAGCAAAAATGTGTGGGTGCGCTGCACAATGAACGGCGATAAATTCGTGCGTTGTGAAGTAAAAGATGAAGGACCCGGATTAACGGAAGAGGATAAAAAGAAACTTTTTGGTAAATTTGCACGGCTTTCGGCGCAACCTACCGGCGGTGAACATTCCACCGGCTTGGGCTTGTCTATCGTGAAAAAGATGGCAGAAACGATGGGCGGCAAGGTGTGGTGCGAAAGCGAATACGGTCATGGCGCATCGTTCTTCTTGGAACTTCCAGCAGCAGAACTTACGCCGGAAACCGCATAAATAGGCGATTTTTACCATTATTGTACGTTTTTTTTATGGCTCCTTTTTCAGCGTTTACCACTGCTGTTCCCACGCTCTTTGCATCTGTTCACCACCGCATTATGCGAGGTATGTTGCTTCTGCTCGCGCTTTTTTGCGTTAGTTCCTTCACTGCTTGCCTTCCCTCCGACCCGCCATTAGACACAACAGGCGACCTCAGAATAGAAAATATTGTTACCGGTACCGGCGCGACAATCTCTGCGGACACTAATGTTGTAACGCAGGTTGGAGTTCAATATAGTGAACGCCTTCTTAATGGCACATTTATTACCGGAACAACCACAACGTTTTTGTTGGTGGATAATTTAACAATGATTCCCGGCTTAGATCAAGGGTTACGTGGAATGCGCGTTGGCGGAGAGCGTACGATTACTGTGCCGCCACGTCTTGCGTTTGGGAATCGTCAATTTGGCACTATTCCACCAAACTCTACAATGGTCTATAATGTCAAGTTAAACAGCACAGAAGTATTTTTGATTGAAGATTTGGTCGTCGGTACGGGTGCTGAAGCGAAGTTTAATTCCAACGTAGCAGTGCGGTATGTCGGGCGCTTGCGTAACGGACAAATTTTTGACAATACCACGCCCGGTGGCGCTCCGTTCACCTTCCGTATTGGTGCAAACAGTGTTATTCGCGGTTGGGATATTGGTGTGAACGGTATGAAAGTCGGCGGCAGAAGGCGTTTGACGATTCCCTCGCTGTTGGGCTACGGAAGCCGCGGACAAGGTTCGATTCCGCCGAATTCCACGTTGATTTTTGAAATTGACCTCGAGACGGTGTTTTAGCGTATGGTTTTTTCTGAATCATCATCGTTTACAAAAAAAGTTTATGATGTTATGAACGACGAGGAATATGGGATGCTGCAATGGAATTTATCGCGGAATCCTGAACTCGGTGCAATCATTAAGGCAAGTGGGGGTGTTCGGAAAGTCCGATGGAATATAGAAGGTAAAGGCAAGCGTGGCGGAGCTCGTGTGATTTACTATTGGATAACGGACGATGATGAGATTCTCTTTCTCGACATTTACCGTAAAAGCGATAAAGATGACCTTTCCAAGCGTGATATAGCCTTCTTCAAACAATTAGTCAAGGAATATTTGGAACATGAATAAACATTTTGTTGATATTGCCACAAGCATTGTTGAGCATGGGCTTGTTCGCAAAGGAAGGGCGCAACCAAGCCGTGTTTGGCACGTTGATCCTGAAACAGGTAAACGAACTCTGCTCGTTGATAACTCCGACAGTATTGCGGAGAAAAAATCACAAGCCCAATTTGAACAAGTGATTGCGAAGGATTTGCAACGGCAGAAACCCCTAGGAAGTTGATATATGCTGATGTTTAGCGGTAAATATATTTTTTCGGCAATCCTTCCAACGTTTTATACCTATTCTCTCTTGAACCTCACGCATCCAAGCACCGATTACCAATCATCATGGAAGCCTCCGAACTCCTCAAAAAAGTACGCCGCATTGAGATAAAAACACGCGGTTTGTCGAACCAGATTTTTTCCGGTGAATACCACAGTGCCTTCAAAGGGCGCGGAATGGCGTTCAGCGAAGTTCGGCAGTACCAGCCCGGCGATGATGTTCGGACGATTGATTGGAACGTTACTGCCCGTTTCAATGAACCATTCGTGAAAGTGTTTGAAGAAGAGCGCGAACTGACGGTAATGCTGGTGGTGGATGTGAGTGCCTCGAAGGATTTCGGAACGAGCAAACAGTTCAAAAAAGATCTTGTTACCGAACTTTGCGCTGTTTTGTCATTTTCGGCAATTCAAAACAATGACAAAATCGGGCTGATTTTTTTCAGTGACCGCATTGAAAAATTTATCCCGCCGAAAAAAGGAAAATCCCATATTTTGCGCATCATTCGGGAACTTATTGATTTTACTCCGCAGCATAACCGCACAAATATTGCCGAAGCGCTGCAATACTTGACTAGTGCCATCAAAAAGCGCAGTATTGCCTTCCTTATCTCCGATTTTTTAGACAGTAATTTTGAAACCGCACTCCGCATAGCGGCAAAAAAGCACGATCTCGTTGCCATTCGTGTTTATGATGAGCGGGAATCTGTTTTGCCCAACGTCGGTTTAATGCGGGTTCGGGATGCCGAAACCGATAGCTTGACGTGGATTGACACCGCCAACCCTGAAGCCCGTGCAGCCTACCGTTCTTGGTGGACATCGCATGAAATGGCACTTTCCTCCTCCTTTGCCAAAAGCGGTGTAGATGTCGTGCGCATTGGTACTGCCGAATCCTATATCACTCCTCTTCGTACCTTCTTCAAAGCCCGTGAACAGAAGCGGTAGATTCTGCTTTTCTGTCATTATTACCAAAATTTAACACTGAACGTAATATCCACGTAATGTTGGTAAGGTAATTTTGCACGTCTGAAAGCCGCAATCTTTCAGGCTTGCAACAATTCTTATTCACCAACTATTCGGTATTATGCGCTTTTTACTGCGTTTTTGTTTTCTTTTCCTTCCTTTGGCGAGTTTTTATCCTTCCGAAATGGCTTTTGCGCAGTCTCCCGCGTCAGGCGGTACTATTTCCGGTACTATCCGTGAAGCCGAAAGCGGCGAAATCATGCGGGGTGCAACAGTACAGGTTTTGAACACCAAAAAGGGTGCAATTTCCGATGTGAAAGGTACATACTCTATCAAAGGTATTCCTGCCGGAACATATTCCTTGCGCTTTAACTATGTGAGTTTTAAGCCCAAAGTGGTCGAAGGTGTTGTTGTTACTGACGGACAGACGCTTTCGCTGAATATCGTTTTGGAATCGGCAATCAAGAAAACAGAAGAAATCGTCGTTAATGCAACGCGCATCAATGACAACGCAGCAGCAATGCTGGCTCAACGGAAAAATGCCGCTCAAGTTAGCGACGGCATCAGCGAAGCAGAGATGAAAAAACTGCCCGATGCCGATGCGGGGCAAGCATTGAGGCGAGTTCCGGGTGTTACACTTGTTGGTGACAAATTTGTCTATGTGCGTGGTGTAGGCGAGCGATACAGCAATACAACACTGAACGGAGCGGCTTTGACTTCCACCGAACCCGACAAAAAAGCCTTCGCGTTTGATATGTTTCCGTCGGAGTTTCTTCAAAACGCCAATGTTGCAAAGAGCTTTACTCCTGACCTTCCGGGTAATTTCGCGGGTGGCTTGGTGCAGTTGAATACGATTGATTTCCCCGACCGTTTTTCATTGCGGTTTAGCGCTTCGGGAACGTACAACACGAATGTAACATTTCAGCAAAATGCGTTTATCGGTTCTGAAGGAAGTTCGACAGATTGGCTTGGCTTCGATAATGGCTTGCGTAGCCTTCCCGCCGATATGCCTGCTGACCGCCGTGCTATGAATACACTTTTGCAAGGTGTTACGCGAGGAGATGCGACATCTATTTCACGCTGGCAAAACTTGGGACGTGCTTTTTCCAACCAAACAGTTCGCCAAAGCCGCACGACTGCTATGCCGAATGGCAGTTTTGGTTTGTCCTTCAGCAACATCTTCCCGATTGCCGATAACGATTTTGGCGTTATTGCCTCGCTCAATTATAGCAACGGCTTTAGCATCAATACCATAGAGCGTGCCGGAATTTTGGCTGACCGCTCACCGTTTTTTGATTTCAAAGGCGCACAGGCGCAGCGTTCTGTGAGTTGGGGCGGCTTGCTCAATTTTGCCTATAAAATCGGCGACCACAGTTCCATCAGTTTCAAAAATGTCTATAACCGCGCAATGGATGATGAAACCGTTGTGTTGGAAGGTCAAGACCTTGGCTATCAGTTCTTGGATTTGCGCATGACAAGTTTTCAATTTGTCGAAAAAGAATTGTATTCGGGACAGCTTTCGGGCGAGCATACTATCAAAGATTTGAGCAATATATTGGTAGATTGGAAAGTATCCTACTCGCAATCAAGCCGCAATGAGCCGGATTTCCGCCGTTTTCGTTACAGCCGCCAAACAGCAGTGTCGCAATCAGAACCAAACACGCCCTTTGAAGCACAGATTATTCAATCCCAGCAAGGCGACGGTACACGCGCAGGGCGCTTTTTCTCGAATCTCCGCGAAGATGCTACCTTGGGAGCGCTTAATGTAACGCTTCCGGTGGAGCAGATAAAAATCAAAGCCGGAGCATTGGGCGAAATTCGCAATCGCAGTTTTAACGCCCGTTCTATCACGGTTATTGAGCCACGCAACGGTGGTCAGAATATCAACTACGCTGCACCCTTAGACCAACTTCTCGCCCCCGAAAACTTCCGTCTTGACGGTTTGGGCATTTCCGAAGATACACGCCTCAGCGATGCTTATACTGCTGTTGAAACCTTGTTTGCAGCGTACAGCATGGTGGATGCACCGTTTGAACTTGGCGGTTTGAACCTTCGTGTTATTGGCGGTTTGCGCTTTGAGGGCAATACGCAGCGCCTGAACAGTTTTGCCATTAACGACCAACCTGTGCAAATTAACCTCGTTACGCCGGATTTGCTTCCGTCGCTGCACTTCGTTTGGAAAGCCTCGGAAAACACCAATTTGCGCCTTTCTGCGACACAAACACTTGCACGACCGTCGTTGCGCGAATTTGCTCCATTTGCGTTTTTTGATTTCCAACAGCAGGTACTTGTGCAAGGCAATCCCGCACTCCGCCGTGCGCTTATTCAGAACTACGATATTCGCTATGAACTTTTCCCCGGCATTGGTGAAGTCGTGTCGGTGAGCGGGTTTTACAAACAATTTACCGATGCAATCGAAGAAACGATTTTCCCCCAACAAAGTGAGCTAACCCGCACATTTGCTAATGCTGACGGTCCGGCGGTGAATTACGGCTTTGAGGTTGAACTCCGCAAAAACTTTGGTTTCCTTGCCGCAGACTTGGAAAACCTCGTGTTCTCGGCAAATTATACATGGGTGCGCTCGGAACTCACCGTTTCGCAAGGCGGCAGAACTGATACGCGCCCGATGTGGGGACAATCACCCTTCACGCTGAATGTGAGCCTCTTTTACACCAACCCCAATACGCGCACCTCATTGAATCTTGCCTACAACACCTACGGTCGCCGCATTATTCAAGTCGGACAGCGCGGTGCATTCAGCTTCGACGACCCGCACGTGTACGAACTCCCGCGCGATGTCATTGATGCCTCGCTTATTCAACCGCTTGGTGATGCATTGGAGTTGAAAATTTCGGCGCGTGATATTTTGAACCAGCGTTTGATTTGGGAACAAGGCGGCAAGCAAGTCGCTTCTAATCTTCGTGGAGCGTCGTACACGATTGGCGTTAGCTATCGCTTGAAATAATTAGCTATCGCTTGAAATAATATATCGGATGTCATGCCATAAAACCCTTGTTTGTTCTTTGACAAGCAAGGGTTTTTCTTTGATGACAATGAGAATGTTATGTAGGCTTAACATTGCCGTAACATTCAGGTAAACGATGAAATGTAAGTTTGCAACGAACATTGTAATCTGCTATCAAGCATAATATCTGAAATCATCTTCTTTTTTTCATCACCATTCTGTTTCTTTATGAACAATCGTTTCTCCAAGCAGTGGCAATCGCTCTTGCAATCTGTCGTTGTTATTGTGGCGGTCGCATTGTACGGCAGCCTTGCGTTTGCACAACCGACAACACTGCGTCTAACCGAGCCGGCAAGCGGCACAACGCTTCGTGCCGGTACGTCAGTGGATTTGGTTTGGGACACCACAGGAACATTTCGTAGTCGTTTCCGTTTTGATTGGGCAACAAGCCGCGATGCCGCTACGTGGACAAGCATTGTTGCAAACCGCTTAGATTCTTTGCCGACAGCAAATCGCGGTCGTTTCAACGGCGGTTTTCGTGTACCTTCGATTTCGACGGAATCGCTCTTTATTCGCATGACGCTTTTGAATGCAGACGGCACACCAAGCGCTGTGCAGACGATTAACGGTCCGATGACTATCGTGCGTCCGCTTCCGACGGCTGTGGATTCAGTTCTCACAGGTCGTGTTGCTCGCGGTCAAAGGCTGACCTTGCGCAGCGGTCGTGTATATGCGCTTGACGGCTATTTTTACGTAGATTCTTTGGCAACTCTAAACATTGAACCCGGAACAATGATTGTTGGTGATACTGTTGGTCAAAATTCCGCTATTTGCGTTAATCGCGGCGGTGTTATTTTCGCCAATGGCACACCGACACGCCCGATTGTGATGACCAGTTCCGCACCTCCGGGACAGCGCTCTGCGGGTGATTGGGGTGGTTTGTTGATTTGCGGTCGCGCTCGGACGAATCAACCGGGAGGCACGGCTACGCTTGAAGGCGGCATTGCAAACACTCTAACAGGCGACGGTATTTTCGGTGGAACAGACGATAACGATAGCTCCGGCGTTGTTCGCTATGTGCGTATTGAGTTTGCGGGAATTGCCGCAGCGCCAAACCAAGAATTGAACTCGCTCACAATGGGCGGTGTTGGTCGCCGCACACGCATTGAATACGTGCAGTGCAGCTACGGTAATGACGATGCGTTTGAGTGGTTTGGTGGTACGGTGGACGGTCGTTATCTCGTGGCTACGGCGACGTTGGATGATGATTTTGATGGCGATAACGGTTGGAGCGGTCGTGTGCAATTCGGTTTTGCACAGCGTTACCGCTTGCGTGCAGACGTTTCCACGTCGCAGGCTTTTGAAATGGACAACGACGCAGGAGGCAGTTTTAATCAGCCTTTGACACGCGCTATTTTCTCGAATATGACCGCCGTCGGACCTGTACAAAACAATGCTTGGACAACAGGACGCGGTGATAATCAATTTAACGCCTTTTTCGGTGCAGCAGCGCAATTACGCCGTAACAACCGCACTTCGATTGTGAACTCCGTGTTTGTCGGTTGGCGCAGAGGCTTTGAAATTTTGGGTGTAGGCTCACAAGGTGCTGCTTCGCGGGATTCGATTCTGGTGCGGAACAATAGCTGGTATGGCGTACAGAGTGTTGCTTTGCAACTCGACGGAACAACTCCGGGTATCCCCGCAACATGGCTTGAAACCTCAGCATTTAGCAATGTGTTGTCGCCTGCTTCCGTTGAACCTGCCCAACTCGGCAATCCGTTTATTGAAAACAGCAATGCTATTGACCCGCGTCCGCGCACAATCGCGCCGTATCTGGCAAATGCTACCTCCTTCACCCGTCCGCAAGGCAGTGATGTTGCCATTGACGATGCGTTTTTTCAGCGAGTTCCCTATCGTGGAGCGTTTGGAGCGGCAGAAGGCACAAACAACATCGTGAATCGTTGGGATTTGCCATGGGCGGAATACGACCCGCAATCTTACGAATACCGCTCCGGTGCTGCTACGCAGCGTGTTGTGAGTGTTCGTGACAGAAACGTGTTGGAATATGACCGTCTTAGCGTAACGGCGTTCCCGATTCCGGCACGTGATGTTGTCACGGTGCGCTACAATTTGCCCAAAGCGGATAATGTTTCGATTCGCATCTACGATATGCTTGGTAACGTTGTGTTCACGCCTGCTGTCAATCTTCCGCAAGCAGAAGGTGTTTTTGAGTTTCAGTTAAATGTGCAGAGCCTCGCGCCCGGCGCGTATATTGTTCGCGTGGAAAGTTCGCTCGGCAGCACAGCGCAAAAACTCAATGTGATTCGCTAACATTTCTTTCTAACATTTCTTTATTGAAAAGCGCTTGAACACAAGTGTTCTGCAAGACACTATTCAACGGCACAGCTTCATTTTGAGGCTGTGCCGTTGCTTTTTGCTTAAACCACAAAAACGCCAAAAAACTCCAAGAAATTGTGTAGATTACGCGCCGTAAATGCTTGTATGTTTCACTAATACCAATATAAGTTGATAATTGTGCATTAAAATCAGGCTTCAGTGGCACAGACATTCTTGTCTGTGCGAGTATTTATCAGGCTTCCAAACTCATACTCGTGTCGAAGTTAATGAACAGTGATTCACATAAATTGGTATAATTCACCTCACGAACCATGACGAAATCTGCTTCTCCGAAGGAATTTACGAAATTTAGCGATTTACCCTACAAACGCCCCGATTTACAAGCCTTGCAAGTCACATACACCACGCTTTGGGAACGATTTGACGCTGCAACGACTGCGGCTGATGTGCTTGATGCCGTGCAAGATTGGAACACGCTTCGCACCGATTATATTACCATGGAAAACCTTGCCGAAACGCACTTTACGCAAAACGTGAAAGACGAAATTGTCAAAGCCGAAAAACAGTTTTACACCGACAACAGTCCCACCGTCACAGAATGGAACGAAGAGGTCTCGAAGCGGCTTCTTCAATCGCCTTTCCGCAAGGATGTCGAGGCGAAATACGGGAAATTGTTTTTGCGACGCATTGAAGATTCCGCCAAAACATTCACACCCGAAATCAAACAACTGCTTATTGACGAAGCTAATGCGGGGCAAGAGTACACCTCGCTTCTGGCGGAATTGGAAATTGAATTTCGCGGTGAAAAATACAACCTTTCCGGCATTCGGAAATTTGCCGAAGACACCGACCGCGCCGTGCGCCGCGAGGCTTCGGAAGCGCAGCAACAAGCGCTTTTGACCGTTGCCGAAACGTTGGATACGCTCTTTGACCGCCTCGTAAAAATTCGCCATGAAATTGCCCAAAAGACAGGTTTTACCAGCTTTACGGAATATCGTTATACGCAAATGGGAAGAATTGAATACACTGCGAATGATGTGGCGAAATTCCGTGCGGCGGTGCGAGAATTTGTTGTGCCGATTGCGCTGAAACAACATGAAAAACAGGCAAAACGCTTGGGTTTGAGCGGTTTGGAAGAGTTTTATTCGTTTGACGAATCACTCAATTTTCCTGACGGTAATCCGCAACCTTCCGCGCCCGAAGAGGGCATTATTGCTGACACGCAGACGATGTACAACGAATTGCATCCCGAAACGGGGCGCTTTTTTGCGATGATGACCGAAGGCGGCTATATGGATTTGACCACGCGCCCGAACAAGGCGCGGGGCGGCTACTGCACGAATTTTCCGGGCTTTGGTGTGCCGTTTATTTTCTCGAATTTTAATGGCACGTCCGACGATATTCGTGTGCTGACACACGAGGCGGGACACGCTTTTCAGGTCTATTGCAGCAGCCAAGAGCAGCCCTTGTTGGATTATTTTTGGCCGACGATGGAAGCCTGTGAAATTCATTCGATGAGCATGGAATTTCTCACGTGGGATTGGATGGAGAAATTTTTTGGCAAGAAAACCCCGCAGTTCCGCTATGCGCACTTGGAAGAGGCGGTAACGTTCCTTCCCTATGCTTGTGCGATTGACGAGTTCCAGCATTGGATTTACGCCAATCCCAATGCCTCGCCGCAAGACCGCAAAGCGCAGTGGCAAGCGATGGAGCGGACATATCTGCCTTGGCGAAAGTACGGCAATGCGCCCTTTAACGCCGCCGGAGCGCTTTGGCAAACACAACTGCACGTGTATTTATACCCCTTTTACTACATTGACTACGCTTTGGCGCAGCTTTGCGCGTTGCAATTCTGGAAACGCCACCAAAACAAGGATACAAGCGCTTTGCAGGATTACATCGCAATTTGTCGTATCGGTGGAAGCAAGCCGTTTTTGGAAATTGTACAGGCAGCGCACTTACAATCACCCTTTGAAGCCGCAACGATGAAAGGGATTGTTACCGAAGCCGCTTCGTGGCTTGATGCTCAGGCAGTGTAAGTGTTCCGCCTCTTTGCACAAAATTGTTAAGAAATGTCAAAATTACCCCAAGCCCTTGTTTTGAAGCGGTGTTTGGGGTAATTTGCCAATATATCGTTTTATTCCATTTCCTTTTGTCCAACGATTTTTCTCACTATGAAAACAAAAATTGTCATCGCCGTCGCCATTGCTTTGGCGTGTGTTGTGTGGTTTTCTCCTCAGTTGCAATCGCGTCTTTCCTCGCTCTTTAAGCGCTCCGGCAATGTTTCATTAACGGCTGCCGAACAGCCAAACGCCAATGGGGAAAACGCTGCTCCCGCTTCGGCGGAGGCGCTGAGTGCTGCGCAGCAAGACATTAACAACTCGCGCCGCAATGCGATTACCCGTGCTGTTGCTCAGTGCAGCCCCGCTATTGTCGGCATCAATGTCGTAGAAGTCAGAGAATATCAGGTGCGCGACCCCTTTGCCGATTTTTTCAATGACCCGTTTTTTGGGCAGTATTTTGGTCAAAGAGCGCAACCGCAAACGTATCGGCAGGAAGTAGCGGGCTTGGGTTCGGGCTTTTTGATTTCTTCTGACGGCTACATTTTGACCAACGACCACGTTGCCGGACACGCATCCAAAATTGTTGTTACGATGAATAACGGTGAAAAATACAACGCAAAGCTCATCGGCACTGACCGCACGAGTGATGTGGCATTGCTCAAAATTGATGACGAAAGCGCAAAGGGGATTACCTTCCCGTTTTTGCGCTTTGCCAATTCCGACGAAGTAATTATCGGTGAATGGGTTATCGCACTTGGTAATCCTTTCGGGCTTTTCGACGTTAATGCAAAACCAACGATTACCGTTGGCGTTGTGAGTAATTCCGGTGTGAATATGGTGCAGGAAGGGCGTGTGTATCGCGGTATGATTCAGACCGACGCGGCGATTAGTTCGGGAAATTCCGGTGGACCGCTTGCTAACTCGCTCGGCGAGGTTGTCGGGATGAATACGATTATTTATTCGACAGCGCAAAGCGGCTCCGGTGCAGGTAGCATTGGTATTGGCTTTGCTGTTCCGGCGAATCGTGTTCGGCGGATTATGGAGGCACTCCGAAAAGACGGTTCTATCAACCGTGATTTTAACGTCGGATTGCGAGTGCAGCAAGTAGATGAGCGCATTGCGAAGTATTTAGATTTGAAAAAAGTGCAAGGCGTGGTGATTAGTGAAATTGCCTACGGTTCAACAGCGGAGAAGGCAGGTTTTGAGCCGGGCGACATCATTGCAGAAATTGACGGTGTGAAAATTCGTCGTGAAAATGACGTTTTGACGGTTATCAACGACGGTGTTGTCGGGCAGACGCTCAATCTCGTCATCCAGCGCGGCGACAAAACAATAACAAAACAGTTGCTATTGGAGAAGCGGAAGAAGTAAAAGCGATTTGGGTTGAATTTTGGCTGCTCCAATCCGACTGCTGAGGCGTGAAAAAACAAAAAGAGCGTAGAAACCATGCCGTTTCTACGCTCTTTGCGTTATGATGTGGTGAAAGCGTTGTGAATACTATCTCAAGAAGTCGTTTTATCTAAAAACAGCTTAAAACCAAACGCCCAAACTAATAACACCTTCTAATCGAGAATTGGTCGGGCGATCCGCTGCATCAAGAAAAAGGCGGTATTGATTATCAAAATTCAAAGCACGCACTTCCGCACGCACGTAAGAGTTAGGAATGGGGCGGTATTCCAGCGATGCAGAGTATCCCGTGCCTCTGAGGGCTGTTGTGATAATGCCCACATCACCATTTGCACCGTTGGCATTAACAACATACTCAAAACGCCCAGAAACAAAGAGATTGGGGATAAGTGCATAGCGCAAAGCAAGGAAACTCGCCAAATACGAACCCATTTGGCGATTCAACGCAGGCATTTCCTCCAGAGCGTAATCAACTTCTGCTTTAAGCGTCAAAGCGTCAAGCGGTTGATAAGTCAAGACAACATCATTGTAAATGCGTGTTGCTGCGGGACTTCCTGCGGGCTGCTCATTTCCGGCAATACCCGTTACAACCGCAGAAAACTGTGAAGACGGCGTAAAACCAAGAAACCAGCCGATTGATTTTGAATCATTATTGTCCTCGAAAATTCCGTAGCCATTCAGCAAATGTACTTGTGCCTGAATAAGACTACCTTCGTAGGAGAGGCGCACGCCTGCTTGATAGAAAGGCTCATTGGTGGTTGCAAAAGAATAGAGTGTAAACCAATTATCTTTTGGCAGAAGGCTCTCGCCGCCGATGTGCGTCATAAAAAAACCACCGTCAATCCAGAGTTTGTCCACAATGCGGAAGCCGCCGTTTGCTTGTTGTAGTGTGTTGAAGCGAGAAAACGGAACATATGCGGAATTGCGTAAATCACCGTAGGCAACAGTAAGAACTGCGCGGTAGTCCTCATGAGAGAGTGTTCCCGTTAATTGTGCGGTGTTGAGATTAAATTGATTGCGAACGTACCCCAAAAATGAAAATTGACGCGCTCCGGCGGGTTGCCCTTGTAAAACGGTTGCGTCATTATCAAAAGCGTAATAAGTATCAACATACCCCGAAAAGGTAATCGTGGGCGCTGCGGGCTTCTTATCTTGTGCATGGCTGTGAATGCTGAAGGTTGCCCCAAAAATTATCAGCATCAAGACTTTGCAAAAACGCAGTTGGAAATTATTCATACAAAATCCTTTCAACATGAATAAAAAAGTAGAATGACGGAAAAAGGTTAAATTATTTTTGTTTTTTGCCTTCGCAATCTACATTTTTTAACATGAAAAGTCAAGAAATTAAATTATTCATCTGCCGTTATTGCAGAAGAGAAAAACCTTTCCCCTAAAACACTGGATTAACCGTGCATTGCGGGTTGATTGGTCAGAGAACGCACAATATTCGCTTCAAGGTCGGAAATTTCTTCCAGCCGTTTATCAACCACGTCGTGCGGGAAATATGTTTTTGCGATTTCGACAAACGTCATAAAATGCCCTTCTTCCGAAGCCATAAGTGAATGATAAATACCGCGTAAATCAGGCGGAATCGCCTCTGAAGCAGCCAAGAGCGTAAAGCGTTCACAAGACCGCGCTTCAATCAAACAATCAACCAACAAAAGGTCTAAAAGCCTCATGGGTTCTTGCTTAGAGACAACGCTTGAAAGTTGCTGTGCGTAGGGGTTTCCTTTGTCCAAGCCAAGATTCAAGCCGCGCTGCGCCAATTCACCAACCATTAGTTTGAAATGTGCCGTTTCTTCTTCCAAAATCGTAATGACTTCGCGCACCAATTCCGTTTTGTCAGGATAACGCATGATGAGGTTTAATGCGTTCAATGCGGCTTTTTTCTCGCAATGGGCGTGGTCGCGCATGATTGCGGGCATATTGGCGGCGGCAACGTCTATCCAGCCTGAATTGGTCGAGGTTTTGAGGCAGAGCATGGTTTTTTGAGAATTATGGCTGTAAGTGGGCTGTGCTTGTTGGTTCTTTTGTTCCAACTGTCCGCTTCCACGTTCTTACGTGGGCGGGCTGTCGGATTGATTTCTCCACCATTAAAGCAACGTACTTTTCAAAATATAATTCGCTTCAAGGCTGAGTATTTCCTTCACACCCGGAATCCCGCGCAACGGCGTGAGTGGGACAGTCGGCAAGCCGAATTTCATCTTAAAGACAGGGCGCAAGAAAAAATACTGCTCACGTTGAATGGTGTACTGTGCTTCGTGTGCGGCACGCTTGAAGGATTTGACCGTGAGGCGAATGTCCGCTAAACGGCGTACTTCCTCAATGTCGAGCGGATGCCAGCCGGAAGAAGTCATTGCGCGAAATAATTTTTTGGGCAAGAGATGAACGTAGGGCAGTTTGCCCCAACGGTTGCGAAGCAAGTGTTGATGACCTCCGTAGGGCGAACTGTAGGGCGGAAATTCGATAAACACGTGTCCACCGGGTTTGAGCAAACGCTGAATATTCGCAAGTGCAAGCCGTGTGTCGTCCAAATGTTCAATCACATCGCGCAAAATAACAAGGTCAAAAGCCTTCTGCCATGCGGGTTGCAGCTCATCAAACAAAACGTTATGCGTGGAAAGTGTGAGAGGAATTTTGAGTGTGTCGGCGATACGCTGACCATATTCCAAGCGATGTTTCTCAATATCCGTTCCCAGCACATCCACAGCACCTGCTTCCGTAAACGCCATGAGTACACCTGCTTCGGCGCAACCGATTTCCACAACACGCTGTCCCGCACGAAACACGCCCTCACGCTGCAAATACGGCACAAGAACTTCCTTTGCAAGCCTGTATTGATAGCCCCAATAATGCTTGACGTTGCCCGGAAACTCTTTAGCATTGAGTACAGATTCGTAGGCTGTTAATGATTGTTGTTCTAGGTTTAATGCGATTTTCACGGATTTTGCCAGTGTGATGAATTGATGTTAGATTCGAGGAAAAACGCTTTATTCCTCTTTTGGCTGACGCACATTTTGCTTCGATAATTTTCCCGCAAGGTCATAACTGAAGAGCGTTTGCAAGCCCGTTTTCAAATCGGGTTCTTTTGCCATGAGGTCGTAAAGGTCTGTTTTACGCCATGTGATAAGGCGCATGGTTGTTGCGGCTTTGACGGTCGCCGATGCAGGATTGCCCGTGAGAAAACTCATTTCACCGATGAAACTGTTGTCGCGCACGTAGGTAATGGGTTTGCCGTCCAAATGTACCGTTGCCGTGCCATCATAAACCAGCATAAGGCGCTCCACATCTTTATGCTCGGCAATTAACACATCGCCTTTATTCGCGGTTTTCCATTCGGCAATATCCATAAGTTGCTTAAAAATAACATTCGGTAAACTGCGAAAGGCGGTAGATTGCAAATAGCGCTCTTCCTCGCTCCACGTCTCGCCGTGCCGTGTGCGGTAGAGCGTCAGTGATTGGAAAAGATTGATAAGCAACAAAACACTTGTGCCGATAATATGCACATACTGAAGTTCGTGAGGAATGTAAATCCAATACAGCAGTTGAAGCGCAAAGCCAGTAACTAAGCCGATGCGCAGCCACAATGCAGGTTTGACCGCGAAAGCAAATGCTTGAACGCAATACGGAAGAAGAATAAGTAAAACAGGAACTATGCCCATAATGACAAAGCAATTCGCTGAAACAAAAGCAATTATGCGGCAAATATACGAAATTCCTCTTTCGGTCAAAAACACTCTTCGCGGATTTGTTCGTCTGCATTGACGCAAATTTCTACGCGGGAAATAACACAAACTTTTCCTAACTTTGCTGTTTGCTTTCCACAACAATCCTTGTTATTGCAAGTTTTTTTTTACAGGTAGTTGATGAATCGCACTTCCGTATTTTTGTTCCACCATGCACCGCACCAATGCTGCAACGCCTGACAATCCGCCATTTCACGCTTATTGACGAACTTGATATTGAACTTGGACGCGGCTTGAACATTATCACCGGCGAGACCGGAGCCGGCAAATCTATTATTGTTGATGCGCTGTTGCTGCTGTTTGGTGAGCGCGGCTCGGCGGAATATGTCCGTAAAGGCGCTTCCAAAGCTGTGATTGAAGGCAGTTTTGTGATTACGGGCAATAAATTTATTCGTCCTTTGCTGCAAGAGCATGATATTGAGCATGACGGCGAAGAGCTGATTTTGCGCCGTGAAATTTCGGAAAAAGGCACGTCGCGCTCCTTCATAAACGATTCGCCTGTGCCTGTGGGGGTGATGCGCGAAGTTGGGGCGCAGTTGGTAGATTTTCACGGTCAGCACGAGCATCAATCCTTGCTCCGTTCAGAGGCGCACGTGAATTTTATTGACAATTTTGAAGGTGTTTCGGGGCGTTTGGAAAAATATCACGAACTTTTTGAACGATTGCGCAAGCAACTCCACGAGCGTTCAAATCTGGCTTCCCGTGAACAATCCTTACGAGAGCAAGCGGAATTTCGCCGGTTTCAACTTGAAGAAATTAACCACCTCAACCCGCAGCGCGACGAGGAAGAAAGCCTCGAACAAGAGCTTGCCTTGCGCGAAAATGCCGAGCAGCTTTACGATTTAACCTATCGTCTGGCAACATTGCTTTACGATGCCGAAGATTCCGTGCGCGACCGTTTGGCAACGGCGAAAAATATCTTGGATGAATTAGCACAGATTGATAAGGACTTTGCCGAGTACCGAAGCGAGTGCCAATCAGCGTTGGCAATAGTCGGCGAGATTGCAAAATTTTCCCAAAGTTACCGTGACACTATCGAATTTCAACCGGAACGGCTGGAAGAAATTCGATATCGTTTGCAGCAACTTTCACGCCTCCGAAAAAAATACGGCGGTAAGGAAGAACTCTTCGCAAAGTGGGAAGAACTGAGGAATGATGCGGAGTTGGCGGAAAATTTCGAGGCGGCAAAAGAGCGATTGAGTGCGGAAATCGAAGAAACACGGGCAAATCTCGCCAAAGCCGCACAAATGCTTTCCGAACAGCGAAAAAAGATTGCCGCGAAAATCGAAAAAACGATTATTACGACTCTGCAAACACTCGGAATGCCGCATATTCGCTTTGCTGTGAATTTTTCGCGGGAAATTGCGGTAGAATCCGGAAGCGATGAACTCTTCGTGGTGATAGATTCCGAGCGGGTTGTGGCGTATCCCAACGGTGCGGAAAAAGTCGAATTTTTGATTGCTGCTAATCCGGGTGAAGAACTAAAGCCGATGGCGCGAATTGCCTCCGGCGGCGAGATTTCTCGCGTGATGCTTTCGCTCAAAGCGGCGCTGGCAGAATCGGAGCGGCTACCGATGATGGTGTTTGACGAGATTGACACAGGTATTAGCGGACGCATCGCGCAAAAAGTCGGCAAAACGATGAAAGAGCTTTCCAAGCATCCGCAAATTATCGCCATTACGCACCAACCGCAAATTGCTGCGTTTGCCGACACGCACATCATGGTCGAAAAGCGTCAAACAGCCACAAGTACACGTATTTCCGCAGTAGTGTTGAACGAAGAAGAGCGTGTTTATGAAGTGGCGCGGCTTTTGAGCGGTGAGGAAATCACCAATGCAGCGCTCGAAAGTGCAAAAGAACTCGTGAAAGCCGAGTAATACAACGAATTTATGACGGCATGATAATTGAAGCCCTGATGAAACAACCAAGAAGATATATTGTTCTCGTTATTGCCTGTGTAAGCGTGATATGGTGTGCTTTTGTGCCTCATGCTTTAGGGCAGACACGTAGTATTGATTCGCTGCTGAGAGAGTTGCACCGACCCGGTGCAGAGGAAGAGCGGTTTGTTGATTTGCTGAATGAACTCAGTTATGCGTATAATGCCTACAAAGCTGATAGTGCATTGCTTTACGGACAACAAGCATTAAAAGTCGCCGAACACAGCGCCAATCGCAAAGGTACAGCCGCAGCCTGTCGGAACATCGGTTTTGCTTATCAGCGCATCGGAAAATTAGCCGATGCCACGAGTTTTTATCTGCGAGCAATGCCGATTTACGAGGAATTGCGTGATTCCGTCGGGCTGGCAAATGTGTGGAACGGTCTTGGAATCTGTTATTTCGAGCAAGGCGACTACGAAAATGCGCTGGATTTTTACCAGCGTGGCGAGCCGCTATTTTTGCGTCTCGGCAAAATGGACAGATATGCTGCCTCAATGTCGAATATCGGCTACACGTATTTGCAAATGGGAAATTTGAACCTTGCACAAGTCTATGCAGACAAAGCACTTTCGCTTGCCAATAAGTACAATGTTCCGGTGATACAAATTTTTGCGTTGTCGCATTTAGGCGATATTGCCCGTCGCAGACAGGAATTTACCGAGGCTGAAACGTTTTTTAAGCGAGGCTTGGTGATTATCAGCGCTAACCCCGCAAACGCTGTTGCGAACTCACGGTTGTATTATTTGCTGGGATATTTGTATGCCGATATGAGGCGATTTGCGGAAGCGCAGCAGTATTTGGATTCGTCGTTAGCACTGTCACAGCAAGGAAATATGCGCTTTCGTATCAAAGATACCTATGAAGGTTATCAGCATTTGTACGAAACGATGAACAATTACAAAATGGCGTACAAATACCAAACGCTGACCGTGCTGTACAAAGACAGTTTGTTTAATCAGGAAAGCGCACGGCAGATAGCCGCAATGCAGCGTGAAATACAGACTCGCGCCCAGTCAACGCAAATTCAACTTTTGACGAAAGACAACCAAATTCAACAAACAACTCGTAATGGGCTGCTGGGAATTGTGGGTGTCATTATTATTGCCGGGTTACTGTTGTCGCGGGCATATTTGCGGATGCGCACCGTGAACAAACAACTTTCGGAGCAGAACCAAGAAATTCTTGCCCAGCGCACTCGTTTGGAGCAGCAAACAAGCGAGATTGCTACAATGAACAGTGAGTTGCAACACAAAAACGAGCATTTGGTGGAATTAAACGAAGAAAAGTCGCAATTTATGCGGATTGCAGCGCATGATTTGAAAAATCCTCTGACCAGCATTAATGCCCTTGCGGGATATATTGCGATGGAAGCAGGAAAAATGCCGAGCGACGAAGTTTCTATGCTTTCAGGGCGAATCAGTCATACTGCCGAAAGAATGTTTCTCCTTGTCAAAAATCTGCTGGATGTAAACGCGATTGAAAGTGGTAATTTTGCGTTGCAAATGATTAACGTTGATGCCGCTGCACTCCTTGAAACCTGTGTTCAGATGTATATGGATGCAGCGAAGGCAAAGAACATCACGCTCTCCTTTACGGCGCACAGGCATTTAGAAGACACAAAAGGTTTTTATGAGTTTTGTGCGTTTGTGGATGAACAAGCATTTATGCAGGTTGCAGAAAATCTCGTTTCTAATGCAGTGAAATATACTCCGCCCGGTAAGCGTGTGTTTGTGCGTATTATGCACGAAGAAGGAGTGCAATACGGGTATGAAAATAGTGTCAAAAAGCAAGAGTTTATCAAGATTGAAATTCAAGATGAAGGACCAGGATTAACGCTGAACGACAAACAATTCCTCTTCGGAAAATTCACGAAACTTTCGGCTCGCCCTACTGCCGGAGAAGATTCTAACGGGCTTGGGCTTTCGATTGTCAAGCAGCTTGTCGAGATGATGAACGGGCAGGTGTGGTGTGAGTCGGAATACGGCTTGGGGGCAACGTTTATTGCGCGTTTTCCGGCTTCCACTTTCAATGTCGCGTAAGCAAATTTCTATGTTTTGAGAAGTTTTATGAGCAGTTGCACCTTACAATATCAGCGCCGTAACAGATGCTCGCATCATCAGGTTTTTTCTTGGTTGCGGGGGCTATTCGTGTTGGTAAGTTTGTGTTCTGTTCTTATAATCAATACAGTATATGCCCAGCAACATGGTCAAGTTTTGACGTTAGTTGGGGCGGAACGTATTCAAGCAATTGGTCGTGATGTGGAAGTGATGCGAACGCCGTTGCGTAAGTTAGGCGTACAAGAAATCGTGCAGGGCGTGTATGCGGGACAGTTCCAGCCTTCAACAAGACTGTATCCAAACTTTGGTTACACAAACGACGTTCTCTGGTTTCGTGTGCGCTTGAAAAATACAACACTCGACCGCATTGAGCGTGTTTTTGACGTTGGTTCGGTATTTTTGGATTCGGTCGCCCTTTACGAGTCGAATCCGGGAGGTAATTTCCAAGAATCGTGGGCAGGCGGCGGAATTTTTATTGAACAACGAGCAATGAAGATGCGCCGTGCTGCATTTTTGCTCCGTTTGAAGCCCTTTGAGGAAAAAACCGTGTATGTGCGAGCCGTAGGTACGCTGCCGATGATTTTTCACTTTGAACTGTATCCACACAATGATTTTGTTGCTTTGCAGCGCCAAGATGCGAACTTTGACGGAATGATTTGGGGGATGATCCTTTGTATCGCTATTTTCAATGTCGTTCAGTATCTTGCATCGCAGCGATTTGTCTATGGCTTGTTTGCAATTCACGCAATAACAAGTCTTCTGGCACTATTGTCTATCAATGGCGTACTGACGGAATATATTTGGCTTGATGTTCAAGGCTTCGGGACACGGCTTTTAGAGGTATGTATTTCGTTGTCCAATTTGCTGTCGCTTATCTATGCTCGGTATTTTCTGAAAGCACAGGACAGTCCTCGGTTTTATCGTATTTTTCAAGTGGAAATGTTGGTAGCGCTGCTGCTGATAGTGTTTTCGTTTTTAGGTTGGGGAAGTTTTATGGTGGCAAGCTCTTATACGCTGATTGTCGTACCGACGATTGTTGCGCTGGCACTGTTGCTGATGAAAGAGTCCAGTGGTGCAATGCGGTTGTCGTTGGTGTTGTTTGCTATTGGCTGGAGTGTTTGTACGCTGTCTGTAACGGCGGCAAATGTGCTTGGTTTTGTGGCGGACTGGGGTGAGTATTGGGGCGTGAGAGCGGGTGGAATTGGTGCTGTTGTACAACTTTTTATGGTGTCCGTTGCTGTTGCCGTGCGTACAGGAAGTTCGGAACGGGCACTGCACAACGCTCAGGCAGAGCGCACGATTGCAGAAAGAGAGCGTCAGCAAGAAGCCCTCAGAAATCAAGAATTGTCGGCAGCAAACGAAGCAATTCGCCGCCAAAGCGCACAGTTGGAAGAGCAGGCACAATCACTAAAAATTGCGAATTTAGAAATGGAACAGATAGCGCACGAGCTCATTCAGCAGCGAGCGTTATTGCAACAAAAAAATGATGATTTGAACGCAGCCAGCAAAGAAAAAAGCGAGATTTTGAGCATTGCTGCGCATGATTTGAAAAACCCTCTGACGGGCTTAAAAGGAATGTTGGAGATTTTACGAAGCGGGGATAATTTCAAACCTGCATATCTGAACCAGATGTCGCTGACAATGCAACATTCAGTGGACAGAATGTTTGATATTATCAAAAATTTGCTGGATATTGAAGCGCTTGAAGAAGGCGCAATTAAGCCACAATACGAGTATTTTGATATGGTATCGGCAGTGAAACCCCTTGCCGATTCTTACAGAGTTCCCGCTGCAAAAAAGCGCCTCAATCTTGATTTTAAGGCAAATGCTTCCGAAGTGCCGTGCTTTGCCGACAAACAATTGCTGCTCCAAGTGGGCGATAATATCATTTCTAACGCTGTTAAATATTCGCGCTTACAAAAAAATATTTTTATTCGGACGCTCTATTTTCCAACATTGGTGGAATTACAAGAGCAGATGCTTCGGTATGACATTACTGAAATGCACCATTTGGCAAAGTTTTCGTTGGAGCATCCTTTTTCGGTACTGTTGGTACAAGACGAAGGACCCGGTTTTACCGATGCAGACAAACAACGCCTTTTTCAGAAATTCGCACGGCTTTCTGCGCAACCCACAGGCGGTGAACATTCGACAGGACTTGGTTTATCCATTTCCAAGCGTTTGGTCGAAAGTATGAACGGAGTGATTTGGTGTGAATCCGAGCCGGAGCGTGGTGCGCGGTTTGTTGTTGCGTTTGGAACGTCTATTACCTAAATTGCGCTATGATATTCTTCCTGCTTTATCCTCTCTGCGTGTTTGGTTTGCTGTAACATGATACATAACTGACCATATTCAATTTTTGTCGGTCATTCTGCCCAAACCATGGTATTTTCGTTCACCATATACTGTCATTGTAAACGGCTTGCTTTGCGAGCCGCGAATGGCGGTCAATACGCTTGGTTGCTTGTGTGTATGGTGTGTTTGTGTATTCATTCTGATACTATTTTTGCGCAGGAGCAATCCAACTATCGCATAGATTCGCTCAAAAGTGTCCTTCAAACGCAGCAAGGTGCAGCGCAGTATTCGACGTTAATAGAATTATGCTGGGAATATCGGGCTTTGAACCCAAAGCAGTCAGTTGTGTATGGTCGGCAAGCAATTATCGTTGGTCGTCAATTTGGCATTACCGAAAATCTTGCCAGAGCAGAACGATTTTTGGGTGTAGCGTATCGTAATCTCGGCGATTATGGCGAGGCGATTGAACATTTTTTTATAGCATTGTCTATTGACGAGAACAACGGCGAAAATCCTGTGGAAATTGGACATTCGCTCAACAGTATCGGTAGAATTTTTATTTTGCAAAAAAAACCGCAAGAAGCCATTGGGTATTTGGAGCGGGCGCTGACCATTGCCGAAAAAACGCACGACGATAGGCTTTTAGCGTATTGTTTATCCAATATCGGTGATGTGCGGCATTTGCAAGGGCAGTATTCCGAAGCACTAGGCTTACTGTTACGCGGATTAAAGGTTTGGGAAAAAATTGGTGCTGAGGTAAATATCGCTGCAACGCTTTCCAGTATTGGGCTGTCATTCTATGAATTGGGTGATTATAAAACAGCTCAAGAGTATTATATGAAAGCGCTCGCGCTCTTTGACCATTATCGTCAGCCCCATGATATGAGCGGCACGCTCTCGCGGATAACTTCCGTATATTTAATGCTTGGTAAGCCAAATGAAGCGAAAAAGTATGCTGAAGAAGCATACCGATACGCTCAACAATCGCAATCACGTCAGCAAATCAAAGATGCACTCTGGGTTTTAGCGGAAACTGCTGCACAGTTACAGGATTACGAAACATCGTTGGAATATCATCGCTTGCTCAAAGAAGCTAGCGATTCGCTTTACACCGAAGAAGCAGCGAGGCAAACGGCAATATATTCGGCACGGTATGACCATGAGCGCAAGGCGGAACAAGTTGCTCTATTGGAAAAAGAAACACGACAACAAGAATTGGTGCGGAATATCTTGATTGGCGGCGGCGTACTGCTTCTTGTCTCACTTGTGCTGTTGGTGAACCGCTTCCGTTTGAAGCAGGAATCGGAAAAAATGTTGGAAGTTCGTGCTGCGGAATTAGCGGCGGCAAACACACAATTACGTGTAGCGAAATTGGAAATCGAAGAGCAGAATCGGATGCTGTTGGATTTAGACAAAGAAAAAAATGAGTTTTTAGGCATTGCGGCGCATGATTTGAAAAATCCTGTTTCGGCAATTCAGGGTGTGGCAGAAATGCTACAACACGACAATTTTTCGCAGGAGCAGGTCAAAAAATTATCGGCAGTGATTTTAGACAATTCTCGCCGGATGTTTGAACTGATCACGAATTTGTTGGATGTTAATGCGATTGAATCCGGCAAACTCGCATTGCAACCCGTTGTTTTTAGTGCCAATGTGATGCTCTCCGGGGTAATTGACCGTTTTGAACAGCCGGCATTATTGAAAAATATTCGCTTGGAATTATCGCTGCCGGAGCAGCATTTGTACGTCCTTGCGGACAAGTATGCTACAATTCAAATTATTGAAAATCTTCTTTCCAATGCCGTGAAATACTCGAATCCCGGACAACGCATATCGGTGCGTCTTACAGAATCAAGTATTTTGCAGACGAATCGCATTTGGACACGCGAAGAATGGCTTCAAATGAGCCTTGAAGACGAATCAACTGCCGAAGAGTTCACCGAAAAATGCGTTCGTTTTGAAATACAAGATTTTGGTCCCGGATTAACAGAAGAGGATAAAGCGCATCTTTTTACTAAATTTGCACGTCTTTCCGCGCAACCAACCGCCGGGGAACATTCGACGGGGTTAGGGCTTTCAATAGTCAAAAAACTTACCGACACGCTTGGCGGACGTGTCTGGTGTGAATCGCTCTTTGGCTATGGTGCAACGTTTATTGTCGAATTGCATCAAGCAAGCACCGAACAGTTTCAAACGATGCAAGATCCGCATGAAATGGCGGTCTAACGATAATTGTCGTGGTTTATTTTAACCAACTGTTTTGACCAACTGCTGTGACCAACTGTTTTCCCTAAGCAAATTATTACAACTTTTCACTCATTTTCAGATGAGACCCGATGGAAACACTCAATAAGCGTATTTTGGTGGTTGATGATGTGGAGGAAAATACCTACATCGTTTCAACGATTTTGAAGAGCGCGGGATATACACCCTTTGTGGCGAATTCCGGTAAACAAGCTATTCAAATTGCTGAAACGCAGCATCCCGACTTGATGCTGCTGGACATCAATATGCCCGAAATGAACGGCTACGAAGTCTGTAAGCACTTCAAAGAAACCCCAAATATTGCTGATATTCCCATAGTCTTTTTGACGGTTCATGCCGACGCAGAATCTATTGCGAAAGCATTTGAAACAGGTGCAGTGGATTATCTCACCAAACCCTTCAAAAAGGCGGAATTGCTTGCGCGAGTGAAGGTGCATTTGGCGCTTCGTCAGGCGCAAGAACAGCTTGAAGACCAAAACGGGCGTTTAACGCGCTTAAACGATGAGAAAAACGAGTTTTTGGGTATTGCTGCGCACGACCTGAAAAACCCGCTTAACTCCATTCGCGGTATGGCGCAGATGATTCGCAAACGCCGTGATGTCGAACTTTCCGATGAGGAAGTTGATGATATGGCGCATCAAATTGAAACTTCGTCGAATTTTATGTTTGAGATTATCACCAATTTGCTGGATGTTAATAAAATCGAAAACGGCAAACTCATTGTGAAGCCTACAAACGTGAATATGATACTTTCTCTCAGCGCTGTTACCGACCGCTATCAAGCGGCTGCCGTAAAGAAAAATATTACACTGAATGTAGATATTCCCGATGGTGATATTCAAATTTATGCCGACCCCACATTAACGATTCAAGTGTTGGACAACGTCGTTTCCAATGCCGTCAAATACTCGCCCTTTGACAAAAACGTTTGGGTAGCGGTGTCGCAGCATCCCGATATAAAGCGGATTCGTGTTATGGTCAAAGACCAAGGTCCTGGATTCAGCGAAGAAGATAAGAAAAAACTGTTTGGGAAATTTGCTCGGTTGTCTGCAAAGCCTACGGGCGGAGAACACTCTACCGGCTTGGGACTATCCATTGTCAAGCGTTTGGCTGAAGCAATGGAAGCCACGATTTGGTGCGAGTCCGAACTCGGTAAAGGTGCAACATTTTACATTGATTTTCCCGATATTTCGACCATGCCCGAAGGCACTGGCGAAGAAGCGTAAGCGACAAAAACCGCATCAAACCTTTTTGCGCTGGTGTGTGTCTGAATTTTGATAAGCAACACTGTATTTTTTTTACTCAATTCCCTACAGCTATGATTGTAACTACTACCGGAGACATCCAAGGATACCGTATCAAGCGCTATTTGGGCGTAGTAACGGGCGAGGCAATTGTTGGGGCGAATATGTTTAAGGATATGTTCGCAAGTATTCGTGATGTTGTCGGGGGGCGCTCCGGCTCATATGAAAACGAACTCCGCAAAGCGCGTGAAATCGCCTTCCAAGAAATGGAGGATATAGCGATGCAACTTGGCGCAAACGCTGTTGTGGGCGTGGATTTGGACTACGAAGTGCTGGGGCAGCACAATGGTATGCTGATGGTCAGTGTGAACGGCACGGCGGTTGTCATTGAGTAAACTGTCTATGCCGACTTCCACACCTATATCTGCGGGAAAACCTGTTGCGCCGAAGGCTTCCGACCCGCTTCAATCCATGCGTCGTTTTGCACGAGTGCTGGATGATTTGGTGCGTGTGCCGGGAACAAAGATTGGCATTGGCTTAGACCCGCTTTTGAATTTGATTCCCTTTGCAGGAGATGCCGTCGGTACGGTGATGAGCCTTTCCTTGCTTGTCACTGCTGTCAAAATGGGCGTTCCCAAGCGTATTTTGGCGCGAATGGTGGTGAATATCGGCATTGATGCGCTTGTGGGAGCGATTCCTGCAATCGGGCAGGTGTTTGATTTTGTTTGGAAAGCGAACACGCAAAATATGGCGCTTTTGGAGCGCTACGCTGTTACGCCGGATGCTACGAAAAAGGCTAGTGGTGCGGTGCTTGGGATAGTTGTGGTGCTGGCTATAAGTATTGTGGCGGGTGCTGCTTTTTGCACGTATTGGCTGCTGTCACTTTTAGCTTCCGCACTGAACATTCCTTTGTGGTAATTTCTTCCGTCATTTTTATCTTCCGGCAATCATGGATGTAACAAGCACACTTGCAATGGCAATGGGGTCATCGTGGCTGTCCGGCGTAAATCTTTACGCAACGGTAGCAACGCTGGGCTTACTGGGGCGTTTTGCGAATGTGCAATTACCCGGAAGTCTTGATTCTCTCACAAGTTGGTGGGTTATTGGCATTGCGGGATGTATGTATGCGGTGGAGTTTGTTGCCGATAAAATTCCTGCCGTAGATACAGCGTGGGATGCTGTTCACACCTTTATCCGTGTGCCTGCCGGAGCGGTGTTAGCGGCGGCGAGTTTCGCTAAATTTGATTCTACCATTCAAACGGTTGCTCTACTCGTCGGAGGCGGATTAGCACTAACTTCGCACGGCACAAAAGCAACCGCACGTGCCGCCATTAACACCAGTCCCGAACCTGTTTCTAATATCGCCGCAAGCACGGCTGAGGATGTATTAGCTATTGGTGGCGCATCGTTGGCGGTGTTTTATCCCGCAGTAATTATTGGTGTGGTTGTTGTTGGTGTTATTGCATCGTTTATTATTATTCCGAAAATTATCGGATATTTGCGCCGTGTGATAGGTTTTGTTGGGAATTGGCGCGAAAAATTACGCAATTTATGAAAAGAAGGGTTGAGTATCTTTAGTTTTGAGTCTTTAAGTGTATAAAATAAAACGATTTGTCATTTTTTTGTCCGGCAAATTCAAACTTAACATTCAACACTTAAAAAAATCACGTTGTTTCATTATTCTAATTCAGAGGAGGCTCGAAATGGGCATTTTATCGTGGATTGTTTTCGGCTTGATTGCCGGAGCATTAGCAAAATGGATTATGCCGGGCAAAGACCCCGGAGGCTGGATTGTAACAAGTCTTATCGGTATTGCCGGAGGTGTCTTGGGTGGCTGGCTTGGTACATTTCTTGGGTTTGGCGATGTTTCCGGTTTTAATTTGCGGAGTTTTGGTTTAGCGATTGTCGGTTCGCTTGTGCTTCTGGGCGGGTATCGGATGCTCAAAAGCTAAGTGCGAAACTATTCGTAAAAACGGCGCAGTTGCTTGTGTGCAGCTACGCCGTTTTTCTATTTCATCCCGTGTTGATATGCTTCACAATGATTTTTTCTTGCGTGGTTTTTTACGCGGTGCCGTAGTTGTCGTGCTGTCCGGTAATATCTCTTGCTTGAGAACGGGTAATGCCTTGATGGTTGCGCGATTATTCCACGCGGTAGAAGTGCGTGCGAAATAGTCTAATGGCGCAGCGATTGATGTTCCGGCAATCGTAATCGGGCGCTGTTGCGGCATGGTCAAAGAATCTCGAACCCCAACAGCGAAGCCGCCCGGACGCAGTTGCCTTGCAAGCGGAATATAGACCGAAAAATTCTGCCGTGCGATGCGTTCACCCTTGTAGAGTAGTTGCAGCCGCTCTTCCATGAGTTTTCCCATTGTTTTAGTGCGTGAGCCGAGGGCAAATGCTTTGTTGGTGTCAAAGCGCACGGTGTCGGTAAACGCAAGTATCCGTGCGGGATTGCCGTCATGGACAATAACAGGGTCGCCTTCGGAAACACGCTTGTAAAGGTCTTCGACGGCTTCACGCCCTGTGCGGACGCAGCCGTGTGACGAAGGGCGTACTCCCAAGTGCCGATAGTAACTGTCTTTTTCCAAACCGTGAAAACCCACATTGTAGTTAAAACCAATCCACCAGAGCATTTTGGTATTGTCAAATTGTCGGGAAATTGCCTCGCGTGTTTTGCTTTGAATCGAAAAAATGCCGGTGGGCGTGAGAATACCGCCGTCATTGGTGATGCGCCCTGTTGAAATCGGCACAAGCAGCGTGTCGCCGTTGCGGTAGTGCAGCGTCGCGTGTTGCGTGGCAAGGTTTACGTCAATAAAACGGTTGCCCGGAACGTACACTGTGTCGCAAATGCGCGCAAATTCAAGGTGATTGGCTATGCTGATGAGTTGCTGGCGTTTGAGTAGTGAATCCGCCGTTGATTGTGGCGTGGAATCCGCACGAATACTGAGTTGAGAGCAAACAAACACAATTCCTGTCAGACTTAGCGCAATACAAAGGTGAAATAATGTTTTCATAGAAAGTACAAGTTGTCGAACTTCACGAAGTGCAAAGTTACCAAAAAACTACGGCTTGCAAAAACTTCTCTTTTTTTATCACTATCCTCCACGCAATGATTACCCTTCTTGTCGGCTCAAATAACGTTCACAAAGCGGAAGAATTACGGGCTATCTTGGAAACGCAGAATATCGCACAAATCCTGATGCCAAGCGCTATTCAAGGTTTTCCGCAGGAAATCCCCGAAACAGGCACGACGTTGGAAGAAAATGCGTACATCAAAGCCGTTACCATTTTTCACACAACCGGAATAACCTGCATTGCCGATGATACGGGCTTGGAGGTGGATGCACTGCAAGGCGCTCCGGGCGTTTATACGGCGCGGTATGCAGGCGGAAATGCGACGTATGCCGACAACCGCGCTAAACTCTTGGACGCGCTGAAAAACACGCCGCCGGAGAAGCGCACGGCACGCTTTCGGACGGTGATTTGTTATCACGACGCACTGCGCGTGAGTTTCGCCGAAGGTGTGTGCGAAGGGCGTATAAGTGAGGTAGAAAGCGGCTCAGGGGGATTTGGCTATGATGCGGTGTTTGTTCCCGACGGCTTCTCGACGACGTTTGCCGAAATGGATGCTACGGCAAAAAATGCGATTAGTCATCGCGGAAGAGCGCTTCAAGAGTTGTCCCGTCTATTACGTGAATATCACAAACACGAGGAGTAAAGTCTGCATCAAGAATTCACAATGTGTGCGGAAAACCCTTTGTCGTCAAAAAGGCTTTGTGTAGATTGCGCCGCAGAAAAAGTGCTTTTTTCAGAGAAAGTACAGAAAATATATTTGTTTCACATTTTTCCCAAAAACCTGATGAATACACGTTTGTTCCGCATAGCAGCGCTGCTTTGTGCCGTTTTCCTAAGCCTGAGCGCCTGCAAAAAAGAAGACCCGCGCTGGTCTGAAGCAGACAAAAAAAGCAAAGAAGCAATCGAAGCCAAAAAGCAGGCGCAAGAATCCGGCGCTCTGCCAAAGCCCGAAGAAGGTGGCTCGTTTAACAAGTTTTTCCCGAAAAATGAAGCAGGATTCGACATTATTGCAAGCCAAGAAAAAACAGGCTTTGCCGAATATAAATTGAAAAAAGACGGCAAAGATTTGGCAATGATTGCTATTTCCGATGTAGCCAATAACCCGCAAGCAGCTGATAAATTCAAAACCGCAACCAAAAAAATCGGTGGTTTCCCTGCTGTGGACCAAGGCAGCACCGCTACGGCATTGCTTGTTGGCGGACGCTATCAAGTAAAAGTGCTTTCCCGTGCGCCGGAATTTACCAAAGCTGACCGCGAAGCATGGTTGCAAAAGGTCAATTTAACAGGCTTGGCAGCGTTTCAAGCGGCGAAGTAAATTCTGCGGCTATTTCGGGAGCAGTGAGACTATCACGAAGACGTGAGAGTCTCACAAAACAATAAAAATAAACCAAAAACCAAAAACCAAAAACCAAAAACCAAAAACCAAAAACCAAAAACCAAAAACCAAAAACCAAAAACCAAAAACCAAAAACCAAAAACCAAA
>JALONG010000101.1 GCA_025455065.1 Candidatus Kapaibacterium sp. | reverse complement strand
GTATTCGCCCGAAGCCATGCGCTTGCCGGCATCGTTTTTGCCGTTCCAAGCAAGAGTTTGCGGGGTTTCGCTGCCTGCGATTGCGGCGTTGTTGAGAAGAGTTGCTACTTTGTTGCCGTTAGCGTCAAGGATGATAGCGCTGACGTTCATCTGGCGAAGAACTTCAAACGATACCGAAGCGTGGCGTTCGCCGCGAGGTGCGGGAACTGCTGCGGCGTTCAAGCCTGTGGAGAATTTCGCAAAAACGGGGAAGATGCCTTCCATAGAAGCAGCGTAGCGACCTTTGAACACGCGAACACCCGCAAAGCCGAGGCTGCGTGCGATATTGCGCGGGAGTTCCGCATCGCGGTCAAAAGGGAACGAGCGAACATTGGTAATGTTTGTACCGTTTGTAGCGGCTACGTGTGTTAAGATAAATTGTAATTTCCCGTCCTGCATCGCAAAGCGACCTTCGGCAGAGAGGAAATTTTCTGTTTTCTGATGTGATAATATTGTTTCGTTTTCGCCCAGCATTACACCACGGCACATACCGAAACCGGTACACGGGCTTCCGCCTTCGCCCGGTCCACCGACGAATGTAACAGTTTGAGGTTTGAAGTCAATTTTAATGGGTTGCTGAGCTTGAACTTGGTTCAGAGTGAAGATACCGACAAGAGCTGCAACGAGAGAGGTCAGCTGAAGCGCAGAACTACGACGACCGACGAAAGAATTGCTCAAGGTTTTCAAAATACGTTTCCTTTCAAAGTAAGAAAATTAAAAATTGGTAAAAATGAATAAATATTCATAATTAGACAGCGTTGTCTTAATTAAATGCGGCGCAAACTTAGAGATTTTTTTTATCAAAGTCAAGTATTTTGTAAAAATTATTTTTTGAGATTGATTTTGTATCTTCGCCTCAGCCCTGTTTTTCTTGTTCAAACGCCCATTTTCCACGATTCTTTTTGAACTTTACTTTGTAACTTACGGTTGCAACATTTTCTCGCACTATCCGACAGTCGGCAGCACTCTTGCACACTTCAGCTGGGGCAGCCGGAAGTGTTCAATTCAATAGAAAATCTTGAAAGCCACCAACTATGAATTGTACTATACCACATTGGCAGATACGATATGCTCAATTGAAGAGAATGGGACTTACAATCCTCCTGTCTCTTTTCTTCCTTTGTAAGTCTCCATGCCAAGTGCATAGCGAGCCTTTTATGATTCGTAAAATTCTCACCCGTGCTGACGGACTGCCGTCTAACACGGTACGTTCCATCGTTTGCGACCGTCAGGGCTTATTCTGGATTGTTACCGAAAAAGGAATTTGTCGCTACGATGGGCAAAAACTCTATCCTTTACCGCTTCCCCAAAGTAGCAACCCCGAAGAGAATTTGGCTAGCCTTGAGCTATCTATGTTTGCCTGTGCTGAAGATTCCAGTGGCTCAATGTGGTTTGCATCTATATCCGGGATACTTCGGTTCACATCTACATCAGGTAAATGGAAATGGTACAAAAACAAAAACTCAAATAATGCTTCTGCCAACCAAATCACCGGTCTGCACTGCGACAGAAGAGGAAAGCTATGGATAGGAACACTGGCTGGGTTGTTGTCTTATGATAACCGCAAAGATAGCTGCATAGCGGCATTTCCTGAACTGGCGCAAGAAAGCATAAGAGGTTTTAGCGAAAGCAGAGACGGAAGGTTGTGGTTTTCCGTAGGGCAAAACACCTTAGCAACATATCAGCCCACAACAGGAAAACTCACTATTTCCACGCCCAAAGGCTGCGAGAACGGTTTGTATTTGCATACCGTTCCCAATAGCTATGGTGCTTGGATTTCTCCCTTATCAGGAGCAAGTCAGGCAATGGAAGCGCCTCGTTTGGTCGTGTTTGATTCAGTACGCAATGAGTGTCTTTTGTCTTATTCCGGATTACCCGCAGCGCCTCAGTCTCTCAAAGGAATAGATGTCTTTTTGGGGGCTGAGGGCGAAGATGGTTCATGGTATTCCCGCGTACAAGATTATGCGGCGGGGCGCTGCGAAAACGGCCTGTACAGGATGAAACAAGCCCAGTTTACATCTGCCTCAGAGGTAGTGAGCGCCGATGAAAATCTTTTTCAGGAACAACTTCTTCGGGGAACGATATTGGGCTTTAGCCGCAGCCCGCGTACAGGAATAGTGTGTGCGGGTATTTCAGGGCAGGGTTTGGCTGTTCTTATTCCTACGGGCATGGAGCGTTTAGCCAGTTACAAAGCCATAGGTGATGCTATCAGTTTGCTGACAGATAAGCATGGGCGAACTTGGTGTGGCACTGAACAAGGGTTGTTTTTGCGCTCAGGTACGAAGTTCAGTTTGATTCCTTTTGCAAAGAACAGCCGCCCCCCAAAAGCAGTTGAAAATATTCGTAGCGTAGGAATAAGGCAGTCTCCAGTTGGACAAGAAAAAGTACCCGTCTATGATATTCAGCAGACATCTACGGGAACAATACTTGTCGGCACAGTAGAAGGTTTGTATTATTACAACGAAAGCACGAAAGCACTTCAATCGTTTCCTGCTCTAACGGCATCGTTAGGTCGTACTACGATTCGGCGCATTGTTACTGACCGCAGGAGCAAAGAATTTTGGCTCTATGCTTCATCGTTGGGCGTGGTGCGCTGCCGCGAAGATGGTAGCCCGTTAGGTTTTTTTTCCATTGGTCAGCCCAGTTCTTCCAGTGACACAACAGCTTTGGGAACATCAAGTATTTTTACGATGCTCTTTGACCACATCGGCAACTTATGGATGGGCGGAACTGGTGTCTTGCTACGCTGGCATAGACAATCAGGGAGACTGGAGCGCTTAACTGCACTGCCCAATAGCCAACTTACACTAATACCTCACAAAATTGTTGAATCGTTCAAAAACTCGCTTCTTGGCACATTCTACGGTGTAGGTTTGGGTGCTGTGAATACCTTTTCTCGCCTATTTTCAGAAACACCCGCAAATAACCTTATCAGCCTTGCTGCGATAAACAAGCGATTGTTCGATATTCAAATTATAGGTATTGCCTCAGTAGGACAAACATTATGGTGGGCGACAAAATCCAATGGAGTTTATCGAGGGCAGTATAATTTTTCTGATTCAGGAGAGTTTTCGCTATCGCCGCCCTTATTGTTGCTGCCTTCTGATGACAATACTTCTACGAAAGGCAGCGCTAGCGATGCCGCGACGCAACAAACTGAGCGTGGTTGGAATGTAGGTTCAATCACCCCCGACGGCTCCGGCGGCGTAATCTTCGACTACTACGGCGATGTTCTCCATGCCGACCGTCGCGCCCGCGCCTTCACCGACACCGCCCGTGTTGTGGCAATGGAATGGCTGCGGAATGACACTTTGGCGGCAAGTGTGCCGCAGCACGGCGACACGCTGCACTGCGCCTACAATGGTTCGTTTCAAATTCTTTGCGGCGTGGTTTCGATGATTCGCCCTGAGCGTCATCATCTGGAATACAAGTTGGAGGGCGTGGACGACCGCTGGAACACGATGCCGGATGCGGGCTTACGGACGCTGCGGTATTCGTCGCTGCCTCCGGGCGAACACACGCTTTTGGTGCGTACCCGCGCTCAAGACCCTTGGGAGGACGAGCCACTTTACAGCAGCAACATCTTCACGCTACACGTCCACGTGCCTTATCCTTGGTGGATGCACCCCGTCACCCGTGCGGTGGCGGTGGTGGTCTTTGCGGCGGGTTTTATTCGCGTGGGCGCGGTCATACAACGCCGCCGCCATGAGCGAGAGATACAAAAGCTGACAGAGGAAAACGAGAAACAGGTTATCCTCCGCAAACTAAGCGAAGCCCAGATGCAGACGCTGCGTTTGCAGATGAAACCCCATTTTATGTTTAACGTGATGGCGGAAATTCAGCGTTTGGTGGAAATCCAAAACAGCGCACTTGCAAGTCATTACATCAGCATTTTCAGCAAATTATTATCCCGTATCGTGTTGGAAAGTGGGAAAGATTTTATTTCTGTTTCCGATGAAATTAGTATTTTGCAGCAGTATCTGGCATTGGAAGAACTACGCAATACAGGACGCATGAAATGGTATCTGACGCTGGGCAGCGATGAAACTGCTTTTGCGGACGATGGCATGGGCGGAGAGAGCAGTGAGATTCTTGATTTTGACAACCCCGATTTGGACTACTGGCGTAAACGCCAAATGCCAACGTTTATCTTGCAGCCCTTCATCGAAAATGCCATTCGGCACGGAATACGGGGCTTGGAAGAAGAAGACTGGAAAACGCGGGAAATCGGGATTGTATCGGTTCACGTCTCTCTGGAACAAGGAAAACTGCACTGTGTGATAGAGGACAACGGCATCGGGCGCGAAGAAGCTGCCCGCCGGAAAGCAGAACGGAAAAAGCAGGAGAACCTTTCCATAGCAACCACCGTAACGGCAGAGCGTATGCAGTTGCTTCAAACCGTCTATGGTATAGAGCTGCCCGTCACCTACAACGACCTGTACGACGAAGACGGGAAAGGAGCCGGCACACAAGTAACAGTGGTGCTTCCTTGTGTTGTGGATACGGCGAAAGAATAATGGATGTTATACTCAAAAAGGTTGAGACGCTCTTCCCGTCCGACGGCTGAGGAGTGCGAGAACGCTGCCGTCGCACGGATTTGACATAAGCAATTTTCACCCATTTTTAGTATAGACATTAGAGTTTATCCAAGTTAAGAATCAAGGAATTTCCTCGTGGCACAGACTGAGCGCGGCGCTCAACTTGTCTGTGTCTTTAACGCCGACAAGCGTAATCCCGTAAGCTGCTGAAATTGCGCTACTTGAAGATTATTCGCTTCGCTCATTTCGGACACAGACAAGAATGTCTGTGCTACGGGAAGAGTTTTATTATCCCAACCATCGCTTATTTCGGATGATTGAATCGCAAAATTCCTTTCAGTCGCCACTCCTTGAACCGATACGGGTGGTTATCATTGATGACCACAGGAATATTCGGGAATTAGTGGGGCTGTATCTGGCTCGTTATTATGAAGGAGTAACAAAAGTTGTTGGTCAGGCAGACCGTGTGAAGTCTGCCATAGAACTCCTGCAAACAACCGAGACGGATATTATTTTTCTGGACATAGACCTGAACGACGGTACGGGCTTCGAGGCATTGGACACACTCAGCCCGGAGCAGCGAGAGCGCCTTGTTGTGATTATTATTTCGATGGAGCGGGAGCGAAAATTTATGAAACAAGCGCTCCAGTACGGCGCACTGGACTATTTGGATAAGCCTTTGGTCGCTAACGAGTTCAAAATTGCCGTTGATAAAGCGATTGACGAAATCATGAAAATACGACAGATAAGCGAACAACTCCACCAACAACCTGCTCCACAATCTGCTTCATCATCCACTTCACAAAAACGCCCTCTTCCCCAAAAGCAAGACAGCATCATTGAAGTTCGGATTTTGCGTCAAAACCAAGTAAAAACCCACCGAATTCCCGTGAGAGATATTGTCTATGCGCAAGCAGCGCGAAATTACTGCCTGATTGTTACTGCAGACGGAACGAATCTTATGCCTTCGCTGCCACTGAAACACTTCCAAGATGCGCTTCTTGGAGACGGCTGTGTGCGCATTGCCAGAGGGACTATCGTCAATCCTGTTCATATACAGTTCCAATTCCGCTCCAACCGCGAATCTATCGTTGCTCTTCTACCCAATGGCGAGGAAATTGTCGCAGAGGAGCCGTTTCGAGATGTTCTTCATGAGTATGTGTAGTGATGATTTCATGAAATTCAAGAGGTTCCACAAAAATTTATCCACGAATCGCGCGAATTGACACGAATTGCATTTTGTTTCAATCACAAAAAACGTAGTGATTATCCTTATCCGTGAGGATTCGTGCAATTCGTGGACAATTATTCCCAAAAGACCTGACTAATGACCATTTGTTGTAGGCTGCGATAATTTAGGACATCACCTTCTTTTATCTATTATTGCAGATTCCTCATACGAAAATTTTTTGACATTTGCAATAGCTCCCGGTCATTAGAATGGGGGTCTCGGTCATTACTTTTTCGCTCCCGGTCATTAGAATGGGGGTCTCGGTCATTGGATTTGCATTGAAGGGAGTTTTTTTGCGATATTGCCCCCGCGAGTATAATTCCGCAAAAAAAATTATTGTTTCAATTATTGATGAGGATACTACAAATGAGTACATCATCACATCTCCACCAACGCTATACAGAAATTGAGCAAAGTATTTCCGTACTCTTGGCAGCAAAAGAGAGTTTATCGTTGAGTTACGGACTTCGCCACACGGAGGAGGCTCCGACGCACTCACTCGGTCTTTTAGAAAATGAACTTTCATTAAAGCAACATGAGTTAGAAGAACTACAAACTATTCTTCACATTGGTTCTTCACATTGACACTTCGCATTGAAGGCTTGATTTCAAGAGGTTTGGTGCGGATCGGTAGGTGGCTTTCGTTTCTTAATGAAGGTGTCGTCTGAGCAGTTTTTTTTCTGTTTTGTGACATTATCACCGAGTTTCTCCTCTCTCCAGCGCTAAATTTGTAGTGTAAAACTCAGGTAGTGTAAAACTCAGCATGAGTAATAACCACAAATTTTCTCACACGTTGGAGTCTGTCATCATGAAAAAGAATATGGGAACACTCGACCGAATTATTCGCGTCATTCTTGCGGCGGTAGTCGGCGTACTGTACTTGACAGGAGCAATAAGCGGCACGGCAGCGCTCATTTTAGGCGCATTGGCAGTAGTTTTTCTTGCTACAAGCGCCGTCAGCTCTTGCCCTTTGTATTTGCCGTTTAACATTTCGACACGCCCGAAAGCGTAGCCCGAAAACGTAGTCCGGAAAAGTAGGAAGTATAAATGATGAAGTATGAAATGAAGAAATGTGGTATTGAAGCGGCTTACCAACACTCATATCGTCCTAACTTCTTCGTGTAGTCTTTCGCTATTTTTCCGTTTGCATATTGCCTCTCAAAAGAGAAGCCCTGTTTCTGCATAGAGCGCAGGAGCAGGGCTTCATTGCTTATTCAACGACCAAACGGGGGGAAATGTCACTCTCAAAAATAAAAAGCCCCTGCATCCGTGTGAGATGTAGGGGCGAGCCTATTCGTTGGTGATGGTGCTTCGTCGAAGATATTTGCTGTCAGTGCTTGGTGAATGCTTGAAATGAAGCGGTGTTACATCATATTATGCCATCAAACCTTTTGCTTTTGCTTCTTTGACAACGGCGGTATAACCTTTTTTGTCAAGAGTGCGCATTGCGCGGGTAGAGATTTTCAAGGTAACAAATTTTCCTTCTTCCGGCACCCAAATGCGCTTTTTCTGGAGGTTCGGGAGGAAGCGGCGGCGTGTTTTATTGTTTGCGTGCGAGACGTTGTTACCGTACTGCACGGTTTTGCCGGTGATTTGACAAACTTTCGACATACGTGTTGTGAGAAATACTAATGAGAATGATGATTTTCGTTTTTTGTAGCCCCAAATATACACGTTTTCGGTGATATTACCAAAAATTCTTTTTGATTTCCGGCGCAAAACCTCTAATTTCGCCGCCATTGGAGTTCTGTTATTCGCCCCAAACCGCATTAAAGCAAGGTTTTTTCTTCTTGAATCTGTCGCCGAAGGAATTGACCGAGCAACGGTACGGCAAAAGCGTATTTGCCGGGGCGCTTTTTGTACACTAAACCCGCATCGGTCAATGTATTGAGCATTTGATTGATATGACTACTACTAAACGGCTTTTTCAGTTGCGTAGCCGATTCTTTCATAATTTCATGTACGGTAAATTCCACGTCACATTTAGGTAACTGCGCAATGACATTAAGCAGGTCGCGCTGCCTATCCGTTGCACGGGCATATCGCCCTGAAAAAAAGTCAGCATCCAGTTTGCGAATAATTTCATTGATTGGCACTGATGCTTTCTCCCCAAGCCGCTTTTTCTGAATAAATACATCATATACTTCGCGGCAAATAAATTGGATAAAATACGGATAGCCACCTGAATTTTCAGCAATGACATTCACTGATTCTGCATGGAGTTTGATTGGGCAGCTATCATCTTCTATCGGCTTTGTTATGGCTTTGATGCTCTCGGAGCGCTCCAAATGGTCAAGAAACATGGTATGGAACATCCGCTCGGCAAAAGTACGTGATTCGACAAGTTTCGGGAACAAGGTAGGCAGACCCGTTAAAACCAGCATATAGGGGACATTTTGTTTTTGAATAGATTGAAATGCCTCCAGCAACAGCGCTAACGGATACTGCTCTTTTTTTACATGGTCGGACAAATGTTGAGCTTCGTCGTAAGCAAACACAATGCCTTTGGGCGGCTTGGCTTGGCGCTGAAGATGTTCCCAGACAAAAAGAAGAACACTTTTTACTTTATCAACCACTAAACCGGGCGTACGCTGAAAAACCTGCACCAGCATTTGATAGTTCACAGGCATTTCTTCTTCTTCCGATGCCGTGATAAAACCTATCGTTGCGGCACTTTGCTTACGAATCTTGATGTTGGAAGTGACAACCGATAAATCCGCAATAAGCCTCGTTGCAAGTGTTTCCTCGCTAATGCTCGCGGATTCCGACAAATCCGTTCCAACCCAGAGCCAGTCTTCTTTCATAGCAATCGGTTTGAATGTATCCAGCAACACGGTTTTTCCTGAACCTCGCAATCCGGTTAATACCAGATTTTGCAAAATCGGGGATTGCTTTAAGTATGTACGGAACTCGCTAATTTGAGGCTCCCGTCCGGCTAAATATGGCGGCATCTGACCTGCGCCCGGGCGGAATGGGTTTTTGAATTCTACTTTTACGGATTTCATACAAATTTCCTATAAATCATAAAAACATTGTGAAACACAATCATCAATAAATTTAGCTCAACAACTAAATTTAGTATAATTTTGCTTTTTTTCCAATGCTCTTTTACATTCACCTTGATTTCTTACAACCATGACACCCGTTTTCGACCTCCACTGCGACCTCCTTTCCTACATCACCGGTATTCCCGACGCTGACCCCGAAAACTCCACGGAAATCGGCTCTTCGCTTGTGTCCTTGCGTGAGGGCAATGTCAAATTGCAAACGATGGCAATTTACGTTCCCACCGAAGAAGGCAGCACTGAAAGCGGTATTGAGCAAAGTGTCGCCTTTTTGGAACTTCTCGACAATTACGACGATTACGTGCAGCACGTGGACGAAGTTGAAGATTGGGCGGAGGTCTTGGAATCAGACCGCACGACCATTATTGCCGCGATTGAAAATGCGTCCGCATTTTGCGAAGAGGATGACGATTTAGACGACGGTTTAGCGATGTTTGAAACCATACTGGAAAACACCGGAGGAATCCTCTACGTCTCGCTCACACACAACGACGAAAATCGCTTCGGCGGCGGCAACGACACACCCGGCATTGGCTTAAAACCTGACGGACAGGTATTTTTGGAATACCTGAGCGGCATGAATGTTGCGATTGACCTTTCGCACACCAGCGACGCACTTGCGCGGGACATTATCGAGTGCATTGACAAATACAGCCTTGATGTTCCCCTCATTGCCAGCCACTCGAATTTCCGCGCCGTTCACAAGCACGAGCGCAATCTGCCCGACGACATCGTGCAGGAAATCATCACGCGCGGCGGGCTTATCGGCATGAATTTTTATCGGGATTTTCTCCATGATACCAATCCTGATGCGCTCTACGACCACATTTTGCACGGCATTGAAAAAGGCGCAGGGGCAAATTTGGCATTTGGTTCGGATTTCTTTTTTTCGCTTGGCACAGACGAGGACGAAGAAGAGGACGAACAAGAAGATTTTTTTCACGAACACCGCAATTCTGCTCAGTTTCCGCTTATTTTGGAGCGGCTGAGCGGGATGGTTTCGGAAGAGCAGTTGCACCGCATTGCCTACGCAAACACGTATAATTTTCTTCAGCGCCTTTGGGGATGAGGTTTTATACCAATTTGAGTTGACAATTATGCATAAATTCTTTGTATATTGGATTGAATAGAACAATGTTTGTAACCTGTTGCTCAACATCATGCGCCGTTCC
>JALONG010000049.1 GCA_025455065.1 Candidatus Kapaibacterium sp. | reverse complement strand
TTCAATTATTTCCCAACGCCCGTTTGCATTTTTGCGAAAAAGTTCAGCGTGGGCGCGGTCTTGAGCGAAAAACGCGACTTCCTGCAACGACGGAATACTACGGTAATACTCGAATTTATCCGAGCGGTCATAATCTTCCGTACCGCCCGAAAGAATCTCAATAATGACTGTCGGATTCAGTAATTGTGTACGTTTCGCGTCGGCAAATTCGGGTTCGCCCGAAACCACCGTAATATCAGGATAGACATACCGATTGTACGTGGGAATCATTGTTTTCAAATTACTTCCATACACTTTCGCTCGTTTGCGTAGCTGCCCAAGCAAAGCAGCAATAAGTTCGGCATTGAGTTCTTCGTGGTAGCCAGTATTTCCGGGCATAGCAACTATATCTCCATTATGAAATTCATGGCGAAATTCACTCTTATCTTCAAATGCAAAATACTCCTCCACCGTAGCACCGGTGCGGATTACGCGGTATTCTTGCGTCAAAACATCTTGTTCGTGCGTTTCCATAAGAACGTGGTACAAATTGGAATAAATGACGAGGATTTGCTGAAAGAAATGTGATGGACAGTTATTACGGGTAAACCTCCGCTTCAATTATTTCCCAACGCCCGTTTGCATTTTTGCGAAAAAGTTCAGCGTGGGCGCGGTCTTGAGCGAAAAACGCGACTTCCTGCAACGACGGAATACTGCGGTAATACTCGAATTTGTCCGAGCGGTCATAATCTTCCGTACTGCCTGACAACACCTCAATAATCACGGTCGGATTCAGTAATTGTGTGCGTTTTGCGTCGGCAAACTCAGGTGCGCCACGAACTATTGTCAGGTCAGGATACACATAGCGATTGTAGGTCGGTATATTGACGCGCATATCGCTGGTGAAGAGCCTATTTCCTTGCTTTCGAGCCTGAAAAAAGAGCAATGCCGTCAAAGCGGCATTACAACTTGAGTGTTCACTTGTTCCACCGGGCATTGCGACTATATCTCCGTTGTGATATTCGTATTTTGTTTGATGCTCTTCTTCAAGCGCAAGATACTCCGCAACCGAAGCACCGGTGCGGATTACACGGTATTCATCAGTCAAAATTTCTTGTTGAGATGTTTCCATAAACAACCTTTGAAAATAACCTTTGGAGATTGAAGTAAACAATTACAATTCATCTTGCGAAAGCGCTGAAGCCACGTAGTGCATAATGGCAATCAAGCGCGAATAATTCATGCGTTTCGGACCAATCAGCCCAATCGTCCCGACCGCATTAGCAGGCGCGTAGCGGTATTTCGTCGTCAGCAAGCTGTATTCTTCCATCAGCGTCGAATCTATCTCGCTGCCAATCGCAATGCTTACCGTGCCTTCTTGCGCGGCAGAATTTTCCAGCAAATGCACGATAATTTCTTCGCTTTCGATAAGCTCGATGATACTCCGAACACGAGACGGAGAGCCAAATTCAGGGTGGTCAAAAAGGTGCTGCGCTCCGGCAATATGCACTGTCCCGCCCGGAACAACGTGGTCGGTCAAAAGCGCATCGGCAGAATCCACGAAAAGCCTCACCAATGCGTGGTTGTCCGTATCAACTTCACGAACAAGATTCGGCAAATTTGTCCGAATTTCATCCAACGGTTGCCCTGCTATCCGCTCATTAAGAGCACGAGCGACATCCTCACAATCAAGACTCTCAAGCTCAAACGATGCTTCCAGCGTAAGCGTCCGAACAATCTCGGAATTAAGCGTCAGCACAACCAACAATCGGCGCGAGGCAAGACGGAAAAGTTCGATTTTATCAATCGTTGCATGAGCGATTTGCGGCATTTTTATCACACTGACATAACGCGAAAGCGATCCCAATACCTTAGAGACATCTTTCAATGCGGCTTCTTGCTGTTTTGCCACTAAAATATTTTGCTGAATCGTCTGAATTTCCTTTGTTGCCAGCGCTTCAATGTTCATCAGCGAATCCACGTAATACCTATACCCTTTGTCCGTCGGCACTCGCCCCGACGACGTGTGCGGCTGCGTGATGTAGCCCATTTCTTCAAGGTCAGCCATTGCATTACGCAGCGTGGCTGGACTGAGATGTAATTCTTCCTGCAAAACTTTCGAGAGATTGCGCGACCCGACAGGCGTAGCATCCAAAATAAAATTCTGGACAATCGCTTGCAAAATGGAGCGTTCACGGGTGGACAACGTGCGCTCGGTATGGCGTGAAAGTGGGGTATTTTTCATAATGCGTTGAAGAAAAATCGTGTTCACAAAACTACGATTTTTCAGGCGTTTTGCAAGCACGAAGAATACGCAGAACATGACGACTACAAGCCCTGTGCAGCCTGCATAAAACGGCGGGAACGGTCACTGACGGTGCGGTCGAGGTGAAATTGATAATACAGCGTCAGAAAATCCGACAACTGCGTGTGCTGGCGCTCGGAAAGCGCAATGCGCAGAGCCTGTTCAGGCGGAATGTGCAACAAACGCTGTAAAATAGCCAATGTTCCGGCATCCATCCGAAAACCCGTGTTTACTTGCGCAAAAGCTGGTGAATAAGGCGCTCCGTCTGCTAAGGAGAGAACAAACTGTGGAGCATCCGACGGCGAGACCGCTTCACCGCTTGCTGCGCAGAAATCCGGCGCAAGGCGAAAACCCAACTGTGCCGCATAATGCGCTTGAAACCACGCTAAGAGCGTTTGTTCGTTGCCTTCGCCTGCGTTCAGCGCCAGCAAGGATTGTTTCAAAAGCGTGAAAATAGCGAGATTCTGTTCTTCGTGCGTTTGCGTGGAATGGACTGTTTCGCAGATTGCCAGCCCTGTTGTCATGCGGTCGAAGGAGTCCATGAGATTCCGCATCGGCACGGCGGTTTCTGCTCCCGAAAGTGTGTGAAGGTCTTTTCCCAAGCGCTTGTAAAAGGTGAGTGTACTGCACGACATTGGCTCTAAGGCGCTTCCAAACTTGTTTTTTGCCTTCCGAGCGCCATTGGCAATAAGCGAACATCGTCCAAATTCTGCTGTATAAACGGTCAGAAGTTTGCCCGAATCGCGGTATTTGACCGATTTCAAAATAATGGCTTCGGTAGTAGAAATCATGCGCTGTTTGGGAGTATAAGTCTTCGGTCGGATTCCGCTGAATTTTATCCACGAATTGCACGAATTGACACGAATTTGTATTCTTTTGCGAGTGAAAAAAATGTTGTGATTGTCTTGATTCGTGAGGATTCGTGCTATTCGTGGACAATGCTCCTCGCAAGACAGTGTAAGTGGCGGAACTCTCGTTCTCAATGCCGAATCATTATTCCGACTTTACCACAATAGGCACAACGCCGAGTTTCAGGCTTTGGGAAATCTTCGTAAAACTCTCCATTGCTTCTTTTGCCTCGCTGATGCTGGCAAAACAGCCCGCCCGGACGCGCTGATACTGAATGTTCCGCACTTTCTCGAAAAATGGCTCTACACGAGCATCTGCGAGACGTTTTTCCTTTGCCGCTGCTTTGCGCAAAGCATCGCGGATTTGTAAGGCATCTTTTTCCAGCGATAATGCGCAAAATTGAATCAAATAGGGGCAGGGATTTTGAGCGTTGGCATTGTACGAAAGTGTTGCTGCTTGTGGCTTCAAAACAGGCTTTGGCGGTGCTGCTTCGGCAACGATATTTTCAGGAATCGGTGCTGCGGTGTCTGCCGCAACGGACGTGCGAATCACAAACTCGCGTTGGTAAATAAGGTCATCTTTTTGCGGTACACCCGTCCGAACAACTTGCACCGGAGCGCCTTCCACCAAAAACGATTTATCTTCGCCCGAAACAACACTCACAAAATACGTGCGCTCTTTTCCCACCTCGACCATTTCCCCCGAAAGCGCGTACAAATAGGCGTTGGTGGCACTATCCACAATCACCACCGGAATAAATTCATTGAATGCAGAGGCTTTCGTACCAAGCGACGGTTTTTTTTCCAAAACCTCAATCGTCAGCCAAACACGAGGCTGCACGGGCGCTTTCGCCGAAGCGGTATCACGGTTTTGTGCGGCAAGCGAAGGCAAATATACCACACAAAACACGAGAAGGAGGAGGAATAATCGCATGGAATCAGAAATTTGAATGAAACAACAACACACAACCTACTGCGCACCTTCACGAATCCACGTCCGCACACCGTCAATGTGATTTTGTGTGATACGGCTTTGGAACGACTCGCGGTGCGGGATGCGCGTCCGCGACGTAAAATCCATAACGCGCAGCAAAATACTTTGGTCGGGTCTGTTCGGAAGCACCAAACCCGGCGCGTTAAAAACAACCTCAAAATATGATGTTAAAGCCACTCCGCCCGCACGTGTTTGTGCGCTGTGGCAACCCGAAGAGTTACACGTCAAATTAAATACCGGAAGCAAATGCCGCTCAAAACTTACATTCGACGGCGGAATCACAATCTCTGCGGGGTCAGTTATCGTGCGTCCGCATGAGTACACGCCAAAGAGGGAAACTGCTCCGGCTGCAAGGAGCAATAACGACATTATGCGAGATGTGATGCTGTGCATACAAGTTTAGGAACACAAGAAAACAATCTTCACTGTAGCACAGACATTCTTGTCTGTGTCAAAAATGAGCGAAGCGAATAGTCTTAAAGCCAGTGTTTGCGCTGCTTTCGGTAATTATACCTGACGGCGTTAGGAACACAGACAAGTTGAGATCCGCGCTCAGTCTGTGCTACGGGAAACAATGCAACACGAATTTGTCAAATCACTTTTACGCCTTCCAAACCTGTTCCCAAGCAGCATCCATACCGTTCAGCGCATTGCGCGTGTCAATCACGGTATCGCACCACTGAAGCAATTCCGCGTAATTGACGGATTTATGATTCGTAACAATCACTGCCGCATCATAGCCCGAAATCACGTCTTTACGCCATTCAACGGAGGTTTTGCCTGTGTAGGCAGCGTGTTCGCGGGTTGCAGGGATGGTCGGAATATAGGGGTCGTAAAAATCAACAATCGCTTTTTCGTGTTGCAGCAAATCCATAATCGCAAAGGTCGGTGATTCGCGCATATCGTCCACATCCGGCTTGTATGCCAGTCCGACGCAAAGAATACGGCTTCCGTTCATACACTTTTTCTTGTGATTCAGCGCTTCGATTGTACGCTTCAACACAAACTGCGGCATAGCAGTATTCACTTCACCCGCAAGTTCGATAAAGCGTGTATGCAAGCCAAATTCACGAGCTTTCCACGTCAGGTAAAAGGGATCAATCGGAATGCAGTGTCCGCCTAAACCCGGACCGGGGTAAAACGGCATAAAACCAAAAGGCTTCGTCTTCGCCGCTTCAATCACCTCGTGTACATCAATGCCCATCGCATGAAAGACTAATTTCAACTCGTTCACGAGAGCAATATTCACCGAGCGGAAGATATTTTCGAGCAGTTTCACCGCTTCCGCCGTTTTGGGATTGGAAACGCGCACCGTGCGCACGATTGCCGCAGAATACAGCGCCTCTGCGATGTCCAGCGCATCTGCGCCGTCGCCGCCAATGACTTTCGGAATTGTTGCTGTGCCGTAATGCGGATTGCCCGGGTCTTCGCGCTCAGGGCTGAAGGCAAAATACAATCCTTCGCCGGACTTCAGTCCTGAAGCCCTTTCGCAGATGGGGCGAATGAGTTCGTCGGTTGTGCCGGGGTAGGTCGTGGATTCGAGAATGATGATTTGACCGCGTTTGAGGTGCGGTGCAATCGCATTGGAAGTGTTAATGATGTAACTCATATCCGGCTCACGGTGTTTGGTGAGCGGCGTGGGAACGCACAAAATCACGGCATCCACGTCATTGACAAGAGCAAAATCATTCGTCACGCGAACACGCCCCGAAGCGCTTAATTCCTGCATTTCTGCGGCAGCGAAGTGTTTGATGTAACTTGTTCCCGTGCGGAAGGCTTCTATTTTTGCCGCGTCAATATCAATACCGACAACGCGGAAGCCCTGTTTATGGAACGCCGCCAAGAGCGGCAATCCGACATACCCCAAACCAATGATACCAACGGTGTAATCACGTTCCGTAATGCGCCGAATAAGTGCGTCTTTCATCGAAAATCTGCGAATGGTGCGAAAAATGGTCGCTGCGCGAGACAAGCACGCAAGCGAATTGCGAGTGTAGCTTGCAAATATAGCACTTTTTAGTGCGAAATTGGCGGAGATTTTTGCGAAGTGAAAACCTGCCGTTCTGTCAATATGGGACTTTTACCGCAACAGCAGGTTGTCCCCGTCCAACGGCTGAGGAGCGCAAGAACGCTGCCGTTGTACGGGTTTTCACGCCGGATTTTTTTGTTGGGTAAATCATCTGCCGGGTAACCCGCACTACGCCGAAGAAGGCGTAGGACGGGGAAGAGTTTTATCTACCGCTTCACCAGCATTACCCGCCGAACCATACCACTGCTGCTTTCACTCACCGTGCAGAAATACACTCCGCTTGCAAGCGCCGTCCCGTCTATCTCCCGCGTGTGCGCACCAGCCGCTACCAGCCCCTCCGAAAAGCGCATCACCTCTCGCCCCAAAGCATCATGCACCCGCACCAGCACTTCCGACGGGCGCTCCAGCGTGTATTCCAGCGTCGTACGCTCGGTGAAGGGTTGGGGGAAGGTTTTAAGAGTAGAGTTTAACTCATTTATTTTAACACCCACCTGTGTCAATAATTTCAGCAAAGCTCCGCTTTGTGGCGGCATAATTATTGTAAAAGTTCTAACTGGTTGCTGCCGAAGGTCAAAACTTATTGGTGCTGTACTGAAAATATTTGCTTTATACGCAGCACAGAAGCATCGAATAGGAACAGTCATTGAAACAGTGTCCTCACTCAAATTAAAGGCTACAAAAGCATCGTTTACTTGGTTAGATGCAAAGTAGTAACCGAAAGCACGTGAATTGACACTCATAAAATTTGCTCTGGAGAGTGAATACGTTAATCTGTCAAAAGAACTACTAAAAGCTATTTGTGAGCGGTTTCTGAATTGAATGTATTCTCTGTAAAAACTTACCAAACTACTATCAAAATTCATATCATCCACAGGGCGCATAAATGCTGGGGAGTGCGAGGCAGTTTGCGCATCGAAGCGAATATCTGCCCAATTCATCGGGGAGCGGTCGTCGGGGTCGTTGCCGCCCCAGATGCCGGATTCCGTGCCGTAATAGAGCATGGGAGCGCCGGTGAAGGTCATTTGAAAGAGTGCAATGAGTTTCTGCACATCACGCTCTTGCTGCGTGGGCTTGCGAATGAGATAGGACGGTCGCCCCCAAGCGTTGTTCGTGGGCGTTCCTGTAAGGTTGCTGTTCACAATTTGCGAGGCAAGGCGCTCTGTGTCGTGGGAATCCATCATGTTTTGCATCGCTGCTTGCACTTCTGGCGTGTAAGCATTCATGCGGCTTGTAATGGTGTTCCAGAACGATTCCGCCGTGCCGCGCCGGTTGATGAAAAAGTCTTTGACGGGAAGCGCAAACGCCCAATAATTCATCGCTGCCGAAAAGTTGCCGCCCCGCACAAAAAGAGGCGTTTGGTCTGTCCAGATTTCGGCGGTAGTGTAGGCGTTGGGGTTTATCGTGCGCACATACACATTCCACTCGTTCCAGAACCCAAGCGGCATATACGGCACAACGTCCAAACGCCAGCCGTCAATGCCGTCGTTGGGATTGCCGTCGCCGTTGGGGTCCATCCAGCGCCGCGTCACGTTCCAGATGTATTCTTTCGGTGCAGGCGCAAGGTCGCGTCCGTCCGAAGTCCGCGCAAATTCGGGCAGCGAGGTGAAATTTTCCCATGATTTGTAGGCAAATTCATTCGTCGCCGTTGCGGGGTCGTCGAAGCGCGACACAGCGTACCAGTCCTTAAAGCGGGATTGCGACTGGTTCCGCACGATGTCCTCGAAGGCATAAAACCCGCGCCCCGTGTGATTCCAAACGCCGTCAATGATGATGCGCATATTCCGCCGCTTCACTTCTTGAATCAGCCGCAAAAAGAGTGAATCTGCGCTTGTCCAGCGCCACGTTTGGGGATTATACGGCTCTGCGGCTGCATTTTCACGGGCAATTTGCGCCAAGTCCGCTTGGGGGTTGGGTCCGAAATACGGGTCAATGTGATGATGAGCGTTACCGTCGTATTTGTGCAAGGAATTGGCGTAAAATATGGGGTTCAGGTACAGCGCCGTTATGCCCAAATCTTTCAGATAATCCAAGCGGTCAATAATGCCCTGCAAATCGCCTCCATAGCGGCGGTGGAATATGGAGTTGTTGTAAAAATTCCCACCAAACTCGCGTTCCCACTCGTCCCGCGAAAACCAATCGCTGCCCCAAGGTTTAATGCGCCATTTGTCGGTAACGCCGTTGCCGAGTTCGAGACTAGCCCGCGTGGGGTCGTTGCGCGTGTCGCCATTGCGGAAGCGCTCAGGAAAAATCTGATACCAGACGGCATCTCGCGCCCAAGCGGGAGTGGCGTTGATAATGACAGGAAAGCGGTAGTTAGCGCTGTTTCCGGCATTGTCACTCACCAAAATCCGCACGTTTGCTGAGGTGGAAACGGCATTGCGAAAGGTCAGCCTCAGAAAGCCGCTTTGCTGCACACGTGAGAGGTCGGAGTCAGTGATAAGGGTCGTGTCTGCACCCGCTATAACGGCAAGCCGCGTCAGTGAGGAATTTCCGGCAAGAGAAGCACTCACGCCCAAGACCGCATTGTTACTGGTTTGCAAGGCAGGCTGAAAAATAAGCAATGGTGCGACTTGCAGCACGGAGTTTTGGTTCGCCGAACCGTCCTGCACGTCGTTCAAAGGGTCGGGCAGCCACTCAAACTGCGCTCCCGAAGCGTTCAGATGCACGTGGAATTTGTAGAGATAGCGCTGTCCCACATTGAGCATCAAGGTTTTTATCCACGAGCCGCTTGCGGAATCATATTGCATCTCGGAAGCCGCACCGCTACTTATGCGTCCGCCGGAATTGGGTCCCCAATTATTAAACTCGCCCGGCACGAAGGCGCGGACATAGCGTTTTTGCGGGTCGGCGAGGCGAAAGGTGACGGTGGAGCGTTGTGCGAAGGCTTGCACCATGCTCAAAAGCAGCACGAATGCAAGGAGAGAAGAGGTTCGGAGAAAAAACATGAAATCAGAAATAAAGCCAAAGGAATAGGAATTATTGGCAATATACTTCCAAGAGTCTTACCGTACAACAGAGTGCATGAAGAGACTGATTTGAAAAGGTTTAGCAGTGCGCTTTAGTATGCTTCTATGGTGATGCAAAATCACTACTACTGTTCGCTGCAACAAACCTCCTTTCAAAAATACGACGTTCGCATTTGTCATTTGAACGCAAGAAGGATAAAAACCGCTATTTTTTTTTAATTTTATCGTACATTCGCAAACGATTGTTTTTCACATCGTTTGTTCGGATGAACAATTATCTCACCCTTGTAAACCTAGATTCACGAAGGAAACAAAAGCCATGTCGCCGGAAATCCCTCAAAATCAAAAGGCAACGACGTTGAAAGAAATCAGACGTGCTGTCCGCTTTGATACGCCTGTTCCAAGCCCTGATGACCCATTTTTCGTTGATTTTAGCGATGTGCGCGGGGATTTTGCCGAGAGGATGATTTATGAGACGCTCAACGTTGATTCTGATGATTTTACCTACGACAGTTCCATTAATTATCTCAACAAAACTACTCTCTTCCTTGGCGGTATGCGGGGTTCGGGGAAAACATCGGAATTGGCGAAATATGTTGCCAGACTGAATAAGCCCGACTGCTTCTATTGCGTTGTGTGCAATATTGATAGCGAATTGGATACCAACGACATAGAATACATGGATATTGTGCTTGTGCAAGTAGAACAGCTTGCAAAGCGCCTGCACGAGGATAAGATCCCAGCCGATGACCAAGCAATGCTGGTTTCTATCCATAACTGGTTTAGCGAAAGAATCGAAGAAATCAATACAAATATCAAACGCAGTGGCGGCATAGAGTTGGAACTTGGTAGCGAAACGCCGGGGTTTTTCAGTATTTTCAAATTTGCGGCGAAATTGAAAGCAGGGCTTATAGGCAGCACCGAAAACACGACCAAAATCCGCACAGTGGTGCGCACACGCTTCCCTGACTTTGCGAATCGCTTTAATGAATTTCTTCAAACGACGGTATTGGAATTGAATCAGCGCGGGATTGCGCGGGATATTCTTTTTATTGTGGATGGCTCGGAAAAGATAGCAACGGCGGCTATGCGACGCAAGGTGATTATTGATGAAAGTAACAAAATTCAACTCATCAAAGCGAATACGATATTTGCGCTGCCGATTGAACTGATGAAAGAACGCACACACCTTGAAATGTTCAGCACAGTTGTTTCGTTTCCCTTTGTCAAATTGCGCGAAAGAAACGGCGATGAAGTTCCCGCAGCCATAGAACGCTTCTACGAGTTCGTCTTTAAGCGCATAGACGAATCGCTGTTTGATAGTCGTGAGACCGTCAAAATGGCAATTATGTATTCCGGCGGTTCGCCACGCGAGCTTTTACGCATCATTCAGTATGCGTTGATTTTCACCACAAATACCGCGACAACGATTGACCATACCGCAATCCAAAAAGCCGTCCAACGCCTCGCTACTGAGTACGCAAATAACCTTGACATAGAAACACTTGAAACACTCAAGCAGCTTCGGGAAAACAACAAAAGCGGTATTCCCACGCCATTTAGCACCAGTTTGCAACAATGCTTGGAACAGCTCATTGTGCTTGAATATAACGACGGCAGCTATAAACGTGTGCATCCCATCATCGAAGCGTCCAATATGTACCAGCAATACGTGATACAACCGGGCTTCCTTCCTTCCTCTGCGCTGCGTCCACCCGAATCAGTGTTATGAATACCACATTTGAAGAAGAACTAGCACTGTGTCTGCGCGTACTGGAAAGTGAAGATTTTCAGTTTATTGTCCTTCAATGCGACGATGACCGCGTTTGGCGGCGCTTCAAAACACGTATTCAAGAGCATTTTTCGGCACGCCTCAGTAAAAATATTGCCGTCCAAGGGCAGTCATACCGCTCTTTCATGGATGAGGTCTATGCTTTTGCGGAAGAAAGCAAGCAAACAGGCTCGACCGGAATACTGTTTCTGGATGATTTCGCCGCCCTTGCCTCCAATGCGGAGATGTATGTCGGATTCAACCAGCGCCGCGACTACCTTTTTCGCCTTCCTATTGCTTGCGTTTGCCGCATTGCTCTGGGCGCGGAAGCAGTCCGCAAGGTCAGCCAAGCACTGCCCGATATGTGGTCGTTCCGTGCTTTCACAGGCAGTCTGCCCTCCGAAGAAATGCCAATGGAAAACATTCCTTTGCCGCTAGAACTGCCCGTCGAACGATACCAGCCCCACGCCGCCACTGATGCCGAACTTCAAGAAATTTCACGCCTCAAAGAAAAACTTGCTTCCTTGAGCAACGAACCCGCGACATTTCTTCTCAAAACAAACCTTTATGAGCAACTACTCCCCGTACTTACGGCGGTCGGGAAGAGCGGCGAAGGTATTGAGTATGCGCAGCAGTATATTGATTTGTTGGAAAGCGTTAGTAGCGATAACCTGCCTGATAAGGTCGCCCTGCCGCGTGCGTATCGCTTTTTGGGGCAGTTGTATGAGCAAACTGGGTGGGACGGAGAAGCAGAAATATCTCTCAAAAAAAGCATCAACCAGAGCCAAGAACTCTGCAAACGCGCCGGATTTGATGATATGCTGGCAATGAGCCAAAGCAGTGAAACAAGCGAATCACTGGCTATCAATTTTGCTAAGACGCTCTTTATTTTGGGAACACTGCTAGATTGGAGAAGTAGTCGTAGAAAAGAAGTCACCGAAATCTATCAAGAATCTTTGAACATTTTTCGCTTTTGGTCACAGCGTTATCGTGACCATGGAAAGTATGTTTCTGAGGTCGTTAGGGCAGGAACCCGGCTAGGTATGGCAAGACTCGACAATGCCGAACGCGAAGCAGCAAACTTACTTTTCTCTGAGGTAACTAACTGCTATCCCCTATTACGAGTGGATGAATCAGATGAGGTTTTATCAGACGTTGCGCTTTCTTTTGAAATGCTGGAAACATCTCCTTCAAAAGGAAGGATTGAAAATTTAGGCGAGGCAATCGCTATATACCGACGTTTGGCAGTACGCCAAGAGAAATATCAACATTCTCTAGCCCAAGCATTGAGATTCCTCGCCTCAGCACAATATCGTATAAGCGATTTTCAGGGCGCACAAAAAAGCGCAGATGAATCGTCTGAAATTTTCCGCCACTTGGTGAATAAAATCTTTGACAATAAGCAAACATCACCAAGGATTGGTAGCCTTTCTTTTACCTTTGCATTTGCTTTAGAGAATTGGAGTCTCTATAATTACAGCATGGGACAAAAAAAACTAGCAATTCAGCAAGCAATGGAATTACTCTTTTTGATAGAAAGGTGCGAAAAATATTTACGGATGACAGATGATGTGGACACAGAATTGCTAGCGGGCTATAAAGACGCAGCACTTCAGCGCCTTCACCAATGCGGTGTCGCCCGTCCCAGCGCTTACTACCGCAAGCACAAAGAGTTCTTCGCCGCACAGATACAAGCAGGATCACCAATGCCAGACGACCTGCCGGGTCTTTCACTTGAGGACAAAAGCATGATTGAGCGTGTGCTGGACAGCATAGCAGAACTTTTGTGGACACCACGAGAAAGACTACGAAAGGGTATAAAATCACTGGTGAAAAAACTGAGGAAAGATGCCTTTTCCTCCTTTTTGGCAGCACGATAACTCTTCCGAATGATGTTGCATTGTTGATTTTCTTCAACGACATTCTTTGTGCGTGATTCCAACGCCTACGGCATTTACCAATTTTCCGGCTTGACTTCCCGCGTCATCAGTTCGTGCATGGCTTGTGGTGCGGGCTTGTCCTCGAACAGTATCTCATACACTTTATTGGCAATCGGCATTTCCACGCCAATTTTCTGCGAAAGCGCATAGACCGATTCCGATGAAAACACCCCTTCGGCAACTTGCTGCGTCTCGCGACGAATTTGTTCCAACGTTTTCCCTTTGGCAATCTGCTCACCAACGGCGCGGTTTCTGGAATGGCGGCTTGCGCAGGTAACAATCAAGTCACCCAATCCCGAAAGCCCGGAAAACGTCATTGGTTGTGCCCCCAGAGCAATTCCCAAGCGGGTAATTTCTGCCAACCCGCGTGTAATCAAGGCTGCTTTGGTGTTGTCGCCCATGCCTAACCCGTCCACAATTCCCGCCGAAATAGCAATCACATTTTTCACTGCACCACCAAGTTCCGCACCAATCACATCAGTTGAGTGATACACCCGAAAAGTCGAGCGCGTAAAGACGCGTTGTACCAACTTCGCAATATCCTCACTCTCCGAAGCCGCTACAACCGTTGTCGGGAGCTGCCGTGCGACTTCCTCAGCGTGGCTTGGTCCGGTGAGCGCCGCAAAATTTTTCGCCTCCACTCCGGCGGCATCGCGCAAAACCTCCGAAACCCGCATGAGCGTTCCCCGCTCCACGCCTTTCGATGTGCTGACCACAATTTTTCCCGCAGCATCCAAACCATAGTCCCCAAAAGCAGGGCGAATAAACTGCGTCGGAATAGCGATGACGAGCATTTCGGCAGCGTTTGCTTCGGCGGCAACGTGCGTGAGGTTGATTTCATCCGGGATAACCACACCCGGCAAATACGCACTATTGATGCGAGTTCGACGCACTTGTGCTATCGTGTCCTCATTTCGCGCCCAGAGCGTAACGCGGTGCTGATTGGCAGATAAAACAAGAGCCAGCGCTGTACCCCAGCCGCCGGCTCCTAAAACAGAAATGTGCATAATTTCGTTTTTGACAAATGAAGAAATGTATCGTTGAAGAAATCTACTTTTTCTTGAGGATATTCACCAACCTGAGATTTTCAAACTTATTTTCATTGCCTTCCAAAAGTCGTTGTATGTTTTGGCGATGCGCATAAATCACCAGCAAACTTAAGCCGATGAGCATAAAAACAATCGTGTGGTAGCCTTCAATATCAACATGAAAAATGTTGTACCGAACAGCCATCGTTGTGGGAAGTGCCATTGCAGCAAGGATTGAACCGAGCGAAACATAGCCCGAAATTCCAACGGTAATAAGAAAAATGCTAAAAATAACGGCAACTTCCACGGGAGCAACACCAATAAGCATTCCCGCAGCAGTATTAATGCCCTTTCCACCTTTCCAACCCACCCACGGCGACCAAATATGCCCCATGACCGCAGCAATACCACAAATCACGCGCACCAGCGTAATGTCTTGGAAGGGCGTGTAATTCGGGAAGGGAATCTGCACACCAACAAAGAAGTATGCAATAACAGTAACAGCCAAAACGCCTTTCACAATGTCAATAATCTGCACCGCCAAGCCCCATTTTACGCCAAGGACGCGGAAAGCATTGGTACTTCCCATATTGCCGCTTCCGCGTTCACGAATATCAAAACCAAAAAAGCGACGGCTGATGATAACGGCTGTCGGAAGCGAACCGGCGAGAAAACTCAGCACGGTTACAATGATTAAGCGGATGATTGGATCCATAATCGTTGTCCAAAGAGGTGAAACACAAAAAGACTTAAAGAGTGATACCGAGTGCGGAAGACTGTAACGCACCTACTTATACAGCCATAAACTTAGCAGATTTCCATGTAAAAATCAAGTAACATTCAATTTTTGTGAAGAAATATTTTGCTACCAGCGAAATTTCTTCCTAACTGTTGATATATCAACTTTTTACAAGCGCCCTAAACCCTTGTACATATCATACCTTGCGCTATACGTGACCAAATTGAAATTTGTGTCGCGGAGGGTGCCGCCGGAAGGCGAAAGGTAGAACTGTGCAGTGGTATTTGTTGGCGTTTTGCTCAAAATACCGTTACTGTCCACGTAAAAATGAACGAGTTTGTAACCGAGTTTACTTTCGGCAGTTTCGAGTTGCTTGCGCAAAGCATCTTCGGAGAATAGATGAATATCAAGGTTTTCCATGAGTGTAGGGTAGGTTTTCGGTAAAAACTGTCTATTGCTCACAATGACGATACGATGCGCACTTTCGTTTGTCAAATCCGCCATGAACCGTCGTTTTCGGGCATTTTGTACAAATTATTGTGGTAAATGTATTGCCGAACATTTTCCGGTACGAGGTAGTGAATAGACTGATTTTGCGCTACGCGCTGCCGCACCTCGGTCGAAGAAACCGCTAAAATCGGGGCTTCTATCCACACCGGAGAACGCTCGTCGGTGGAAAGGTGAAATGCAATCGCCCGTTCCACATCGGGCGAGATTGTATGCGGTCTGCGGGCGATGCACAGTTGCACGTAGCCCAAAATTTCTTCCCAATCTTTCCATTTCGTAAAGGCTGCTGCTTGGTCGCCGCCGACAAGCAAATATAATTCAGCCTCCGCGCCGAATTTTTGCCGAAAATGTTTCAGCGTGTCAATCGTGTAGGAAACGCCCTCGCGGTCAATTTCTACCGTATCAAGTTCAAATTTTTCATTCGATTCTATCGCCAAATCCAGCATTTCCAAGCGCTGCTGCGAGGTGCTGGATTCAAAGGAATCATCGGAAATTTTGAACGGTGAACGGTATGCCGGAACAAAAAAGGTTAAATCCAACTTCATCTGTTCGGTGAAGCGGTCTGCGATGATAAGATGCGCAATGTGCGGCGGATTATAGCTTCCGCCGATGATGCCGATTTTCATATGTTACGAAAAAAGAGAAGAGAGATTGGAACAGAGGTACGGTCTTACGTCCGCGTAACAATCGTTGCTGCTGCTTGCGCCGTCGGCATAATCTGAATGTCGTGCAAGGTTACGTGCGGCGGACGGGTACAGCAAAAGAGAATCACATCAGCAATATCTCGCGCTGAAAGCGGCATTAAACCTTGATAAACAGCCTTCGCACGGTCTTTATCGCCGTGAAAACGCACTTCCGAAAACTCCGTTTCCACCATTCCCGGGTCAATGTTGCAAACGCGCACGTTTGCGCCATTGGTGTCGCGGTACATCGCCTGCGAAAGCGCACGGACAGCGCTTTTGGTGGCACAATATACATTGCCCTTGGGATAGACCTCACGCCCTGCAATCGAACCCAAATTGATAACCGTACCCCGCTTCCGTGCTACCATTCCGGGCAGAACGGCACGACTGACATAGAGCAAGCCTTTCACATTCGCATCAATCATTTCTTCCCAATCATCAATGCTGCCTTCCTGAATCGGCTCCAAACCCCGCGACAAACCTGCATTGTTGATGAGAATATCAATATCGCGCCATGCTTCGGGAAGCGCTTCAATGCTTGTTTTGACAGCCTCACGGTCGCGCACATCTAGTGCGATGGTATAAACATCAGTTCCAAAGCGGCTTTTGAGGTTTTTGGCTAATTCGTCAAGACGCTCTTTTCTGCGAGCCGCCAAGATAAGACGCGCTCCGGCTTCGGCGAACATTTCCGCACACGCAAGCCCGATTCCTGCGGATGCTCCGGTGATGAGGGTAGTTTGGTTTTGTAGATTCATGGGGCTTGGGCTAATGAACAAAATTGTGAGACAAAGCAGCGTATTTCTTACATCAAAAGTCATTTCTAACGACAAACGCTGATACCATCGTAGATTGACGGTCAAAATAACCGACCGCCAATCTACGAAAATACCAGCGTTCATGCACATTTTTTCTTCCGTGCTTTGGCGGCACAATTTACCCCAACCACCGCTTAAAAGCGCTTGCTTTCTCGCGGCTCACATCTATCGTCAGTTCGGGAATGTTTTTGATAGTAACGTTCAGTTTCCCCGTAAATTCACTGCGAAATCCCTGAACAGCGCCTAAATGAAGGAGTGTTTGGCGGTTGGCGCGAAAAAATTCGGCAGGATTCACAAGTTCTTCCAGTTCTTCCATCGTGGTATAATCGGTCAAATAGCGCTTCCCGTCTCGCACCGTGAGGAAAATCACTTCTTCTTTTTGAAACAGCGCAACTTCTTCTGCCGGAATAAGCAATATTGCGCCTTTGCCATGCACCAAAAAACGTTCTTTGTAGCGCTTGGTTTCGTGCGCTTGCGGCATCAAATCTCTGAGCAGCCCAGCTAATTGCGACGGCATTGCAGGAACGACATTTTGCGCTCGCCAGCGCTGGAATTTCGACAACGCAGCCTCCAATTCCTCGCTGTCAATGGGCTTCAGCAGATAATCCAAACTGTTCAATTTGAAAGCACGAAGCGCGTATTCATCGTAGGCGGTCGTGAAAATAATCGGACAAGCAACCTCTATGCGCTTGAAAAGGTCGAAACTTACGCCGTCGGAAAGTTGAATATCACAAAACAGTACATCCGGCTCGGCATTATTGGCAAACCACGCTTCGGCGCTTTCGAGGCTGTCCAAAACGCTCAAAACCTCAATTCCTGCGTCAATGCGGTTCAGCAAATTGCGTAAATCCTTTGCAACAAGCGGCTCGTCTTCGATAATGACGGCTTTCATGGTGTAGAGAAGTGTTTCGGGTGTCATAATCGGTCAGGGAATGATGATGAAAGCTAGAGCAAAGGGATTTTGACAGCAAATGTTGTGGCTGTTTCTTTGACGATAACGGGGTGTTGGGAAATATGCTCGTATAAACCTCTAAGCCTCATCAAACCTTGTTTATTTGATGTTTCAACAAGCGTGCGGCGTTGCAAAGAATTTTCCACAACCAGATACCATGCGCCTTGCAGGTTTTCGCTATAAACCCTGATAGTAAGCGGCTTCTGAAGATTGATGACGTTGTGTTTAATTGCGTTTTCCACCAACGTTTGCAGTGTCACGGGAACAATGAGGCGCTCCAATGCCTCTTCGTTTACAACACTTTCTATCTGCAAAGCAGTACCGAAGCGGGTTTTGAGCAATCGGAGGTAATGGGCAATAAACCTCATTTCCGTTTCGAGCGGCACAAATTCCTTCTCGCGGCTTTGCAGCACGTAACGATAGACTTTGGAAAGTTGCTGTACATATTCTCCGGCAAGCGGCGGATTTTCAGCAATGAGGCTACTGAGCGAGGTGAGTGCATTAAAAAGAAAGTGAGGGTTAAGCTGGTTTTTGAGGCTTTCGTATTGCGCTTCGCTGCGCTCTTTTTGGAGGCGTTCATTGCGCAAGAGTTCCGCCTTCCAATTATCGAAAAATTCTTTGCCGAAAAGGGCGAGGTTAATCGCAACGACAACAGTAATTAGGGAGAAACTGCCGGCAACAAAAAATGGGCGGCTAAAAAGCAATGGTTTGATGACAGCCGGAATAAAACCTTGCCAGAACCAAATGCCAATGCCTGCCAGAGCAAAATACGCAAGTATCCCCAAGCCAAGTTGAATAGCAATACGCTGTGCAAGCCGATATGACGGGTGAAACGGGCGCGTTTGGGTGGAGAAAAAGCGATTGAAATAATTGTGAACGGCAAGCGTACCTTCAAACAAAAGCGGTATCGCCACCAAGGACGAAAAAAAGGCAATCACATAGAGCGTCAAACCAAATTCAGGAAATAAGAACACCCTGACTATCGTACTGACAACAATAAATACGAACATAATCGGATAGACTTTTTTGCGGTTGATGGTCATAATGAATTGTTCAAAAGCAAAAATGTGAAATGTTGGTGATTGTTGCTCGGCTGTAAGCGATTGATAAATTTTCTTTTTCTCGCAAAAAACATGAATTGTTGTGGCTCCGTTTTGCAAATCTTTGTGTACATTCTGCTTTTCAAATTATGCAGTTCGTACTCATGCGCTAAGGCGATTTCCATGCGAAATAATCCGCCCGTCTTGCATTTCAATAATTCTATCGGTCATGGCGGCAAATTCTTGGTCGTGCGTAACAGTGATAATTGTTTGGTGAAACGTGCGACTGAGGTCTTTCAAAATGTCAAACACGATGCGCGTGTTGGTGGAATCAAGGTTTCCTGTTGGCTCGTCGCCCATGATAATTGTCGGGTCGTTGATAAGCGCACGGGCAATAGCCACACGCTGCTGCTGTCCGCCGGAGAGCTTGGATGCTCGCTTTTCAGCGTGTTCTCTCACGCCCAAAAGGTCGAGTTTTTGCAAAGCGCGGTCACGGATTTCCTCGCGTGAGTATTTCCCCAGCTTCAAGGCAGGAATCATCACGTTTTCGAGGCACGTGAACTCCGGCAGGAGATAGTGAAACTGAAACACAAAGCCGATATGTTCCCCGCGAAAACGGGCGAGTTCGTCTTGCGTTTTGCCGTGAATGTCCGTTCCGTTGAGTGTTAATGCCCCCTCGAAGTCGGTATCCATCGTCGAAAGCACATACAAAAGCGTGGATTTCCCGCAGCCGGATTTGCCGACAATGCTGACAAATTCGCCTTTCTCGACCTCAAAACTCACGTCTTTGAGAACGGCAAAGGTTTCGGGTTCGTGGAAGTATTTGGTAATGGTTTGTGTTTGAAGAACGGTGTTCATGGTTGTATATTTCTCGGATGTTGTAGTTGATTATCTATCTGTCATGCCGACGCAGGTCGGCATCCATATCGCGTAATAATTTGTTCCATTCTCCGCTTATCATTCGGGGCGTAGGTCAGCATTCATTGAGGAAAAATCACAGGCGATTATGGTATCGGCAATGGTAGTATCTCTCCATGTTGATATAAATTTTGCCATTCCGGGTTATGCGTATTGATAAGGTTAATTTTCCATTCGCGTTTCCATTCTTTCATTTGTCGCTCACGTGTAGCCATTGAGAAAGCATTAACCGTAGATTCATACCAGACAAGCTGATGCACACTATACTTTTGGGTAAAACCCTCTATCAGACCGTGCGAGTGTTCATACATTCTTCTAGGCAGATTATTTGTCGCACCAATGTAAAGAGTACCATATTTGCTGTTTGCAAGAATATAGACGAAATAAGTGTTCATCGGGCATTCAGCGTATTCACATTGATTGTTCTATTGAATTGGGTGAAGAATCTCGACCTGCGTCATCATAACAACAGGTGCTATCAGGCTTGACAAGTGACCACAACGTGTATTTGTGCGATATGGATGCCGACCTGCGTCGGCATGAAAGATGTTATCAAATTGACGAGTGTAAACAATTCAACTCAACCACGAATAATATCCACCGGGTCTATCTTCCCTGCTTTGCGCGAGGGCAGAAAACCCGCTAAACACGTGGCTCCAACGCCGAAAATAATGCCGAAAAGATAGTGCATTGGGTCGAAATTCACCGGAAAGCGCGTCATGGAGGCAAATTCACCGAAATCTACGGGAATCGTCGAAACCCAATACGCCAGCGAACCGCCTATCATCAGCCCTAGCGATGCCCCGAAAAAACCCACAATTACGGCTTGCAGCATAAACACAATCACAATATCCCGCGCCGTAAAACCTGTTGCCTTCATGATGGCAATATCCTTCATTTTGTCGTTGATGGTCATGCTCATAATGTTGTAAATTCCGAACCCTGCCACCACAAGTAGCGTCGTTACAATGACATACGTCATAATGTTCCGAATGACAAAACTTTGCAAAATCACCGCGTTTGCTGTTTCCCAATCTTCCGATTTTATGCCGTATTTAGCTTGTAATTCCGGCGCAATTTTCTTTGCATCGTTCATATCTTTCAAATTCACGCTGATAGTGGTGATATACCCAGGGTCGCGCTGAAGAATTTTCTGTACAGTGCCGATGCTTGCATAACTTTTTACGTTGTCAATTTGGACGTTGCCCGTTGCAAATGTTGCCACGATTTTGAGCGTCATAGAGCCACCAAAAGGCGTTGTAATCGTAATGCGGTCGCCTACTTGTGCATTCAGTTTTTTTGCCAACCCTGCCCCCATAATAAGACCGTTTCCCGTCGTGAGAAGGCTTTCCATGCGCCCTGCTTTGATTTTTCCGGCAACGTCGAAAAGATTATCTTCATCCACAATATTCACTCCGGCGATATTCCCGTTTAACTGCACGGGACCGTAGTTGTAAAACACCTGCGAACTCAGTTGTGGCGACACTCCGGCGACTTCGGGATGATTTTTCAAATCGCTGACAATCTGCATTCCATTGCGAATACTGAGTTTGATATTTTTCGGCTTTTGATGCAGCGTTGAAGCCACTTCTAAGGTTGAAAGCAGCGTTTCTTCAATGATTGACGTGCGATTCGACGAAGCCAAATCATTGTACATCCGCACGTGTGCTGTGGATTCGAGCATCGAATCGGTTAAATACTCGTTCACACCCGTAATTACGCCAATCATCAAGATAAACATCCCGATACCGAAAGTTACTCCGAGCATTGCGGTAATAGTTTGCTTCTTTTTGGCAAGAAGGTGTGTTTTTGCTATGGAAATGTGGAGGTTCATGGTGGTTGGTCGCTTGGTTACTTGGGGCTTGGTTACTTGGGGCTTGGTTACTTGGGGCTTGGTTACTTGGGGCTTGGTTACTTGGGGCTTGGTTACTTGGATTGTTCATTGCTGATATAGCGAGTGTAGGCATTAAGCATCTTGCCGCATTGCTGAATCAAGGTGTGCAAGTGTTCTGCCTGAGTGCTTGTGATACAGTTCCGTTCTTGTGCTTTGGTTATCCACGTTCTTGTTTCGTACAATGAGCCGCGAGCGTAATAACAAAATTGCTTTTGTTCTTTGCGAGAAAATCGCCCGTAGCCTTCGCTAATATTAGCGGCAACAGAATCCGCAGCACGGACAAGCTGCCCACCAATAGTGCGCCGGTCAAACTCACGAAATGTAGTTGCCATATCGTAACATTCACGCCCAATATCCATCGCAAGTTTGTACACTTTCAAATCATCCAATTTATGCTGCATAACCGCAATAATTGTAATGTTATATTCAATAATTTTACCAAGAACCAAGTAACCAAGAACCAAGTAACCAAGAACCAAGTAACCAAGAACCAAGTAACCAAGCACCAAGCAACCAAGAACCAAGTAACCAACTCACCTCTTCACGAGTTCTGCTGTTCCATCCAATCCGCCCAGAACCTCGACAAAATCAAATGTTTCCGCACCTTTGCGAATTTTTACTTTCTGTTCCGAATTACCATTTTTGACAAGAACGCTATCGCCCTTTAGCAAGAGTGCTTTCGGAATAACGAGTGCTTTTTCTTTGCGGCTGATGATGATATTTGCTTCGGCAGTAACGCCTACAAACCTCGCCGGTAGTGCTTCCACGAAACGCGCATCCACGCGAAACGACTGGTCTTGTTTGGTGAGCATGGGGTAAATTTTTTCGATTTTTGCTTTGAAGACGCTATCGGGATACAGGTCAATTTTCACTAAGACTTCCTGCCCGACTTGAATTTTCCTGATGTCCAGTTCATCCACACTCAGTTTGATATAGACTTCATTGCCGCTCCCGATAAGTGCCAGAGGGTCATTGCGGCGCACAGCCTCGCCTTGTTGTTTGTAGAGTTCATAAATCATACCATCGGTCAATGTCTTGACAAAAGCGTTAGATTCTTGCTTCGCACTGACTTTGTATTGGCTTTCAGCATTTTGCATTTCCACAAAAAGCTGGCGTTTGGTGCGCTCGTAACGTTGTTTCGCGGCGGCGAAATCGTTTTGTGAAACCTGAAAGGCAAGTTTCGCACGGTCGAAATCGGCTTGCGTCATAGCTTTGGCGGTAAACAGGTCGCTGACGCGGGAAAATTGCATGGAATCCGTTGCGAACTTTGACTGTGCTGAACGCAAACCGGATTCAGCCTCCGCGAGTGCGGGAGAAGTCGCGGTGTAGTTGGATTGTGCGGTGCGAAACACGTCGCGTGCAGCATTCATGCGAGCTGCCTGTTCATCGTTGTCAATACGAAACAAAATATCACCTGTTTTCACTTCTGCACCTTCATCCACCAAACGACGAGTAATGATGCCGTCTGCAAGGGCATAGACTTTGTATTCCCCACGCGGTGTGAGCGTGCCGGAAGCGTAAACGGTTTCGGTGAGAGCGCGATATTCGGGTCTAGCGGTATCAGCATTTTTTTTGCATGAAGCAGAAAAAACTGCTAGGGCGCATACACAAAGGCTTGTAGCTATTCTAAGCGATTTCATTGATTTTTCCTGAAATATTGCGAAAGTATATCTGTGTTTCTAAATTCGGCATTGTTACTGTAACAAACATCGTAAAAGACCTGTAGGCAACCAAAAAAAGCACGGCGAAGCGTCGAGAAAATAGAGTGAAGCGTTGTGGGTATGATACGAAGCGACAGCAAAGATAAAAAAAAGCGCACTCCTCAAGCCATTTGCTTGAAAGTGCGCGAGAGGGGCGACAGAAGAGACGAAACGAGATTCGCGCCAAAAGCGTGATACGACTGATACAACTTTGCGGTTACTGTGCAAAAACGTGGGAGACACACATCATGCACACCAGAAACAATGCCGTTAAGAGCAAGACCAAGAATCGTTGTGAAGTTGTCATTGCGTTATCCGAAAAACTGAATCAAGAAGACAATCGAAACAAGAAGACAAAAGAATAATACCACGTTTATCCGACACAGTGCAAAGATACAGGTATTTGCATTGGGAAAATAGTCCCGAAAAGTAAGGTTGTTCTATGACCCAAAGTCATAATCACGCACGAAATTCATTTGTTTCCTGAGCGCCAATCACGATATTTGCAGCAGTAACCATCCCATTCTTTGAACCTCATTTTCACTATGAACACTCAGCATAGACATTCCGCCGATGCCCTGCAAAGCAAAGGGGCTGCTCTCGCAGAAGCAAATGCGGTCATATTTTTCCTGCATGGACGCGGCGGCACTTCAGAAGATATACTCACATTACGACAATTTTTCACCCCCACACAACCCGCATATAACCTTGCTTATTTAGCACCGCAGGCAACCGACCATACGTGGTATCCGTACTCGTTTATGGCACCAATGGAGTCCAACGAGCCGGGCTTGTCCTCAGCTCTTGATGTTATCAAAACATTGTCTGAATCAGCCCTGCAGCATGGCATTCCATCGGAGAAGCAATATTTTGTCGGATTTTCACAGGGTGCGTGTTTGATGTTGGAGTATGCTGCTCGCAATGCCAAGCGTTATGGCGGCATATATGCCTTTAGCGGCGGTGTCATTGGTCCCGAAGGTACGCCACGCGATTATGCAGGTAATTTTGCCGGAACACCAGTGTTTATGGGCTGTAGCGACCGAGACCCGCATATTCCCAAAGCACGTTTTTTGGAAACAGTAGAACTTTTTTCAGAAATGGGGGCTGCGGTAGCAGCCCAACTCTATCCCAATATGCCGCATACCATTATCCAAGACGAAATCACGCAGGCACAGGAACTTTTCGCGGCATCGTTGTAATGCACAAGCACGAAGCACTGTTAGAAAAAACCAACATATTTCACAGATTTTTTATTCGAGGTGGTTATGCCCAAAGAAATTACCAAAACATACACTAACGGCGAAGTTACCGTTGTTTGGAAGCCCGGTGAATGTATTCACTCTGCGATTTGTTTCAAAGGCTTAGGCGAAGTTTTCGACCCGAAAGCACGTCCTTGGGTGAATATCAACGGCGCAAACAGTGATCGCATTGTGGCACAAATTGACAAATGCCCCTCTGGTGCGCTTTCGTACTTTCGCAATAACGACATACAGGGACAAGCGGAGAAGATTGATGCAGAATCTATCGTTGAAGCCGTTCCCAACGGACCGCTTTTGGTATATGGGAATCTCAGTGTCAAGGACAGCGCGGGAAACACGGTGCAGAAAACCAAAGTAACGGCATTTTGTCGCTGCGGAGCCTCAGCCAATAAGCCGTATTGCGACGGCACACACACGAAAATCAGCTTTGCAGGGTAAGTTTCAGAAAGAAGAGGGCTTGTCAAAAACAGAAAGCAAACAAGGCGACGCTCAAGTGGAGCATCGCCTTGTTTGGTATCAGGCGGAGTGTAGTATCGGGCGGAAAAGGGCGTAAATGCTTATTCTTGTTCCATCGTCAGGCGCATCTGACGGCGGGCAGCTTTCATTCTCGCCATACGGCGCTGAATAGACGGCTTTGTGAAGAAAGCACGTTTTTTGAACTCTTTCAAAACGCCGCTACGCTCATATTTTTTCTTGAAGCGACGGAGAGCTTTGTCAATAGACTCGCTGGTTTGAATAGTAACACCAATCACTGAAAGGTATCCTTGAAAAATGTTTGACAGATAAGATGTGAATTATAGACAAGAGGTACAGGGAAGGTTTAGTTGCGCAATTTTTCAATCAAGCGTTTTTCGCTTTTATCTTCAAACTGCACCACAATTGCATGGCTGCCGTTGCTGGTGATTTCTTTGCGAATCACCCGACCAATCGTTTGCCAAACTTCATGTTCAATCGTATCACCGATATTGTACTCGTTGCGCGGGTTGTACGCCACAGCATTTTCACGAATAATCAAAATTTCTTCGTCTTTGCTATTTGCTTTTGCTTCGAGTTCGTCCAAATCTACCAGTTGCGAATGATGCGTCCGTGTGCAACGCGCCCATTGTTGCCTTCTACCACCGTTCTCAATCGGCTCACCGATGAGTTCATGCTTCGTTTCCTTCATCAGAAAGGGCGAGTGGAGCGTAATATACTTGTTTTTGCGAGTGCGACGTTTACGAGGTGCTGCTGTAGCTGTTGCCATGCAATTTGCTCCGCTGGTAGTGTAAGAAAGTACAGTTAGAACATAGAAAAGAGATACAAATATACACATTTTTTAAGCGATTACAAAATTTTCCTATGATGCTTCACAGTCTTTTGTATAGGTCATTGCTCACTTTTCGAGGAAACAGCATTGCGAGTATTTTCACAAGACGTGTACTGGTGAGGCTTTCAAGTCATCGCTGATCAAATCGCTTCCACACACTATCGTCATTTCCTTCATGTATTTTTTTCACCGTTCTAAAAATCAATCGTCGCTAAGACCGATGCGTACAGGCTTTCCATCTCTTCGCGCGGAGTCAGTTTGCGCCCCGTAAATGTTAAATCCGATAGCGTACATTCGTAATAATTCCCAAATGACGAGCGGAACACCGCCACACGGTTCAGCGTAGCGCCGTTGTCGGTCGTGTAACGGTACAAACAAAAGCGCTTCGACCCGACCTGTACTTCTTCAAATTCCCCCAAACGCTTGATATTCCGCATTTTTGTATCGCGTTTCGATGCGCTAATGCGTCCGATGCCCACCAAACCGTCTTTTTGAAACGTTTGGTCGAAATTCTCTTCCTTGCGCAAGACCGAATAAATCAGGCTTGCGGTGTATTGGTTATTCACCGCAACACTAAAAACCTGCACAGGCAAATTGGTTTCAATGTTCACGAGCGACCATTCTACGGGCAGCAGCGACACCATATCACCAAGTTCCGAGCGCACAACTTCATCCGACATCGGCACGGTGGGCTTTGATGGTAATTGACGGAGTGGCTTTTCTTCGGCTTTTGCGGCTGTTTTCGCTTGCGGTGCTTGCTGTTGTTGCTGTTTTTGTACCACCACCACACACGCCTCTACTCCCAAAACCAGCATCAGCACAGCAGCGCCCGAAGCAAGGCGCCGTACGCTTTGGAAAGAATAATCACGAATCCGATGAGGGAAAAGTTGCATAGTGTCGTCGGTTGAAAAACAAATGAACAATTCAAGATATTGCGCCCGAATGTCCGAAGTATCGGTTAGAAGTATTGGTTATTTGCGTGGATGAAAAAAGACCTTCTCACCCGCTTCAATCCTCACGGCAAGGATATTTTCCTGCGGAACAAGCGGACAGGAATAATCCTCGTTGTAATTGCAATACGGATTAAATGCGCGGTTGAAATCCAAAATATACGGTGTATTGCCCAAAGGAACGGCAACGTCAATATACCGCCCCGGACGGTACGTGTCCGTGCCGTTGGTTGCATCTTTGAACGGCACAAAATAGCCATGCTGCATCTTGCCTTCCACACCCGTATAACGAAACGCCGTTAAGCGGCATGAATCCTCGCCGATACGAAAATAAAAATATCCCGCACGGAGCATCGTGCGAAGTTCGTTATCGCTTGTTTGCAAGCGGACCGTATCTTGCTGCAAAAGCGCTTCAAACCGTGCCTCCACGCAATAGCGCTCATTAGGAGCAAAATATGTCAATCCTTGAAACAAGGCTTTATCTTCGGCTTTGAGCGGAGAGGCTTCGCCTTCGCGCCAATACGTATCTTTTTCTTTGCGCTCCAAAAGGATAGTATCGGGTTTGAAATAAGGATTGATGCTGCTTTGCGGCTTGTTTTGGCGTTCACACGCTGCAACAACGAAGATGCTGCAAACACATACTGCACAGACAAGAATGTCTGCGCTACGGCGAAAGAAACTATCAAGGAAAAACGCTGTCATTGTGCGGCACTCAAAAATTCTTCCACATCATGGATTCAACCGGAAGGCTGGTTTGACCGTTGTATTTCGCGCTTTTTTTCTTGTTGTAAGGGTTGATAATTTCCCCCAACACCTCGAAATAAATGAGTTGTCCAATCGGCATTCCGGCATACACGCGCACGGGCTGTTTCACCGAAATTTCCAACGTCCACGTATTACAAAACCCCACATCGCCTTTTCCTGCCGTCGCATGAATGTCAATCCCCAAGCGCCCGACGCTGGATTTTCCTTCCAAAAACGGCACGTGTTTGTGCGTTTCGGTATATTCTTCGGTAACGCCGAGATAGAACTCATGGGGCTGCAAGACAAACCCCTCTTCGGGAATTTCAAAGGTGCGAATCAAATTATGTTGCTTCGCATCTAAAACAGCATCACTATAACAAGCCAAGGTCTTGCCCAAACGAACATCGTAGCTGTTTGAGCCAAGCGCATCACGGTTAAACGGCGTTATGACTATATCTCCGGTCTCAATGGCGCGGAGAATTTCTGCATCGGATAAAATCATTGTTAAAAGAAGGTTACAGGCGATAGGTTCTGGGTTATAGGTTTGGTGCGGGTTTGAAGATTTTCCAAGGAAGTAAAAAAAGCCTGTAAAATCAGTTTTCATGAGGCTTTCATATCCCATACTTCCAATTTCATACTTTTCTTCTTCTTTACCCGATTTTTTTCAACGCTGCATCAACAGACTCGTAGATATCAAACACGGTATTGAGGCGCGTAATTTCAAGCAGGTTCATCACATTCGCAGGGACTGCCGCAAAGCGCATTGTTCCGCCCGATTTCCGCATTGTCGTTAGTCCGCCGACCAACATTCCCAGCCCGGAACTGTTAATGAGCGACACCGCCGACAAATCCACAATGACGTGTTTCACTTTGCTTGCCACAAATTTGTTCAAATGCGTCGAAAACTCGACAGCTTGCGGTCCGCCTGTAATGTGTCCGCTTAAAATCACCGTCGCAACGGCGTGATTTGTCGGATGCGCGTGGAATTCCAATGCTTCAGCCATAAAAATCGGAGAGAATGAAAAGTGAAAAGAATATCCGGCACATTCAAGCCGGAAACAACAAAGGGACTTAAATTAAGCCCCTTTATTGTGTTTTCCAAGTTTATTTTATACTTCTGAATGTCTCTTAAAAGCACATTCGGGCTTCTATTACGCTTTCGCTTTTGCCGAAATACTGCCGTAGCTTTCCACGTGCAGGTCGTATTTTTTGAATGTCTCCAAATACCACGCAACAAACGCGCTGGCAATGTAGATAGAAGAGTACGCACCAGTGATAAAGCCAATGAGCATCACAAATGCAAAGCCTTGAAGCACTTCACCGCCAAAAACCGTGATAACGATAAGCACCAAAACCGCCGTCATTACAGTATTGATAGTGCGGCTCAGTGTCTCGTTGATACTGAGGTTCACCATATCAATAAACGGCATATTTTTGTGCTTTTCGCGGTTTTCGCGGATACGGTCGAAGATAATCACGGTATCGTGTACCGAAAAACCGATAACCGTCAGCATTGCCGCAAGCATACTTTGGTTTACTTCCAAATTGATGATACCTAAGTCGTGAACCATCACCGAAACCACAAACGCTAAAATTGCATCGTGCAACAGCGCAACAATAGCACCCAAGCCGTAGAGGAACTCAAAGCGGAAAGCGATGTAAATCATAATCATTACAAACGACAAACCAAGAGCCAAGAAGGCTTTCGAGCGAAGTTCCGCGCCTACTTTAGGACCGATTTTATCTACTTTTAGCAAGGTGATAGTTTGATTCGGAAACGCTTTTTTGAGATTCTCCATAATTGCGGTGGAAGAATAATCTTTTCCCGCAACGTTAGGTAAGCGAATCAAGAATTCATCTGTCTTTCCGTAGGATTTAATCTCTGACCCGGCAAATTTAGCTTCGTCCATTGCTTTACGAACCTGCTCGGTTTGCACAGCCTGTGAGCCGCTAAATTTTACGCCGACTTCCGTACCGCCAACAAAGTCAATACCGTAATCCAAGCCTTTGATAGCAACGACAAGAATACCGACGATATTGATAACCACCGACGCAAAGAAGAACAAACGGCGTTTGCTCAAAAAGTCAATTTTTGTATCGTGAAAGAATTGCATGGTAAAAATTCTCCAAAGAAGATAATTGGTGGTAAGAAATTACGCTTTGTCCGAAGCGGGCTGACCAAGATTAATGCTTGTCGCGCCACGCGAAAGAATGAGTTCAAAGAACACTTTCGAGAGCGTAATACCCGTGAAAAGCGTGATGATAATACCAATCATCAATGTAACGGCAAAACCGCGAATCGGACCGGTACCCAAGTAATACAAAATTGCACCGGTAATCATCGTGGTAATGTTCGAGTCCAAAATAGCGTTAAACGCGCGTTTGAAGCCTTCATCCACAGCCGCCCGCAATGAACGCCCGTGAGCTAATTCCTCACGAATACGCTCAAAAACGAGAATGTTTGTGTCCACCGCCATACCAAGCGTCAGAATCAAACCCGCGATGCCCGGCAAGGTCAGCGTTCCGCCAAATGCAGCCAGAAGCGCCACAACAAGCAAGATATTGACCATAACGGCAATATCCGCTAACATTCCTGCGTTTGCGTAGTACAAAATCATAAACAAGACCACAAGCAATGCCGCAATCGCACCGGAGATAATACCTTTGCGAATGGAGTCTTCACCAAGCGACGGACCGACAACGCGCTCTTCAACGATTTTCACCGGTGCTTTAAGTGCGCCGGCTTTCAGAACGATTTCGAGCAATCGTGCTTCGTCAATCGTAGAACTGCCCGTAATTTGTGAGCGTCCGCCCGTGATTTTGTTTTGTACCGTCGGCGCAGAATATACGCGGTCGTCAAGCACAATAGCAATACGCTTTTTGATGTTTGCGCCCGTGATACGCGCCCAATTTGCAGCACCGTCAGCGTTCATGTCCATTGTAACCATTGGTGCGTTCGTTGTCGGGTCAAACGTTGCTTGCGCGTCGGAAATCACATCGCCTGTCAATTCCGGCTTTGCCAAAACACCGTAGATGTAATAAAGTTTGATGCCCTGACGTTCAAAGAACGGCTCCGGCTTTGCGGAAACAAGCACTTGATATTCGTTACCGATAATACGGCGAACATCGGGACGAGCCATGATTTCTTCATATTTCTGAAGAGTTTCCTCAGGGATTTGGAAACTGTATTCGCCTTCGGGGAATTCGTTCTTTTCGTAAATCACCGGAACGGGCTGCTGTCCTTCGCCCGGCGGGTTAAAGTAGGTTACGAACAACGATGTGAAGGGATAATCTTTCTTGAATTTTTCACGCTTCTGCTCATCGCTCAGACCTGCGTAGGGATCTTTTTTCGCAGAATCCGCTCCGGCACTTGCTGTTGCTGTCGAAGCCGCAGAAGTTGTCGCTGTGGAAGCCGTAGCCGTTGCGTTTGTGGAAGCGGTTGCTTGAGCGCCCTTGTTTTTGAGCAGTTGGTCAATCGCAAAAAACGAGCGAACAATCTGCGCATTGCTGCGAAGGAGTTTGAACTCCAAACGAGCGGTGGTTTGCAAAAGTGAGCGAACTTCGGCTTCATTGCTTACACCCGGAAGTTCAATCACAATGCGGCGTGTGCCTTGCTTTTGAATCGTCGTCTCGGCAACACCGTATTTGTCAATACGCTGACGCACAACTTCGATAGCTTGGTCAATCGCCTCGTTGATATTCCGTTCAAGGCGCTTGACAATAGCATCTTCGCTGAGGTCACGGTTGTCGCCGGTGTCATAGTACGAGAAAAGTTTGCGTCCTTTAGGGCGAGCAATAGCATCAAAATTTTTAAGGAACACAGGCAATACATCGTCATCGCCGCCCGACTCTACTTGCTGACGGGTTTGTTCGAGTGTTTCCAAAAACACCTCGTCAATGGCATCGCGCATAGCAGATTCTTCCAGAAGACGGATAACGTCCGCTTCGAGCGTTACATAGATGCCGCCGCGCAAGTCAAGACCGAGCTTGAGGCTTTGTTCTTTGTTTTTGCGCAGCGTTTCGCCGTTTTCTTTGTCGAATGCGGCAAGCGCAGTTTCATTTTTCGCAGCAACCAACTCTTGACGTTGTTTTTCAAGCTGCGATGCGCGGAAAGTCGGGAATAGCAATACCGCAGCCGCAATAAGCGGGAGGGTAATAATTAGCCATTTCCGTAGTAATCCTTGTTTCAAGGTCGTTACTCCTTAACAAATGTGAAAATTGTGCGAACAGTGTTTGATTGATTGCCAAGTGTTGGGATAAAAGGAACAGCAAGTATTCAAAGCCTCCATCGTAGCACAGACATTCTTGTCTGTGTCAAAAATGAGCGCAGCGAATAATCTTCAAGGTAGTAATCACGCCTAGCGGCGTTAAATGAGGCACAGACAGGAATGTCTGTGCTACGAAGAAGATTTGTTCACGTACATTTCTTTTATTCCTCGTAATAATGCGTTTTCTAATCCAGCCCTTACAAGCAAAAGACAAGCATTTGCGCTGTTTCGAGAGCCTAACACCAAGCCGCGAAAGGTCTTGGTAATTGTGGCGTGAGATTTTATGCAGACTCGCAATATAAGAGGAGATTTTGAAATAATCAATAATTTTTCGTGCTTTAGCGAAGAAGATTTCCCACAAGCAAGATTTTATGCACCTTCAGACAATGACTTTTTTGTCAGCACAAGATTTGACAAGGCTTTCTGTTTTTGTACTTCTCATCACCTAAAATGTTTGACTAACGCGCAAGTTTTTCACAAATTTGGCACAATCCATCAGCATTTTTGCTCATTGCATAATGATTCTCATGCCCGAAGCCACACCGCACACTTCTCCACAAAGCGCTCCCAAAGAGCCTTCGCAGCCCGTCTCGCCGATTCAGTACATGAAAGGCATCGGTCCGCGCCGCGCTGAGGCTCTCGCACTAGCGGGAATCCTCACTTCGGCAGATTTACTGCGGTTTTATCCCCGCGCTTACATTGACCGCAACAGCGTCCCGTCGCTCCGCGATTTGCGCACTGCACTTATGAACGCCCAGCAACAAGACGCTTTTTCCGAACAAAACATCAACCTCCAAACCGAAATCACTGTTGTCGTCTTTGTGCGAGCGGTGCGCGACAGAACGTTTGGGAAAAACCGCACAATGGTTGTGATTGAATTGGACGATAATAGCGGCGCAAAAGCGGAAATTGTGTTTTGGAATCAAGCCGAGTATTTCAAACGTGTTTTTGAGCCTGACCAAGTGCTTGCGGTGAGCGGTGTGCCGGAATATAGCTATGGCAAAATTCAGTTTCATCATCCCGAAATTGAGCGCATTGACCCCGAAGACGCTGATTTATACAGCGATGGCAAGATTTTACCGAAATACCGCCTGACGCAAAAAATGAAGGATGCAGGCTTAACGATGCGGGTTATGCGAAATTTGGTTGCGGCAGTTATTGAGCAGGAAATTCCCAATTTGGAAGAAACATTGTCGGACGAACTTCTCGAAAAATTCGAGTTTCCGGGCATCCGCCAAGCCGCACGACAACTACATTTTCCCGATTCTCACGAGGCACTTGCCAAAGCGCGAGAACGCATGAAATTCGAGGAATTATTTTTCTTTGAGCTGCTCTTGGCAATGCGGCATAATGGCGTAAAATCGCTGGATGTAGCGCCTTCCATTGCCGAAAAAAGTCCGCTTGCCCGAACATTGCTGGAACTTCTGCCCTTTGACCTCACCAAAGCGCAAAAGCGCGTATTGCGGGAAATTGTCGAAGATATGCGCTCCACAAAGCCCATGAACAGGCTTTTGCAGGGTGATGTGGGTTCGGGAAAAACCGTTGTGGCGCTTTTGGCAATGCTCGCAGCGATTGATGCAGGCTTGCAATGTGTTCTTATGGCTCCCACCGAAATCCTCGCCGAACAGCATTACAACACGCTCCGCGATTATTGCGACAAACTCAACAATCATTTCGCCGAAACCGAAACTCCGCAGAAAATCACGGTGGCGCAGCTTGTCGGCGGTCAAAAAAAACGGCAACGCAACGAAGTCAGCGAAAAAATCCTTTCGGGCGAAGCAAACATCATCGTCGGCACACACGCGCTCTTCCAAAGCACGGTTGAATACAAGCGTTTGGGCTTGGTGGTGATTGACGAACAGCACCGTTTCGGCGTTTTGCAACGGGCGGAACTGAAGAAGAAGGCGACGGCGAGTTTTGCAGGAGAAATCGCTTCTTCACAAAACCCAACCGTAGCACAGACATTCTTGTCTGTGCAAAATTCACAAAAACCCCAAACGACTGAGTTTACTCAAAACACTCCACAAGCACAATCCTCAAA
>JALONG010000130.1 GCA_025455065.1 Candidatus Kapaibacterium sp. | reverse complement strand
ATCCGGCTTCAGTGGCACAGACATTCTTGTCTGTGCGAGTATTTGTGCTGCTTCCAGAGAAAAGCATTGAAAAAATAATGCACAATCCTCAACGTAAATTGGTATAACACCCTTAGGGCAGTATGAAGTAATGATCAAATAGTCTGGACATTTGTGGTAAAATCTCGCACCGGCAAGAATGTTTGTGCCATTAGAGCCTGATTTCAAGCCGTAGGACAGGCTGAGTGCTACGCTTGCCTGCCGGCTATGCTAAGCTCATTGACAACAATTCTCAAGTAACGCTTCGACAAGCTCAGCGTGAGGTTTTATACCAATTTGAGTTGACAACTGTACAAAAATTCAGTGGCACAGACATTCTTGTCTGTGCGAGTATTTATGCTATTTCCAGAGAAAAGCATTAAAAAAAACAATGCACAATCCTCAACGTAAATTGGTATTATGCGGGGTTCATGCTGAGTTTGTCGAAGCATTGTACCGAAAGATTATCGTAACCTAGCTTAGAGATTCTTCTTCCAAAATTCCACCATTGCGTTATACAGGTGAATTCGCGCCGCGCCATCGGCAATACCGTGTTTTCGCATGGGATAGATGAGCAACTCATAGTGCTTATTGGCGCGAATAAGCTCGTTGATGAAATTCCACACATTTTGTGGGTGAACGTTGTCATCGTATGTGCCGTGAACGAGCAGTAATCGCCCGTGCAGGTTTTTTGCATGGTTGTTCACATTCGTTTTGTCGTATCCGGCGGGATTATCCTGCGGCGTTTTCATAAATGCTTCGGTGTATTTCGTGTCGTAAAAACGCCAATCTGTGGGCGCTGCAACGGCAATTCCCGCTTTGAACGCCTTCGAGTGCGTCATTGCTTGCAATGTAAAAGCGCCGCCAAATGACCATCCCCAAACGCCTATGCGCGTGGAATCAACGTAATTTTGCTGTTTCAGCCAATTTACACCTGCCAACAAATCATTCACTTCGCTGTCGCCTGCAAGCTGCTTCAAACAAGCATTTTCAAACTTTTTGGAAATAGCGGCAGCGCTGCGATTATCCACCTTCACTACCAAAAATCCCGCATCAGCAAGCACTTGGTTAAAGTAATTATCGCCTTGCCAGCCGTTTACCACATTCGGTGCAGATGGACCGCCATAAACGTAGATAATGACCGGATAGCGCTTGCTTGCATCGAAATCACGGGGCTTCAGGATTTGTGCGGGCATTTGAAATTCCTTATCAACGGGAATCGTGAAAAGCGTGGGAAATTGCAGGCTGTATGGCGCAGCAGCTTGAATATTCGCAGGAGCAATCTCTTGAAGGCGCTTCCCGTCTGCACTGTGGAGCCGGAGCGATGCCGGAGTCGTGATATTTGAGTATGAATCGGTGTAGTGCGTCGCTGCGTCGTTAAACGCAATAGTATGTGAACCTGTTTCCTCTGTAAGGCGCTTCATTCCTGAGCCGTCGAGTTTTACCACGTACAAATGGCGCTCCGTGCTGGATTTTTCACCTGCTTTGAAATACACCAACCCTTTTGCCTCATCTACTGCCTGAATCACGCTCCCACGCGCCTCTCCGGCTGCCCACGCGCCTTTGGTAACGGCATTTTGTAATTTCACTTCGCCCCCCTTGCTGTCCATGCTGTACAAGTACAAATGATTGTAACCCGTGCGCTCCGACGCAATCAGGAAGCGCTTGCCGTCTTTGAAAAAGTACAAATCATCGTTCAAATTCACCCAGCCCGAATCACGCTCAGTGTGGATTGCCGTGAGTTTACCGTTTGTGCGGTCTGCCAGATGCAAGGTGACTTCGTATTGATTGCGCGGCATCGTCTGAACGGCAAGCTGTTTGCCGCTTGGAAGCCATTGCAGACGAGCAAGATATTCAATTTTCGGGTCTATGCCTGCAGTAACGTCCAGCCATGTTGTTTGTACTTGTTTTCCGCTTTCTACCTTTTCAAGTTCGATAATTCCCAATCGCACTTTCGGATTTGCTCCGCCTGCTTTGGGGTAGCGCTGAAGGATGTTTTCCGGCACGGCAGGTTTCACGTCGGGAAATGTGATTTGGCTCACCATAGATTCATCGCTTTGGTAATAGGCAATAGCGCGGGAATCCGGCGACCACGCATAGCCTCTGTCGTCGCGGTCAAAGACTTCTTCCCAATACACCCACGAATGAGTACCGTTCAACATCGTTGCCGTGCCGTCGCTTGTGAGGCGCGTCTCTACTTGCTTGGTGATGTCGTACACATACAAATCATTGCTTTTGACGTAGGCAAGTTTTGTTCCGTCCGGCGAAAAGCGTATGGTTTCTTCCTTCACGCCTTTGGCAACATTCCGAAATTCTACGGCTTTCACATCAAACAGCACCAAATCTTCGCCCAAATCAATCATCGCAAACGTACCTTGTTCATTGAACGTGAGCGGTGGAACGCTCTCCATGCCACGTAGCGCCTTCATACTTGCACGGGCTTTGGCCATGTCAAAAAGTGGCGTGCGTTTGCCGGATTGAACATTCAACACTTCATACACACGCTCTGAAGCGGGTTTGCGCACATCAAATATCAACAAGGAACCATCTGCAAACCACTGTTTAACAGGCTGCGCAGTAATGTCACGATATTTCCCCGTGTAAATACCTTCAACCGAGATGCGCTGTTGTGGCGTACCAGACGATACCAATGCCTGTGGGGATGCGCCAGCGCTCTGCGAAAAAACGTACAACGAGGAGGCAAGGAATGTTACCGCAACAAACAGCAACATTCGGCGAGAGAAAGAAAGAAAAGACATGGACGAGCAAAAAGGGGGTGGTAAAAATTGAATTCGCAACAAGGAATTTTGCTGCGAATATAGCAAAGCAGCGTGAGATAGCGAGGAGATTTTTCCTCCCACGCAAGCATAAAATACCAAAGATTACGGCGCTTGAATGTTCAGTTAGACAATATCGCTTTCCTGCGTATGTTAACGCAGTTCATGCTTATCGCTATTTTTTTGGAGAATGGTTATGATTTCCTGCCTTAAGGCTAGTCTTTGCACACAAGTCCTGGGAGCGCGGTTTGAAGCGGTGTAGAAAAAGAGTTCTTTGAAAATATGTCCATGAGAGGGAAATTGCAGGATGTT
>JALONG010000048.1 GCA_025455065.1 Candidatus Kapaibacterium sp. | reverse complement strand
TACAATCCTTCTCGTGATGTCATAGCTCTCTGCAAGTCTCTTAAAAACTGGGATTCTGGAATATGACGTTTGAGAAAGAAAAATCGTTAGGTACTAAAGACTGACGGCGTAAAGACGTTTTCTTGCGATGACTCAGTAATAAACCACGATGATTCCTTGATTTCGTTTTCCAGCTGCCCTTCCGACCAGCCCGCATAGCCCACAAAAAAACGAAAATCCTCTACTTCCGCGCCGCCTGCAATGATGAGGTCTCGAATCGTGTCAAAATCACCGCCCCAATACACACCGTGTATGATTTCTGCCGCGCCCGGAATGTGCGTTCCGACAGTGTGAATACAGTGCAAGGTGTCGTTCTGACAAGGACCACCCCAATACAGTGGCGCATCGAAACCGTACAAATCCGGCAAAATCTCGCTCAGTGTCGCCGCAAGTGGACGATTCAAGACATAGCCTAATGTACCGCCCTCGCCGTGTTGCGCAAGAAAGACCACCGAGCGCTTAAAATGTGCATCAGTAAGCGCAGGTGATGAAACAAGTAGGATACCGGTATTCGGGGACATAACAACACAGAAAATGAGAAAAAAGCGGAAGCGGGGGCGTTAGTTCATCACAATCGGCAAATCCATCGAAAACATTTCTGCCATAAACTGCTTGCCTTCGGGATGCTGCTCTACGGCTGCTTTCTCGAAGGTTTTCAAATGGTCGTAGGCATAGCGAAAGAGCGATGTTGCTTCTGCATTTTTGCCAATGCGCTTCAGAAAATACGCAATTTCGAGTTTCCCTGCGTAATACTCCGGGAAAGCGCTTGCAATCTCGCGGAAAACCTGCTCTGCCTGCGGCATGATTCCTAAGCGCTCATACAGTCTGCCGAGCATGATACGAGCGCGTGCATAGCTTGGTTTTGCGCCGATTGCACGGTTGTACCAGAGAATTGCGCTGTTGTCATTGCCAAGTTTTTCACACGCCGAAGCCAGTGCAACCATTGTCGTTTCTTCATCGGGGAATGTCTCCAATGCTTGTAATGCTGCGGCTTTCACCTTATCGTACTGCTTCAGTGTTTGGTACATCTGAATTTTCAGTGCGCGGTAATTGTAAACATTCGGCGCAAAGTGAATAAGACGCTCCAAGTACGGTAAAACCTCGTGTTCGAGGTCAATCGCCATGCCCTGCCCACGCATCCAATTCATCGCACCACAGTAGGAATCCAATCCCAGCGAAACTTCGCCTTCACCCAACATTTCGACCGTCTCGCGGAGTAGCGTCAAAGCGCGTTCCTGCTCACCGCGCCACAGGAGCGAGTGTCCAAGCGCAAAGCGCACCGCAACATCGTCCGAGGTTGCCAAATAATCAATCATATCGGCAAGTTCGGCACTGTCGCCACCCTCCAAGACTGATAGATACGAGGCTTTGAGGAAATCGGAATCCGTTTCTTCAATGCCGTCAATGATGATGCGCTCACCGTCGGCAGCAAAATTTCCCGCGACTTCGCGGAAGTGCGCAAAAGCAAGCGACAAGTACCATTCGGGATGTGCAAGCGGGTCAATTTGCAAGGCACGTTCCAAAATCACTCGTGCGTGAGCAAGCCGGGAACGGCTTTCTAACTCAATGCCGATGCGCCCCAGTTCTTCGGCGCTGCGTTTGTCGTTGTTCGGCAAAAGCGTGTAGGCTAGTGCCAGAAGGTCGCTGATGGTGTTGTGTGTGGTCAAGGTCGTTGAAAAACTATTGACAAAAGCGAGACCCTCTAGCCCGCAAAAACGCGGGAATTGAGAGCCTCGCAACGATATAAAACTCAATCAGAAATTCACTGCTTCGCCATATGCACTCGCAGCCGCTTCCATAACGGCTTCGCTGAGTGTCGGGTGTGCGTGCATGGTCTTGAAAATTGCCGGTCCGGTTGCTTCCAACGACCGCGCCAAGCCCATTTCAGCAATCATCTCGGTTACGTCGGGTCCAATCATATGAGCGCCCAAAAGCTCACCGTATTTTGCATCAAAAATGAGTTTGACAAAACCCTTTGCTTCACCGATTGCGTGTGCTTTTCCGGCTGCGGTGAAGGGGAATTTTCCAACCTTAATTTCGTGTCCCGCCGCTTTTGCTTTTTCTTCGGTAAGCCCGATAGAAGCTACTTGCGGATGACAGTAGGTACAGCCCGGAATGTTGTTGTAATCAACGCCGTCGGTGTGGTGTCCGGCGATAAATTCTGCAACGGTGATGCCTTCGGCGGAAGCCTTGTGTGCAAGCCATGGAGCGCCCGCTACGTCACCGATAGCATAGATGCCGGGAACGTTTGTGCGAAGGAATTTATCAACTTTGATAAAACCACGCTCCGTCGCCACGCCATTTGCTTCCAAGCCGATGTTTTCGATGTTTGCTTGAATGCCGATAGCGTTCAACGCCAAATCTGCTTTCAGTGTTTCTTCGGTGCCGTCTTTTTTCTGAATTTTTACCTCAACACCGCTTCCAACGGTCTTTGCAGACAACACGCGGGTTTCGGTGAGCATTTCCACGCCGTATTTTTTGTAGTGTTTTTCGAGTTCTTTGGAAACTTCTACGTCTTCAATCGGCAGAATATTTTTCTGCATTTCGATAATCGTAACTTTTGTTCCGTAAGCGTTGTAGAAGTACGCAAACTCCACGCCGATAGCACCTGCGCCCATGACAATCATGGATTTCGGAATTTCTTTTTGCACCATTGCCTCGTGGCTGGTGATAACGCGCTGTCTATCAACGTCAATACCCGGAAACATACGCGGACGTGCGCCTGTGGCGACGATAATGTGCTTGCAGGAAATGGTGTCGGTAACAGCGCCGGATTTGTCTTTTACTTCCACGTTGCCGGGTGATTTGATTACGCCAAAGCCTGTTACGGACTGCACTTTGTACTTTTTGAAGAGGAACGCAATGCCCTTCGACATCTGGTCGGCAACACCGCGAGAGCGCGAGACAACCTTGCTGAAATCAACGTCCACGCCCTTAATTTTGAAACCAAAATCTTCGGCATGGTTCAGAAAGTGCATATATTCAGCGTTTTTGATGAGCGCTTTGGTCGGAATACATCCCCAATTCAGGCAGATGCCGCCCAGATGCTCTGCTTCGACACAGATAGCCTTCAAACCGAGTTGTGAAGCGCGAATCGCTGCTACATATCCGCCCGGACCAGCGCCAATCACCACTACGTCGCATTGATGTTGAGCCATGATAAAGAATCCTTGTTTGGATGAATAAAAGAAAAGGAAGTGTGATGTTCTGAAGAAAACTCCGCAAATATACGGCTTTGTTGAGAGATATTACGGAAGATTTTGACAAGGGAGTTTTCGCAAACAAACTATTTTTTGCAGTTGGGCGTAAAGACGGCTGTTCGGAAAGAACAGTGTCATTATTGCTGAAATACCGCACCATTCCTTACACTCACAAAACCTGACCGTCCGCCGCTCTGCTGCGCTGACCAATTTGTCAAATCAAACGAACCATTGCCTTGTGTTGAACCGCTTATGATGTATGAACGCACGGCTTGATTATTCCTGTTCCAAACAAGCGGCTTCCCTGCAACACATTCTTCCGGCACACTTTCCAAGCCGTTTTGCCAGAGAAAAATGGCACTGCCAACACCAAACACCGTCGCTTTGCCATCGGCATTGATTGCAACTGCCGTGCGCTCATCTACGCCGATTCCGCGAATAACGGCACTCGGCATGGTATCACGAATAATCCGCGCAAGAAAGGTAATATGCCGCCCCAAACGCTCTCTCGCGTCATAGTGCATATCGGTAATGGTATTTGCCAAAAAGGGCATCGCAAGAAAGTCATTCCGACCAATGACAATACGGGAATCAAAGGGGTTTTTGAGTGCTTCAGGGGAATCAATCGTACCTTCCAATGCGGGAAAATACAAGCGCCCTAAAATTGCACAGCCAGCGCTTGTGCCGCCAATCGGTACTTTTTTCACATTTGCCAAGTAATTGAGCGCCTCGTGAACACGGGTGTTGCGCCAAAAATTCACATAATTTGCTTGGTCACCTCCGGCAATAAAGACCATTTCGGCATTGCGCAAACGGCGCTCTATTTCAGGGTTATTCGCCAAATCCCGCGAATTGATAAGCAGCGTTTCCACCGAATTTACCTTTGCACCAAGCGTAAAAAGATAATCGTTATAGCCCGTGCTGCCCGAAGCCCGTATAATCACTACATCACCGCCTCCGGCGCGTTCCAGCATCCAGCGCATCGCAGCATCCACATCGGTACTGCCCCCCATAAGCACCGTTCCCGATTGTGTCGTGCCTTGCACATCGGCTGTGTCGCCGACCAAACCAAGCCACACGGGGCGCGAGGTTTGCGTCGTGGTTTGAGTATTGTTGGTTTGGTTGTTGTTTTGATTATTGTTTGGTTGCTGACAAGCAAGCAATAATGCGCCTGTGAGGGAAAATGTGGCGAGAAAAAGCGAGAGATGTTTGGTCATGACAACAGAGTAAAAATGCAGGAAAATGAGTGTTTACGGGCGTTGCGAGGATTGCGCCTGAATTTTCGCCAAACGGCGGCGCAAGACATTCATAAAAATAAGCAGCATAAGCGATGCCGTCGTAAAAATCCAGCCGCAGATGTTGAGCAGCGCATTTTCCGCCATAATTCCGGCAATAAAAAACACTGCCGCAGCCGATAAATTCGCGGCAATCATAATGTAAAATGCTTTGAGCATAGTGTGTAGGTGAATGGTCGTTGGAACAATGAAAGGAAGCCTTTTTTGCGAATGATAATTTGAGAAATCCGCACAGATGCGTAATTTGCACAGTGTATCACTACGCTATAATTTTCACGAAATTCTATCTTCACGAAAATACAAATTCTTTAAGGAATTTCATCATGCAGGTCGTATCAAGTTTTTTTCGTCGTTATGGGCAAATTGTTGCTGCGCTCATCATTACTCTCGGCATTGCGATAAGTTGCGACGGCGGTCTTGCTCCGCCGCCGATTCCGCCTGTAACGAGCATTTCCGGCACGGTGCGCTTTGTGGGCGGTCGTCAAAGCTGGCCCCGCCGCGACAGCGTTTGGACGATGCGCGTGGTGGGTTTTCGGCAATTTCCGCCGCAAGATTTAATCGGAGATTTGTTTCAAGGGCGAGCATTTTTTACTCCCGCGGCACTGCAATTAGACAGCACTATCACGCTTTTTAGCGATTCTGCGCGGTATTCGCTGGTGTTTGGGGATTCGATTCCTAGACAAATTCAATATCTTTGTGTGGCGATGCTTATAGATACGGCGCGGCTTTTAACAACGCAAGGATGGCGTATTGTCGGGGTTTACAACACAAGCGGGAATCAGCGTGAACCCGCAACAATCAATCTCACTGAAGGCAAAGATCATCCGGCGAATATCACGGTTGATTTCAAAAACCCGCCTCCGCAGCCGTTTTGACGACCGCTCACACCAAGCCTTGTTCAACGGCAAAGCGCGTAATTCCTGCGGCATTGCGGACACCGATTTTTTCTAAAATACTCTGGCGGTGCGAATCCACCGTACGGACGCTGATAAAGAGTTTATCGGCGATTTCTTGTGTGGTGAGTTCAAGCGCGATAAGGCGGATAATTTCTCGTTCCCTTTTTGAGAGAGAATCCAGTATTTGTACGGTTTCGAGAGAATGTTTGGGCGTGTTGATGCCGGCTAGTGCCGTAGTTACTTCGGGGCTGAAATACTGTGCGCCTTGCATGAGTGTTCGGAAGGCGGTGAGGAGTTCCTCTTTGGTCGCAGTTTTCAGAATATAGCCGCTTGCGCCTGCTTCCAGCATTTTGCGGATAAAATGTGCTTCGCGGTGCATGGTCAAACAAAGAATCTTTATCCCCGGAAAGCGCTTGGAAAGCCGCGAGCAGAGTTCCGCTCCGTTTATATCGGGCATGGAAAAATCCGTCATCACAATATCCGGCGCAAGCGTTTCAATCATCCCTTCCACCTCACTCGGATGCCCCGCAACCGCTTCAATACGCACTCCGTCTGCCTCCGAAAAAAGGCTTTGCATTGCGAGAGCAAATAAACGGTGGTCGTCCACCATGACAACGCGAATATTGTGCATACGGAAATGGGGTTAGAGGAAAGATACGGGCAAATCTCATGCTGTCGGCGTAAATGTTGCCTCCGGCAGCAACACAATAAAGGTTGCACCCCGCACACCGCTTGAAGCCTCGCTTTCACACCATACTTTGCCGTGCATTGCTTCAACCATTTTTTTGACAATGGAAAGCCCTAAACCTGTGGAATGTTCGTTGCCTGTCGGACGTGCGGAAAGACGTGCAAATTTACCAAAAAGTTTTGGTTTGTCCTGCTCCAAAATGCCCTCCCCGCTATCACGCACACTGAGGCAAATAAAGCCTTCCGCGCTTGATTCCGTGCCGTTGTGATGCTTGATGCGCCCTTTGTGCAATGCGATAACTACCGCACAGCCGAGCGGCGAAAATTTCACTGCATTGGAAAGAATATTCTCCATAACCTGCTCTACTGCAAGCGTATCTGCTTTGGCAAAGAGCGCAGCATCTTGCGCCACGTCAAGGGTAATATGCTTTTCGGCGGCGAGCGGTTTGTAATGGTCAAGTGCGATACGCAGCGTCAAATTCATATCCACCGTTTCCGCCTGAAGGCTCATCATTCCTTGTTCGATGGCGTTTGCGTCCAGAAGATTTTTTATCAGCCCAAACATTTGGTCGGCTAATTGCCGGATAAGTGAGGCAGAATCACGTGTTGGTGCGGGTTCGATGTTGGGATATTGGTCATAGATAACGCCGGAAAGCAGACGAATACTGCTGAGAGGGCTTTTCATATCATGCGCTGCAATGCCTAAAAACTCACTTTTTTCCTCGTTCAGCCGCACCAGTGCTTCGTTCTTCTGCTCTAATTCATCGTTTGCCTGTTGTAATTCGGTGTTGATAAGTTCGATTTCACGGGCTTGTTCAGCGAGAATGTCTTGTTGGCGCAAAATTTCGGCATTGGCGCGTTTGTTGTCGTAATAGCGCATCGTAATCACCAGTGCTAAAGCGGAAACCAGCACCAAAACAGCAATCAAGCCATTGCGCCAGGAGGTTTTGATGTCATTGTCTTTTGCCAACAGCGTCAAATCCTGTTCTTGTTTGTCAATTTTGCGCTGCGTAGCCATGTCGGCAAGTTGTTGTGCGGTTTTTTGGCTAAAAATGGAGTCTCTGAGCGCTGCAGAACGCATAAAGTACGTCAAAGCCTCTTCAAATCGCCCCTCAGCGCGTAAAATCTCGGCAGACAGCGCCGTTGCTTCGCTCATAATCGTTTTCGAGCCTATGTCTTCTGCCAGTAAGAGCGCTTGTTTACTGTATTGCAAGCCTTCGGCATACTGCTTCTTTGCGGCATACAAACGCCCGATTTCCGTCAGCGACGAAGCCATACCGCTACGGTCTTTGATGCTGTCTTGTAGCGCAAGCGCTTGCATCTGGGTTTGTAGCGCTTTGACGGGATTGCCCATGCTGTTATAGAGTTTTCCCAAGGCGCCCAGCGAAATCGCTACTCCCTGACGGTGGTTGATTTCTTGCCTGCGGCGCAGTGCTTCGGTGTAGTATTGAAGCGCTTTGGGGTAATCGTGCATCGCATCGTAAACCGCGCCCAAGCCCATAAGCGGATAGGGAGTATGCTGATAATTCCGAATGGCATTGTCAATCGTCAAGGCGCGTTCATGGTATTCGATTGCCCGTGCGAAGTTGGCTTGAAATCGGTAACACGTGCCTATATTATCACACGAAACCGCCAGACCGATACTGTCTCCAACAGCCTCCTGCAAGGGCAATGCCCGAAAATAATACTCTGAAGCCTTGTCATAACTGCCTTGGAACTGATACGTCAGTCCCGTTGCATTGAGTGAGCGCCCCATGCCAACGGTGTCTTTGATAGTAGTCCGAACAGCAAGTGCCGATGCGCTATACAGACGTGCCGTGTCGTAGTGCGCTTCCACGAAGTAGGAAAGTGCAAGTCTGTGCAAAGCATCCCCCGTACCTCGAGGAAAGGTGATTTTGCGGGCAGTTTTGAGCGCGGAATGAGCAAAGAAGCGGGCTTTGGTCATGTCTTTGGTGTAGAGCCTGTATTTTTCCGATAAATCGTTCATCAGCATCACTTTTGCGCTGTCATCGGGCATATACTGCTGAACTGCCCATACGCCCAAAACCGAGTCCAGCAGTGATTTCTGGGCAAAGATTGGCATAGGGAGACAATACAGGAATAACGTCAAAAGCAAAAATGCTCGAAATATCATAGTCGGGCGGTGCTTGATAATGTGAATAGACTGTCCAAAACTTTACAATCCCACGGGCGACATAAACATAAACCCCACCGAGAGTAGATGCTGCGGCTGCGGAAACGGCTTCATCTCAGGGTCTCCGAGATATTCATAGTGTAAGCCGATATTGCAACGCACAGCACCTTCCACTGAGATTCCCAGCGTTGCACCATAATCTACCCGCGCCGCGTTGATTGCCCCAAAACGCCCGAAAAACTCCCTGTTTCCTGCATAACATGTCGTAAGCACACGCGCTCCTGCGTACCATCCAAGTTGCTTCCAAGGCAAAGAATTGCGATAGTTCAGGTTTAATCCCAACGAGCCAACAAGGTCGAAGTAGCTTGGAAGGGTATTTGTGTGAATAAAAGGATAGCGATAATCTGTGCGAATGGTGTAAATATCTGTTCGCACAGCAGTAGTGAAGCGCTCGGCAGGTTCAGTGCTGCGAAAATCTAATACATATTTCCCTGTCAAACTCCCGTAAATCATGACTCGGCTTTCGCCGCGAAAAAGATTATCTACTTCGTGGCGGCATCGGTGATAATAGCCGATATGTAAATACGACGGTGCAGACATCGTACCAAGCCTGACGGAGTCCAGTTCTGTGGAATAAGCAATGCCTTCTTCCCACCAAACAGCACGAGGATTGAAACTAATGTCATTATTCGGGTCAGCGACGTGTTCAAATGTACCGATGGCGTAGATATTAGACTGTTTACCACTTTGCGTACGCCAGCGTACAATTTCTGCATACGCACCAAAGGGATTCCGCCAAGCGTGAGCGTTATCACTGATGGCATACCGTTCAAACCCTGACCAAAAGCCGAATCCGGACATCCACACGCAGGAAGAATCTACCGCCTTAGCAATCACATCCCCCGAAATCGGCATGGCGAGGGGATTGATGACAAAAAATCGCTCAGGAATGCGTTGCGCCTGCACTATTGCCGAAGAATATATCAGCATAATGCAGGCGCAAAAAAGAAATTTCATACGGTCTTAACGATCTAAAAGGCGTTACATCAACATTTTGTGGGATTTACACAATATTACTGCGCAATCGGAACAGAGAACCGCACAATAGTTTGTGTTCCGACAATACTTTCAATGCTAAAGGTTGATTTATGAATTTCGATAATCCGCTTAGTGAGCGTCAAGCCAAAGCCGCTGCCTTGCTGTTCACGGACTTCGCGATTAAATTGCATAAATGCACCGATTTGCGCAATCTGCTCTTTGGTCATACCCAAACCTTGGTCGGTAAATTCAAAACTGAGTCGGTCGTTTTCTGCATTGACAGAAATCGTAATGGGTGTTCCCGCATCGGAGAATTTACAGCAATTATCGGCAATTTCTTCCAAAATTTTATTAAAATATGATTCCGACATAGCAATACGAGCATTGCCGGAAGGCATATTGGTATGCCACACAATATCTTGGACGCGATTATATTTTTTCACTTGATTGCTGATGCACTCGCGGACATGATCTTCGGTACACAGCATTATTTCATTACGCATCTCGTCACTAGTGTTGTTATTTTCAAGACTAATATAGAGCAGGTAATTTTCAATCAAGCGGTTCAATCTTTTTGCAGAAGTATTGATGTATCCTAACATCTCACGAAGCTCGTCTTTATCAATCGTTTCAACCTCATCAATCAAAATACCCGAAGCCGAAAGAATTGTTGAAAGCGGTGTACGGAACTCGTGTGGAAGCACACTGGTAATTTTATCGCGCAGCGTTTTAAGTTTTGCATTTGCTCGACTATTGGCATTGTGAATTTTCTCTAAACGCTTATTGACCGCCGAAATAAGTTCTTGGCTGACAAAGGGTTTAGTCAAAAAATCGTCTGCACCAAGATTCATACCGTCGCGGATATTAGCACGGTCGCTCATGGCTGTCAAGAAAATAAACGGTATGCTGGCTGTCGGTTGATATTCGTGGAGCGCTTGAATAACTTCGTAGCCATTCATTTTCGGCATCATAATATCACAAATAATCAAGTCGGGCAGGTCTTGTTTCGCTTTATCTAAGCCAATTTCCCCATTTTCTGCGGTAATGACTTGGTATCCTTCTTTTTCAAGAAAATACTTTATCATAAACTCACGCAGGCTGACATCATCTTCGATAACTAAAATTCGTTTCATAGTTGCGTAGAATGTAGAATAGCAAGAAATCTCTTCACAGTGGAATATCTAACACACAGTTGCGGTACTGTTGGCATTGTCGAGCAGACTGCTCTCTATGCGCAAATTGTCTGCTTTACGCTTTGTTAGCAGGATATAAACCAAGTTTTTTGATAGTATCTACCAATTTGGCTTCTTCATATGGTTTTACCAAATAAGCATCGCAATTTTCTTTGTATGCGGTCGTGACATTGTGTTTATCGCCCAACGCCGTTACCATCACAACTTTGGATCGAGAAAGCCCTTCGATATTGCGCTCCTGCTCAAAATCTCGAATGTGGCGCAAAACCTTCTGTCCATCCATACCCGGAACCATGATATCCAGAAAAATGAGGTCATACGGACGGTTCGCATCTAATGAACGCTTGAATGCGTCCACAGCTTCCGGTCCAGTTGCCGCAACATCACATTCCCCGTAGGAAATGAGCAAACGCGCCATCAGTTTGCGCTGAAAAAAGTCATCTTCCAAAATCAAAATGCGCATGATAACAGTAGAGTAGTTTGGTGAAATATTGTTCCATTGAATTGAAGATTCAAGGCAGAATTACGTGGATTTGCTCAGAAATACGCAATTCTTTACGCGAGGTTCAATTTAGAATAAAATGTGGAATTTACAAACGTCCAAGTGTAATTGTCATAAAAAATATCTCCCTTTTTTGACATCCACTACCACCAGACACATCCGTCATTTGACGGCATAAAAAAAGCCGCACCCCCGAAGTTCGGTAGTACGGCCACCCATGACAAGCATAACAACGATGCAATTATACCAAATTTCTCACTTTTACCCCAAAAATTTTTTTCACCATTGCGACTTTTCGTAAAAAGCAGGCGCTTAGAATTTCCTAAGCGCCTGCTGAACAACTTGTTACACTTGTTTTTGTTTACTTCAAACTAACCGAACCTAAGCATTTTTCAAAGGTCGGCAGGAAGATTTCCTGCTCTGGTTTGAACCACTGCAAGGTAACTTTGAAGAGTTTGTTGCCCTTGACCGCAAAATAGGTACGACGGCGCACGTCTTTGACAGGCATATCTTCAATAAAAGCAGCAGTTTCGCCACCCAATTTGGCTGCGGAAGACGATGCCGCTTTGTAGAGTTTTTTGTTCTGCTCTACAATACGGTCAAGATTGTTTTGTTTGGAAGCGTCGGTAACGGTAACGTTGATAATACAATCAGCCGGACCGCCAATGCCTTGGAACTGCACTGTTTCTAAGCCGCCGCCCATATTTTTGCCTGAGAAGTTCGTCGGATACTGCATAGAGAAATTCTTTCCATCGAAAGAAGCAAGTGATTCTGCGGGTTTGAAGACTTCTGCGGGTTTGCCGCCAGTGGTATCCTTCACAACAGGCTTGTAATAAGCGAGTTTCACGGATTTGAGCATTTCTTCAAATTTCGGATGTAATTGGTCAAATGTGCCGCCAAAGGATTCAAATTCAATAATCGTAACGGCAGTGCTGTCTTTCATAGCAAAATAGCGCTCGCCTTTGAATTCACCGTCAGCATATTTGTACGCATATTTAATGCGTGTCGCTTCTACGCCGTCCAACTGTACTTTTTCCGGTGTAGAATATACCGAAGCATCTTGGAAAATTTTGGTAGCATCAATGATACTATCAAGGTTTGGAGCGCCTTCTAGCTTATTGGCAATAATCGCCATTTTTGCTCCCGTAATTTCAGATTCATTGTACTCGCGGAAACGCTGCATGATATTCTCCGCAGAGTAATATTCAGCACGTTTTCCGGCTTCAACAGCACCTTTCCAATTTTTCGGAAATTTGATGCTAAAATTCATGGATTTGTCTTCGTAGGTGTCGAGGTCAGCAATCGGCGGCACTTCGGCTTTTTTACCGCAAGCGCTCACAATAATTGCCATCGAAGCGGCTACCAGAGCCATACCCAAGTGAAATGGACGTTTCATTGATACTCCTGAAAAAAGGTTAAAAAGAAGGAAGTTGAGAAATTTCGTGTTCTTATTATAGGGTGTTTACGGTTGTGGAAACTCATTGTTTGAAGATGCTTCGACAACCTCAACATGAGTATTGGTGAGGTCTTCAGCTAGCTTGTTCAAGATTTTTATCAAATCTATTGTTACCCGCAACGTTATCACAGATTTATCACAGATTTATCACGGATTTATCACAGACTCATAATCTACTAAACGGTTTGCTTGCGAACAAGAATTTTTCGCTGTCGGCATTATTATCGAAAAACTTCCGCAAGATTCACCGCCGCACCCGCTCTGAGCCAACGTCCGGGCAGAGGCAAGCCGATAAAATCAAACGCTTCCGTATTCAACAGATTCGTGGCTTCGGCATAGAGTTCAAAACCGCTTCCCGCCCAGCCTAATCGCACGTCCACAAAAGCCGCATCACGATTGGTATTCAGACGTTGTTCGTAGCGGAAGCGCCATTGGTTGGTGATAAGACCAAACCAGCGTAAATCCAGCACCAGTGCGGCTTGATGGCGTAACTGCTCCAAGACATACCGTGATTGCAAACCGGGTTCTACTGAAAAATTTGGGTCGAGATAGGTATAACTTGCGGTTATACGCTCCAAAATCGTCATCATATCTCGCGTTGTGAGCGTTAGATGAAAGTCTGCACCGTTGGTAACGGCAGCAGACAGATTTTGTGCCTGCCAAAGTGCGGTGGTAGATTGACGTACATAGTCAATAAGCTGCACCGCATCACGCCGAAAGACCGATGCCTGTACTTCTGCGATGCCTTCGCGCCAGCGCCCACCGATTTCAAACGTCCATGCACGTTCCGGCTGAACAAGAGGATTGCTGCGGGTTACGCGGTCATTATAGAAAAGTTCGGTATAACTGGGAATACGAAAGGACTGAGCCACAGAGCCACGCAGCGTGAGGCTCTCCGAAACTTGCCAGCCAATATCTGCGCCTGGAGCAAGATTCCAGCCCCAATCACTGTTCCAAAGCGCTGTTGCGCCGATTTCCAGCGTCAAATTTTCCACAGGCTTGATTTGATGCTCCGCAAAAATACTGAGGCGTGTACGCTGCCGATTGCCTAAATTCGTACTTTCCAAAAGGTCTGCGGCATACTCCGAGCCAAGCGCTGTTTTGCCAAGCAAGGATGTAAGCGTTGTTTGAGCCTCCACACTGAGAGTGTTGGAGGTGTGAAAATTTTGGTAAAATGCAGGATTTTCGCGGCGCAAGATGAAATAATCGTTGTTTCGCCGCCATGCCGCCGTGAGCCGAATAGGAATACCAACATCCATATTCGCAGTCAAATTCGCAAAAAGAGTACGCGTTTCCTCGTATTGCGTCGGAAAACTGAGTGCATAAAAGCCGTTTCCACCGAAATTTTTCGACACGTAATTCAACGACCAATCAAGCGAAAATTTCTCCCCTGCAAGCAGCTGCGCCCCCCCTGAAGCAGTTGTTATGTCAAAATCCGTATTCGGACGGTATCCCGCCGAGCGCCTGTGCTGGAAAGAAGCCCGCGTCAGGAGTGTAGCACCTTCGCCAAGCGTAAGCGGTGCTCCGCCTGCCAGCGAACCTTCCCACAAGCCAAATTCACCACCCATCACCTGTACACGAGCGCTAGAGCGAGTGTGTCGGCGCGTGATGATGTTGATAGCACCGTTAAATGCGTTGGGTCCGTATTGACGAGAGCCGGGACCTTTCAAAACCTCAATGCGTTCAATATCGTCAAGCGTGAGCGGTATGTTCATTGCGTGATGTCCCGTCTGCGGGTCAAGCATTTTTACGCCGTCAATCATTATCAAGGTTTGTTCAAAGGTTCCTCCGCGAATACTGATGTCGGCTTGCACTCCGAGTGGTCCGCGCTGGCGCACATCCACTCCGGCGAGATTCCGCAAAACTTCCTCCACGCTACGGGCTGCCGAGCGCTCAATGTCTATGCGCTGCACAACAACCAGCGTCCGACGCGGATTTTTTCCGTCATCGGGCAGTCTGCTGCCAGTAACGGTTACTTCTTGAGGCAGCGTATATTTTTTTGCCGTACTGTCTTTGCTTTGATTTTCTTTGCTTTGATTTTCTTTGCTTTGAGCCAAGATTTCATGCGGAATGTACACACTCCATACCGTGAACGCTACACAAAAAAAACGTTGCAATGTTTTCATACCGAAAAAGAAAAAGTAGAACACCGATGAATTGAAAAACGCGAATTATTCGGGCTCGCGTGGGGTTTCTTGCTCACTACTGTCCTGTTCTTTAATAAGCGCTTCATTGCTTGTGTCGGTAGTGGTGAGTTCTCCTGCGGAATCATCCACTTGGGCGTTTTGTGCGCGGAGCGTAGCAATACGTTCGTCGCGGTGTTTTGCGGCAAACTCTCGCAGATTACTGATTTTATCTACTTCATCAAGGATTTCTGCGCCTAAAAGCGTTTCCATGACATCTTCCATCGTAAGCAACCCTTCCACACCACCGTATTCATCAACGACGACGAACAAGTGTTCGCGCCGTTCCAAGAAGTTTTGCAGCGCCCTATCAAGGTCAATATTTTCCGGAATAAAATAGACTTCACGGGAAAGGTCGCGTAGGCGCACATTTTTTTCGCCACTTATGAGCGCCCAAAAAATATCTTTCGTCAAAACATAACCAACAATGGAATCCAGCGAGTCTTCTTCATAAACAGGAAAACGCGAATATTGGCGCATTTCGGGCAACGAAATTGCTTCTTCGACGGTAAGATGGCATGGACAGGAAAAAATCACAGTACGCGGTGTCATCACATCGGAAACAAATACTTCATTAAATCGCACGAAGTTTTTCAAGCGTTGATATTCCCCAACATCCAGCGATCCTTCATCGTGTGCGGTCTCCAAGATTTCGTCTAACTCCTCACGAATAATTTCATCGTCAGCACGTTCCGGTGGAGCAAAGAGCGCCAAAAACGCTCCAACAACGCCCGTAATTGGCTTCATTATGAGCATTGTTAAGGTCAGCATTCGGGAGGTAAACTTCACCACAACCCCGGCATAGCGTTTGCCAAGCGCACGAGGCAAAATGCGCCCCAGAATCAACAGAACAAGCGTCATGGCAAGCGAAACAGCAATTGCCTGAACGCTGTCAAAGACAGCAACGGCATAGCCACCGACGCCAATACAACCGAGTGTTGAGATAATCGTATCAATCAAAAACAGCGCAGAACGTGGTGGATCGCTGTCGCGCTTAAACTCCAGAAGTTTTTCGGCATTTTCATCCCCATTTTCAGCAAGTTCTGTGAGCTGATGCTGCGAAACACCACCAAAAGCAGCCGAAAGAAACGAACCAAGCGTTGTAACAGCAAATGTAAGAAGCGATATGAGAAGGAGTTCCATCACAATTTTTTCACAACAAATGTACAGGACTAATGCAGATTACTAAGCACATCATTCTTAATTTAAGCAGTTATTTTTAACTAAGTATTTATGCGACATAAAAAAAAAATTAAAGTGGCTTTAATACTTGTTTTTTAATAAAGGCTTATTTTAAGAACAATGTACTAAGGGAAGTATGAAGTATAAATGATGAAGAATGAAAAGAAGAGACACAGTATTGAAGCGATTTTTCAGCACCTCGTGTCGTATTCTCTTATCCGTTTATTTTTTGCAATTCCTAATCAGAATTTTCACATGGATTTGGTTGAATGGCTTTGATGACATGGATTATGTGAGACGTATCTTTCAGGAACATCAGACAATGCCTATGCTTACACTCAAGATGGGATTTTTCTGTGAATGCCGTGTCTTTCCGATCTTTCCGTTTCAAAAAACTGTGGTTTCCTCAAATGATTATTCGTAAGACTATGCAGAACCGATGCGATTACCACAAATACAAAAAGCGCTTGACGTAAGAGCAAGAGTTTTGCTCATGCGACAAGCGCTTAATTAAAGTTCGACGGATATTACAACGTAATATCAAGCTGCGACAATTTTTGTTGAACATCATCAGCCGATGCTTCGCCCTTCAAGGATTTACCGAGCATTTCCGACAACGCATCAACACGCCTTTGCGCAACACTGAGCGACGAAAGCAATTTCACTTTCGCAATAAGCAATTTGTCCTCAATCGGCTTGGAAAGGAAATCGTCAGCACCGGATTCAATTGCTTTAACTTGGTTGGAAACGTCATTGAGCGCCGTAACAATGACGACGGGAATCTTTGCGGTTTTGGGGTCTGCTTTCAGACGCTTGACTGTCTCGTAACCGTCTAGGCGCGGCATCATTACGTCAAGCACAATAGCATCCGGCATCTCTTCTTGGACTTTTTCCAAGCACTCTACGCCGTCATATGCTTCTTTGACGTTGTATCCCGCCGGGGTGAGATAGCGGTTGAGAAGTTTCGTCGTAATTTTATTATCGTCCACAACAAGCGCTAATGGCTTCATAACCTGTCCACAAAGAATGGAATGAAAAATTGTTTTGGTGTTTCATCACGAAAGCCGTAAAACCTCGTTTTACCTGCAACGAGGCGCAATATACAAAAAAAATGCAATCACACAGAGAAATTTTCCATTAAATTTCGCTCATCTACAAAATTTGGCTGCAACTAGTCTTCATTCTTGTGTTTGCAACTACTCGTGTTCGCACTATTCGGTCAATGGCGTAACAGCAAGGAAGTTTTCGGGATGATGTCCTCGAAAAAGTGTGCCAAGCGAAAGTGTGCTAACAAAAGAAATAATTAAAGTGTGATAAGTTTTCTCTAAATTTGGCATGCGGACAACAAAGCATCCCTCACCCAATCACTCACCAACAAAGGAATTATCATGGTTGCACACCTTCCTCCTATGGAATATCGCCGATTAGGCTCTTCCGGCTTGCAAGTAAGCGTGTTGTCTCTCGGTTCTTGGCTGACGTTTGGCAGTCAAATTAGCGACGACACCGCCGAAGACCTTATGCGCACAAGTTACGAAGCAGGAATGAATTTTTTCGACAATGCCGAAGCGTATGCGCACGGGCGCTCGGAATTGGTTATGGGGAAATTATTGAAAAAATTTGATTGGGACAGAACGACATTTCTTGTTTCTAGCAAAGTGTATTGGGGCGGCGACAAACCCAATCAGCTCGGACTTTCTCGCAAACACGTCGTTGAAGCCTGCAATGCAGCATTAAAGCGCCTTCAGGTAGAATATCTAGATTTGTATTTTTGCCACCGCCCCGATAAAAACACACCGATTGAAGAAACCGTTTGGGCTATGAATACACTCATTCAGCAAGGGAAAGTGTTGTATTGGGGAACGTCAGAATGGAGCGCTCAACAAATTACAGAGGCATATTCGGTTGCACGGCAATATAATCTTATTCCGCCGACAATGGAGCAACCGCAATATCACCTTTACCACCGCGACCGCATAGAACAAGAATACAAGCGACTTTACAGCACGATTGGCTTAGGCACGACAATTTGGTCGCCCCTTGCATCTGGTGTACTGACGGGCAAGTATTCATCAGGTGTTGACGAAGGAACTCGCTTGGCACGAAAAGGCTTGGATTGGCTCAAAAACAACATACTGACCGAAGAAAATATTCGCAAAACCGAGCTTCTGAAACCGCTTGCCCAAGAACTTGGCGCAACACTTCCACAACTTGCTATTGCATGGTGCGTGAAAAATCCGAATGTCAGTACGGTTATTTTAGGCGCTTCCAAAACCGCACAATTACAGGAGAATATTGCTTCGCTTGCCACTGTTCCCAAACTTACGGAAGACGTTATCAACCGCATTGAGGAAATTGTCCAGAACAAACCCACAGAATCGGAGTATTAAGCTATACGCTACTGTGGATGATAGCTATTACTCAAAATCCGCTTTAGGACTTTTGCAAAATATCTGGGAACGAAGATTGAGGATGATTGGATTGGTTACAAAATGACGCTCTACCACGTGACAGTTCAGGTCTTTCCTGCGCCCGACGACTGAAGTGTGTAAAAATACTACTGCGGCAGGGGTAGGTTCCCATACTTCTTGGTGGGCACCAGCAACTGAAAAAGACGGACAACGGGAGTACCGAAACAGTTGCCCTCAATCAATGAAATCCTCGGCGGCTTTTCTCTGGAAACAGCATAAATACTCGCACAGACAAGAATGTCTGTGCCACTGAAGCCGGATTTTTTTTGCACAGTTATCAACTCAAATTGGTATAATTGACAAGATTTTGCGAAACCGAAGATTATATACACTGAGAACTACGGAAATTTTTGTGATTGTGTAACGAAAGCCGTTTCAAACCTAGATTGTTGGATAAATACGGATTTTGTGTAAGCAAGCATTTGCGCCATTCTCATAAAATTTCCGTAGTTCTCAGATATACAGTCGGGAAAACGGTGAAGTTTTCTGATATTACTTGTTAGAAAAACCAACCTTGTTTGATGTCCTGAACGCAAGCACGAAGCGATAAAGCACGGCAGAAAAAACAAAAGCCTGCCACCATCAGTATTCAGTATTGTCGTACCAGTTACTGATAGAGTTTTTCCCCATACTGATTGTCTGTTTTACCCTCACACCAACCTCACTCCATCTCAAATGTCAACCCATCGTACCCCACACGGATTTCCGATGGCAATTTGGCATCCAACTCATCATGCTTGATGTTATGCGCTATGTGTGTGAAATATGTTTGTTTGGCTTGAATACGCTTGGCAGCTGCTATTGCTTGTTCTACGTTGAAATGCGTTGTATGCTCGTCATACCGCAAAGCATCCAAAATTAGAACATCCAAGCCATTCAACAGTGCGAAGGATTCCTCACTAATGTAGTTGGTGTCTGTGCAGTAGGCAAAATTCTTGATACGATAGCCATTGACGCGCATTTTCCCGTGCTGCATCGGAATTGGTATAAAATCTATATCCCCGACAGTAAACGGTGCAGAATCAATGATATGCTGCTCAACAACAGGTACTCCGCCACCCTTCTGTCCTGTGTCGGTAAAGGCATAAATAAATGTTCGGTGAAGGTTTTCCATTGTTTCTTCCATCAGATAAATTGGCATTGCCTTGCGAAGCAGGAAATTAAACGCCCGCAAATCATCAAACCCGCCAATATGGTCAAAATGGTGATGCGTAAAGACAACAGCGTCAATTTTTTTGATATTATGCCGCAGCATTTGATACCGAAAATCTGCCGACGTATCAACAACCACCGTTGTTGTAGCAGATTTAATCAGCAATGAAGGGCGCAAACGTTTATCACGCACGTCGGTAGAAAGGCACGTTGCACAAGAGCAGCCCACAAGAGGAACACCCGTCGAGGTGCCACTTCCTAAAATGGTGAATTTCATGGTCTTGGTGAGGAAAAAAGGGGACTGTACACAGAAAACTCTACAGCAGAGAATGGGAGAAACGCTAAAAAGCGCTTAAATACTGGGTTTCTTTAATTTTCACTCCATCTTTTACACGTCATATTTTCAGGAGTTTGGCTGCGGTGACAACGGTAGTGTTACGGCAACACGTGTGCCTTTGCCCACTTCACTATCGATATCAACTGAACCGATGTAAGCGCTGACAATACGCTTTACTAAAGCTAACCCAAGTCCCATTCCTTGCTGCTCATAAATTTCGCGTTCAAATTGGATATAAGCGTCTATTTGTGCGACAGATTCTTCGGTCATACCGCGCCCGACATCGGTTACAGTCAGCAAATATGCGCTTTCTGTGACTGATGCCTCTGTGCGTATAGGCGTTCCGGCAGGAGAAAATTTACACGCATTATCCACTAATTCCTCAATAATTTTTCGCAAATGTACCGTTGTAATCGGCAGTGTGCCACCCAACAAATTCATCTGAATATCGCTTGTACGCTTATACTTCGCCGCTATGTATCGTACACGTTCTTCCAGCAAATCAGGGGTAAAATTTTCAACGACATTTGGAAAAATAGCGTGTGTTTTGAGACGCAAACTTGCCACTTCAATTTGGGAGAAGAGCAGAAAGTTTTCCACCAGACGCTCCAAACGCTCCGTATTTGCACGGATTTGGTCGAGCATCATCGTGATTGCTCCGTCATCAAGGTTTTGATAGTTCCGTAGCATCTCCGTAAAACCAATCAACGCGCTTAACGGCGTTCGGAACTCGTGTGGAAGCGAGCTGGCAATGCGTAACCGCATCAGATCCATTTCGTGGTGGGAACGGCGCTCTTGCGTCTCTTGGCGCTGCAAGCGCGTTGCGACAACGCTCAAAAGTTCATCAATACTAAACGGTTTCGGCAGATAATCATCTGCGCCCAGATTCATGCCTTCGCGGATGTGGGCAATATCGGCTTTTGCGGAAAGAAAAATAAAGGGTATAGTGGAAGTAGCTTCTTCTGCGCGGAGCGCTTTCAAAACTTCATAACCATTCATTTCCGGCATCATGACATCGGAAATAATCAAATCCGGCATTTCGCGCCGCGCTATTTCAAGCCCCTCTCGCCCGTGCTGCGCAGCGAAGATGTGATACGGCTCATCGGCAAGATCCAGCGTATCAACAATGCGGTTGCGGATATTTTTTTCATCTTCAATGATGAGAATTTTTTTCATTGCATAACCTCACCAAAAAAACACAGGAAATAGGGAACTAGGCTACCTGACAAGGAATAACAACAACAAACTCCGTACCACGATTCAACGCCGTTTTACAGGTAATTGTACCACCATGCGTCTCTACTGCTTGCTTCACAATCGTCAGCCCAAGCCCTGTGCCGGAAATAGAACCGACATTATCGGCACGGTAAAATGGCTCGAACAAGTGCTTTTGGTCTTCTTCGGAAATACCGATGCCACTGTCTTTGACGGAAAAGCGCATCATTCCTTGCTGCTTCGTAGTTGCGGAATGATGATTCTCGGCAAGAAATTCCATTGAGAAATATACAGATTGCTCTAAAGGCGAGTATTTAAGCGCGTTAGAAAGAAGATTCGTGAGAATTTGTCGAAGAAGTTTTTCATCTAATAACATCGGCTCAGGCAATATTCCCGTGATATGAGCAACGATGCGATGCTCATTTTCGGGCATGATCTCGAAACCATTGATAATACTTTCACAAAGCGCAATAACATGAACAGGTGCAGGTGAAAAATCCAGCCCTCGTGCGTCGGCTTTGCCAAGATACAAAATATCTTCCATTAAATGCGCCATCGTATCAACTGCCTGCTGAATATCGTGCAGATATTCGCTCTGCTTTTCAGCACTCATACGCTCCCGTAGGCGCTCCAACAGTTGAGCCGAAGCGCGAATCGTTGTCAAAGGTGTGCGAAATTCATGTGAAACCATAACCACAAAGCGCGATTTGAGATTGCTGAGTTCGCGTTCTTGCTCTAATGCTTTTTTGATTTCGTCTTCTGCCTGTTTGCGCGGTGTAATGTCAGTAATAGTCGTAATGGAGAGCTTTTCACCGTTTGCCGTATTGAATAATGACGAGGCAAAAAAGACCGGAAGCAGCGTTCCGTCGCGGCGGAGCATCACTGCTTCACTTGGTGCGCCGTTTTGCCGTTGTCCACTGTCAAAAAAATCGCGGTACTGCTTGGCAAGCGTTGCACGGGCTTCCGGAGGAAGCAATTCCGAAAAACTTGTGTCCTTGAAATCTTGCGGAGAATCATATCCCAACATACGCACAAATTCTGTGTTTACGCGCTGATATACACCATTTCGGTCGGTGAGGGAAATTCCCACAGGCACAGTGTCGAAGATAAGTTGCAACAATTCTTCGCGCTCACGCAAGTCGCGTTCACGCTGTAAACGCTCAGTAATATCACGGGAATAAACGACAACGCCGACGATTTCGGATTGTTCATCAATAATCGGATTAAAGGAAATTTCAACATCAAACGAGAGACCTGTCAGCACATAGTTCATCAGCGTCGAAAAGCGCTCCCCGCTCAAGGCGCGGTCATAAAGATGCCGCCATGCTAACACACTTGCTCCGGGAACAATTTCCAACGTGCTGTCGCCAAGTTGCGGCTCACGGTATTGGTTGTAAATGGTCAGCAACGAGTAAAATGAGGCATTCATCGCCGTTAATCGGTATGCGCGGTCAATAGACCAGATTGCGTCGTTGGTGCTTTCAATCAACGTTTTGAGATTGCTTTGGCTGGAACGAAGCTTTTTGTTGGTGTCTTCCAACTGCTTCGTGCGCTCTTGAACACGCTCTTCCAATGTAAGATTGAGCGCACGTATTTGCTGGTCCGTAATTTTGCGCTCGGTAATATCCCAGACCGTTCCAAAAAGTGCGACCGTTGTACCGTCAGCTCCGATAACAGGTTTCATGCGGGCATCCAGCCATCGCACCACGCCTTTACGGATAATGCGGAGTTCTTCTTGTCCCAGTTCCTGATGCTTGATAGCACGAATAAATGCCTGCCGAACACGTTCTCTGTCGTCTTGGTGAACAACATCCAAAAAATCTTTTCCGCTCATCGGCTTGGTTGTTTCGGGCAAAGCAAAAATGCGATATAGCTCGCTTGACCATTCAATAACTCCCGTTTGCAAATCCGCATACCAATTCCCCAAGTGCGCCATTTTCTGTGCTTCGGCAAGGCTTTCTTCATTTTTGCGAATCTGCTCTTGCATTTGCTTTTGCTCAGTAATGTCCCGTGCAATGCTCACTAAATGCGACGGCTTTCCTTGCTCATCGCGGACAAGAGATGTGATGATATTAAACCACAGCCATATACCGTTTGCATGGCGCACTTGGACTTCGACGTTGCTTCCTTCTGTCTCACCGCGCTGTGTCTGCTCCATTAGTTGCATCAAAAGCGGCAAATAATCAGGGTGCAAAAACTGTCCGAAATTATTACCAATCACCATTTCCGGCGTAAATCCCAACATGCGATAAAATGTGTTGGATGCAAAGGTAATCGTTCCGTCAAAGGCAATGGTTGCAAGAATAGCGTTGGTGTTATCAATAATGCTCCGAAGCCGCATCTCGCTTTGTTGAAGTTCTTGCAAGCGTTGGTGTCGTTCCGAAACATCTCGCACCGTACCAACAAGGCGTACAACCTTGCCTTCGGCGTTTTTTATCCCTTTACCGCGTCCTTCTTGATACCGCACCTTACCGTTGCGCCCGACAATGCGTCCTTCAATGATGTATGGCGTACCGTTAAGAGAGGCTTCTCTAATTGCTTGAGCAGCGTGTTCATGGTTTTGTAGACTAACCATTTGCATATATTCTTCAAACGTCGGCGGAGCATCGGTTTCGGGATTCATCCCAAAAATGCGAAAGGTTTCTGCCGACCATGTAATTTGCTGCGTTTCAAGGTCAAACTCCCACGAGCCGATATTTGCAACGCTCTGAGCCTCTTCAAGCATTTCTTTATGGCGTTGTAATTCGCGCTCTGCATTTTTCCTCTCGTTAATATCCGTAATCCGCGTCAGGCGAAAGCGTTTATCCCCAATAACTACCAATTTCATTAAATGCGCCACCCAAAATATTCGCCCTTTGCAAGAGCGATACTGTACTTCAGAATAGACAGAACCTTGTTTGTGCAATTCTTCCGTTCTCTGCCGAAGTTCCGCTTCCGTCAAGGGTCTAAGCCGCCGCGAGCCACCAACACCGCCAATAAGTAGGTGTTTATCATCAGTTTCAAACAACGCCAAAGCACGTTCATTACACTCAATCACTCGTGAAGAATTATCGTCTTCGGAAATGAACAGCGCATCGGCGGATGATTCAAAAATCGCCCGAAATAACTCTCCATCCATACCTAACGCCTGTTGTGCGGCATAAGTCTCCGATGCGTTGTTATGTGAAGCGTGATTCGACATGGTATTGCGATATGGCGTATTGCGATATGGTAGAAAAGAGCGCAAAAATGTGGGAATGATGGCAAAAATGCTACTCCGCAAAATACGCAAGTTTACCCGTGTATCCGATGAATTATGTTCGTGGTGGATTTTCCAGCGACAAAGGGCAGCACAACAACACGTCCGCCTCGCGTCCACACAACATCCGCTCCCACAATCGTTTCCGGCGTGTAATCACCGCCTTTGACCAAAACATCCGGCTGCAAAGCGGTGATGAGATTGAGCGGTGTATCTTCCTCGAAAATACAGGTAAAATCTACCGATTTGAGCGCGGAAAGCAGCATTGCTCTGTCCGATTCGGGATTGATAGGACGCGAAGCACCTTTCAAACGGCGCACCGAATCATCGCTATTCACACCAACAATCAGCACATCACCCAGTCTTTTTGCGGCTTCCAGATACGACACATGACCAACGTGCAGAATATCAAAGCAACCATTGGTAAAAACCAGCGTTTTGCCTGTCTTGCGAAGTGCCAAAGCGATTTCTTCGGCTAATGTGCGTGAAACTAGCATAAAACCTTGATAGTAGATACAAAAATGTCTGCGTTGCACGAAATAACGGGCAACGCAGACATTTGCTTTTTCCAGAATGAAAAACTGCTTATTCCGAGCGCAACGCCTCTGCACCGCCGACAACCTCAAGAATCTCCTTCGTGATTGCGGCTTGACGGAGTTTGTTGTAAGTAAGCGTGAGCGTACGATTGAGTTCTTTCGCGTTGCGTGTCGCATTTTCCATAGCCATCATCCGCGCAGCCTGCTCTGCGGCGTTGGATTCCAACATTGCCCGCCAAATCTGCATATTCAGATGCTTTGGCAAAATACCATTCAGCACTTCAGCTTGCGACGGCTCGTAAATATACTCAACATTGAATTTTTTGCCCTGAGCCGCTTCGGTGCTTTTTGCTGGAGCAATCGGCAAGAAATCATGCACAGCGACTTCTTGCTTGGCGATAGAACGGAACTCGTTAACGATAATCTGCACTTTGTCATAATCACCATTCAAAAAGCCACTCACCGCCGAGCGCCCGATTGTTTGTGCTTGAGCAAACTCCAATCGCTGAAACACACCCGGATATTTCGCATCAATCGTGATTTCACGTTTGCCAAAAAAGTCCGTAGCGCGTTTGCCGATGGTAATCAAATGCAACTTCGCTTCGGGATATTCCTTTGCAAGTGCTTTGAGGTGACTTTGTGTACTGCGCAAAAGATTGGAATTAAAGCCGCCGCACAATCCCCTATCGGCACTCACAACGATAAGCGCGATATTTTTGACCTCTTTGCGCTGCTCAAAAAAAGGACCGGTCAGGTTCTCTTGGTCAGCAGCCAAAAGTGAAATCATATTCGAGAGTTTTTCCGCGTAAGGACGCGCCGACAAGATATTTTGCTGTGCGCGGCGCATTTTCGCCACAGCCACCATCTTCATTGCGGAGGTGATTTTAGCGATGTTCTTAATCGAACCGATGCGGGTGCGAATATCACGAAGTGTTGCCATAGTCGTTGTTGTGTCAAAAAGGAAGAATCACGAACAAGTGTTCGCGTTACATGATACATTTTACATGATAAATGCGTCTGCTTCAATCTCTACCAGCATTGCTTCGTCAATCAAGCGGGAAATTTCAATCATGGACGTTGCAGGCATAATTGTTCCGAAAAACTCGCCGTGTGCTTTGCCGATGGTTTCCCATTCGCTGATATTCCTGACGAAAATGCGCGTTCTCACGACATCCTTCAGCGACGCGCCTGCTTTTTGCAATGCTAATTCAATGTTTTTCAACGTTTGTACAGTCTGCGCGTAAGCATCACCAATGCCGACGATTTGTCCAGTCGCATAATCGGTCGCCGTCGTGCCTGTAACCCAGACGTGCTGCCCGATGCGAACGGCGCGGGAATATCCGACGATACTTTCCCATTTTGCGCCGGTGGAGATGTTGATACGTTCCATGAAGTTTCGGAATCAAACCTTAATAATGCTCAAAATTCTTCATCAAATACCCGCGAACATAGTCTTTAGCAGCATTTTCAAGTGTCATGCACGGACGATAAATGCGCGTTTGCTGCATTTTGCTCATGTCCGCTTCGGTAAAGTATTGATATTGTCCACGCAAGGCAACGGGCATTTCGATATACTCAATCGCCGCAGGGCGCTCCATTGCTGTGAAGACAGCGTTTGCCAAATCATTCCATGAGCGGGCAAGTCCTGTGCCGAGATTGTAAATACCGCGTACTTCGCCGAATTGCAGCATTGCGTAGAGCGTTTCAACGACATCTTTCACATAGATAAAATCGCGCTTTTGCTCACCGTCGGCAACATCGGGTTTGTACGACTTGAAAAGCCGTATCACGCCTGACTCCTGCACTTGGCGAAAGGATTTCATCACCACGCTTGCCATATCGCCTTTGTGGTATTCATTTGGACCGAAAACGTTAAAGAACTTTACTCCTGCAAACTTTGTTTCTAAGCCGTTTCTCAGTACCCACTCGTCAAACATTTGTTTGGAATAGCCATACATATTGAGCGGCTTAAGGGCGAAATTTTGGTCATTGTACCCTGCTTCGCCTGCGCCATATGTAGCGGCGCTGCTGGCGTAGATGAAGCGAATATTTCGTGCTTCGGCGTATTCTGCAAGATCGCGGCTGTAACGGTAGTTGTTTTCCAAAAGATAATCGGCATTCTGCTCAGTCGTGGAACTGCACGCGCCCAAATGAAAAATCGCTTCGATTTCAGCGCCGTACTCACCAGCAAGCAATTCCTCACGGAAAGAGGTTTTATGCACCACGTCAAGGTACGACTTACCGACAAGATTTTTCCACTTTGCTCCCGTGCCAAGAGCGTCCACGATAAGAATGTCGTGAACGCCCTTGTCATTGAGCAGTTTAACTAAACAACTTCCGATAAATCCGGCTCCACCCGTTACAACAATCATACATACCTTTCGAGAAGTGCCGGAAAGCGCCTTAGAGTGTTGCTTTGAATGACGCGGAATAATCCTTCAAAACTTCATTCAGTTTGGAAGTAATATCGTCGGTCAATTCTGCTTTATCGGCAATAGCGTTCAAAATATCTTTGTGGCGAACTTCCATGCGCTCGAAAAGCTCTTGTTCATAGCGCTTGCAAGCATCTTTCGGAAGTTCGTCCAAATAGCCGTTGTTTACAGCATAAATGATGGTTACTTGACGTTCAACGGGGAAGGGAGAGTACTGATTTTGCTTCAAAATCTCGTTTACGCGCTCACCGCGACGAAGCTGCTGTTGCGTTGCTTTGTCAAGGTCAGAGCCGAAACGTGCAAACGCCTCCAAAGCGCGGTAGGATGCTTGGTCAAGACGAAGTGTACCGGAAATTTTCTTCATCGCTTTAGTCTGCGCATTGCCCCCCACGCGCGATACCGAAATACCAACGTTCAAAGCGGGACGGACGTTTGCGTTGAAAAGATTTGACTCCAAGTAAATCTGACCATCGGTAATCGAAATTACATTGGTCGGAATGTACGCCGATACGTCGCCTGCTTGTGTTTCGATAACAGGAAGCGCTGTGAGCGAACCGCCGCCTTTTTCGGCAGACATCTTCGCAGCACGCTCCAAAAGACGGCTGTGGAGATAAAACACGTCACCCGGATACGCCTCGCGTCCCGGCGGACGGCGCAAAAGCAAGGATACTTGACGATAAGCAGCAGCCTGTTTCGACAAGTCATCATAAATCACGAGTGCGTGTTTGCCGTTGTCGCGGAAAAACTCACCCATTGCAGTACCGGCATACGGCGCAATATACTGAAGCGGTGCGGGTTCGGAAGCGTTTGCGGCAACAATGATTGTATAATCCATTGCACCATGCTCACGCAATACGCCAAGCACGTTTGCCACTGTGGAGGCTTTTTGCCCGACAGCCACATAGATACAATAAACAGGCTCAATGCCACGTGCTTTCGCCTCTGCGGAGTGAGTGTATTTTTGGTTGATAATCGCATCAAGAGCAACGGTTGTCTTACCGGTTTGACGGTCGCCGATGATAAGTTCGCGTTGTCCGCGTCCAATCGGAATCAGCGCATCAATCGCTTTGATACCGGTTTGAAGCGGCTGTTTCACTGGCTGGCGGTCAATAACGCCCGGTGCTTTGCGCTCAAGCGGAATGAATTTGCCTTTGGTGTCAATCGCTGCACCGCCGTCAATGGCAATACCAAGCGGATTAACAACACGCCCAAGCATTTCATCACCGACAGGCACAGAGGCTACGCGCCCCGTGCGCTTCACGGTATCGCCTTCACGGACGAGCGTGTCATCGCCGAAAAGTACCGCACCAACGTTGTCTTCTTCAAGATTGAGCGCCATGCCCATTACGCCGTTGGGGAACTCTAAAAGTTCGGCTGCCATACAATTTGAAAGCCCGTAAATACGCGCTACACCGTCGCCGACTTGCAAGACGGTTCCGACTTCATAGACATCAACTTCGTTATCGAAACTCGTCAGTTGCTGGCGAAGTATCGTCGAAATTTCATCAGGGCGAACTGCTGTCATAGTTCAAACCTTTGTAAAAAATTGAAAATGAATAAGAAATTAGTTTCGTTTTTTTAGGTTCTGGGTTCTAGCAAGGGTAACTCTGTCTTATTTCCCTTATCCCATATCCTTTTTCCTTCATCCCTTTACCGAAGCCGCATTAAATCAGCCGCGTCTTGTTTTTCTGTTTTGAGGCGGTCGGGATTAACCACAACCTTTGGCGCATCGTTCACGGCGTTGATAGCAATCGAAACATCACCGTTATTCGCAAGATTTGGCAAGCCGGAAATAGACAATATGCCGTTACTCTTGCAAAATTCTTTTACTGCTTTCAAATCACCGCCCGGAGCAAAATAAACAACATTCACACCTGCTCCGGCAGTGGCTATTTGTGCGCCTTTGGCGGCTGTTGTTTTGATGCCGATGCTGTTGAAGGCATCAATAATTTCGTCTTTTACATCGCTCGGCGTTGCATCGCCATACACCACCAGCAGTTTGATACCGTCTTTCGGAATGGTTTTGTCATACACAAACACTTTTTTGAAGTACCGCGCTTGTACAGCCACCGGCACAGGCATTTCCTGAGCCAGCAACGCACTTGCCATAAAAAGCAACACGCAAACGCTTAGTACAATACGCAAAGGCTTCATACTTCAAGATTTCCCGAAAAATTTGCCAATGATGGAGACCGCACCAAATCTGATGCGAGAAAACCGAAATTTAATTCAATGCGCCTTCGAGCAGACGTTTTTTCAGCAGCGAAAGTTGGTGTTTAATGCTGCTGTCCATCATGCTGTCGCCGATTTTCACGGTAAAACCGCCAATCAGCGCAGGATTGACGGAATACGTCGGCTGCGGCTTTTTGCCTGTTTGCGTTTCGAGTTTTTTGAGTAGGCTGTCTTTCTGCCCGGCATCCAACTCAATCGCTGAGGTGATTTCGACAGGCAGAAGATTGTTTGCTGCGTTGTAGAGCGCCTCGAAAGAGTTGAGAATATCGCCGAGCGCAGGAATACGACTTTTTTCGACCAAGAGCGCAAGAAAATTATTCGTCAGAGGCGCAAAGCCTGTTTTTGTGGCGAGTGCCTTCAAAGCAGCTTGTTTTTGCGCGGCTTTGATAACGGGACTTGCGACAAACAGTGCAAAATCACGAGAATCATTCAGCATCGTCTTCAGACCACGAACATCACCGATAACGGTTTCGAGAGTGCCTTTTTGCTGTGCTTCTTGGAAGAGCGCCGTTGCGTAGCGCTTGGCAACACGAGATTGAGCCATAACAGTAGCGTTTGTTTAAGATTCGGCGATGAATTTTAGTTTTTAGTTTTTAGCTTTTTGTAATTCGTCAATAAAATTATCAACGATTTTCTTTTGTTGTCCGGCATCCAATTTTTCTTTCAAGATTTTTTCGGTTGCCATGATAACAAGATTCGAGACTTCTTCGCGGAGAGACTGCATCGCGGCTTGTTTCTCGCGGTCAATTTCCGCACGTGCTTCGGCAAGCTTTTGCTCTTTCACTTTTTCTGCTTCTTGGAGCGAAGCCTGCACTTTTGCTTGTGCTTCAGCGCGTCCCTGACGCACGATTTCGCTCATTTCCTGCTGCGCTTTGGCAAGTTTGTCTTCGTTTTCTTTCATCATGCGCTCGGCATCAAGGCTTGCTTTTTCCGCACGGTCAATGGAATCTTGAATAGACTTCTCGCGCTCTTGTAGCGCGGTTGTCAGGGGTTTCCAAGCGAATTTGCCTAAAATCAGCGCAAAAATCGTAAAATTCACGATAGTCCAGATAATTAATCCGGGCGATACACTTAATACGCCATCCATAGCAGTTTGTAGAATTGACGGTGAAACACTTGTTTTTGATTAACGCTATTGCAGGAGAATTCTAACACGAGAATGCTTTTGCACAAGCGCAATTTTTCTGCACAAAGACGGCTGTAGCCCGCTTTGGAAGCAGGCTACAACGTCTTTTGCCAAAATTATTTTACTGCGAGAAGAATACAGATAACCAGTGCGAAGAAGGCAGCACCTTCGATAAGAGCAGCACCGATAATCATTGTGGTACGCAAATCGCCCGATGTTTCAGGCTGGCGGCTGCTTCCTTCCAAGGCAGCAGCTACAAGCTGACCGATACCGATACCTACACCGATGATTGCGATACCTGCGCCCAAGCCCGCAGAAAGATATGCTAAAGCTGCATTTGTCATTGGATAATCCTCCGAAAAGAGAGTAAAAATGATGAAAAAATGAACTCAGTATGAGTTTGATTGCAAAATTATTTATGTGCGGTGAAGCATCAAATCAAGGTTTTATCACAATTCTGTTCTAAGCCCTCATCCTTTTGCTCTTTATCCGCATCCTTCTTTAGTGGTGGTCATCGTGCGCGTGGTCGCCGATTGCCATGCCCGTAAATACTGCCGTGAGCATCGTAAAAATGTATGCTTGCAAGAAAGCCGCCAACAATTCAAGGAAGTAGATAAAAACCGAGAACGCGACACTCGCCGGAGCAACGGCGATAGATTTGAAGAAGAAAATCAGCCCTACAAATGCCAGAAGTACGATGTGTCCTGCGGTCATATTTGCAAAAAGACGCATCGTCAGTACAAACGGCTTGATGAAAAGGCTCATAAACTCAATCGGAATCATAATGGGCCACATGGGCCACGGAGCGCCGCCTGTTAAGTGCGCAAACCAAGCACCGATGCCGGATTCACGAATTGCAGTGTAATTGATAACGAGGAAGGAAATTATCGCCAAACCTGCCGTTACACCGATTGCACCTGTGGCTGTGTGCGCACCAGGAATCAACCCGAAAAGATTCATCAGCAAAATGCTGAAAAAGAGCGTGATAAAGTACGGCAGCAAGCGCTTTCCGGCATCGCCATGGATATTGGCGTAAACGACTTCATCGCGCAAATACAGCACGACGGTTTCCAGCATATTTTGCACACCACTTGGCGCTTTTTTCGGGTTTTTCTTGTATTTCCCCGCAACGAACATTCCGATTGCCGCCAAAATCACAAAAGCAATCCACTGAAACAACACGTAGTTCGTAATGGAAAGGTCGAGTTGCGGTGGCTTCAAATCTGCCTTGCGGACAGGATGCCCTTTGTGCATGGTAAAAATGCCGGCTTCTTCCATTCTATGCGGGTTAGCGTAGGCATGGAAATTACCACCGTCCACCATCATTATCGGCAAATCGGCAACATGACCAAACAGCACAAAGCCGTGGTGGTCGCCAAGTTCTCCCAAAAGATGCGTGAACACTTCTTGCGGCGGAACATCATGTGACGAGCCGTGACCGCCGTGTTCTGCGTGAGCAGCACCGTGCGAAGCGGCTGCGTGAGTGGAATCCGCGTGAGCGTTGGCTGTATGTTCGGCAGGTGTGGAATGCGTATCAGCGTTCATATTCTGTCGAGCGTGAAAGTGAAATGATATGTTGTATTATCTGTTTTTTTCTACGTCATTTTGGTAGAATTTCCGCGAAATTTCCAACTGCTTGCGGTGCAATATCAAAATTTCGGCACCAAGCCCAAGCAAATAGCAGAAAAGCAGCGTCGCAATAAACGGAATCGTCGCAAAATGCAGTATTTTTAGTCCGTACCAAACAATCGCAAGCGTTATAACGCCGCGTCCCGCCATGCTGCCGAATATTATCCGCAAAAACGTCGTTGTTTCTTCTTGACGAAGCGCAATGCGAAAAGCAATCGCTGCCACAGCCATATTCACGAGTGATATTGCTGCGCCCCAGAGAGCGCTTGTCATCTCGTTTGGTGGTGCGCTATTCATGGTTGTTGTTTGAGTAATCCGGCGAATCTGCAATCGTGTTTTGCTTGATTTTTTGCGGTGTTTGGGGCTTTTGCGTTGTAAATTTCATCACTGTTCGCAAAAACTTTATCATGCCGCCAACAACGCCAAACATCAGCAATGCAACGAACCAAAACGGTGCAGTATTCGCGTATTTATCTATGAACCAGCCGATTGCACCGAAAAAAATGACCGTCGCTGCAAGCTCCATGCCCGTGTTCAGAAGCGGAGCCAGTTCGCGCAGCGCTTCCGATTTACCTTGCGGCGCGGTAGTTTTGGAGGATGGAAGCGCCATAACATTCAATGCAGCAAAAGGTTATAAAAGAGGCGCAATGCTTTTTGCGGTTGTCAAAACGTATCGGGTAAAGCGACGGAACTACAAAAGCATACAAAGTTAATGTGTGGCTCTTTACCGTCAAACAAAAAATTTTTTTCGGGAAACAAATTCTTGACTTTTTCGTGAAACTTCGGCTTTTGCGGTACAAATTTTCAAGCGGATTCCCCGTAAACTTGCCGGACACTAAACATTGTGTGGAAAACGTCTTTACAAGAGTACAAAACATTCTTTTTGGATATGCAAAAATTTCGCAATTTTGTACTCCCAATTTCACTGTTTTATTTACATCCGATGGAGTTTCTGTCATGTCAGAACCGATGCACCTTACCGATGATAACTTCCAATTGGAAGTCTTGGATTCCGAAAAACCTGTTTTAGTTGATTTTTGGGCTGCATGGTGCGGTCCGTGTCGTATGATTGCTCCGGTGATTGAAGAAATCGCCCGCGATTACGACGGCAAAGCAAAAATCGGCAAATTGGATGTTGATAATAACCAGCGCGTGGCGATGCAATACGGTATTCGCTCTATCCCGTCGCTGCTTATTTTCAAAGGCGGTAAGGTCGTAGATCAAATCATCGGCGCAGTGCCGAAATCACACATCACTGCAAAACTTGACGCTGTTGCGGCGAACTAAACAGCACCACACCCCCGTCATAACAAACGCGGCTTTCAGGGCAATTCCCCGAAAGCCGCGTTTTGTTTTTTCTCTGACTGATTAGACGAAATGTAAGGTTAGTAAATTTATTTGTATAAAGCTGCGTAGATTAGCCGATAAACACTTGTTGTACCATTTTGATTATATTTTCAGTATCAATAGTTCGGACATTTTTCAAGAAACTAGATTTTATGCGGCTTGTACAGCGAAGTATTTTCGGACAAGAGTTGAGGTTTTATGAGGCTTTTGGCAAATTTTCCTTACTCGTATTGAAAAATGTCCGAACTATTGCTAATTTAAGCAGTTATTTTTAACCAAGTATTTATGCGGCATGAAAAAACTAAAGTGTCTTTAATACTTGCTTTTTAATAATGGCTTATTTTAAGAACAATATACTTAAAAATAAATCAAAACAGTATAAGCCCTCAGTCTTCAGGAGACGATTACCATTCGGTGCATCCTTCTTGACTTGCCAACAGGCGAGGAAGAAGTCCTTTTCACCTCACTGCTTGATACCGAAAAGTATCCGAGCGAAGAATTTGGTGAAATCTATTCTTTGCGCTGGAACGAAGAAACCTATTTTGACCGTGTGAAAAACGTCATGAATATCGAAATGTTTGCTGGTTTGAGTGAAGAATCTAATTTACCAAGATTTTTGGGCAACGCTCTTGGTTTCCAACATGGAAACCGTTTTCTCTGCTGATGCACAGGCAATTCTTGATGCCAAACCCGCAGAAAACCTTCATCGTCAGCAGGTCAATCATGCCGTTGCATTTTCGACCTTGCGCCGTGATGTGCTGGAATTGATGCTTGCGCCAGAACATACAACCGATGAACTCTTCGCGCAACTGACGGTATTATTCCTGCAAACGCCCGTTCCACGGCGACCAAAGCGCAGCTTTCCGCGTACAAAACCAACGCCGACACAACAAGTCCGATTCTACAATATACCCGCAAACCCGCTTCATAGCTTGGCGGGATGCTTAACATAATGACATTGAGCGTAAATATCTGCACAAAAAAATGATGAATTGTGTAAATTGCGCTTCCTTAAAAAAAAACATGACGAGTTCTGCGCTATATAACGATTTCGACACACCATGGAAAGAGGCATTGAATATTTATTTCCGTGAGTTTATGGAGTTTTTCTTTGCCGAAATTGCAACGGCAATAGATTGGAACGCCGGATATGAATTTTTGGACAAGGAACTTCAGCAAGTAGTTCGTGATGCTGAACTTGGCAAACGAATTGCCGACAAACTTGTGAGCGTAAGACTTTTCAATGGCGAAGAAACGTGGGTGCTTATTCACTTGGAAATTTAAGGGCAGGTGGATGCCACATTTGCAGAGCGGATGTTTGTGCATTATTACCGCCTCTATGACCGCTACGAGCGCAAAATTGCGAGTATAGCACTTCTCACTGATGAACATCCTGCGTGGCAGCCGCGTCAATACAAGCAAACAACGCTCTGTTGCACGATTCAGTTGGATTTCTCTGTTGCAAAAATGCTGGATTTTGCTCAGGATTGGCAACGCCTCGAAGAAACCAGCAACCCTTTTGCAACAGTTGTTATGGCGCATTTGAAAGCGCAGCAAACGCGGCAACATCCTGAAGAGCGGTATAATTTGGAATTACAGGCTTTCTTCCACATTGTATCAAAAAAATTTTCAACGGCAAGATATTTTAGAATTACTGCGGTTCATAGACTGGCTTATTACCTTGCCAGAAGACCTCGAATTACAATTCAAAGACGCATTTTATGCGCTGGAGGATACAACAATGCCCTATTACACATGGTGGGAACGAGAAGCCATTGACAAAGGAATGCAACAAGCAATCAGCATTCTTCTGTCTGCACGATTTGGTGATACTGCTGCTCATTCCTTATCCGAACCCTTGCACAGCATTAACGATATTTCGCGTTTGGAGAAACTTTTGGCAGATGTCGCCAAAGCCTCGTCGCTTGATGAAATCAAGCGGTGGATACATTAACAGCGTTGTTTGCGACTGCCCGTTTTTACTCATCTTCTCACTTCTTTCGACTATATACCATGGCTTGGTTTTTTCGCCCCAAAACATCACTTGCAGAACGCTCTCAGGTAACTACTAATATGCCTGACGGCTTATGGACAAAGTGCGACAAATGCGGGGAAATTATCTACAAAAAACAACTTGAAGAAGCGCTCTACACCTGCCCGAAATGCGGCAATCATTTTCGCATTTCAACGCTGGAATACATTGACATTATTTTCGATGGCGGCACGTTTGTCGAAACCCACAGCAACGTGCGCTCTGCCGACCCGTTGGAATTTGTTGATACTAAGCCTTACACCAAGCGCCTTCAAGAAGCATACGCAAAAACGGATTCACCCGATGCTTTGACCACAGGCTATGGCAACGTCATAGGGCGTAAAATCTCGTTTGCGAGCATGAACTTTAATTTTGTCGGTGGCAGTATGGGGTCTGTCGTCGGCGAAAAATTTGTCCGTGCTGCAAACCTTTCTTTGCAAGAACGCATCCCACTGCTGTCTATTTCAGCCTCCGGTGGCGCACGGATGCAAGAAGCAGCACTGTCACTGATGCAAATGGCAAAAACCAGCGCAAAACTCGCCCAACTCTCCGAAGCAGGTATTCCTTACATCTCGCTGATGACCGACCCGACTACGGGCGGTGTGAGCGCTTCCTTTGCAATGCTTGGTGATTTAAATATTGCGGAACCGGGAGCACTTATCGGCTTTGCCGGCCCTCGCGTCATTGAGCAAACCATTCGTAAAAAGCTGCCCGAAGGCTTCCAAAGTTCTGAGTTTTTGCTTGAACACGGCTTTTTGGATATGATTGTTCATCGCAAAGAACTCCGTCAAACCTTAGCGCAAGTGCTGGGTTTGTTGTGTGATTAACTGTTTTTATTGATTGTCTTGTCGTTATGAACTTCTTTCGCTGTTTCTCGGTTTGTTTGGTTATCGTACTAGGCTGTTCTATCGGCTTTGCCGCACCTGTACAGCAATCTGCAACTTCTGCAACACTCAAAAGCGCTTCCAAAAAAGTAGCCTCAAAAAGTAAAAAATCACAGAAAGATACCCTTCAGTACGAAGCATATCGTGGTAAATGGTATGGTTTGTATTTCCCACTCGGTTGGACGGTCAGCCCTTCGTTGCGCGGCAATGACGGTGCGGATGACAGCGTGTTTTTTACTGCACCCGACAGCTCGGCAGAGTTCTATGTCTATTGCCCGCGATATTCCGGCAAGCCTACGGATATAGAATTGAAGCGCTCTACAGAGGAGCAACTTGGGCAAACCATCGAAGAAAAAGACGGTGTACGGATTCGCACCGTGCGTATCAAAGCGAAAGATGAATCGTATATGCGGGCGTTTGAAGATACCGTTGCGTTTATGGTTGGAAGGCGCTTGGTCTTTGGCTTCAAATTCCGCGACGAAGCCGCTCGTGTGAAATACAATCCCGTTTATGTCTATTTCAAATCCTCCTTTCGGAAGTTTACCGACTAAATATCAGTATTTCATTACATCAGTGTTCATTGCAATATAATTTCGTGTGTTCATGGTACAGAGTGCGGTTATCGGCTGTCGCTGCGCTCAAAAGCCGCATCATTCCTTGACAGTCCGTTCATCTTATTTCCCTAAAACGCAATGATTATTGGAGTTCCCAAAGAGATAAAAGCCTACGAGAATCGCGTCGGGCTTGTTCCATCGGGTGTTGAAGTGTTGAAACAGCACGGACACACGATTTACGTTGAGACGACGGCAGGCAAAGGCAGTGGCTTTAATGACGAAGCCTACATCAAAGCCGGAGCCGAGATTTTGCCCACAGCAAAGGATATTTACGACAAAGCCGAGATGATTGTGAAAGTGAAAGAGCCGATTGAACCTGAGTATGACCTCATCCGCGAAGGGCAGATTCTTTTCACATATTTCCACTTTGCCGCATCACGGGAACTCACTGAAGCAATGGTTGAAAGCGAAAGTATTTGTATCGCTTACGAAACCGTGCAACGTGCCGACGGTTCGCTACCGCTCCTCATTCCGATGAGCGAGGTTGCAGGGCGCATGGCTGCTCACGAAGGCTCGAAATACCTTGAACGCGCTATGGGTGGACGTGGTATTTTGCTGGGCGGCGTTCCCGGTACTCCTCCGGCAAATGTGGTGGTATTGGGTGGGGGCATTGTTGGCACAAATGCTGCGAAAATCGCAGCAGGACTTGGCGCACGGGTGTTTATCCTCGACACAAACCTTTACCGTTTGCGCTATTTGGATGATGTTATGCCGAAAAACGTCGTAACGCTCATGTCCAATCCCGCAACCATCCGCGAAGTATCGCACGAAGCAGATTTGATTATCGGCGGTGTGCTTATTCCGGGCGCACTTGCGCCAAAACTCATCACGCGCTCTATGCTCAAGGATATGAAAGAAGGTGCGGTAATGGTGGATGTGGCGATTGACCAAGGCGGCTGCTTCGAGACCAGCAAAGCCACTACGCACGAAAACCCAACATATGTGATTGATGGTGTTCTGCATTACTGCGTAGCAAATATGCCTGGTGCAGTGCCGTTCACTTCGACCATTGCGCTCACCAACGCAACGTTCCCTTACGCCTTGCAGTTGGCAAACAAAGGCTACAAAAAAGCCATTGCCGATAACCAAGAATTGCGCTTGGGATTGAACGTATATCGCGGGACAATAACCTACCAAGCTGTTGCAGAAGCATTTAATCTGCCTTGGGAAGAATCTACCAAGTTTATTCCGGCGTAAAGTTCTGTTTAGTCGGAATCTGTTCAGACCCCAACATACCAAAAAGAGCCTGATGTTTTATTGAAACATCAGGCTCTCTTGTTCTGAGAAATAGCATGGAAAGCCTCATAAACACTATGTTTCTTCGTTTCATACTTCATCGTTTATACTGCATACTTTTTGTCTTACCGCCGCACTTCAACGGTCAATGTCGTAAAATGGCTCTGCCAATCAAGGTCGTTGCTGGATGCGGCTTGGAGCAGTGTTCCGCGTAGCAAATAGCGCCCAGCCTTTGCAAAGGTGAAGCGTGTGCGCCCTTCCGCATCGGTTCTCAGGAGTGTTCCTTTCTTTTTACCCTCAAGCACACAATCAAGCGGGAAATTGGGGAGCGGTTTGCCGTTCAACAGCACCCGAACGGGAAAATCTGACTTTGCGCGAAGTAAACCCGGATGCGCTTCGGGTACGATTTCGAGCATCAAACCACAGGGCGTTTTCCATGACGAATCGCTGCGATAAAATTCTTCTTTGCCGACAAAAAGAAACGATTTTGCGTGTTTGCTGTATTCTTCCCGCCAACGCTTGTTTTTATCAGCATTGGGAACATTTTTCCAAACAGCTTGCAGCGAATCCGACGCACCGATTTCGTGCAAATATTCACGCACAAGGTTGGGGCGCAATTCCAAGGTTTTCGGCAAAAGGCTTACAAACACCGTCGCCACGCCGACATTCGGCGGCATGACGGGGAATTGCAGCGCTTTAGCTTGTTTTTCGCGTTTTGCTAACACCGTTTTTTCGCCTGCAAGTAGCACAAATGCTTGGTTTATTCGCTCCGGCGCAATAGCAAATTCATTGCGTGGAAACGCCATACCGCTTGTCAAGGCAAGCGTGGAGCGCTCTTCCGCTTTGAGGCGAAATTTTTTCGGCAGAAGCCATGTATCATGCGCCCTTGCGGGTAATGATGCGAAAAAGCCCATACAGGCCGCGAGAAGAATGAGGCGTTGGAGCATAATTAGGTGCAAATTGAAATCAAAAATACGACCAAATAAACGTACAGCCGACATGAAGCATCTATCACGTGTAACAAACGTGCGACGATTGCAGTAGATAATTTTCCATGATTATCCCGCAAAAAAGCCGTACCTTTGTAATTTGCGTATTTCACGGAATATGACCAACTACTATATCGTTTTTTGTTGTTCGGTGCGCTCACATCGCTGCGCAAGCGCTTCATCTATGATTATCCTGCCATGACGTTTGATTTTTATACTGTTTTTCCCCGTTTTTCTTCACTGACCGCAATTTCCATGCGCCGCGCTGGGCTGCGTTCTCTTGTGGCGTGTATTGCAGGTGTGGTACTGTTCTGTGGCGTGAATTGTCCGACATCCACCTTTGCACAAACCTTGCCCAAAACCAACGCAAAACAGTCGGAATCACAAGCAGAACCAAAGGTACAATGGGCTTCCAAACTTGTGCGCATAACTTCGCAGTTGCGCAATATCGGTCCGTATTCGGCATATCAACTTTTGGGCAAACCCAATATCCTTTCCCGCGCAGGCGAGACCAATCCTTGTTCGTGGTCGTCTTCAAAGGACAACAACCGTATTTCGGTTAGTATCACCGACAATCTTCGCGTTGGCTTTGCTGTGCCTGTGAAGGCGCGTCAGGTCGCAGTGGCGGAGAATGTGAATCCGGGAGCAATTTCGGCAATTTTGGTGCGTGGCTCAAACCCGCAGGAAGTTGATACGGTGTACAAAGCCAAACCCCAAGTGCAGCCTGTGTCGTGGCGGATGTTGAACGTCTTTTTTGAGCCGCGCCCTTACAACGTGAGCGAAGTAGAATTGGTCGTAAACGTGGGTTTGGTTGCGGGTGCAAACGAGATAGACGCTATTGGGCTTGGCACGACGCTCGACACGATTAAACCCGAAATCAACTTTGCGCCCGGTTCGCAGATGCCCGTGCGTCCTGAAAATCTTGGAGCAGGCGTAAACAGTGCCTTTGACGAACTTTTTCCGATAATTACTCCAAACGGAAAAACGCTCTATTTTTGCCGAAAAAATCACCCTGCTAACGCGGGATTGGACAAGTTGGAAGATATTTGGTATTCCGAACAGCAAGAAGACAGCGTGACGCACCAACTCGTTTGGGGCGAGGCAAAAAATATCGGCGCACCGCTCAACAATCGGCACCCGAACTTTCTTTGCGGAATTCTGCCTGACGGGAACACGATGCTGGTTGGCAATGTTTATCTCAGCAACGGTAATGCGCGGGACGGAATTTCTATGGCATACCGCACCACCGAAGGCTGGTCGCAACCGGAGCGGCAGTACATCATGGATTACCAAATCAACACCGTCACGGTGAATTATTCGCTTGCGCCGGACGGAAAAACCTTGCTCATGGCGCTTGACCGCAATACGTCGCTGGGCGGTATGGATTTGTTCGTGAGTTTTTTACAGCAAAACGGCAAATGGTCGCCGCCGCTTAATTTGGGGCGCGACATCAATACGGCAGGTGACGAAACGACGGTGTTTCTAGCCAGCGACGGCATGACGCTGTATTTTTCGTCCGAAGGACATAACGGCTTGGGAAGCAATGATATTTTTATGTCGCGGCGGCTTGATTCCACGTGGCAACGCTGGACAGAGCCGCAAAATCTCGGTCCGTCTATCAATACTCCCGAATGGGACGGCTATTTTTCTTTGCCTGCTTCGGGAGAATTTGCCTACTTTGTTTCTACGAAAAATGTGGCGAACAAAAGCGATATTTATCGCATTGCCATTCCCGACGCATTGCGTCCGCGCCCTGTAACACTCATGTCCGGCAAAGTGCTGGATGCAAAAACGAAAAAGCCGATTGGTGCGATTATTCGTTACGAATCGCTCACAACAGGGCGTGAAATCGGCGTTGCGCGGAGTGATTCGCTCACGGGCGCTTACACTATTTCGCTTCCTGTGGGTGAGTTGTATGGTTTTCGGGCGGAAGCCGATACGTATATTTCGATTAACGAAAACATAGATTTACGCAATTTGCAGAAGTATCAAGAGGTAAGGCGAGATTTACGCTTGGTGAAACTTGAACAAGGGCAATCCGTATTGGTGAACAACATCTTTTTCGATACGGGGAAATGGGATTTACGCCGCGAATCAGACCCAGAATTGAAGCGCCTTTCCGAACTTTTGCTGCGTAATCCTTCAATGTCTATTACGATTGCAGGATTCACCGATAATGTCGGCACAAAAAAGAACAACTTAGACCTTTCGCAAAAACGCGCTCAAGCCGTGTTGGAATTTATGCTTCAACTCGGTATCGAACCCAAGCGCCTTGCCGCAAAAGGCTTCGGTGCGGATAATCCCGCAAGCAGCAATAAAACCGAAGAAGGAAGACAGTTAAACCGCCGCGTGGAGTTTATTATTGATAAATTTGCGCAACAGCCTTGAATTCAAGAACCATAACGACAGATGACAACAACGGTATGATGACAACACTTTCAACAGCACAACGTGTAGCGCTTTTTCTGGCTGCCTTAGGCGGTATCGTTTGGCTTGGCGGCTTGATTATTCGTGCTGCTATCGGTTTTGATTTGTTTGTTCCCGGCACACTGACTTTTAAGCCCGATATGCCACCGATGGCTCAGGCACAGGCGCTCAGGCTTTTTGCGCAATCGTCGTTTTACACCATTAGCGGTTATGCAGCATTGGTGCTGGTCGGCGGGTATTTGTGGCTTTCGCACAAGCGCTATTGGCGTGTGCGGGGCGGCTTGTTTATTGGCGGAGTTTTGGTTGCACTGTATATTCCGATTGAATTGTGGCAAATCTATTACGACGTTCATTTGATTCAGCTTGTGCAGTATGCATCATATTCGGATTTTCCACTTGAAGCCACAAAAGCGTTTCTGGTCAAGCGTTTGACGATATTGAGCGGTGCAGGACCGTTTTTGTCTATGCTTGGGTATGTGAGCGCAGTATTTTGCCTTATTGTCCAGCCGATGCAAATTGAGGCACAAGCACAATCGCAAGAAGATTTGGCTTCATCGGACAAGTGATGAAATCTCGCATGAGGCACACTTGAGATGAAGCAACGCATTGTTGAGGACATTTTTTGAGTATATTTGCAGGCGTAATCTGGAGCGTTTCAACCACTGTTTTAGCCGTGTAGCGTCGGGGTGAGTACGCCGTTTCGACCACACCAGCCGGACAAGAAATTGTCTGCAACTTTTTGACACACCTAGCGTAGAGACAGTTATGAGTAAATTTTCCCTCGAACAAAAAACCAACGGTAGCACAGAAGTCTTTTATTTGAAAGGCTTTCTGGACGCGCATACCGCACCGGAACTGGAATCGGCAATAGCAGGAGCGATTGCCGCCGGAAATCATCGTCTCGTTGTGAATTTCAACGACCTCGAATACATTAGCAGCGCCGGTTTGGGCGTGTTTATGGTCTTTATTGAAGAAGTTCGCGCAAGCGGCGGTGATATTAAGCTAACCGCAATGAAACAAAAGGTTTATACGGTCTTTGATTTGCTGGGGTTTCCCATGCTCTTCGACATTACGGACAAAGAAGAAGAGGCTCTGGCGAAATTTGCCGCATAAGGCACATTCGGCAGAAATAATATTTCTCGTAAATCTTTGACCTATAAACTTTTGCGAAGTTTATTCCGTCGAATTTCCAAAACCTTCCCGAAAATGTTCGCCCCCAAAATTGGTATAGTTGTGCAGCCAAAGGTTTCACACTGAAACGACTATCTGCAACGCTGCTTGGGATCGCCATTTTTCACAATGAAATTTTCTTTAATTGCTCAACCACGAATGTCCAACGCAAGTACCTTCATACACGAGCGCCTGACGGCTTCCGGTGATACGACCGAACTGGAGCGTATTCGCCAGTTTGTTCAGGACAAAGCGCGTGAATTTGGTTTCTCCGAACAGGGGATTCATAAAATTGCGCTTGCTGTGGATGAGGCTTGTTCTAATCTGATTCGCCACTCCTATCACCTCGACGACACCCGCGAGTTTTTTATTGACATTCATCCCCAAGACGACGAAGCGCTTGTTATCGAAATTCTTGATAACGGCACTGCCTTCGATCCACTTACCGTGCCTGCTCCCGACCTCAAACAGTACGCCGCACAGCACCGCAAAGGCGGTTTTGGTGTGCATATTATCCGTATGGTCATGGATGCCGTTGAATACTTCCCCGCCGAAGCTGCACAGCAAATGAACCGCCTGAAGTTGGTAAAAAAACTGAGTTAGTTGTCAGGTAGTTGTCTTTGAAACATCATCTAAATTGATAACAATCGTCAGATTATTTTTCAAAGAGGACGAAAATATTTTTATGGTTTTTGCACTTTTTCTCATTTCCGTACAGATATTGTACTCCGAGATATGATACTTGTTCTGACGTGGGTTTTATCCAACAATCTCCAGTGCCGACACAGCTTTGCCGTTCTTAGCCGACTTTTCTTCCGCAAAATTCCCATTCCCCAGATACTGCCCAAACTGCACCGAAACCAACTTCGATACGCCTTCTTCCTGCATGGTTACGCCATAAAGCGTATCGGCAGCTTCCATCGTGAGTTTGTTGTGCGTAATCATAATGAACTGCGTCGTTTCGCTGAAGGTGCGAATGAGGTTCACATAGCGCCCGATGTTTGCATCATCAAGTGGCGCATCTACTTCGTCCAAAATACAGAAAGGGCTTGGTTTGACGAGGTAAATAGCAAAGAGCAGTGCAATCGCAGTCAAGGTTTTTTCACCGCCGGAGAGCATTTCGATAGACGCAGGGCGCTTTCCACGCGGCTTGGCGATAATTTTAATCGGTGCTTCAAGTGGGTCGCCTTCTTCGATTTGCAAATCCGCTTCGTCGCCTTCGTTGAAGAGCGTTTTGAAAATGTGAATGAAGTTCGTGCGAATCCGCTCGAAAACGTCGTAAAACTGCTTCTGTGCGGTGTTATTGATTTCCTGAATTGTTTGCCTTAGTGTGTGTTCGGATTCCTGCAAATCTTTGAATTGATTCTCCAAAAACTCCAAACGGGCGCTTTCGCGGTCATATTCCTCCGCCGCAAGCGGGTTCACCGTGCCGATACTTTTGATTTGTTCTTTGAGTGATTTTGCCTCATTTTTTAAGCGCGAAAGGTCAAATTTTTCGTCCTCAAAGAGCGTTGCATTGTCGCTAAGGGCTGATTCTTCCAAGGCTTCAGGGGATTGAAATGTCGTAAGGTCAATCGCAAATTCTTCCGTAGCCCTTTCCCGTGCGGCTTCCAGACGATTTTGTAAATTGGTCAAATCCAACTCTCCTTTGTGAAGGCGCGTCGTTACTGCTTCGGCTTCACGGCGAACGCTCCGTGTTTCCTCGCTTTCGCGCTGGATTTGCAGGCGAATTTCTGCCTGCTCTGCTGCAACGCCGTCGCGCACTGCCTCAGCGCTTGTTGCCTCGCTTTGCAAAAGGGAAAGTTCCGCTTCCATAGTGCTGAAGCGCTCTTCAAGGGCATCGTGTTCTGCTTGTGCTGCTATTGCTTCTTCTTCGCGCTTGTGGCTACGCTCTTCCAGCGAGGAAATTTCTGCTTCCAAACGCTCGACACTGCTTGCGAGTGAACGGTGTTCGCCGCGCAATTCCACAAGCTGCATTTCGGCTGTGCGGGCTTCATCTGTGCGGCTTGCGAGTTCTTCCTCGACATCGGCAAGCGCTTTTTGCATTGCCGCCAAATGGTCTTCGGCAGCGTGTTTGCGCTGCACGAGTTCCTCCACTTCATTGCCCTGAGCGCTTTCTGCGGCTTGGGCTTCTTCCAACGCACGCATTTCCGCCACAAAGCGGTCAATATCGTTTTGCTTTTGGTCGAGTGCTTCTTCAAGCGATTCCACCTGAAAACGCAGTTGCCCAAGCGCCTGTTCATGCTTGCTTTTAGCGGCTTCCGCTTGACGAAGCGCGTCGGCGAGGCGATTCGGACTCAGTTCTTTGCGGAGCGCCGTTTTTTCGGTAATGGTAGCGCGAAGTTCGGCAATCTGCGTCTGCAAGGCGCTTATTTCCTGCTTCAGCGTTTCAATTTGCTCTGTGCGCCCGATTGCAGCGCCTTCGGTGGGATTTGTGCCGCCACCTTTGATTTGTCCGTTCTTGCGGAAAATTGCACCGTCCGGCGAAACGGCTGCTTCGCACAATCCCTGCTCGACAGCCTCCCGTGCGGCTTCGGGACTTTCTGCGCAAACCATTCCGCCGAGTGTGTTGCGGAGGACGTTGCGGAGTGCTATGCTGTGAGGCGCTTCATTGCTGACGTTCACAACTTCGCTCAAATACGGCAATGCCGAAGTAGCGGGTGCATCCCGCATCGGAACTCGTTCCAAGCAAATAAACGTTGCTTTGCCCTTATTGGCATTTTTCAGCGCAGCAATCGCAGAAGCGGCTTCCTGTGCGGTTTCCACGACAAAGTAGTTTGCTGCTTCGCCCAATGCCGAAGCCAGCGCAACGCGATACCGCTCATCCGCCGAAACTGCTTCAGCAAGCGTAATGCGGCGTGAAGGCTGCCATTCTGCGGTTTTCATCAGGAATTGTGCGGTGTCGGCGGTGTTTACCAAGCCTTGCAGAAATTCGAGTGATGCGGTTTTGCGGCTGAGGTCTGCTTGCAAACTTGCTGAATCCCGCTCCATTGCTGAGATTTCGGCTTGGAGTGCTTCGGTGGTTTCTTGGGCAATGCGGAGTTCATCTTCGGCGCGGCGCACACGGAGTTCATGCTCAGAACCTAGCTGCTGTGATGCCTCGTGGTCTCGCTGCGTCAGGAGGAGTTTTTCTTGTTGTTGCTGCATAGCGCGTTCTGTCTCGCTTTTGCGCTGACGAAGGGCGTTTAAGGCAGCAATCGTGCGCTCGGAATCAGCACGGACAGCATTGATTTGGTTCAAAAGGCTCATCACTGCGTCGTTTGCGGTACGGGCATTAGCGCGGGCGGTCTGTGCCTGAGCGCTGATTTCATCGGCAATGGCTTTGAGGCTTGCGTGGGCGCTTTCGGCTTGTTCCAAATCTCGCTCGGAAGCATCAAGCGCGGCACGGTTTTCGGCAAGGCGGATTTCTGCTTGAGCGATTGCTTCTTTGAGTTCGGCAGCATCCTTCAATGCCCGTTCACGACTGCGTTCCAGCGCAATAAGGCGCTCATTGGCAACAGCGCGTTCTTGCGACGCGGACATTTGGCGGCGCTGTGCTTCCACAAACGCAGACTCAGCGGCTTGCAAACGGCTCTGTATCTCGTTTTGCTGTGCTTCCAACTTCGCCAAGACTGCTTCTGCGTCTTGCAATTCCTGTTCGTAGCGCTCTTTAGCGGCGCGTTCCGTGGTGATGCCTTGTTCAAGCGGCTGTGCCAAACGCAGGAGTTGTGCGTATTCGTGCTGAAGCATCACACGCTCGACATTGCGCAGCTTTCCGCCAATTTCTGCCGCTAACTTCGCTTTTGCGGCTTGGCGCGAGAGCGAACGCACGACTTTCTGCACTTCTACAACAATATCGTTAATCCGCGAAAGGTCGCCTTGAATCGTCTCCAACTTGCGCTCCGCCTCGCGCCGGCGGGTTTTGTACTTCGTTACTCCGGCGGCTTCTTCAAAAAGGCGGCGGCGCTCGTCGGTGCGATTGCTGAGAATAGTTTCAATCATTTTTAACTCAATCACCGAGTAGGCATCCGGTCCCATGCCGGTATCCATAAAAAGGTCGGTAATATCGCGCAAGCGACATTCCGTGCCGTTCAGAAGGTATTGGCTTTCACCGCTTCGGAAAAGGCGGCGCGTGATTTTGACGGCAGAATACTCCGTCGGCAGCACACCGCGATTATTCTGCACCGTCAGCGACACTTCCGCCAAACCAAGCGGGCGGCGGTTTTTCGTGCCGTTGAAAATAACATCGTGCATTTTGTCGGAACGCAGCGTGGAAGCCTTCTGCTCACCCAAAACCCAGCGCAAAGCATCTACAACGTTGGTTTTGCCGCAGCCGTTGGGACCGACAATAGCGGTCATGCCGGGCGTGAATTTCACAGGAGTTTTGACGGCAAAGGACTTAAAGCCGAAAATTTCAATTTCAGATAAATACATGGAATAACAGGGGATAATCAAGGCTCACAAGCGCACATTTTTTCAAAATGTGGCTTTTGACCTTGAATAGGAATGGTTGGAAAAGGAGCAATCGCAATGCTGCTTGCGCTTGCTCGTGGGAACAATCTTTACAAAAATACGATTTTATCGCGGTTTTGCCATAATCGAAAGCATAGATAATACGGGCATTCCAAGTGTTTCATCGCCCTGCATCCGTATTTGCTGCTTGGCTTCCGCTTGGGAAATTCCCCGCGTGAAGAGTTTCCATGCGGTTTCCGGCGGTAACGTTACTGTTGCGCTTGGCGAAGATGATGCTTCAGGAGCCAGATTCCATGCGGTTTTTCCGCGTTGCAGATACCATGTTCCTCCGGCTTCGCTTTCGATGATAATTTCGACGACCGTCTCCAAAGCCGCTTCCACACTGCGATAGGTGTGTGGCAGACCACGCATAAAGGTTGCGATATTGGGGTAAAACAGTTCTCGTGTCATCAATCGTTCGGGCTGACCTTTGCTCTTGCCCAGCGCCTCGCGTATTTGCTGCTGGTGATGCCACTTTTCGGTGTATTCCCGTGCGAGGTGCATCCACTGGTAGCTTTGCTCTTCGCCAGCCCATGCAACGCCAAAAGGCGCGATTACCCAAGGGTCGGTGGAAGCATAGTAGGCGCTTGTTTCTTTGCCCGTTATTTCCAAAAGCTGCACCAAAACACGAGGACTGAGGCGCTTTGCAGCCTGCACCCATTCGTGATTGAGGCTGTCCAACCACTCCACCAAGCCGGAGTAAGATTCAAGCGCCGCTTGAGGCGGTTTTATGTCGTAATAGCCGTCGCGCTGAATGGCAAGCGCTCTGCAATTTGTGTCCAGCAAATGGGCTGCGATGTCTTTCACCGTCCATGCACCCGCAAGTGTGGGCTTTGACCAATCCTCATCGTCAAGACTGCCAAGCAGGTCAATCAAGAGCGTATCAAGCCTTGCGAATAGGTGTGCGACGGGAATCGGGATTTCTTGTTCAGTCATCATAAATCATTTACAGGAAATGCTTTGCATCAATCTTTCTGCCGCGAAATAATGAGCATGGGAATCAGCGACAAAACCACCGTGTAAAGCGCCGTCAAAAGCCCATAGCGCAAGAAAAACTGCACAAAATCTATCTCCGTCGGGCGAAGGTAAAAAAAGTAGTAAATCACGTTGTGAACGACGGCACAAAGCGCCACAATCATCGGAAAGCGCAAACTGCCCGTCATTTCTTGTTCGCGGGTTTCGAGATAAAAATATCCTGCCACAAAAACCGCTATCACTTTTGCCAGCGCATTAGAACCAACCACGTCTGCCGAGACGACATCAAAAAGCAGACCTGCTCCAAAGCCCGCCAGCATACCAATCATCTGCCCTTCATTCAGCGCCACCCAAATTGCCCAAATTAGCATCACATCCGGTACAATGCCGTCAATGGCAATAAACGGCACAAGCACCACCGTCGCAACAGCCAGCAATAAAGCCGCGATTGCGTAAGCGATGTATCGCAAGACCGGATTATTCATCAAGGCTTCACGGTCTGCGAAGGGCGTTTGTGAGCGGAAAAAGTCCAAGGGTCAGGTTCTGGGTTATTGGTTCCGGGTACTAGGTTTTATGCGGGGTTTAGGTTATAGGTTCTGGGTACTAGGGAGCACGAGCAAAATTAAGCGAACTATCTTCGCCGTAGCACAGACATTCTTGTCTGTGACCAAAATGAGCGAAGCGAATTATCTTCAAAGTCAGTCTTTAGAATGCTTTCGGCAATTACGCCTAACGGCGTTAAGGGCACAGACAAGAATGTCTATGCTACGGCAAGATGACTGACTTATTTTGATTGCATTCCTAGGTTTTATGGGGAGTTTGTTCAAAATTTACCACTCAAAAGTTACCCTCAAAACTCAACACTGTTATTGCTCTTCCGTGCTGTCTTTCGGTGCTGTTTGGCGGAGTTTATTGATGGAATCTCGTGCCGCTTGTCGCTCAGCCTCTTTTGCGGCTTCTTTTGTGGCTTCGCGGCTGAGGCGGTTTGCCTCACGGATTGCCTCACGAGCGCGATTGGAGGTTTCTTTGTTTACCTCGCCTTTTTTCATGCGCTTCTCCAAGAGTTCTTCGACAAGCAAGCGCTCTTCATCAGGTGGCTGCAAGCCAACAAAGACGTACTCCAGCGACGGAAAATGAACCGCAGGCTCAATGCGGAGTTTCCAAAATAGCGTCGTTGGTTCATCTTTTTTCTCAACAATTTTTCCAATCGCAATATCCGCCGGATAACGACTACTGTAATCCGACGTTACGACAATATCACCTTCTTTCACATCTTCAGTTTTTGCAACGTTAGTCAGATACAAGTTTGCGCCGCCTTCCCAAGCAATGATGCCGTTTACGCGGCTTCGTTCTACCTTCGCTGCAATGCGTGTGTCTTTGTCTAAAATCGTCTGAACAATGGCGTGATGCCGTGCGGACGAGAAGACAAAACCCACTAAGCCTTTGTCATTCACAATCGGCATACCTGTGAACACGCTGTCAAGCGCTCCGGCGTTGAGTGTGAGATAATAGCGCGATTTGTCCATAATGCGCCCCACGATTCGTGCCGGGCGCACGGCGTAATCACTCGAATCACGGAATTGCAACAATGCCCGAAAGCGCTCATTTTCTGCTACCGCACGTCGTGTTTGTGCTATTTCGCGGCTCAGACGATAGTTTTCATCCCGCAACGCTGCATTATCACTGAGAATCGTAAGCGGATTCGGCAGCCACGACAGAGATTCTTGCACATTACCAATCGTGCTGATGAGCAGAATCCGAAACCCACGCAGTTTCGCGGCATTGCCAAAGGTCATCAGCAAAAAACACATCGCCACGAGGACGCATAAAACCACGTACTCTTTGAAACGGACGATAAGTTCGAGGATGCGTATCATTGCGGATTTGCCGAGCGAATTGTGGAGAAAATGTGCATAACATTTGTCCTCAGGTCTGAAGTGCGAGAAAGCGCGTTAAGCGCAAAGGTTTTGCGGCTAACGCGCTTTCAAATTATTCGGTATCTTTTTTAATATCGGCGGTTCTTAATCAAAACAGCCGAGTATTCGTCAATATTCTCAAGCACCTTGCCTGTGCCACGCACGACTGCCGTGAGCGGGTCTTCAGCGACGTGAACAGGCAAGTTTGTCTCCAAGCGGATACGCTCGTCTAAGCCTTTCAGCAGCGCTCCGCCGCCTGTGAGCATGATACCTCTGTCAAAAATATCGGCGGAAAGTTCCGGCGGCATTCGTTCCAAAAGCGTTTTAATAGCGTCAATCATTTCCGTAATGGTCGGGTTCAGCGCCTGACGAATATCAGCCGAACTGACGCGAATCATGCGCGGAATACCGGCAACGAGGTCGCGCCCTTTGACTTCGATAGCCACTTCCTCTGCAAACGGCACAGCAGAGCCAACTTGACATTTAATCATTTCCGCCGTGCGGTCGCCGATGAGGATATTGTAATTTTGCTTGAAGTATTGCACAATGGAATCCGTCATTTCGTCGCCTGCAACGCGGATGGACTGATGCCCCACAATGCCTGATAAAGAAATAAGCGCAATTTCCGTTGTGCCACCGCCAATATCCACAATCAGGTTTCCGACGGGTTCGGCAACGTTAAGATTGATGCCGATTGCAGCCGCCATCGGCTCGGAGATGAGATAAACTTCTTTTGCTCCGGCGTGTTCGGCACTGTCGCGTACGGCGCGTTTTTCCACTTCGGTAATGCCGGACGGAACGCAAATAACCACGCGGCGTGCAGGCTGCCACTGGGGAGAAATCTTGCGAATAAGCGCACGTAACATTCCTTCGGTAATCTCAAAATCAGCAATTACGCCGTCTTGAAGTGGGCGAATGGTTTCAATATCGCGGTGAGTTTTGCCCACCATAGAGCGAGCTTCGTGTCCGATAGCGACGATGCGCTTGCTTACGCGGTCAAATGCCACCACGGACGGCTCGTTCAGAACAATGCCTTTCCCTTTTACCCAGATAAGCGTATTTGCTGTGCCTAAATCAATAGCAATGTCGTTGGAAAAAATGCCAAGTGCCATAAAGAATGGTTTTGGATGAGTCGTAATGATGCGCTTTTGAAGCAATTTCCTCGTAATATGCCTGTGAGCGCGTGATAGTTCCTTGCGGATGCAGGAATTGTCATTATAAGGTCTAACGAGAGGATGATACGCAAAACACGCAAGTTGCAGAAAGTATGTGATATATCAAACATTTTTTTGTGAGGTGGTTGAATCATCGCCCATTTCGTGCAGTGTCGTTTCTACATTAGTTCTTGAATTCAAGTTGTAAGTGCGAAAAGTTGAGATGATAAAAATCGGGTGAAATGCCTATTTTGGCAGAAACCCGACCAAGAGTCATCCACCAACGAAAGGCACATCGTTATGTACCAGCATTTCACCCAAGAGGAAAGATACGAAATATATGAGAAACTTACCGAGAAAGTGCCCAAGAGCGCGATAGCCTCATCGCTTGGGAAGCATCCTTCGAGTATCTATCGGGAAATCAATCGGAACACCGGTCTCAAGGGCTACCGCCCGAAACAAGCGAATGATAAAGCAGCGATGCGTCAAGCCTCGAAGCCGCGCAAGGTGTACTTTACCTCTACGATACGCTTACAGGTTGAGGCATGGATTCGGAAAGATTTCTCGCCGGAACAGATTGTTGGACGCGCCGAGCGTGAAGGGATTGCGATGGTATCGCATGAGCGCATTTATCAGCATATTTGGGACGACAAGCGCGTCGGCGGGACGCTCTATGAGCATTTGCGCCATATTCCGAAGAAATACCGTAAAGGCTATGGTTCCAAGCAAGAGCGTGGGCAGATACCGAATAAAGTGTCCATTGATGCTCGTCCGGCAGAGGTTGAATCACGTGACGATATCGGGCATTAGGAAATTGATACCGTCATTGGCAAGAGCCATGATGGAGCAATCGTAACAATAGTTGAACGCACGAGTCGCTTCACGGTCATCGGCAAACTCGTCGGCAAACACGCCGAGCCGTGCGCAGAGAAAACCATTGAGATTCTCACGCCCTTTAGTGATAAGGTCAAGAGTATCACCGCCGATAACGGCAAAGAATTTGCCAAGTTTGAGCGTATTGCCGAGACGTTGGAGGCGTTATTCTTCTTTGCCCATCCCTACCATTCGTGGGAGCGAGGAACCAACGAGAATACCAACGGCTTGATTCGACAGTACCTGCCAAAGTCCATGGGCTTTGAGCATCTCACCCAAGAGGATTGTCAAAAAATTATGGACAAATTAAACAACCGACCTTGAAAGGTTCTCGACTTCCGAACTCCAGCAGAGGTATTCTGTTCCAACACGTTACAACTTTCGCACTTGTAACTTGAATTCACGTCTATGCTACCTGTCCAGTTTTTCGGAGGCAGCTCAAGTTCGTGATTAGAGTAGGTTCATTCAATCAATGGTTCGGACAAAATTAAGAAGCAATAACGTAGTTCCTGATGGTGTGGTATTGTGGATGATTTTTGAGCATCTCTATGGGAACAATAGTTCGGACATTTTTCAAAAAGCTAGATTTTATGCGGCTTGTAGAGCAGGAAGTTTTTGAGCAAGAATTGAGATTTTATGGGGCTTCTGACAAAATTTTCTTTTTTGCTGGAATCCGCATAAAACCTAGATTTCGAGTAAAAAACAGCGCGGCTTGAAACCTGCATAAAACCTAGATTCTTTAAAAATGTCCAGACTATTGGCAGTATAAAAAGTCGGAAAATTTATTTCACACCACCCATAAGCTTCGCAATCGGCTTGGAGACAAGCGCAATGAATACCCCCACACCCGAAGCAATGCAAAAGACAATAAAAAACACCTCCGACGCGGGAAAATGCTCAATGTATCCCGCGGCCTGTCCGGCAATGTAATTCCCCAGCGATGCACCCAAAAACCAAATGCCCATTGCTTGACTTACATACCGCGTCGGTGCGAGTTTTGTGATGCTGCTCAATCCCACGGGGCTGAGGCAAAGCTCACCAAACGTGTGAATCAAATACACCGACACAAGCCAAAGCGGGGTAACTTTCGTGCCACTAGCAGCGATTCCGGCTGCGACGGATAAAATCCAAAAACCCACACCCACCAGTATTAACCCAATACCGAATTTAAGCGGACTGGAAGGCTGACGGTCGCCGAGTTTCATCCATATCAACGCAAAGACTGCCGCAAAAATGACGATAAACATTGCGTTCAGTGATTGGAAATACGAAACAGGAAGCAAGGTTCCAAAGATTTCACGATTGGTGTAATCTCGCGCAAAAAGTGTAAAGGTTGTTCCTGCCTGTTCAAAAGAACCCCAGAATATTGCCGAAAGCAAAAAGAAAATGGCGATAACGACAAATCGCTTCTTCTCCACAATAGTCAGTGTTTTGTCAGCAAAAACAACAGCAAAAAACGCCCCTGGTATGACTAAGTAGCCAACGTTAAAGACATTCTTCATTACGTCCACCGTTAAAGGGAGAATACTCGAAAAATGCAGTGCAGCAGCAAGAGCAACCACAACCACTAAGCCCACCAGCCCCAACAACAATGTCCGCTTTGCCTTTGCAAAGGCTTCGGGGGTAGCTTGAAACTCCCCGGCTGTTCCTAAGTGCTTCGTTCCAAAGCGGAACCAAATAATTCCCAGAATCATCCCGACTCCCGATGCTAAAAATCCTAAGTGCCAATTGACATTTTCGCCCAAACCACCGACAATAAGTGGCGCGACAAACGCCCCAAGATTGATGCCCATGTAAAAAATCGAAAACCCCGAATCACGCCGAGCAGACTCGTCAGGCGAATATAATCCACCGACAATGGCGCTGACATTTGGCTTGAGCAGCCCAGTACCCAAGACAACTAACCCTAAGCCAAGAAATAAAAACTGCATCCCATGAAGTGCTAAGGTCAAATTTCCGGCGGCTATCAAAATTCCACCATAAAAAATTGCTTTGCGCTGCCCTATTAAATGATCTGCAATCCAACCGCCCGGAACGCTTGCTAAATACGCCATTGAGGTATAAACACCGTAGATAAAACCGGCAGTAGTTGTGTCAAACGCCATACCGCTTGCTGCGGCGGGTGCAGTCATAAAGAGCAGAAGAATCGCTCTCAATCCGTAAAAACTAAATCGCTCCCAAAATTCCGTAAAGAACAAGACCGATAATCCGCGCGGATGCCCGAAAAATTGAGCTTCGTTTGCCATTGCGGATGAGGAGGTTTTTTCTTCAGCTATTGTTGCCATGATAGTACCTGAACACGTGATAAAATGAGAAAGAGAAGAACTTTCGGAAGAAGTTTTCTGAGGTAAAAAAAACCGAGGTAAAAAAAACGAAGGAAGTACACACAAGTTTACCGAAAATGCCACCGTGAACGAACAATTTAGAAAAAATACCGTCTCACAAGTATTTTTAGCACTTCCCACAAACCTGCATGGATGCTCGTTTGAGGCTTATGAATGAGCCGCAGACGATGAATTATTCCTGTCAGAGGAGGCTTGCAATGTTATAACGGCTCGTTCCAAACGAAACAAGTAATATGCAATCCCAATCCACACTGTTAGTGCTACAATAAGAACGACATACAGAGAGTTTTGTGTTAAAAATTCGTACATGATTTGTAGCCTAATTTGTGATGAAACGATGATTACTATGAGGTTGCTTTTGGCAAAAGTGCTGCCAAGATACACAGGATGAGATGCTTTTCCAAACGCAAAAATCTTTTCTCACAATTTCTTGCAAAAGAGCAACCAAGCCATTGCGAAGCAGATTGTTTTTGCGTAGATTATCCCGACCATTGCTCACAAAACAAATGCTTTCCCAATAACACATTACCAAAACAAATACCCTGCAAGCCGCATGAATACTTCTATTTCTTCTTCTCCCACCCGTATAGCTCTTGTCGGTTACGGTTCAATGGGCAAAGAACTTGAGCGCCTCGCACCGCAGTATGGATGCGCCGTTCAGAGCATTTTTACCACAAAGCGCCCCCTTACAAGTGCCACAATTCAAGAGCAGCCCTTTGATGTTGCGATTGATTTTTCCATACCGACGACTGTTCTTACAAATACGCGGCTGCTAGCCGAAAACGGCAAAAATATTATTCTCGGCACAACAGGCTGGATGCAGCATAAAAGCGCCATAGAAGAGATTATCCTGAGCAGTAATACGGCGCTTGTTTGGGGAACAAATTTTTCGGTCGGCGTACAGATTTTCAATCGTGTAGCTCGCGTTGCTGCTGAATTAGCGGCACAATTTGACGATTACGACATCGCCATTCACGAACTGCACCACACACGCAAACTCGACTCACCAAGCGGCACGGCGCTTTCGTTGGCAAGTATCGTTCAAAGCGCTGTGCAGAGTAAAACCACCATTTTGGGCGATACTGCTCATGGTCGCATTGCTGCGGACGCTCTTCATGTCTCTTCGACGCGCGTCGGTGAAACACCGGGTACGCATACGCTCTATCTCGACGCAGTGCCGGACACTATCGAAATCACACACCGCGCTCGGAACAGAGGCGGCTTTGCGATTGGTGCTTTACGCACGGCGCGATGGATTGTCGGAAAGCAAGGAATGATGGAATTTAGCGAGGTATTTGAGCAATTACATCTTCGGGTATAATTCGCCAATACAGTATTTCTCGCTTCCACACGTCTCTATTGCTACTTTAGGCAGAAGTTTTTTCACCAATCGTTTTTACAATTATGGGCAATTTCGACCCGCGAGTCCTTGCTTACGCTTTCTTTCTAGCGTTTATCTATGCGCTCTTGGCATTAGGTGCAACGGCGTATCGTCAAATTTTGGATGATTTTGCTGCCAAAGATGTGAAACTTGGCGAGGATTTGGATGTTTCCTACGACCCATTTATGATGGTGATTTTAGGCGGTATTGTGATGCTGACGGCACTGTTTACATGGATTGCGCTGGCATGGAACGAAGCACGCATTGAATTGTATGTCGTGCCGCTTTGCCTCCTTATCAATTTCATGCAATTTTATTATCGAATGTATCAACAACGCCTTCAAATCAAGACGTTGGGCTTAGTCGGGCGAACAATTTTTGAAGAAAACTGGCGCTTGGTGCGTTATGACCAAATTCACTTGGTAGAAGTGGAAGAAGACCCAATTTGGGATTCTGTCGTGATGTACTACACCGATAAAGCCGAAGCCACAGGCAAAGACGTGCTGGAATTTCGCCGCCGCCTTACTCACGCTGCCCGAAAAGGATTAGTTGAAGCCCTGCAAACCCGCACCGACGCTAAGATTTTCGTTAAAGAGCGCATGAAAAAACAGCGCCCCGAAGGTGTATAGCACAGATTTATGAACTCGTAAAAAACCACCAATCACAAGAAAACCTCTTCAGGCATAGCGGGAATTGTTGTAATTTTAGCGCAGTGTGTGAATTTTGTTCAACGTGTTTTTTTATCCGATATTCCATGAAAAATTCTATTCGCATCGCATCAGGACAAGGTTTTTGGGGAGATTTGCTCTCCGCACCGCTCGCACAGGTGAGCAAAGGGCAGATTGATTATTTGATGATGGATTATTTGGCGGAAGTAACGATGTCCATTATGCAAAAGCAAAAATTAAAAAATCCGGCACTCGGCTACGCAAAAGATTTGGTCGAGGTTTGCGAGGAAATACTGCCCTATTTGGTCAAAAACAAAATAAAACTTATCACCAACGGTGGTGGCGTTAATCCGCTTGCAGCGCGGGATGCAATCTTTGCTGTGGCGCGAAAACTCGGCATTACGGGCTTAAAAATCGGTGTCGTTATGGGTGATAATATCCTCAGCAGCATTGACAATTTCATCGCCGCAGGGCATGACATGAAGCAGATGGAAACGGGACAGCCTATTGCTGAAGTAAAAGACAAACTTCTCAGCGCAAACGTCTATTTGGGCGCATTTCCGATTGTCGAAGCGCTGAAGCAAGGCGCGGACATTGTTATCACCGGACGCACCACCGACACGGGATTAACACTCGCTCCCATGATTTACGAATTTGGTTGGAGTGCCGATGATTGGGACAAACTCTCGGCAGGAACAGTCGCCGGACACATCAACGAATGTGGCGCACAGGCTTCCGGCGGGAATTTTCTTGGTGATTGGCGCAGTTTGCCTGACATGGCAAATGTGGGTTTTCCGATTATTGAAGCATTTCCAAACGGTGAATTTATCGTTACCAAACACGACGGCACAGGCGGTAGAGTGAGCCGCGAAACCGTTAGTGAACAACTTCTCTACGAAATCGGCAACCCCGCAGAGTACATCACACCCGATGTTGTGGCAGATTTCACTACCATTCACTTGGAAGATGTCGGCAAAGACCGTGTGCGCGTTTTCGGCATCAAAGGCAAGCCGGCAACGCCCTTTCTCAAAGTTTCTGCCAGCTATGCCGATGGATATATTGCCTTTAGTACGCTGACGTATTCCGCGCCCGATGCTCTCGAAAAAGCCCAAGTAGCCGATAAAATCTTGCGTACACGGCTATTGGACAATCTCAAATTGAACTTCGATGAAATCCGCACCGAATTTGTCGGCATGAACGCCTGTCACGGCGGCATTGCAGCACCGATTATTCCCAACGAAGTGATGATGCGGGTTGGTGTGCGGTCGCGGGATTACAAATCGGTTGAGCGCTTCGGCAAAGAAATAGCACCGCTTATTTTGACCGGACCACCTTCCGTTACAGGCTTCGCAGGCGGTCGCCCGAAGCCGAGTGAGGTTGTCGCATATTTTCCGGCACTTATCAAAAAAGAAGTTATTCAGCCCGAAGTGATTGTCGAAGCGGTTTAATCCTTATTATTGAAAAGGTTATGAAACGTACAGCACAGGTAATGACACAAAAGCAGATTTTTCGTATCGTTGATAAAGTCGCATCGGCGAAGTATGTGCATGAACTAGACTTACTAAGTTCGGTCATGCGCGAAATCGTTGATAGAGCGGACATTGAGATTAGCGGCGGAAGAATTTGGGAACTCGACCCTCTGGAAGACGCTTACACACTGCGGTATCAGTACGGTTCGCTCGAAACCGTACCGGAAAATTACACCGTTACCATTAGTGAATACCCAATGTTCGCTGAACTGCCCGCCCGTAGAACGATTATGAACTACGAAACCGATGAAGTCTTGATGAAAACAGGGATTCGGCTCTATTCTGCCACAGGTATCGGTGAACTTTCCAAACGCAAAGGCGCAAAGTATTTTCCCTACGTGCTGGCATTTAACGCACCACAAATCAGCGATAAGTTTTTCGATATGATTAACATTATCGGCAGTGCGGTGAGTATTCGTCTGAGAGATTTGGAGCGGCAGCAACAGCAGCGCGTTATTGAAAAAGATCTTTCGCAGGCATCAGAAATTCAAAAAGGCTTGTTGCCTGACCACGAGACCATTTTCCACGATTATCACATTTTCGGTATTTCCATTCCCGACCGCATTGTCGGTGGTGATTATTTCGATTATCTGCGTCCTCCCAACAATTATGAAGAACGGTTGAGTGTTCTGGTGAGCGATGCGTCCAGCAAAGGCATGGCGGCTGCTATTCAAGCGCTGTTCGTGTCGGGTGCTATTCGTATGGGTATTGGTTTTGACCTAAAAATGGCTTCGTTGCTTTCACGATTAAACACACTTATTTACGAAACCTTTCCTTACGAGCGCTTTGTAACGCTGTTTTACTGCGAACTGATACCGTCGGACAAAGGGTTGCTGCTGTTTGCCAATGCGGGGCATTGTAACCCGATTCATTACCGTGCAAAAACTCGTGATTTTTATTTGCTACCCACCACCGGAAGTATGCTTGGAATCTCGCCTGACCAACGGTTTCGGATTGAAAATATCAACATGGCTCCGGGCGATATTTTGCTGCTTTACACTGACGGCATTATCGAAGCACAGAACAAACACGGGAAATTATTCGGTGAAAATCGCTTAAAATCTATCTTGCGGAAGATGCACACCAAAACGCCGCGTGAAATCGGCTATCATTGCATCGAAGAAGCACAGAAATTTTCCGTCGGAGCAGAAGACCGCTACACCGATGATAAAACCTTAGTTGTCATCAAACGTATGCCGCCCGGCAGCGATGAACACTTGGAGACGGGCATTTCGGAGTAATTGTCTTTCAAAAATTTGCACAACACAACATCACGCAAAAAAGCCGCTCTCCTTTGTGGAAAGCGGCTTTTCGCTTTATCAAGCCTATCCAGATGCTTGCAGAGTTAGCGCCGAATAATCACCACCGCTCTACCCACAACCCGCGCTACATTCACAACCGCAACATACTGCCCCTCGCGCAAGCGGGAGACATCAAATATCACCTCGCTTTGTGTTGCCGGAACGGTCTCCGACAGCAATTCTTCGCCCGTTGTCGTCAAAATGCGCACTGTTACTCGTTCTGCACGCGGCGGAAGATTCGCAAAGCCCACGACAAGCCGCACAGAAGCAGGATTTGGGAAGGCTCTGACGACAATACCCGAAACAAATGGTCGCGTTGTGTCGCGTGGCTCAGGGCGCACGGTGTCGCGTGGTTGAGGGCGTGTGGTGTCAGGACGCACCGTACCTGTGGTTGAAGGGCGTACTGTACCTGTGGTTGAAGGGCGTACTGTACCTGTGGTTGAAGGACGCACCGTACCTGTGGTCGAGGGGCGCACCGGCTGCCGCACTGTGCCTGATGTTGAAGGGCGTACTGTACCTGTCGTTGAAGGGCGCTCCGGCTGCCGCACTGTACCTGTGGTGGCGGGGCGTACCGTGCCTGTGGTTGAAGGGCGCACTGCTATTGTGCCTGTCGTAGCGGGGCGCTGTTGTGCAAAAGTGTCTGCGTTGTGGGTGAAGACCGTCATAACGCAAAGAGCAAGAAAGGTGAAGACCGCTTTCATGGCTGTTCTCCAAAAAAATGTGTTGAGTAAAAAATTGTGGAAATACAAAGGCTCGCGATTCCTTACTCTATCAAAAACAGCATGATACACGTTCTGTTACAGTCCAAAACGTCAGGACTTTCTATGCCAAAAAGTAATATTCTTCCCAAAACAGGAAAATTCGTAACTTAGCGAGTTGTTTGGCAGAAATTGTTCCGCACATTTTCGCCAATATTTCTTGACCACATTTTTTTCGGAGACCGCTTGAAATCACAACTCGCTTCCCTTTGTATAGCGCTTGTTTGCTTGCCTCTAGCGATGCAGGCTCAAAAAGCACCTGCAAATTCCAATGCAAGTTCCACAGAAAAACCTATTGCAAAAGTTTTGCAGCAAAATATCGTTCCTTCCCAACTTGAACCTGACGACAAAACCAAAAAACAAGCCAAAGACGCGCTCAAAGGCAAGTACAATCAATGGTTGTCCGAAGTGCGCTATGTGAAAATGGCAGCGCTCATCTGGGAGCCGCTTCAGCAGCAGTTTTTGAAGGAAAAAAATATCAACGTCGCTCCGAATGAAATCACAGCGTTTTTCGATTACGCAAAAAAAGCCCGCGACCTTCAGAAAAATCAGATTCAGCAAAATCTTCAGCAACTGAATGCGCAAATGCAAAGCGGACAATTGAACGCCCAGCAAAAACAACAAGGCGAAGCACTCAAAAAGCAGATGCAAGGCGCTTTGGAACAACTCGGTAAGCCACTTTCCGACCCGACGCAGCAAGAAAAAGACCTCGCACAGCGCACGGTACAGGTCTGGAAATTCGACCAATCGCTCTACAAACAGTACGGCGGTACGGTTGTGATGAAGCAGGCAAACCCCTTTGAGCCAATCGGCGCATACAAAAAATACCTCGAAGACCGCGAAAAATCGAAGTCGTTTGAAATTTTTGATGCAACCTACAAGAAAAATTTCTGGAAAATGTTCGATGTACCGAAAGAAGCTGTTGTCGTTCCGCCAAACAAAGTAGATTTCAGCAAACCTTGGTGGATACTGATGGTTGAGCAGGCGCAGTCTATGAAAAAATAACCGATACCAAGAATCCTTCCCCAAAGCGCAGAGCAGCACTGCGCTTTGCACGAACATCGTTATTACCCATTCTCGCTTGAGTTCATGCCCTATTGAATTCAATCTTTTGTTGTTATGATTCAGCCGATAAACCCCGAATTTACGCGCAATACGCCTTCCGAGACCGTTACCGACGGGCGTTTGCCCGATAACGCACCTGTGCGCGATGAGCGCATGACGCGCCGCATGAATACCAAAATCAAAATCATCTTTTTGGCGTTTTTGCTGGGCTTTGTGTTGGTTTTGGCGAAACTGTTTATGATTCAGGTCATTCGGAGCGAGTATTATCAAGACATTGCGCGTCGGCAATACGAATCGCGCATTGAACTTCCGGCAGAACGCGGGAAAGTTTTCGACCGCAAAAACCGCATTGTTGCTACAACGGTGGAGAAGTTGTCGCTTGCCATTGACCCCAAAATGCTGGACGACACCATGCGTGTATTCCGCGCCATTGCTGCTGTTACAGGCAAACCTGTCGAAACGTATTTTGCCAAAATTAAAGGCACACGCTCACGCTTTATCTGGCTTGAACGGGCGATTGATTCGCCCTCCAGCGTGATGAATGCTACGCTCGACACACTTGAGGACAACGGGCTTATCAAAATTCGTGAACCGCGCCGCAGTTTTGCCTACGGCTCGCTTGCAGCACAAATACTTGGGTTTACTAATGCTGAAGGCGAGGGCGCAAGCGGTATTGAACTCGGTTGGGATTCGGTATTGTCGGGCAAGAGCGGTTATATGTTTTTGCAACGCGACGGACGCGGTAAAAAGCGCCCCGTGCCGGACGCGCCCATGCTTGCCCCGCAAGCGGGATATTCGCTCGTGATGACGCTGGATATGGATATGCAAACCATTGTCGAAAACGAACTCAAACAAGGCGTGGAGAGCGCTGAAGCAGAGTCAGGCTCGGCAATCGTCATCAATCCTGCAACGGGGGAAATCCTCGCAATGGCAAGCTATCCCACCTTCAACCCGAACAACCTTCTCAGCGCCTCACCCGAACTGACGCGCAATGCGTGTTTCACTGACACATACGAACCCGGCTCTACCTTCAAACTGATTACAACGGCTGCTTTGCTGGAAGAAGGAAAAATCTCGCCAAGTGAGATTGTAACAGGCGCGGAGACGATAACAGGGCGTGACGGCGTTGTAGTCGTGCGCGACGAACATCCCGTTGGCACAGTGCCGTTTTCGCAAGCATTGGAGCGCTCCAGTAATGTTGTTTTATCAACGCTTGCACAGCGCCTCCCCACACCGAAATTTTACAAATACACCCGCGATTTTGGCTTTGGCATTTTCACAGGAATTGACGTTCCGGGCGAAGTGCGCGGCGTTGTGAAAAAGCCGGCGGAGTTTGATTATACCACAAAAATCTACATGGCGCATGGCTACGAGCTTTCATCAACGGTCTTGCAACTTGCCAATGCGTATGCGACCATTGCCAATGGCGGCGTGATGATGAAGCCCTATTTGGTGCAACGCATCGTGGATGCGAGCGGCGAAAGCGTCCAGACATTCGAGCCGCAGCGCGTTCGGCGCGTTGTTTCCGAAACGACCGCAAAAACGCTGACCAATCTTTTGTGCGGCGTGGTTGAGCGCGGAACAGGAAAAGCCGCACGGGTACAGGGCTTGGCGATTGCGGGAAAAACCGGAACATCACAGCAAATCACCGAAGGGAAGTATTCCAAACGTGATTACAACGCCTCTTTTGCGGGATATTTTCCTGCCGATAAACCGGAAGTCGTGATAGTTGTACGCATGGACAAACCGCGTAAAGGCTATTACGGTGGCGATGTGGCTGCGCCGATTTTCCAGCGCATTGCTCAAAAATTTGTGTCGTCCGCATTAGTTTCTTCGAGGAATAGTGGTGCTGTTGCAGCAAATCAGGGGGATTCTGCCTCGCAAAACAGCGCTCAAAAAGCCGATGCAGACAAGGTAGAAGTGCCGGATTTTCGCGGGTTGATGTGGAATGATGCCGTTGATATTGCACAAAATCTGAATCTGAAAATTGCTCCGCTTACGCCGAATCCCAAAACCGGTACTATCATCGTCAGCAGCCAAAAAACGAAAGCTGGAACGCTCGTGAAAGCAGGTACAGCCGTGCTTGTCGGCACATTACAACCGGATTTTGTTGCAGAAAAAATTACCGCCGCTTCCATTCCCGATGTGCGCGGAATGAGCGTCCGCAGAGCGCTGACGCTGCTTCACGCGGCAGGCATCAAAACAAAAGTTATCGGTCAAGGCGGCGTAGTTGTCAGGCAGGAATTTCGCAACGGAAAAGAGCCGTTGTGCATTGTGGATTGTGTGCGAGATTGATGGTGTAGCCTTGTTGGTAAAGTATGAAGTATAGAACTCCGAGACAAGTATTGAAGCGGTCTTTGGGCTTCATACCTTATCATTTATACTTCATACTTTCCTCATAAACTCTTGCTTTTGTAATTATGCGCAACCTCAGTATTCTCGCCTTCGTCATTCGTCTGACCATAACTGCTACAACCATAATTGCTACAACCATAATTGCTACACATTGTGTTTATAGTCAGACGTTACCATTTTGGCAAAAGCGTGAATACTCAAGTTCCATTGGCAAAAGTTTTATCGTGGAAATGTGTGATTCCGGCTTGGTAGGGCGATTTATTGGCTCGCCGCCTCAATCATTCGGAAATACCAACCCATTTGAACTATTTCCACAGCCGCGTTACGACGGTCAATTCATAGGAAAGCTGAATAACGGGCTGTGGTGCGGAAATTGGAACGATGCTCTGTATCGCGGAAAATTTGCTATTCGGTTCACTGCTGATTATTCCAGCTACAAAGGCGCATTCTACCGTGAACCACAACATTTCCCCGAAGAGTGGGAAACCATTTCGGGACAGGCTATTGATGAAATTTGGACGCTAGAAGGGAGGCGCTCTCCGGCGGTTGCAGGCATAAGTTCGCTCTTTGCCGCAGGCGCTGGGCATTGGTATAATCGCCAATATGACAAGGCAAACACTTACGGAGTTGTTGATTTAGGGCTTCTGGGCATTGGCGGACTTGGTAGTCTTTTATTTTTGGGCAATCTTGGCAGTGCAATTATCACAGGCTCAGGTTCATTTTCTTCGGGAGGGATAATTGGTATCAACATAGCGCAAATTGCTTTAGCAGGTCTGATTGGTGTACGAGTTGCTTCCATTATTGATGCTGTAATTTCGGCACAACGGATTAACGAAGAATTGGACGCGCAACCACCATTGACTTGTATAGGTCAATTACCGATAATTGAGGGCATTCAGCAGATTGATTCAAGTTATCGCGCATCATTTCCTGATGTACTGGCTGACTCCACGCGCCCCGTATTTTGGCGAACCGCAAGGAACAGTGTTTTTGCAGAATTGGGTGGCGCTGGTATTTTGGGGTCAGTAAATTATGAGCGCCTGGTAACGGATTTTTGTGGCTTGCGTGCCGGATTTCTCACCGATGGTCAAAATGTAACAGTAATACCTGTATGCGTGAACTTTCTGGTAGGCAGCCACATTGAGCATAAATGCGAACTTGGTGTTGGAATAACCACAACAATCAGTTATGGGAATGTTCTGCCCATTTATCAAGGTACTATTGGCTATCGTTATCAAGCCGCATCCAATGGGGTGCTATTCCGCGCAGTATTTACGCCACTTTTCGGCGTACCGACAGGCGCAACAATTTTCCCTTGGGGTGGTGTAAGTATCGGATATACGTGGTAAATACCGACGGAGTGAAATTTTTCGCAATCATTCCGTTTATCCTGCGTCTTAGATGATAACGCAGAAATTTTTCCTTTGACAATTTTCTTTTTGCTTCATGGCAAACTATTATTTTCGCAGCAATTACGGCGGAGGCTTGAGCGGTGGCGGCTTTTCGCTTTTTACGCCTGTCATCAAAATTCTGCTCATTACCAATGTCGCTATTTTCGTAGCACAATACCTCTTTTTAGGCTTTTTGACCGTTGGCGGAATGTCCGTCCAGCGCCTGCTTATGGCGTACTTCGCCTTACAACCCGTTGAAAGCGGCTTCTTTTACCCTTGGCAGCTTGTTTCCTACCAATTCATGCACGGCGGTTTGTGGCATTTGTTTTTCAATATGCTTGCGCTCTGGATGTTTGGCTCAGAGTTAGAATCTATCTGGGGTTCGAGGCGCTTTTTGATATTTTATCTGCTTGCGGGAATTGGTGCGGGATTGGCGCAAATCGCCGTTGGCGCAGCTTTTCCGGGCTATGGTGGTCCGACTGTTGGTGCTTCTGGCGCTATTCAAGGCGTGATGATTGCCTTTGGCTTGATGTTTCCCGACCGCCCAATTATGATGTTTCCCATCTTTTTCCCAATTCCGGCAAAGATTTTTGTTTTTATCTGGATTGGCGTGGATTTAGTTGCAGGGCTTATGGGCAATGACGGTGTAGCACACTTCGCGCACTTAGGCGGCGCACTGACGGGATATTTGCTCTTGCGCTTCGGCGACCAAGCAGGAATCTTCGGCTTTTTCGATAAACTCCGCGATATGATGAGCGGCGGCGGCGGACGGAAAGTTTTCGGCAACAAGCGAAAAATCTACGACATCCGCGAGGCAAATAGCTACGGGCAGCGCCAAGAATCCGGCGTTTCGTCGTGGTTTCGCGCAAAAACAAGTAACGACGGCAACCGCGCCATTACCCAAGAAGAAATAGACACAATTTTGGATAAAATCGCCAAAACCGGCTACGGAAGCCTTTCCGAAGAGGAAAAGCGGACGCTGATGGAGGCGAGTAAGAAATTATAAACGCACAGAATCCTTACTTCAACAAATTAGGTTCTCGCAATGACTACACTTGCAGTAGATATGCGCCACAGCATTGCGGCGTTGGTGATGGAGAAATTCATACCGATGCTCCTCATTGCTTCTGCTGTGCGGGGCTTGTTTTTGACAACGTGGTTGTTCGGAACACCATGGGCAATGCCAACGGATGTTCTGTGGTGGTATGGCTCGGCGGCTGCATTCGCGCTTGTGTTGTACATTGTTCTGCCGAAATTGGACGCTGTTGTGCGCGTATCACTTGCGCTCGCACCTGTGTTTGTCTGGCTTGCGCTGACCATGAGCGTTTCAATGCCCGACATCTTCAAAAACGGCGCATTGGAAAGCCTGACAGAGCGTACATTGGGCTACATGATGGCTATTCCTTACGGGCTGGTGTATATGCGCTATGTACAGTTCAGTACAACACTTGCAGGGAAGATTACGGCGGCGTTGTTTGCAGCGCTGTTTCTGCTCTGGGGCATTGCTGCTGCGGTTTTGCGTGAACAGGCGATGTGGTAATAAATTTTCTTGCTCAAATTATGAACCTTTTCCCTAGACAACAAGTATTGATGAGCTTTGCGGCAGTATTGCTGCTTAATATTCTCAGTGTTCGCCAAAGCCAAGGGCAAGAAAAAATTGTTGCGAAACAAACCTCTGCTCCTTTTATCTGCGAAACAACAACAGGAAAGCTGCACGGAACGCTGGAAGAGCCTTCCGACACAGGAAAAATTCCACTTGTACTGATAATTGCAGGTTCGGGACCAACTGACCGCAACGGCAATAATCCGATGATGACCAATAACAGCCTCAAAATGCTTGCACAGGGCTTGGTGCAAAAAGGTATTGCTGTAGCACGATTCGACAAACGCGGCATTGCTGAAAGCAAGCAAGCAGGTGGCAATGAAGCAGATTTGCGCTTTGAAACCTATATCGGTGATGCTGTAGAAATTGTTCGTCTTTTTCAATCCAAACCTTTTACGCTGAAGCCGCGTTATTCATCGGTAACGATTGTCGGACACAGCGAAGGTTCGCTTATCGGCATGGTTGCTGCGCAGAAAGTGGGTGCGCAAGGGGTTGTGTCCTTAGCCGGAGCGGGCTTTCCGGCAGCGCAAATTCTCCGTAAACAGCTTGCAAAGCAGCTTCCACTCAATTTGATTGCTGAGAGCGAAACTATTCTCAAAAGTCTCGAATCAGGCAAAACCGTAACAGCACAAGTGCCGCAGGAATTATACTCAATCTATCGCCCAAGTGTACAGCCGTACATGATTTCGTGGTTTCGCTACGACCCGCGTGAAGAAATGAGGCGTTTGCGCTGTCCGGTACTTATTTTGCAAGGCTCGACGGATATTCAAGTCAGTTTGGATGATGCAAATGCTCTTCGCACCGCGAAACCTGACGCGAAATTTTTGATTATTGACGGCATGAATCACGTACTGAAGGCGGTTCCGGCGGATGTGACACAGCAAATGGCATCGTACAACAATCCGGCGCTGCCTGTTGTCCCGACGGTGATTGAAACGATTGCGGCATTTGTTCACGCTTTGCCGAAGCAGAAATAGCGATTTTCACCGATTTTTTTGTACCATAATGCCGCAAAAAATCAGAGAACTCAAGGAACAGCTTCTTCAGGCAGGATTTTCTTGGCGAAAAGGCAAGGGCAGCCATACAGTATGGTATCACGCTAAACTCATCAAACCCTTGTGTTGTCAGGTAATGATGGCAAAGATGCAAAATCATATCAAGAAAAAAATGTACGTGATGCTATCGCAAAAACAAAATAACGAGAAAGCTATGTCTAAATACACTATGACATTACAGTGGTCTGAAGAAGACTCGGTGTTTGTTGTTTCGCTGCCCGAATTTCCCCATTGCCAAACGCACGGCGAAACATACCTCGAAGCTGTGCAACAAGGACAGGAAATGATAGAATCGCTTATGGACTTTTACGAACAAGAGCAAAAACCTTTACCCGTTCCACAAGTATTTTCGGCATCTTCTCTAAAAACCGCATAAAACCTACATCTTTTTACTTCACAATTTTTCACGTTTCTATGTCCACCACCTTTGATTTGCCCGTGATGAACGGCAAAAATGGCGTAAATGGTACGCACGAACAGCCCTACGCAACAGCACCTTTTCGCCGCAGAAAATCTCGTGCCGTCATGGTCGGCGGCGTTCAAATCGGCGGAAATGCGCCGATTAGTGTCCAGACCATGACCAAAACGAAAACCTCCGACGTAAAAGCCACACTCGACCAAATTCACCGTTGCCACGAAGCAGGTGTAGATATTGTGCGCGTTACCATCAACGACAAACACGCTGCCGAAGCTATTGCCGACATCGTCAAAGGCTCGCCCGTGCCGCTTGTGGCGGATATTCACTTCAATCACATTTTTGCGCTCAAAGCTATCGAAGCAGGTATCGCCAAAGTGCGCATCAACCCGGGTAATATCGGCTCCAAAGAGCGTATTCACGAGGTTCTTTCAAAGGCAAAAGAGCGTCAAATCCCGATTCGTATTGGCGTAAATTCGGGTTCGCTGGAAGAAGATATTTTGGAAAAACACGGCTACCCAACTCCTGAAGCCTTGTTTGAAAGCGCCATGCGCCACGCTGGTATTGCAGCAGATTTTGGATTTGACGACGTGATTATTTCGGTAAAATCCACCGATGTGCGTCTCATGATTGAGGCGTACCGTATGCTTGCCGAGCGCACCGATTTCCCCTTGCACTTAGGCGTTACCGAAGCCGGAACAACGCGCGTCGGCACAATTAAATCAGCCGTCGGCATCGGAACACTGCTTGCAGAGGGTATCGGCGATACGATTCGCGTTTCGCTCACAGACGAACCTGAAAAAGAAGTCGAAGTTGGTAAAGAAATTTTGCGCTCGCTCGGTATGGCGCAGCGCAGCGTGGAGATTATTGCCTGTCCCACGTGCGGACGCTTGGAAGTAGATTTATTCAGCATCACCAACCAACTCGAAGAAGCTGTGAAGGGCATTAAAAAGCCTGTAAAAGTGGCGCTTTTGGGCTGCGTGGTCAATGGTCCCGGCGAAGCCAGCGAAGCAGACATCGGCATTGCAGCCGGAAAAGGCGTGGCAATTCTCTACCGCAAAGGCGAAGTCGTGCGCAAAATCAAGGAAGAGGAAATCGTTCCGGCGCTTTTGGAAGAAATTCAGCGCTTTGTTCCGGCGGAAGAAGCGGCAGCATGATAAATACACCCAAGCCACCGATAGTAGCACCTAGATAGTAACAGTTCAAGTACATTCCGTTCACCGCTTGCTGCGGCTTCGCGGCGGCGGTGGAACAGGAATGAGCGACGAGATTGACTAATGCAACGCACCATTGACAAAGGTAAAGTTTCGGTAATTCGCTAAGAAACGCCACAAGTCTCTTGACTTTAAGAAATTAGATGCGTATCTTGAGGGTGTTCGCCTTAATTACCGATTTGTCAATCTTTTCCGACAAAAGGTGCTGCTTTCCCAACGTTTGCCCTTCCCCATCCATCCAAATCGTCGGGTGTTTCTACCGCATCATTGGCGGCTTCCTCTTCTCACCGTGATTCTTCTTCCGAGCGCTCATCGGGCTTTTTGAGTGGGCGCGTGCTTGTGCTGAACCAAAGCTATGAGCCGATTAGTGTTTGTAATGTGAAGAAAGCAATGACGCTGCTTTTTTTGATGAAAGCAGAAATCGTCGTCAGCAATGAACGACGCAAGGTGCGTACAATCAAGGATTTCTTTGCCTATCCGAGCGTTATTCGCTTGCGGCGGTATATCCACGTCCCCGTGAAAAAGGTTGAATTGTCGCGGAAGAACATTCTCCGACGCGACAACCACCAGTGCCAATACTGTAGCACGTCCAAAGCACCGCTTACCATTGACCACGTGCAGCCAAAATCGCGTGGGGGCAATGACACTTGGGAGAATCTCGTGTGCGCGTGTGTGAAGTGCAACACCAAAAAAGGTAATCGCACTCCCGAAGAGGCAAATATGAAACTCCTCAAAACGCCGCGCCGCCCCAGCCACGTAACTTTTATCAAAAATTTAGGAGGCGATATTGATGAAGGCTGGAAACCCTATTTGTTTATGACATGATGACCGAAAAAACAAGAGGCAATCACGACAGCGTAATTGCCTCTTGTTTTATGGCGGAATTTTAGTACCTAACGATTTTTCTTTCTCAAACGTCATATTCCAGAATCCCAGTTTTTAAGAGACTTGCAGAGAGCTATGACATCACGAGAAGGATT
>JALONG010000129.1 GCA_025455065.1 Candidatus Kapaibacterium sp. | reverse complement strand
AGGCAGAAACGACTCCTCAACTTCTAGGGCAACTGCTTTTCTTGATGCCCTTGCAAAGCCCCTTCACGGCTAACGAGAACTGTCAAAACTACTGTAAATAGTTACAAATCCCCATACACAGGAAAAGCAAAGAAAAACACCAACTTTATGTTATTGTAAAAAAAGCACTTAGTATTTTTTTCAGGCAAATCGCAAAATAAATTTGCTTTTGTTTCGCCAGAGGTGTAAGTTTGCCACAGGTACGAAAAGCAATAAACAATAGGCAATCAAAAAATGTTCCCGAGGTTTGAAAAAAAAACTCCCCGAAGGCGTTCAAAAGCGGTTAGAAAAAATTTAGATTGAACATTCCTAGAAAATCCTTTCGTTGTGGTGGTGAAAGGTGAGTAGGGGAGTGCCTCTTGATGAGTGGTGACATCGAGAGGCATCTCAGTTTTTAGGGGGTGCGGTGCGTTTGTTGTGAAAAAATAATCTTTCCCTACCATCTCCGCTACAAGCAAACACATCGGCAATCACAAATAAATTGTTTCCCACCACGTCTTTGCTTTAGCACCCCAAAACAGCATTTCGATATGACGTTCCTTCGTTTCATACTTCATCATTTATACTTCATACTTTCCCTTCTGATTGTCCATGTTTGTTGATAGAGTAGTCATCCACATTTCTTCCGGTAACGGTGGTAACGGTATTGTCAGTTTTCGCCGTGAAAAATTTGCGCCAATGGGCGGTCCCAACGGCGGCAACGGCGGGAAGGGCGGCGATATTGTCTTTACGGCAAATCCCAATATGTCCACGTTGCTGGATTTTCGCTACAAACAGCATTACCGCGCCGAACACGGGCAGCCGGGCGCATCCTCGAATTGGACGGGAAAAAGTGCGAAGAGTGTTGTGATTCAAGTACCGTGCGGAACGCTTATTTGCGATGCCGACTCGGAAGAAGTCCTCGCCGATTTGACCATTGCAGGCGAAGAAGTTACAATTTTACGCGGCGGTAAAGGCGGTCGAGGCAATGCCGAATTTGCGACGGCAACCAATCAAGCCCCGCGTTACGCCGAACCCGGGCAGCCGGGCGAAGAGCGAAAAATCACGCTGGAACTGAAATTGCTCGCTGATGTCGGTTTGGTTGGCTTTCCTAATGCCGGAAAATCTACGTTGATTTCCTCTATTTCTGCTGCACGCCCGAAAATTGCCGATTATCCTTTCACAACGCTTGTCCCAAATTTAGGTATTGTCTCGCTTTACGACGACCCGACGCGCTCCCGCAGCGAAAGTTTTTGCGTTGCCGATATTCCGGGCTTGATTGAAGGCGCTCATGAAGGGCGCGGTCTGGGATTTCAGTTTTTACGTCATGTTGAGCGGACACAAGTGCTGGTCTTTTTGTTAGACCCTCTGGCAGAAATTTCCCCCAAAGACCAATTTAAACTGCTTCGCAAAGAACTCAAACTCTTCAATCCCGAACTCGACACCAAAGAGCGTATTATCTGCATTAGCAAAGCCGACGCTTTGACCGATGATGAGCGCAAAGAACTGTCAAAAATCAAGTTTCGTGGTGAAAAGCCCGTCCGCATCATCTCCGGCGTTTCGGGTGAACACCTTGATGTACTCAAACGTGTGATGTGGGATGCCCTACAAGCCTCACGGAATCAAGAAGTATAAACATTGCCTTATTGAACAATCGTGCCTGTTTCACCCCAAGTTCCCCACTCTACCGTGATACAACGCCTTCTCCACCGCTTTCGTAATGTTCCTGCTTTTATTGCTGTGTTATCCTTCAGCATCGGCTTCGCAGTTTGGCTTGTGAGTCTTGTTCTCACAAGGCTTCAAGCGCCTTTGTGGGTTGTTGGGCTTGCAAGCGGCGTAATTGCTGTTTTGGGGGCGGTGGTGTGTTATGCCCTTGTGCTTGCGTATTTGCGCAGGATAGAGTATTCAGTGGAAAAAATTCGTGATTTCTCCGATGCCGTCAGTAATGGTGCTACTGCGGCGAGTATTATGATTGACGATGACGAACTTCCCGCTATGCAACGCGCTCACGAAGCCGTCAATCAACTTGCCGCGAAACCGCTTCAGGACTTGCAGGAGATGAAACGTCTCGAGCGGATGCGCTCGGAGTTTCTGGGCAGCGTTTCGCATGAACTTCGCACACCGATTTTTGCTGTGCAAGGATTTCTGGAAACCTTGCTGGACGGGGCGTTGGATGACGAAGTAGTACGCCGAAAATTTGTTGAGCGGGCGTATTCCAATACGATTCGCCTCCACTCGCTTTTGACGGATTTAGTAGATATTTCCCGCATTGAGTCCGGTGAAATGCGCCTCAGTTTTCGCTATTTTCCGCTTCTCCCCTTAGTACGGGAAATCGTACAGAATCTAGGTGCTTCGGCGGAAACATTACATATCAGCACAGAAATTGAGTGCCGCATTGACGAAGATACATACGTCTATGGCGACCGCGACCGTCTGGCGCAAGTGCTGACCAATCTTCTGGACAATGCGCTTAAATACAACATTCCCAAAGGCTCGGTAACAGTCCTGCTGGAGACCGTCCGCGACGGCAAAGGCACGGAAGAAGTGCGTGTGAGTGTCCGCGACACAGGCATCGGCATTGCGCAAGAACACCACAGCCGCATTTTTGAGCGGTTTTATCGTGTAGATAAAACGCGCTCCCGCTCTGTGGGCGGCACGGGACTTGGTTTGGCGATTGTGAAGCATATCTTGGAAGCGCATAAATCCGTAATTTACGTGCAAAGCGCCCCGGGAACGGGGACAACCGTGAGTTTTACGTTGAAGAAATAATGTCAATAGACAAAATTTAGAGATAACTAATTTTTTTCTCAATGGTTTACACCCAAAGCCCGATAAACTCAGGCTTGGTAGAGATACAACGAAGATTCGCA
>JALONG010000128.1 GCA_025455065.1 Candidatus Kapaibacterium sp. | reverse complement strand
GCGCAGCTCGATGGTGGTCATCTCCGCAGAACCAAGCTGGCGGAACTGTTCATCAAGCGAGGTGTCCACACCTGAAAGCTGTTGGAATGCTTCGGCTTGGGATTCCAACTGTTCGACTTTTTGCTCAAACTTGTCAAATTTGCCAAAAGCGTCCGACCCCACACCGCTGAAGGCTTGGGAGAGTTGTTTTTGAGCTTTTGCCGCTTGCGAACGAGCAATAAGCGTGTTTTGGCGTGTTCGGGCTTCATCAAGTTTCGATTTCAGCGTGTCTAATTGCGCACGCATTTTGGTCGAGGTGTCTTTTGCCTGCTGATATGTCGGCTCTAAGTCCTTCGTATTGCGTTCATACAATGCTTTTTTCTCCAACGCTGCTTTCGCTAAATCGTCTCGCCCGGCATTCACCGCCTGCATGGCTTTTTGATGCCAATTATTCGTTTCTTCGCGGGCTTTGAGCAATTTGCGTTCCAACGTTTTTTCGTTCGCAATAGCATTACCAACAGCCAATGTGGCTTTATTGACGGATTCCTCCATCTCAATTACCATCTGCTTGAGCATTTTTTCGGGGTCTTCCGCTTTGTCAAGCGTGTCGTTGACATTCGCTTTGAATATATCCGACATACGACTAAAAATTCCCATGATACACCTCCAATGTGGGTAAAATGTGTTGTTGTATTACATTTGATACGTCAAGGTTTCTACGAAAGTTGCAGCGTTTTCTGCTTTTCCTGCGGATAGTTGCCTACTTTGCACAGTTGAGAAAACTGCTTTTGAATATTTCTTTTTACTAATTCCACAAAAATACAATACAAAACGCGAAGAACGAGAAAAAATTGTTGAGAAATGCGTATTTTCGCTGTTCAATAAAAATTGTTACATCTCGAAAATATTTTTTTGACACTTATGAACATCCCCGGCTTCGGTAATCTCAATATCGGCAATATGATGGAGCAGATGAAAAAACTCCAAGATGATGTTGCTCGCGCTCAAGACGAACTCGCCCGCAAAACCGTAACCGCAGAATCCGGTGCCGGTATGGTCAGTGTCGTGATGAACGGCGCTTTAGACCTTGTTTCTATCAACATTGACCCCACAATTTTGAAACCCGAAGACGCACAGATGGTACAAGACCTTGTTGTTGCGGCGGTAAACAAAGCTATGGAAAATGCTCGTGCATTGAATGAGCAAGAACTCAAGAAAGTAAGCGGCTTACTGCCGAATATTCCGGGATTGGATTTTTTGAAATAATTTCTCCTCCTTTCCCCTTCGCACCGCTTATTTGCTTGCACAACATATGATTTACACTTCCGAAGCGATTGAATCCGCAATCGAATCACTTTCTTCCTTACCGACTATCGGGCGCAAAACCGCACAACGCCTTACATTACACCTGCTCCGCCAACCTAAAGAGGACGTAGAAAAATTAGCACACGCCCTTTTGAATATGAAAGAAAAGGTGCGCTACTGTTCGCATTGCTGCAATCTCACCGAATCCGACCCCTGTAATATCTGCACTTCCACGAAACGCAACCGTGCTACGATTTGCGTTATCGAAGACCCTAGCGACCTTTTTGCTATTGAGCGCACCAACGAATACTTTGGTCTGTACCACGTGCTGCACGGTGCGTTGAACCCACTTGAGGGCATCGGACCCAATGAACTCAAAATCAAAGAATTGCTTGCCCGACTCAGTGACGAAGCCGTGCAGGAGATTATTTTGGCGATGAACCCGAATGTGGAAGGCGAAGTTACGACGCAGTACCTAGTCAAACTCCTGAAGCCGCTTGGAATCAAGGTTTCACGACTTGCGCGGGGAATCCCGATGGGCAGCGATTTGGAATTTGCCGACGAAGCAACCGTTTCAAGAGCGCTGCAAGGGCGCGTGGAGGCGTAGTTTTCATGCACTCACCCTCATCGTGGTTTGCCGAATGGTTTAATAACCCGCTTTATACCTCACTGTATAGCCACCGCTCCGACGAAGAAGCAGAGCGCGTTGTGCGTCTTCTCACCAAAAGTGTTCCCCTCACAAAAGGCGCACGAGTGCTGGATTTATGCTGTGGCGGAGGCAGGCACACCAAAGCCTTGATTGAAACGGGGTTTGAGGTTGTTGGGATTGACCTTTCGGAAACCTTACTTGGGCTTGCACGTGAAGAAACGGAGGGCTTACCTGTGCGCTTGTATCAAGCAGATATGCGGTCTCCCTACCCTCATGCTCCCTTTGATTGCATTGCAAATTTTTTCACCAGTTTTGGGTATTTCGACGATGCACGTGATGATGAAATCGTGATTGAGCAAATTGTTAATGCCTTGAAACCTGGCGGATACTTCTTTCTTGATTTTTTTAATGCGGATTATGTTCGGGAGAATTTAGTCGAAGGGGATATTTTGGATTTTGAGGATTGGAATATCACGCAAAAACGTAGTATTGAAGCGGGTTTTGTCGTCAAACACATCACCGTTGAAAAATCGGGTGAGCCTGATGTGGTACGCACCTTTGTTGAAAGGGTTCGCCTTTATGCAAAGTCGGAATTAGAGGAGTTACTCACACGCTACGGCATGAGTATTTGTGCTGTGTATGGGGATTATGATGGGAAGCCGTTTCATCCTTCCTTGCCCAGGTGCATTATTGTTGCACAAAAACGTTCTTTCTAACCTCAGAACTACGGAAATTTTGTGATTATGTAACGCAAGCCGCTTCAAACGTAGGTTTTTGGGTAATTACGAGTTTCGAGTAAACAAGCATTTGCAACATTGCTACCAAATTTCTTTAGTTTTCAGTGAGATGAAAAATTCGTAATGGTGGTTATACCAATTTGAGTTGACAATTATGCATAAATTCTTTGTATATTAGATTGAATAGAACAATGTTTGTAACCTGTTGCTCAACATCATGCGCCGTTCC
>JALONG010000047.1 GCA_025455065.1 Candidatus Kapaibacterium sp. | reverse complement strand
GACGTACGCAGGGATTTTGCGCTGGGGCTGCATATTCCGGGCAGGTTTGATAAAGTCTTGGATGTGGAGGAATGTTTTTTGCAAAGTGATGCTTCCAATCGTATTCTGAACGCTGTCCGCAAAGCAGCATTGGAGCGGGATGTGAGCGTTTTTCAAACGCGCTCCCACGAAGGTTTTTTGCGAAATTTGGTTGTGCGAAATTCCACAGCAACCAGCGAAATGATGATTATTCTCGTGACATCGCCCGTGCAGAACGAGGCTGACGAGCGCATGATTACTTGGTTTGAGCATGATTTTGTCACACTGTTCCCCGAAGTCAGCACTGCTATTCACTCCGTTACGACATCGAAAGCAACCGTTGCCGGAGGCGAGCCGCGCACGGTGCATGGAAGCGGCTTTATCACCGAAACGCTCTTGGGTGTGCAGTATCGCATTTCGCCTTTTTCCTTTTTCCAAACCAATACCCGCCAAGCGGAGCGCCTTTTCCGCGTTGCGCTGGATTACGCGGGGGATTTGTCACAAAAAACAGTGTGGGATTTGTACTGCGGCACAGGTTCAATAACGCTTGCTGCCGCACGGGAAGCGAAGTTTGTGGCAGGAATTGAGATTGTCGAAAGTGCAGTCCGCGACGCAAGAGCCAATGCGCTCTCCAATGGCATTACCAATGTTGAATTTTATATCGAAGATATGCAAAAAGCCGTGCAGAAGCAGATTTTATCACGCCTGCCTGCGCCCGATGTGGTGATTGTTGATCCACCCCGTGCGGGATTGCACCAAGACGTGGTTGCGAATCTTCTGGCACTTGCACCGCCACGTATTGTCTATGTGAGTTGCAACCCCGCCACACAAGCCCGTGATTGCGCCCTGTTTGCCGAGAAGTATAGCATTGATGCGATTCAGCCGGTGGATATGTTTCCGCACACGTATCACATTGAATCGGTCGCTGTGCTGAATCTCGCGTAAATGCGAAAAAAAACGTATATTTGTCAGATGATGACCATTCTTCGTTCCATACTGCCGAGCATTCTCGCATTAGCGCTGCTTATTTCGACAAGCGGTGCGAATGTGGTTTATCATTACTGCTCCGGCGAACTTGATTCTGTCTCGCTTTTTGCGCAACAAGCCTGCGAGTGCAATCACGATGACGAAGAAGGCGATTCCGCCGAAAGCCCGCATGATTGCTGCCCCAAAGACTGCTGTGCCGAAACAGTAACAACACTCCAAACAACTGATACTTTTCTGCTCAATACTCCACAAACCGCATCACAGCTTGTTTGTGTGGCAATTCTCTCCTTCGCTCCTGCCTCGCTATATTTTCCCGCTACCCCGCAGACAAGCGCTCTGCGCCTTGATTTCTCGCCTCCCCGAATATGTGATATTCCCATGCTGCACCGTGCGCTGTTGATTTAGAATTGGACAAAAAAATACGTGGACAATCTTCTGTAGCACAGACATTCTTGTCTGTGTCCCCTAACGCCGATAGGCGTATTTACCGAAAGCAGCGTAAAGACTGGCTTTGAAGATAATTTGCTCCGCTCATTTCGGACACAGGCAGCAATGTCTGTGCTAATAAAGCCTTCTCAACAGTTGTTCTGTATAATCTCTACTCCAACAACCAACACTATACATTTCATCATGATAGAACGCATCATTGATTGGAGCGCTCGCAACCGATTCATCGTGCTTCTGGCGTACTTGATTGTGACGGGATTCGGCGTGTATGCTACGCTCAAACTCCCTGTTGATGCGCTTCCCGACCTTTCGGAAAACCAAGTTATCGTGTTCACCGAGTGGATGGGGCGCTCTCCGCAAATTATCGAAGACCAAATCACTTATCCGCTCACAACGGCGCTTCAGGGCTTGGCTGGCGTGAAAGCGGTGCGAGGAAGTTCAATGTTCGGAATGTCATTTGTCTTTGTCATTTTTGATGATGACACCGACCTCTATTTTGCTCGCAACCGCGTAGCAGAGCGCCTGAGCATCTTGCAAGCACAATTACCCAAAGGCGCAGTCCCAACGCTCGGTCCCGACGGCACAGGCGTTGGGCATATTTTCTGGTACACCGTCCAAAATCAAGCAAATACGCTATCTCCAAGCCCCAAACAGCAACCCTCAACACACGAACAACCAACAACCAACAACCAAAAACTAACAACCAACAACCAACCAACAACCAAACTCGACCTCGCCGAACTCCGCGCCGTGCAGGATTGGTACATTCGCTATAAACTTGCTGCGGTGGAGGGGGTTGCGGAAGTGGCGAGTATTGGCGGTTTTGTGCGGCAGTATCAAGTGGACGTAGATCCCATGAGGCTCAGGGCGTATAATGTGACGATGAACGAGGTTGTAAGCGCTATTCAACGTAATAACAATGAAGTCGGCGGAAAACTTGTGGAAGTAAGCGGTGCTGAGTATTTCGTGCGTGGACAAGGCTACATCCGCTCCCGCGCAGACCTTGACAATGCACTCATTCGCACGGGCAACGGCGGTACACCGATTCCACTCAAAAACGTCGCAACGGTGCAACTTGGCGCGGAAATTCGTCGAGGGGCGTTAGACCAAAACGGCGAAGGTGAGGCAGTTGGCGGGATTGTGGTTATGCGAAGCGGCGCAAATGCTCGTGAGGTGATTCAGCGTGTGAAAGAGAAAATCACGCAAATTTCTCCCGGACTCCCCGCAGGCGTGGAAATACGAGCCTCCTACGACCGCTCAACGCTGATTGACGAAGCCGTTGGAACGCTGGAACGCGCATTATTAGAGGCTGCGCTCGTTGTGGCAGTGGTGGTTGCGCTTTTTTTGCTGCATTTTCGGAGCATTGTTCGCATCATCATCGAAATCCCAATTTCGGTCTTGCTGGCGTTTATGTTTATGTATGCGTTTGGCATCACGTCGAACATTATGTCGTTAGGGGGGATTATTTTAGCGATTGGCGTTATTGTGGATTCTTCGATTGTGCTGGTGGAAAATGCGTACAGAAATTTAGCTAATGCTACGGCGAGAGCGGCTTCGGAAGGTATAACGCTCACAAGTGATGATTTTAAGCGCATTTCGATTGATTCCGCCAAGCAAGTCGGGCGGGCGATTTTCTTTTCGGAGTTGATTATTTTGGTGTCGTTTCTGCCTGTCTTTTTGCTCACAGGGCAAGAAGGCAAGCTCTTTCATCCGCTTGCCTACACAAAAACCTTCACGATGCTTGGTTCGGCAATCGTTGTGCTGACGCTGATTCCAGTGCTGATGACGCTGCTTATGCACGGGAAATTTCGTCCCGAAGACGCAAATCACCTGACGCGCTTGTTCAAGTGGATGTATGCACCCCTTATCCGCGCAGCGCTGCAATACCGCAAAACCGCTCTGGGACTGAATTTGCTGGCACTTGCCCTTGCCGTTCCGATGGCGCTTTCCGTCGGCTCAGAATTTATGCCGCCTCTGGATGAAGGCAGCATCTTGTTTATGCCTGTAACGCTGCCCAATGCTTCGCTGCCGGAGGTGAATCGTATTTTGCAAACGCAAGACCGCGTAATCCGCACCGTTCCTGAGGTTGAACACGTTTTGGGAAAATTGGGACGCGCCGAAACTGCGACCGATAACGCTCCGGTGAGTATGATTGAAACGATTATCCTTCTGAAGCCGCGTCATCTCTGGCGCGAAGGCATAACCAAAAAAGACATTATTGCCGAACTTGACAAAAAATTGCAAATTCCGGGTGTGCGCAACGGTTGGACGCAACCGATTGTAAACCGCATCAATATGCTCTCCACAGGTGTTCGCACCGATATTGGATTGAAAATTTACGGGAAAAATTTGGACACCTTGGAACACCTTGCCATTCGCGCCGAAGAAATCTTGCAATCGGTGGAAGGCGCTGCGGATATAGCAGCAGAGCGCGGTCAGCGCGGTGCGTATCTCGACATCAGCGTTAAAACGGAGGCTGCGGCGCGGTACGGCATGACGATTGGCGATATTCAGGATATTGTCGAAACGGCAATCGGCGGACAGAATCTTGGTGTTATCATCGAAGGAAGAATGCGCTTTCCCGTGAGGGCGCGCTATGCAAGCGAGTTCCGAAGCCACCCCGACGACTTGAAGCGCCTGCTTATTCCCGTAAACTTTTCACCTAATGCCGCACAAGCAAGTATGCAAGCGCCTGCGCAAAATTTTTCACAAAATGTTTCGCAAGGCTCTTCGCAAAATGCAAGTAACGGTGAGACTTCCGGGATGGGCAGTATGCAAGCATCTTCACAAGGCTCATCAAATCAAGGTAGTGCGAATCAAAGCAGTTTTGCTCCAGCGAATTTGTTCTCCGACGGAAACGCTTCAGGGCGAGTATTTATGCCGCTTTCAGCGCTTGCGGATATTACTATCACTCACGCCCCCGCGATGATTGCCAGCGAAAACGGGAATTTGCGCTCAGTGGTGTTTTTGAACGCTCGCGGGCGCGATATGGGCAGCGTTGTTGAGGACGCAAAGCGTGTCATAGAGCAGGATTTGGCGCTTCCCGCAGGGTACAGCATGGAATGGAGCGGTCAGTATGAGCATAAAGTCCGCGCACAGCGCACGATTGCTCTCATTATGCCGATAGTGTTTTTGGTGATTTTTGTGCTGCTTTATTTCACGCTGAAAGACTACAAAGAAGCAGGCGTGGTCATGCTTTCCGTGCCGTTCGCGCTGATTGGCGGCGTTTATACGGTTTATGCGCTGGGCTATAATTTTTCGGTGGCGGTATGGGTAGGTTTTATAGCGCTTTACGGCGTTGCGACGGAAACAGGCGTGGTGATGGTGGTGTATCTGCATGAGGCTTTGGACAAGCGTTTACGCGCTTTTCAGCGAGGTGAACGCGGGGAAATTACCAATGCCGATATTCACGATGCGGCTCTGGAAGGCTCTATTTTGCGCCTTCGCCCGAAACTGATGACCGTGCTAACCGCAATGATAAGCCTTATTCCCGTGATGTGGTCGAGCGGCACAGGCGCGGATGTGATGAAACCGCTCACTGCGCCGATGATTGGCGGCTTGCTGACTTCTGCCGTTCACGTTCTCATTATTACGCCAGTCTTGTTTGTGATGATGAAAGAGCGAGCATTGAAGCGAGGTTCACTAACGGTTTCGTCAATGGCGGAGTGGATGCACGAGTAATAAAATCGCATATTTTCCGATAATTTTTCAACTAAACTACCTATGAAAAATCTCATTCATACAAACTCTTTTATCTCATTCCACAACGTATCTGCATTCTTCGTGGCTGTGATAGTGCGGGGTTCAACGACTCGCGCCGATGCCACATCCAGCACGGAACAACCTCGAAGATTATACGCTTCGCGTATTAGTGGCACAGACAAGAATGTCTGTGCTACTGTGGTTCGTTATGCAGTGCTTGTGATTGTATTCCTGTTCACTGTTGGCAATATCACCGCACAGCCGCTTGATTCCTTGCTCCGCGAGGCTCTTCAGAATCACCCGCTTCTCCGCGCTGCCGATGCACGGGCGCTTGGTGCTGAATACCGCGCAGAATCTGTCTCTGCGCTGCCTGCACCGACGCTTTCGCTGGAATTTGCACAAACTCCGGCAGGAAATTTTGATATATTGAACCGTTCCATTTCCAATAATTTGGGATTGTCACAAATGCTGATGTTTGCTGAAAAGCGTGACGGAATGCGGCGTGCAGAGTTACAAGCGGCTCAAACCGAGCGCGAGAAAAAAGGGGAAATTATTGCAAAAATCCGTGCAATGGTGCGCGAACTCTACGCACGGCTTTGGCGTTTGGATAGGCAAAAAGACTTGCGCGGGCGCACAACGGTCATGTTGGCAAATTTGCTTCAGTCGGCTGAAAGCCGCATCGTTGCAGGGAAAGCCGACATGGGCGAAATTCTGCTCTTGCGAGCCGAACTCGCTGCGGAGCAGTCGAAATTTCACGGAATCGTGTTTGAGCGGCGCGGCACGTCGGCAAGATTAAACAGGCTTTTGGGGCGTTCACAGGCGGATGCGGAGATTGTACCTGTCTTGGATGCTGCATGGAATCAGGATTTGGAGAATCTTCTCGCCAAAAGTTATCAAGCGCAGCAAACCATTGCCAAGCAAAATCCCACACTCCGCACCATGTCTAGCATGGAACGAATGACCGAAGCCGAACACAGAGCCGCCGAACAAGAACGCTTGCCCGATGTTATGGTGCAAGGAATGATAATGCGGATGCCACAGGGAATGATTTTGACGATGGGAAGTTCGGAATTGTCAAGCCTCGTAACACCGCATGGAACCTTGATGCCGCAAAATCGCACCGATTGGATGTACAGCCTGATGACCTCTATCACGCTACCCTTCGCGCCGTGGTCGTCGGCGAGAATTGACGCAAAGCAGGCGGAATTGCAAGCCCGTCACAGCGCTCTCCAAGCCGAACGCGAGGCAATGCAGCGCGAAATCACGGGGGAAGTTGCCGAGCAGGAACAGATGTTGCTCCATGCAATGGAAACGGCACGTGATTTAATTCGCATCATCATTCCGGCGTATCGGCAAGCGGTAGAGCGCTATACGGCGAGTTTTCAAACAAATCAAGCAAATATCAACGATGTTTTGAGAAGCGCACAAATGCTGACGATGAAGGAGGAAGATTTGGTGATGGCACAAGAAGAGCAGATGATGATTGCGGCGAAAATACGGCTGCTGATTGGGGAATGAGAAAAAAGGAGTGGACAGCCCGTCAACGTAAGAACGTGGAAGCGGACAGCCCGCAAGTTCGAGTTTGATTATTGGCGTGAGCAGAGGCGTTCGTAAAACGCTATTTGCCGCTTCACGACTGCTTCCCACGTGTATTGCTCTAAGGCTGTTTTTCGGGCATTGCTTCCTAAATGTTCCCTGAAAGCGTCATCATTACTCAGTGTTTGGATTGCCGCGAGAAATTCTTGCGGTGTTTCGGCAAAAAGAATATTCTCGCCGTCCCGCACATTGACACCTTCCGCGCCGATGCGTGTGGAAATAATCGGCATTCCGAGCGCCATTGCTTCCACGATTTTTAGCCTCATGCCGCCACCGCTCAAAAGCGGTACAACCAAGATTTCATGCGTTTGGAGGAACACCGATGCGGACGGCACGTCAGGATGAACGAACACACCCCGCTCATTGGCAAAATTTCGCACTTCGTCCGTCATGCGCTTTCCCGCTATGTGTAGCACCATTTCCGGCATAGTTTCTCTGACGAGTGGCATGACTTCACGCACAAAATAGCGCATCGCTTCCACATTCGGCAGCCAATCCATACCGCCGATATAGCACAACGTCTTTGGGAGGCGCTTAACATCAGGGTTACGGGTAAATTCAGTCGTATCTGCTCCGGCAGGAATTACTTCCAACGCACCATTGTAGCCCATTTGCCGTATAATTGCCGCATCTTCGGGCGTTATGGCGACAACGCCGTCACACTCAGCAAATATGCGCTTTTCGACCTTTTTCATCTGCTTGGCTTCGTGCTTGCGATACCATTTGCGAAGCGCATTTTGTTCATGCTTTGCGAGGCGTTCTTGAATAGTGTATTCAACGTTGTGCGTCCGCAAAACAACCTTTGGTGCGGGCTTCAGCCCCTGCAGGGCTTCTTTTGCTATGTGAGCATACCAGCCCGTGAGTGTGTGGTCGAGGTGAATGATGTCAAAGTGTGAGGTTTGAAGCGCCTTTTGGAGCATTTTGGCAAAAGCATTGGATTCAAAGCGCTTGGCAATATATGATTCCCCATGAAGCAAGCTCTGAAGAGCTTCCGAAGCATGAATGTCCGTGTCAATATCAAGGGTTTGCACCGAAGCCGCAATATCTCGCAGAACGTCTGGTGATTGATGATGTTTTTTGGTGTTCAGCGCGAGGATTTGAACATCATGCCCCGCTTTATGCAAGTGTTTAAGCGTGTTATAGCTGAGAATAGCACCACCGTCGGTGAGGGGAAAAGGGACGCGGGAGAGGATAGCGAGGATGCGCATGAATTGAAGCAGTTTTACAGAAAAAAGGCTCTCAACCCGCATTAACGCTGGGATTCAAGAGCCTTGACTATGCTTGGAAATCGCACAGACTAGAGTGTCTGTGCCACGTCATAACGATAAATTACCTTACTCAACATTTTGAATTTGCTCGCGGAGGCGCTCCAAATCTTCTTTTGTCGCCACAACGGTTTGTGCGAGTGCGGCATCATTCGCCTTCGACCCCATGGTGTTTACTTCGCGGTTCATCTCTTGGAGCAGGAAGTTAATCGTGCGACCGGCTTGTTCATTGCCTTTGAGCGCTTCGTGGAAAAATTTGATGTGGCTTTGCATCCGCACACATTCTTCGGCAATATCGTATTTGTCGGCTAAAAGGACGATTTCCATTTCGAGGCGCTGCATATCAAGTTCGTCGCTGTCGAAAATTTTCGCAACCTTTTCGCGTAAGCGTTGGCGTTCCAGAGGAAGGCGTTCTTGCGCCATTTTCTCAATTTTTTCGACGTTGCGTTCGATGTTTTTCATCACCGTATGCAAATCGCGGCTGAGTTCGCGCCCTTCCTGCTGGCGCATTTGGTTCAGTTTGTCGAGGGCGATATTCAGCGCCTTTGCGATAAGTGTCCATTCTTTTTCGCTGGATTCGCTTGAATCATTGCTTTTGAAAATATCGGTAAAGCGCACGACATCTTCCAAACTCACGGCATCTTTGATTTTAAGCCGTTTACGGATTTCTTGCAGTTCGTTGTAATACGCTTCGGCAAGGTCGAGATTAGCTTTAACGGGTGTAGATTCTGCACCGGGACCGTATTCGATTGCAATGGTGATATTGACTTTGCCGCGTGAAAGTTTGCTTTTGGCAATCTCGCGGAGTTCAAATTCTTTGAAGTAAAGTTTTTTGGGCAGATTTGAGAAAATTTCCAGAAAACGACTGTTCAAACTGCGTACTTCCACGCTAACACTAATGCCGTTTGCGGATGCTTCGCCTGCGCCGAAGCCTGTCATGCTTGTAATCATCGGGTATTGAAGGGGGTTGTGAAAAAAGGTTTATCACTCATTGAGGGCGAAAATACGAATTGTCAGGGGATTAGGAAAGAGATTTTAGCATGGGTTTAGTCCGTTCACAACACTTTATCGTTCCACTCATTATTCCAAACGCTTCATTTGCGGGAAAAACAGTACATCGCGGATGGAATCTTGATTGGTGAGCAGCATCACAAGGCGGTCAATGCCAATACCCAAGCCTGCTGTGGGCGGCATCCCGATTTCGAGTGCGTGCAGGAAATCCTCGTCCAGCGTCATTGCTTCATCATCGCCGCCTGCGCGGAAGCGTGATTGTTCCTCAAGGCGTTGGCGTTGGTCTATTGGGTCATTGAGTTCCGAATACGCATTGGCAAATTCTTGTCCGTTGATGAAGAGTTCAAAACGCTCGGTCAAACCTTCTTTAGAGCGGTGTTTTTTTGCCAGAGGCGACATTTCAAGCGGGTAATCAATGATGTACGTGGGCTGAACAAGGTGATGTTCAACTTTTTCGCTGAAAATTTCATCAATCACTTTTCCCGCCGATGCTTTGGGGTCAATTTCTACGCCAAGTTCTTTTGCCACAGTGTGCAACGCTGACGTGTCCAAGCCACTTACGTCCTTGCCCGTGTATTCTTTGATGCTCTCCAAGAGGGGTAATCGGCGAAATGGCGGTTTGAGGGAAATTTGTTGTCCCGCAACCTCCACATCCATGCTTCCAAGCGCTGTTTCGGCAATGTGTGCAAGCAAATTTTCCACCATTTCCATCATCCAAAAGACATCTTTGTAAGCAACGTAAATTTCCATCATCGTAAATTCGGGGTTATGCGTTTTGTCCATACCCTCGTTGCGGAAATTTTTGCTGATTTCGTACACGCCCTCGAAGCCGCCTACAATGAGGCGTTTCAGGTATAATTCATCTGCAATACGGAGATAGAGTGTCGTGTCAAGCGTGTTGTGATGCGTGGTGAAAGGACGCGCCAGCGCACCGCCATAAAGTGGCTGTAAAACAGGCGTTTCCACTTCCAACCAGCCGCGTTCATCGAAATAGCGGCGCATGGCGGTAATAATTTTGCTGCGTTTGACAAACACATCGCGTATTTGTGGGTTTACAACAAGGTCTTTGTAACGCTGGCGATAGCGCAGCTCCTTGTCTGCGAAGGCATCGTACATGATTTTATTTCCCGCTTCGTCTTCGCCTTCTTTCGCAATCGGAATTGGGGTGAGCGATTTACAAAGCATCACAAGTTCCGACCCGTGAACGCTGATTTCGCCTACTTTTGTGCGGAAAACATAGCCTTTTACACCGATAATATCACCAATGTCGTACAGTTTGAAATCATCGTAATTGGGAATATCACCTGTGCGCAGATAGATTTGAATACGCCCCGAAGCATCTTGAATATGACAAAAACTCGCCTTGCCCATTCTGCGCAGCGCCATAATGCGTCCCGCAACGGCTACGTTCTTGAAATCATCAGCCGTGTCGTCCTTGAAATTCTGAAGAATGTGTGTGGAATCGTGGGTTTTGTCGAAGGAATACGGATAAGGATTGATGCCGCTTTGCAGCAGGTGTTCGAGTTCTTCGCGGCGGCGGAGTTCTTGGTCGTTCAGTTCGCGCATGGTTATTCGGTGTTGGTGAGTCTGGGGAAAATTTGCTCATGGTTGAAAATGAAAATTTTAGGAAGAGCAGACACAAATTTACGCAATTCCCACTAAAAACGCGATACTTGGGCATATCAGGAGAGAAAAATTTTTGATAATCACGAAAAAAGTACGATATTTGAAGTTTGTATCAAAAATCATTTGACATTGCTAAACCAATCGTTTGCAAACAAAATTTTGTTTCATTATCGCAACAACATTACTTGGGTAAATTTAGAAGCACACGGCGACCGCCGATGAACAAAAAACACGACTTAAATGTTCGTGTGAATGACGAAATTGATGCTGCGCGTGTCCGCGTAGTGGATGAAGACGGGCAGATTATCGGCATCATGTCCGCGCGTGAGGCGCTGGATGTAGCTGTACAGCAGGGTTTAGACCTTATTGAAATTGCCCCGAAAGCCGAACCGCCTGTTTGTAAGGTGATTGACCTCGGCAAATACCGCTATGAACTGCAAAAACGCGAAAAGCAGCAAAAGAAAAGCCAACACCAACAGCATTTGAAGGAAATCCGCTTCAAAGCTGCCACCGACACGCACGATTTTGATTTCAAAACGCGCCACGCCCGCGAATTTTTGCTGGACGGCGACAAGGTGAAGGCAAGCGTGATGTTTCGTGGTCGGGAAATCGTCCACTCTGCGCTTGGAATCGAAATGCTCAAGCGCTTCGTTGCTTCGCTCGAAGACGTTTCCAAAATTGACCAAGAAATCAAAATGGAAGGCTCTACCTGCTCAGTCATCCTTTCACCGGAAAAGAAAATTCCCGGTACAAAAAAAGTTGCTGAATAAGACAATCCTTTTGAACATTTGAACACTTGTACTGAAGCGCCTTGCAAGACGGGTATGCTTGTGTGGCACTTCCCAACTGTTATGTTTTAACTCACCGTATTTCCACTTTTTTGCGCAGAATTCCATGCCAAAAATGAAGACCAATAGCGCTGCAAAAAAACGCTTCAAAATTACCGGTACCGGTAAAATTAGCCGCCGTCGCGCTTTCCATCGCCATATTCTCATGGGCAAAAATGCCAAGCGCCGCCGCCGTATCGGTCAAGGTGCGCTCGTTGCTGTGAGCGATATGTCGAACATCAAGTATTTGCTGAATATCTAATGAATGATTGTCTGACCGCGTTCAGCAAAAACTCTGCGAAGCAAGTATTTTCATCATAAATCTTGCCTCCCGCAAAATACGCGCGTTGCGCCAGCAGAGAGAATCAAGGTTTTCTGCGATTTCTACTCAAACGGCTCATCGTTCAAAGACAACAAACGTATTTACCAACATTCCTTCTTGCAAGGAATTCCTCCAAAAGGATTTTTACCATGCCACGTTCAAAAAATAAAGTCGCGTCACGTGCGCGTCGCAAAAAAATGCTTGAGTATGCCAAAGGCTACTGGGGCGCTCGAAGCAAAGTCTGGACTATCGCCAAGCACCACATAGAAAAAGGCTGGCAATACGCTTACCGTGACCGTAAAGCGAAAAAGCGTGAGTTCCGCAGTTTGTGGATTACCCGTATCAACGCTGCTGCCCGCGCAAATGGTCTCAGCTACTCACGTTTGATTCACTTGCTCAATGAAAAAGAAATCAAACTTGACCGCAAAATGCTCGCCGACCTTGCAATGAACCAACCGGAAGCATTTGCAAAAATCGTTGAAAAAGTCAAAGCATAAAAAGCCAAAGCATACTTGCGAAGTACGTTTCAACAACCACATACCCAAAGCAACAACGCCGTACAAATGAGTATTTGTGCGGCGTTGCTGCATTTTAAGTGTATAATTTTAACAATTTAGTGGCAAAGGCATTTCTGCCTGTGCGTGGTTTGGTGCTGTTTGCAGATTATTCCGCACAGGCAAAAATGCCTGTGCCACTGGAGCCGGATTTTATGAACGGTTGCGGCGGCGGCGATGTGGCAATTTTGTATTTTCAAAATCCCTTTCGCGTTGTTTGCCCATTTTTCCGTACATTTGTAGTCTTGCAAAAAAATGAACGATTGCTTGAACAACTGATTTTCCTTCACTAACGAAGAGTTATTTATGAGTTTTTGGAAACGCACTGTTGATTGTGGCTCGCTGCGCCCTGAACATATTGGTCACGACGTAGTATTAAACGGCTGGGTGGCGCGTGTCCGCGACCTTGGCGGGCTGATTTTTATTGACGTGCGCGACCGTTACGGCCTGACGCAGGTGGTTGTTATACCTGAGCATGACGAGCGGGTTACGGCAACCGCACGGGAACTCGGCGCGGAGTATGTCGTTGCCATTAAGGGAAAAGTGCGCAAACGCGAAAGTATCAATCCGAATATGCCGACGGGCGAGATTGAAGTGCTGACCAGCGATATTCAACTTATCAATCGTGCAGAATTGCCGCCGTTTGAAATTTTAGAAGGCTCTGAAGCCGGTGAAGACTTGCGTTTAACCTATCGTTACATGGATTTACGCCGCCCGGATTTGCAGCGCAACTTTATCATTCGGAACAAACTCTACCAAATCACGCATGAATATTTCGCGGAGAACAACTTTCTCGAAGTAGAAACACCCACGCTTACCAAATCCACACCCGAAGGAGCGCGTGATTTCTTGGTTCCCAGCCGCTTGCACAAAGGCAAATTTTATGCGCTTCCGCAATCCCCGCAGCTTTTTAAGCAACTTCTCATGGTCTCCGGTTTCGACCGTTATATGCAGATTGTAAAATGCTTCCGCGACGAGGATTTACGCGCTGACCGCCAACCGGAGTTTACGCAAATTGACGTGGAAATGACCTTTATTGACCAGAACGATGTTTTGGCGCTGATTGAAGGCTTCATTGCGCGGCTTTGGAAACAAATTTTGAATATTGACGTAGCTCTTCCTTTCCGCCGCATGAGTTTTGAAGAGGCTTTGACGCGCTACGGCAGCGACAAGCCCGATTTGCGCTTCGGTATGCACCTTGCGACGCTGACGGATATTGTGAAGGATTCGACGTTTGGTGTGTTTACCGATGCTGTTGCCGCAGGCGGCATTGTTGCTTGCCTCCGTGCCGAAGGCTGTGCGGAGTATTCCCGCAAAACACTGGATGAACTGACGGAATTTGCAAAAAAATACGGCGCGAAGGGGTTGGCGTGGATGAAGTTCACGGCAGAAGGCGTAAATTCGCCGATTGCGAAGTTTTTCACCGATGCCCAAATTGCTGCAATCAAGGAAACATCAGGCGCTCAGGAGGGAGATTTGCTGCTCTTCGGCGTTGGCGAATACGAGCGCACCTACACGATTTTAGGTGCATTGCGGAACGAAGTGGCGCGTCGCCAGGGCATTTTGGAGCAAGTGAAAAACACGTATTCGTTCCATTGGGTGCTGGATTTCCCGCTTTTGGAGTATTCCGACGAGGACAAACGCTACATTGCGCGGCATCACCCCTTCACATCGCCCATGCACGAAGACATCCCACTTTTGGACACAAAGCCTGAAGCAGCACGAGCTGTGGCACATGACCTTGTTATTAACGGCTACGAAGCAGGCGGCGGCAGTATTCGTATTCACCAAAACCCTGTACAGCAGCGTATGTTTGAGCTTTTAGGCATCGGTAAAGAAGAAGCGGAATCGAAATTTGGCTTTTTGCTGGATGCGCTGAAATTTGGTGCACCGCCGCATGGCGGCATTGCTCTCGGTGTAGATAGGCTCACGATGCTTCTTGCCGGAACAACGAATATCCGCGACGTTATTGCGTTCCCCAAAACGGCAAGCGGTTTGTCGCTTATGGATAACTGCCCGTCGGAAGTTGCCGATAAACAACTTACCGAAGTAGGTGTGGCGGTCGCGGTGAAAAAATAATACAACGCAAGGATAATACGTCTTTCGATAAGATGATTCCTTGCCCAGGCTCAGTTGTAATTCACAATCAATTATTCCTCATTTTTCCATTATGGACCGTAAGCAACTTATCGGCTTTTTGATGATTGGCATTATCATTGCGGCATACATGACGTGGACTTCGATCAACATCCCTCCCACGCCGCCGCAGAAAAACCAGCAACAAAGCGCCGCGCAGAAAAACACCGCCCAGCAAAGCGCTTCACAAGACGCTGCAAAGCAAAATCAACAACAAAGTTCCGCCACCGCGAAAACCGCGTCATCGCAGTATTCAAGCGCTTCTACGGGAGCTAACCCCAATGCACCGCGCAATACCAAGTACGGTATGCTCTATGACAAACATTTGTCCGGTGCGAATGAATCTATCGTTGTTGAAAATGATTTGCTCAAAACCCGCATCATTGCTCAAGGCGGCACACTACGCTCATGGCGCTTGAAAGAGTACAAATCATGGTTTGGCGATACGGTGCAGATTATTCCTTACAAAAACCAGTTCGGCGCTCTCGGCATCCGCTTTACCGACAAAAACGACGACCCAAATGCCACACGCGAAAGCAATATCGTGGACACCCGCGAACTCTACTTCGCGCTGAAAACCCCCGCCGGAAGCGGTAATTATGTGCGTATCAAAGGTAACGATTCCGTGAGCATTGTTGCGACACTGGCGTTTGCAAACGGCGGTGTTATCGAAAAAACATACACATTCTACGGCAATCGTTATCACACCAATCTTGCTGTGCGCATAGCAGGTATGGACGGCGTTGTGGACAGAAAATACTCCCTGCTTTGGCAAAATGGCTTGCAGTATCAAGAAAAGAATAGCGTGGATGAATCAAGCCAAGCAAAAGCCTGGCTGGAGCAAAACCGCACTGCATCGGAAATTGACGCGGGAGTAGAGCCGAAGCCTGTGGAAACCAACGGTGTGCTGGATTTCGCTGCAATTAAATCGAAGTATTTCCTTGCAGCAATCAAGCCATCTGCCGAACTCAACCAAGAAACCCTCCAAACCACGCTTACAGGGTACAAAGCTGATATGCCGCAAGAAGGCATTTGGGAATACTACGACATGAAAATTGACGTACCGTACCGCAGTAATCGTGTGGATAATTTCACGGTGTATATCGGTCCGGTGGATTACGACATTTTGAAGCCCTACGGCTTGGAATCGGCGTTTAACTTCGCAATGCAATCATTTTTAGGGATGCAGTATATCGCTCGCCCTGTGGGTGAATACTTCATTCTGCCTTTACTGAGTTTTGTGTATAAGTTCATCATCTCGAATTATGGATTGGCGATTATTATTTTCTCGCTCGTGATGAAACTGCTCTTGCACCCGCTCACCGTCGGGCAGACCAAAACAGCACAAAAGATGCAACTTCTTGCGCCGGAAATGGAAAAAATCAAGGCGAAATACAAAGACGACCTCCAAAAGCAACAACAAGAAACAATGGCTCTTTACGGGCAATACGGCATCAACCCTGCGGGTGGGTGTTTGCCCTTGCTCTTGCAAATTCCGATTTTTACGGCGCTTTACAGTGTATTTTCATCGGATATTAGTTTGCGTCAAACGCCGTTTTTTGGCTGGATTACCGACCTGTCTGTTGCCGATGAAATCTTGCGTTTGCCCTTCAAATTGCCATTGTTGAATGTGGATATTGTCTCCGGTTTGGCGATTGCATCAGGCTTGGCGATGTTTGCCCAGCAATACGCCACTGTCAAAGATCCGCAACAACGCGCAATGGTTTACATGATGCCGGTGATGATGACCTTTGGTTTTAGCGCTCTTCCTTCGGGTTTGTCGCTCTATTACTTCATGTTCAACATCCTCAGCGTGGCGCAGCAATACTACGCAACACACTTTGCCAAGAACAAACTGACGTTGGAAGATTTGAAGAAAATGCCGAAAAAAGAAGGTTGGTTGCAAAAACGCCTTCGTGAAGCACAAGAGGCGGCAGGGCAAGGACGCAGTTTACCCGGACAACACAACGGCAGCGCATCGGCAAAGGATAAAAATCGCAAACGATAAGACAATTTCAGATTTACTTGAGTACACAACACAAGAGCCGCTTGAAATCACGATTTCAAGCGGCTCTTGTGTTGTACAGGTTTTCTGACAGAAGTCTTTCGGGTGTTTCTTGGTAAAGTTGTTCACAAGTGCGAAGTTGAAGACAAAAAGATTGTATTCATGCGATTCGGCTGGGTGACCAACAAGATAAAATCAAGGACTTAGCGGGCGTTTTTAACCGTGATAGTGATACCGTCAGCAGCTTAGAGCCTGAATAACAATATTGGCATCCGTTCAGGTATTTCCCGCCCCTACCGCTCCCTTTCGTCTTCGAGAGGGCGGCAGAAGGGATTGCTCTGCCTTTCTTATCGCACAATCATCACCCGCTTTATCGCCGTCTCGTTTTTATCGGTCGAAAGTGCTAACAAATACACACCGATATTCCGCCCCGTGAAATCAAGCGGCAATTCGTGTTCGCCGGCAGGTAAAACAGGTGTAGGCGCTAGGATTGCGAGGCGTTCACCGTTCAAATTATGCACCGTAATCGTAATGCTCCGCGCTTCTTGCAAGGTAAAGCGCACGGTTGCTTGCACATCGGCGGGGTTGGGGAAAATACTCGTGATTTTGAGTGTCCCGTCGCAAGAGCGCCACGAATCAAAATAGCCCGGAACAGCCTTGCGCTCTTCTTCGGTGGGAATGTCGCACTTTGTTGCATATTTCTTTGCCGCTTCCACTTCGCGCTCCAATCCCACGCGGTAACGCTCCGGCAAAAGGGCGATAAACTCCGGTGTGGGTTCGTACCAAAGCAGGTATTCATCACCTTCGGAACGTGCTTGTTTGCTTGTGATGCGGATGCCGATGAGTTTGCTGATGTCGGATTTTTCTTGCTCGAATTGTTGTTCTTCTTGCTGTCGTTGTAATTCCTCTTTGCGAATTTCTTCAGTGAGTCTGCGTGAGAGCCTGACTTTTTCTAAACTATCTGTTGCAGCCATAAGTGAATCATAAATATTGGTACTAGGTCTAGGAACAAGTTTCTTGAGAGAGTCAAGAATTTGGGTTGTATCCATCTTCAGTACTTGAGATTTTTTGTAAAATGCTTGCACTTTCTTCGTGGCTTCTCTCATCTTAACCAAAAAAGGAAAATCTGACAAATCAACAAAATAACGATAGTTATGCCCATCGGTAACAAGGCGTGGAAGCGAGAATTGACGGGCTTTTTGACGGAACTCAGGGGAATTAAACGATTCTTGTTTTTGGGAGGAAACTATCGTCGCCAAGCCGGATTTATTTGAATTTTTTGTGCTATCCCAATAAAGACCGTGTAGTGATCGTTTACCATGTTCCCACTGGATACGCTCCCACTCGGCTGCAAGCGAATATTTGCCTTGCTTGCGGAGGTTGTGAACATATTCTGTAAAAACGCTATCCTCCATAAGTTTCGGCGTAATGTGCGATGCAATGCTAACGCGCATTTGCAAGACATCTTCACGAGACTTTTTCCAGCCTAAAATTTGGATGATGTCTTCTTCTTGTAGCTCTACTCCTATGTTCTTTAGCTCGTTTTCGGTAAGTGTGAGCATCTGTGCTTTAGAAACAGCCTTCGTGCCTGTACGCTCAGGATTCCGAAAGACAAGCGGCATACTCACCCAGCAAGCAACCGCCTTACCTTCGTGCTTCGCAGGTATCCATTTTGCATTAAAAACTGCCTTGAGGGCAGCACTATCCAACATTCGTGCATCGGACGTTTCAATAAATGTACGTTCCGAAACTTTTCCATTCGGTAAAATCAGCACACGAACATTCACTTTTCCTTCAATTCCCAGCTTTTTTGCGGCTTCGGGGTAGGTAATCTTCGTTTTCAAATCAGTAACGTCAATTATTGGCGGGTCATCTACAGGAACAAAGTCGTATGGCGCAGGAAGGCTGTCGGCGGCTTGGTTAGTAGTTTTTGGTTGTTGGTTGCTGGTTACTTGGTTACTTGGGGCTTGGTTGTTGGTTGCTTGGGGCTTGGTTACTTGGTTGTTTGGGGTTTGGTTCTTAGTCGTTAGCGTTTTATCGTTGGTTGAGCCTTGTGTTATTTGGGTGTTGGGCTTGGAAAGCGCATCAACACGTGCATTTTGGGGTTTTGTGGGCAGAAGCAGCATGAGTGCTACAACGGCACTTGTGAGCATGGAAAGCATAATCCAACCTTTGGGGGAAAGAAATGAAAAAATCTGCACTGCACCGCGAGGGAAGACGCTCTTGGAACGACGGTGAGCATCGTCGTTCTCTGAGCGCTGCTTCACCTTCTCTGCAAGGATGCTGCTCACTTCATCCTTGTGGAGAGGCGGTTTTTCGCGGCGGGCGCTGGTAAAGTATTCTTCGAGGTTCATTGCTTACTTAGTTCTTAGTCATTGGTTGCTTGGTCATTTGGTCATTGGTCAAGCGTTGTTTGAGAGTCTCGCGTGCGCGGCTGACACGCGACTTCACGCCGGAAAGCGTCCCGCCTTGAATGTCGCGGATTTCTTCCAGCGAAAGTCCTGCGATTTCAAAAAGGGTGATTGCTTCGCGCTGTGCTTCGGGAAGCGTTGCTAATGCTTCGTGCAAGAGCGCAACGTCGGCGGAAACATCCGGCTGTGCGGCTTCGGAAGGGCGTTCTGCGGCTTGTTTTTCATCGAAAAACCCCCAGAACTTTTGCCGTCGTTTGCGCTGATAAACCGTGTTTCGGGCAATCGAAAACAGCCACGAAGCAGATGCCTGCTCGCTTTTGAGGGTGTCAATTTTTTCCAACGCCGTTAGAAGTACATCAGAGACAATATCCCGTGCTTCTTCGCGGTTGCGGGTAAGTGCATGAACAAAACGCCCGACTGCTTCGATATGTGGCTCGACAAGCGCACAAAATCTGGCGTGTTGGGTTGTGTCCAATGGCGTATGAACAGGCGTTTCGGTCATTCGTGCAAATCGGTCATTCGTGCAAAAAGTCTCAGTCAATATGAACGGCTTTAGAGGGAAGATGCACAAGGTCGGAAAAAAGTTGCAGAAAGAGGGCAAAAAAAATCCGACGGCAGAGAAACCTGATAGTATCAGGTCTTGCAGTCGGATATTGTGCTATCGGCAAAGAAAATTATTTCTTGTGTTCTTCGAGCATTTTTGCGTGTTCTTGTTTCATTTTTTCATGCTCTTGTTTCATCTTTTCATGCTCCTGCTTCATGGTTTCATGCTCTTTTTCCAGCATTTCATGGTCTTTGGCAACTTGCTCTGCGCTGAGTTTGCCGGATTTATGGCGTTTTTCCAACGCAGCGTGTTTGCGAATAAGTTTTTCGTGCTGCTTTACGATGGCATCATGCTCGCGCATCATTTTCCGATGCTCTTTTTCGATGGATGTATGGTCAGTATCCTTCCCTTTGCTGATTTTGTCATGCTCGCGCATCATTTTTTGATGCTCTTTCTCCATTTGACGATGTTCTTTTTCCATTTGGCGGTGTTCCGCTTCAAGGGCTTTATGCTTTTCCGCAAGTTGTTCATGCGTCATGGTTTGGGCAAATGTCGGCAAGGCAGCAAACACAAACGCGATGAGCGCGGCGAAGAAAAAACGATGGTTCATAACAGTAGAAAATACGGTGAAAAAAATGAGGAATAAAGAGGCTACAATGCACTTGTTAGAGTTTTGATACGGTGTTCTCTCAGAGTTATTGAAACGGCTTCAAGAGGCGATAATCCTTCCCGATAACGACACTCGCACGGACATAGAGCGAGGAATCAAGCCTCAAAACCCGTAGAGAATCAGCAATGCCGAGCGCTTTTGCGGTTTTCATGGCAGAAACCGAATCGCCAACGCGGTCAATCACAAACGAGCGTTGTACGGAAAAGCGCGAGTAATTATCAATTTCTACCACATCAAAGCCGGAGGCACGAAGGTAATTCATCATACGCCGCGCTACGCCTTGGTCGCCGCAGCCGTTAAGCAAATTTACCTGAATTTGGTCGCCTTGTCGCACGAGGTCGTCAGAACGCTCAATGATAGGATTGACCGAAGGCATAAGGCTTTTGTGCAGCGCCGAAGCGACAATGAGCAGCACAAAGCCGACTAAAATCGCCACGCTCACAACAATCGTGATATTCCGTCCGTGAAAAAAGCGTCGTATGTCCATGAGTGGAGAAAGAAAAGGGACAAAAAGAAGAGCCTTGCTCTTTGGGTCAAAGTGCAAGGCTCTTTTTTCGTGAGGCTGTTAAGAACTGCCAAAAAGTAAGAGAATAATCTTCACTGTGGCACAGACATTCTTGTCTGTGTTCAAAATGAGCAAAGCGAATAGTCTTGAAAATCAGTATTAACAACGATATTCGGTCAGTCATTACGCCTGTCGGCGTTAGGGACACAGACAGGAATGTCTGTGCTACGAAGAATATTTGTTCACGTATTTTTGTGCAATTTCTTAGAGCGTTGTGGGAACAGCAAGTTCCGATGCGCGTTCGCCGAGATTCAATTTACCAATGTACTCATTACGATTGGTTTCGTTGAAGTTCTTGTGCGCAATAATCGCCCAGCACGTGGAAGAACCTTGTGCGCCAATATCTACTGACCAGCGCAAGAAAATTTGCCAAAGGCGGAACCACCACACACCGTAGGTGCTGTTGATGTATTCTTCGTTTTCGAGCCAATTATCGTACCATTTGTGAATGGTGTGCGAATAATGAATACCGAGATTTTCAACGGTGTTCACTTCAAAATTTGCATCTTGCAATGCACGAACCAAGAATGCAAGCGGTGTGCTGGCATCAGCGCCGGAGAAAATGTATTCATTCATAAACAAGCCCCAAATCAAATCTTCCCAATGCTGTCCGGTAGAGAAAATACCCGGATTCGCACGCAAGCCTGCTTGTTGGATGTAGAATTTTCCGTCATCTTCCAACAACCCGTAAATTTGATTGATAAAGCCTTGGAACTTGCGAATACCAACGTGTTCGCCCATTTCCAAGCACGTAATTTTGTCAAATTTTTGCTTGGGAATATCACGGTAATCCATGCGCAAGATGCGTGAACGGTCGCTTACGCCGTTATCGGCGATTTGCTTCATACCCCAATTATAGCCTTCTTGAGCAATCGTTACGCCGGTAGAATTAGCGCCAAAATGCTTTGCAGAGTAGGTGACAAGCGTTCCCCAGCCGCAACCGATGTCTAAATGGCGGTCGCCTTCTTTCATATGCAATTTTTGGCAGACCATTTGCATTTTGCGGTCTTGTGCCATTTCCAGCGTATCTGTTTCCAAATCCACGAAAAAGCCGCTTGTATAAACCATGCGAGGACCAAGGAAAGAGCGGAAAAAGTCGTTGCCACGGTCGTAGTGGTCGCGGACAATGCGCTCATCTTGTTTTTTGGAGTGAATAAGCACCTCAGGAATCATGCGGCGCACGATGAAGCCAAGGTGGTGAGCGGTGATGCCATAGCTGAAATAGCCATTACGCAAAGTCATAAAATCAAAGAAGTTGCCCTGAATATCAACTTCTTGGTTGATATAATCTTCGACAAAGTGCGCAAACGAAGGGCGGTTGCCCGGTTTGTAACGGGCACGAGCTGCCGCCGTCTTTGGCACGATGTAATCAAGTGCTGATTTGCTCATAGTTATCATCAAATTGAAATGGAGAAAAGGTGGTATTGCGTGGGCAACCGTATCACGGAAAACCGCATCAATACTTCGTAGTTATCGAAAATTCTTGTAAAGTCTTTATGCCGTCGGGCGCTCTACGGTGGATTTCCACGTCACAGCGCAGCCGCTTCGTTTAATCATTGCAAAAGCGCTACAATACTGGTCTTGCGAAAGCTCACACGCACGGTGCATATCTGCTTCGCTTGCATCGGGGCTTGTCAGAATGTAATGCACTTGAATCGAAGTATAGACGTGCGGATGCTCCTCAGCGCGTTCTCCTTCAATTTCAATGCGGAGATTACCAACGGTTTTACGCTTTTTGCGAATAATACTCAAAATATCCATGCCGGAGCACGCCGCCGCCGATTGTAGAAACACTTCCATCGGCGATGCGGCAGTGTTTTGTCCGCCGTGTTCGGGGGAAACATCAAATGCCGTTGTCAGCCCTGTTTCGTTGGTGCCGACAAGACGCATCACACCGTCGAGTTGCAAAGTTGCTTTTTTGGTCATGGTTTTACAAAGTGTTCTGTGTGTTGTTCTACCTGTGTGTTGTTCTATCTGTGTGCTGTTCTATCTGTGTTCTGTTCTAAAGTCTTTAATCTATGGACTTCACATTCAAGCGTTAGAAGGCTTATTGCGCCTTCGCATTGAGTTTGTACTTCGTTTTGAGATAGGTTTCTACTTGCTTTTGTTCGGCATCGGACAACGCACGGTTGTAAAGAATAATTTCACCCAACTGCCCCGAGAAAAACTGTACAGGACCGCTATTCAAGCGACCAATGGTGAAACGGCGCAAATCAACGGGCGTAGTAGAAATATTTTTATGGAAGGTTGGTGCTGTCTGAGGTGCAAGTGGTTGCCCGCTTGCATCAATAATATCTGTGCCATCGCCCTTAGGGTCGAAAGCGCTGCAATAAATACCGTTGTATGCGGGTTGCCCCGGTGGGCAAGACTTCGCATTTTCGTAATCTGTGCCATACCCGCCGCTTGAATACAGGCGTTGAAAAACTGCTCCACTACCACCGTACTCTTTGCGCTGCCACACCGCAAAAACACTTACAGGGCTTATGCCAAAGTTGTTTTCAAAGTAGTAGAACGAATTTTTTGCGTCAAAATGAAGAGCATCTACACCATTAATATCACCTTGAGCATAGCGTGGACGGCTGATAGGATAAACCTGACGGGCATCATTGCGAAGTGGCGAAGCGTCGGGGAGAATGGAAACAAGGTCACTGACTTTTGTCCCCTTTGGCACGGCATCCGCCCGTAACCAAAGCATCAAGCCATCGCGCACTTTCAAATTGGGGTCATCTGGCGGAGCGGGAAGCTTCATTGTCATTACTTCGTCGAGCGAGTTTGTCGGTTGAGGATTGGGGTCAATAACTTTAGGTGTTGGTGTTTTGAGAACGGTTTCGCCATACCGCTCAGGATTGCCCTTTACCCAAGGATTGATATAGGCTTCGGCATAAAAGCCGGCAAAAATAATTGCCAACATGACCAATAAACCAATACCGACAAATAGAAACACTTGGGGGTTTTCTGAACGCTGCTCTTTGCTTGTACTCATAGCGAAAAACGATTATTGGGAAGAACGAGAAAAGGAAAAATGCAAAAGTTGATTTTGCGTAATTATTTGTGAATTAACAAAACAGCCTCTAAATTACACAAAAATTTTTAGTCTCGGTAACTTTTATCATTCGCACCCGTAAAAAACTCCCAATCATGGCTTCAACACAAGACAGTAACGCGCCTCTTTTCCTCAAAATAGAGCGGTATTTAGAGCAGCGACAAGCACTTGGCGGTAATCTTGCGTACATTGAGCCGATGCCCTCGACGACATCTGCTACGCATAATATACCGTTATCGTCGTCGTTGGCTGTTTTGTCAGAACAACATCACGAGGAATCTGTGAAAAAACACCAGTCTCAAGCCGAAACAAGCATAAAAACTGCCTTGCAAGGAAATGATGCAGCCCCAACAGTTAATCCCGCTTGGCGCGATGCGCCTTCGTTACCTGTTTTGTACGAGAATATCCATACGTGTTTGAATTGCAAACTCGGCACAACGCGCACAAAATTTGTCTTTGGTGTCGGCAATCCCGATGCAGACCTGCTAGTTATCGGTGAAGCGCCCGGAGCAGATGAGGATGCTCAGGGAGAGCCGTTTGTGGGGCGCGGCGGACAGCTATTGACCAAAATTTTAGAGGCAGTCAATTTTTCCCGTGATGAAGTCTATATTGCGAATATCATCAAATGCCGACCGCCCGAAAATCGCCGCCCTGAAGCCGATGAAGTCGAGCAATGTGAGCCATATTTGTACAAGCAAATTGAACTTATTCAGCCCAAACTCATGCTGGCACTTGGGCTTACTGCTGTGAACACGCTTTTGAAAGCCAAACACACGATGGGCGCAATTCGCGGAAAAACGCTGGAATATCGCGGGATTCCGCTTATTGCGACGTATCACCCCGCAGCACTACTCCGCAACCCTGAATGGAAGCGCTCTACATGGGAAGATGTGCAGTTAGTCCGCAAAATGTATGATAATCTTACAGGAAAATCCTCGTAATCATACCAATTTACGTTGAGGATTGTGCATTGTTTTTTCAATGCTTTTCTCTGGAAGCAGCATAAATACTCGCACAGACAAGAATGTCTGTGCCACTGAAGCCGGATTTTTTTTTGCACAGTTATCAACTCAAATTGGTATCACTCCCATTGTTTACGTTTCCTGTGTTTCCTAACATCTGCTGCCGTGACGATTGTTTTCCGTCCGTTACTTGCCGTGAAATTCTTCTTCGCTGAGGTCAGGAGCAAGTGAACCTCTAGTTCGTTCTCTTTTTTTTGTCCCTTTTCGCGGTGATTTTTCTAAACCAAAGAATTTTGACCGAATCTCGAATTTTGACCGAATTTCATTGACAAAAAAATCTCAGGTAACGCTTTGACAGGCTCAGTGGGAGGCTCTATACGGGTTTTATGAAGATTTTATCAAAGCATTTACCGGAACATAATCGTCGCTTGGCTTATTCAAAATTTATGCCGATGCGTGTCACTCGTGAGCATTCAATTCCCCAAAATCGGTGCAGAAACCGTAAACCTGAGAACTGAGGGATACTGCGGATACCCCGCAACGGTGAAGACTGTGGAATTAAGCACGTTTTGGTAAGTTGCTCGTAAAAAAAGATTGCCGAAAATTTCCGCCCCCGCGACAATATCAATGCCGTTTCCCGCCAAACCTTGCTCATCAGTGCCGGGAATATAGCCCCAGAGCATCGGCGAAAAGCGCTCCCCACGAAATGCCGTCATTGCTCGCACACGCACACCAGCCCGCAGTACATCGCGCCCGAAAGTGATTTCCACTTGTGCCGTTGCTCCGGCGTAGAGAAGCGGGAAGCGCCCATCGGCTTGATTGTTGGTCTGAGAAAGTGTACCGTTCACAAAGCCGTTTGCCACAAAACCGAAATTTCCCCAGAGGTTGCGCTTATGCCATGTTGCAGTCAAAGACGCACCCAAAACTAAGCGGGAATCAGCGTTGTAGGCTTTTATGGTGGATAGGGTTGAGAATGTGACGGTTGTAATACCACGCACACGCTCGGTGATGTTTGCTGAATCATACACAATCGGATTTCCCACAAGCCTCGCAAATGCTAGCGCCTCAGCCGAAAATTCTGTTTGCGGTGCATTGTCTCGAAAACGCAAACCCGCCATGCCCAAAAGATGTGATTCGGAATTAAGCAATGTGGGTGATGCAAGCCGCGCTGCGCCTTCTTCCGCAAGTGACGGTGTGCGGAGGCTTTGCGATGCGTCTGCCCAAAATTGGATGCTGTTTGTTGTGGTGCGAAGTAGGAACAATGAGGCTTTTGCGCCAAGAGCAAAAACTGGGCGATTACCAATAACCCCCAACCGCGCACCACCACTCACTTCCAGACTTTGCAGCAAGGTAAACCCCAAGCGCCCGAATGCCGTAAGTTCGCCTTGTGTTCGCACGGGTCGTAAGCCGCTTCGTGCCTCGCTTCCCCAATAAATCGTTTCAGGAATGGTGTGAAGCGCTACCGTTCCTCCGGCAACGAGTGATGCTTCCAGAGCCGAAAAGAGCGACACACGAGTTTCTATGCGCCCTGTGGCTCCGATGCTGAGATTAGTCGAAGTTGATTGTGCGATAGTTTCGTCTAATGCAAACACTGAGCCTCCACCAATCGTGTTTCCGCCCTGCAAACTCGCCTTCACAAGCGCTCTGCCGTCAACCGTTGTAAATGCCGAAAGCGTTGCTGCCAGCGTCGAATCAGGCGTAAGATAAGCGCTTCCTGTCAGTGTCAAATCGTGCCGGAGCGTGTTTTCTTGGAGTTCGTTAAAAAGCGGCAGCGATGTGATGGTGTTGGAGGTGATTGTTGAGAACAAACCACCATTTTGCGCGAGTTGTTGGCTAGTCAGCAAGTACGTGAGCGAAATGCTGGCAGTCGAAGAAGGATTCCAACGCAAGATAGCACGGGCGTTCCAGAGCCGATTTCCCGTGTTGTTGTAAATACGCCGTGCATCTTGTGTTCGTGCGCCGAGCGTAAGATTGAGGTTTGGTGCGATGTTGTTGCTAATTTCGACATCTGCCGCCGTAAATTGGTCGCCGAATTGCTGATACCACAAGCGCAAAAAGAGGTTTTTCGTGTCATGCCGCACTTCCTGAATGTTCAATGCCGCACCGGAAGCATTGTTTGCCAAAATTACCGCTTCAGAGCCGATAAAAACTTCGGTTTGTTCCGCCATTTCGGGCGGTAATTGGTCGAGAAACGTTGCTCCAAGCGAGGCACTGCGCATCTGGCGACCGTTCATCATCACCGCAACGTCACGCGAACCTGCACCCAAAAGCGAAAGATGATTGTACGCACCTTGTAATCCCACAAAGAGCGGAAACGCCGTTGGCAAGCGCTCTGCAAGTATGTCCGGCAAGCCCGTGTAATCCTGCCATTGCACCGAGCGCTTGGGAACGGTGATAAATGCTTCAGTGGAGGTAATCATCATGCGTCCATGTTCACGAAACGGCGTAAATAGGCGCACAGAGGCTGTGCTGACATTGCGTTTTTCCTGCAAAAGCGTTTGTAGTGCTGATGATGAAGCGGTTGTAAGCGTCGTAGCGTTTGTTGTTATTGTCGCACGTGTTACCGTTGTTGCGTTTGTTGTTTGTTCAAATTGCGGTGCGGTGCGGGTTTTGGAGGGTAAGGGAAGGTTTGTTTGAGTAAACGCGAATGTTTGCAAGCTCAAGAGCAGCATGAGCGATAACGCGAAAAATGCCGGAAAAACACCGTAGCACAGACATTCTTGTCTGTGCCATTGATACGCGCAGCGTATAGTTTTCAAATGGCTGTTGTGTGAGATATTCCCATGATTACGCACGACGGCGTTAGAGGCACAGACAAGAATGTCTGTGCTACGCAAGGCAGTATTTGTGCGGTTTGCGTGAAGGAGAGTGGTATTTACGGCACAGTCGTTATGCACTTTCCACATCATACCCATATTGCTTCAAAATCGTCCGCGCAAGCACGGTTTTATGCACTTCGTCAGGACCGTCGTAAATGCGGGCGGCGCGTTCATGTCTGTACCAATACGCAAGCACCGTGTCGTCTGTGATTCCAAGCGCTCCGTGCGTTTGAATAGCGCGGTCGAGAACGTGTTGCAGAACATTTGCTACGAAAAATTTAATCGTCGAAATAGATTCTTTCATCACTTGAGCGCCGTGTTTGTCAATGCCGTCGGCGGTGTGCAGCACCATATACCGCGCTGCTTCTATCTCTGCACGGCTTTCAGCAATCCATGATTGGATAATTTGCTTGCTTGCAAGCGGTTTGCCGTTACCAAGTTCCCGCGAGACCGCATATTTACACATCATATCGAAAGCACGTTCGCAAATGCCGATAAAGCGCATGCAATGGTGGATACGTCCCGGACCTAAGCGATGTTGCGCTAATGCGAAGCCTGCGCCTTCTTTCACCAGCAAATTCACCACAGGAACACGGCAATTCTCAAAGCGCACTTCGGCGTGACTGGCGTAACTGTCGCCTTCGTCGCCCATGATTTTGATATTGCGCACAAGGTGGAAGCCGGGCGTTGCGGTCGGAACGATAATCATACTTGCGCGTTTGTGCGGCGCTTCTGCGGGATTTGTAACTGCCATCGTAACGGCAAACGCCGAGCCGTCAGCAGACGAGGTAAACCACTTGTGTCCGTTAATAACGTATTCGTCACCCTCGCGGACGGCTGTTGTCGCCATATTCACGGGATTTGAGCCGGCAAATTCGGGTTCGGTCATCGCAAAACACGAGCGAATATCACCGCGAATGAGCGGCTCTAAAAACGTGTGTTTTTGCGCATCGGTGGCGAATTGATGCAAAAGTTCCATATTGCCGATGTCTGGCGCTTGACAGTTGAAAACGTAGTGTCCAAGCGGGCTGTGACCCAGTGCTTCGCTAATCATGCCAAATTCGGTGAGCGTCAGCCCAAGTCCGCCTTCGGAAGTCGGCAAATGCGGTGTCCATAAGCCTTCTGCTTTGACGCGCTTGCGCAGGGCGTTGAGTTGAGGCTCTAACGTGCGAAAAGAACCGTGCAGATATGCGCTTTCCAGAGGAATGATTTCTTCCAGAACAATTTCCCTTACACGCGGAAGAAGGCGTGCGACGCGCTCGGTTGTGAAGATGGTCATGGTTCCCCGTTTGGAAGAATGAGTAAAATGGTTATTTGCCCAACAAGCCGTCAATAAAGCCGCCGAGATAATTGGAAAATAGTTTACCGACAACCATACCAAGGACAAAAGATACAAAGATGAGAGCTTTGGTGCGGTTTGGAAGCGATTTGTAGGATTCGATGACGCTCATTGTTCTCACGAAAAAGGTGTTAATTCTGGCTTTGTGACTGCATCATTTCCAGGGAGTGAAGCGTAAAAAACGCCTCGCTTACACTGCCGCCAATGTCGTTCAGTTTGATTTGAATATCGTCCAAACACTCGTGCATTCCTTTGGAAAAAATCTCTTTGATGTCGGTAAATTCAAGTTCAGAATGGAGTTTGCCGAGAAGTCGTTCGGGTGGAATGTCGAAGCGCCCAATCGGATTACCCGTAACAGACGACAGCGAGCGCTGTGCGCGGCTGACGGCATAGCGGATGGCGCGGGGAAAAACATCGTTCAAAATGAGAAATTCTGCTACATTAACAGGGTCTATCCGATGATAAATTTTGCGATACATCTCCAAGCCGCTTGCAGACTTGAGGACAGCCGCCCATTGGATGGTGTCCAGCGACGAGCCAACATCGGCAACATCGGGTAGCAAAAGAAAATACTTCACATCCAAGATACGCGAGGTTTTATCGGCTCTTTCGAGAAATCGCCCCAAACGCCCGAAATGCCACGCTTCGTTGTGCGACATCGTGGCAGCCATGATTCCCTCAAACAAGTGCGCAGCCATTTTCATCTGCGTAAACATCTCAAACTGATTGGCAATGAGGCTAAAATCTGTGCGGGCTTGCGTGGCGAGGTCGCGGACGAGTAGATAAAATTTATTTACCTGTTCCCACATTTCCGACGAAATAATTTCGCGTATGGAGCGAGCATTCTCGCGGGCTGCCGTCAAGCAGGACAAAATCGAATTCGGGTTTTCCGTGTCGAACATGAGGAAATTCATCACATTCTCTTTGGAAGCCTCTTTGCCATACTTTTTTTCAAACAGTGCGTTATCGCCGGAAGCCATCACCAAAGGCATCCACTGTGCGCCCTTCGGGTCGGGGGCATCCAGCGCTAAAATAAAATTGACGGCGATAAAACGAGCCGTGTTTTCCGCTCGCTCAATATAACGACACATCCAATACATCGAATCGGCGACGCGACTAAGCATATTTTTCTCCCGAAAAGTGGAACAACGTAAACAGTGTGAATGACGTAAACAACGTACATTCAAACAATATCAACTCTCTGAAATGAAGGATATTATGATGAATTATGATGGCTGGGTTGGTGGTTTTTTACTGCGTTTGTTCTTCTGCAAACGCTGAATTTCTGCGGCTGTTAAGCCTGTTGCTTCGGCAATTTGCTCAATGGACAAACCGAACGCTAAGAGTTTTCGTGCGATGCTTTCTTTTTCCTGACGAATTTTTTGGATATTGTCCTGCAATCCTTGTTGCAATCCTTGTTGCAATCCTTGTTGCAATCCTTGTTCACGTCCTTCTGCCAGAATGTCCTGATAAACACGTGATTTTTGGAAATCAGACCAAAGGGGTTCTCGTAGCATGGTATCTATCTCCTGAAGTGTAAGAGTTGGAAATTTTGCTGAAAAAACGGATATAACCAAATCAATAATCGCCTCTTGCGTTTCGGACGGTGGCAATGCTTGTTTAATTGTCTGAATCACATTCTTTGAAGCACGGACTAAGGTTGGCATATCTGCCGGAAGTTCAATCAGATGGAGAATATTCATCGGATAGTTGCGTAAAATCTCGCTTGGCAACTCGTCGAGATAAATAATCCGCACCCTTCCCGAATCGGCAAATTCTCTGTAATGCTTGGGAATATGCGGGTCTGAGCTACGTTTTGCGAAAATAACCACCGCTTGCCAATCGCCTTCGGGTTTATACTGGCGTAAAAAGAGCATGATTTCAGCAAAGAGCCGTGCGTAAAAATCAGTATCTTTTCGGTACTGTACTTCCACGAAAAAGAACTCTTCTCGAAAATTTGGTAGTGCTAAAATACCGTCCAGTCGGAACGACAACGCTTTGACTTCTACCGAATGAAATGTGTATTGATGAGGCTCCGAAACATTTTTGCCAACTAAGGTGAAAAGAATTTCGGGTAAATGCCGGAATAGTGTGTAAAAGAGGGAGTCAGATTTCATAAGGTTTACAGGGGGTGATGAAAAGAGTCATTACCCCACAATCTGCCCAAAAAACGCTGCCGCCGATGCACGTTCTACCTTCACTTTTACCATGTCACCCACGACATAACCCGCATGAATACTTGCATTTTTGTCGGTTAGGTGCGGGAAGATGACGATTTTATTTGTGTCGGTGCGCCCTTGCCATTCGGTATCGGGATTGCGCTTGCTCGGACCTTCGACCAAGACGTGTTCCGTTGTGCCGACGGCGAGTTGATTGATTTCACCTGCAATGCGCTGTTGCTGCTTCACGATTTCGTCCAAACGGTGTACTTTTACGTCGTAAGGCACATCATCCTCCATTTTCCAAGCCTTTGTGCGCTCTCTGGGCGAATATAGGAACATATACGCACCGTCGTAGCGAACTTCGCGCATGAGTTCCACCGTCATTTGATGCTCTTCTTCGGTTTCCGTTGGGAAGCCGACGATAATATCGGTTGAAAGAGCGCAATGCGGCATAAACTCTTTGATTTTTCGCATACGCTCTTTGTAATGCTCAACGGTGTAATGTCGGTTCATCGCCTGCAATACGCGGTCTGAGCCTGATTGCACCGGCAAATGAATATACTTGCAAATGTTGTCATACTCTGCCATCGTTGCAATGAGCTTATCGCTCATATCGTAAGGATGCGACGTGGTGTAGCGGATGCGCATATTCGGTGCGGCGCGGGCGGTATCACGCAGAAGGTCAGCAAAATCTATGTTTGTAGTTTCGTCGTGATAGCTGTTTACATTTTGTCCAAGCAAGGTGATTTCCTTGAACCCTGCGTCTTGGAGACGTTTTGCTTCATCCACAATCAAGTGTGCCGCTCTGGAGCGCTCTCTGCCCCGCGTAAACGGCACGACACAGAACGTACAAAATTTGTCGCAGCCGCGCATAATCGTAATCCAAGCGCTGATGCCGTCCGTGCGCACCGGCTCAATATCGTCGTAGGTTTCCACGCGGGAGAGTTTTACGGCAATCCCTTTTTCGCCGGTTCCGGCGCGTTCAACAAGTTCCGGCAGACGGCGGTATTCATCGGGTCCGACAACCAAATCCACAATTTGTTTGGTTTCCATGAGTTCATCACGCATACGCTCCGCCATGCAGCCTAAAACGCCTACAACCAAGTCGCGGCGGCGTTTTTTGAAGTATTTGAGGTGCATGAGGCGCTCGTGGATTTTCTTTTCCGCATTGTCCCGAATAGCGCAGGTATTGACGAAGATAACATCGGCATCATCGGGCTTGTCGGTAAGCGCATAGCCGCTTGTGTGCATCACGCCTTTGACGATTTCGGAATCACTGACGTTCATTTGGCAGCCGTAGGTCTCGACATACACTTTTGGTGCATTGGCGCTCGTACCTGATTTCATGGTGCTTGGAAGCACGTTGTCATGCAAACTTGGCGTAAGTGTAGTGAGTTCAGGTGCGATTGTGGGGGAAACCGTTGTCGGAAGCGGTGTTTCGAGAATGGGTAAATCGAACATGGTGAAGAATCGAAAATGCTTTGAAAGAGATTGATGCAAAAATTTACGCTTTTTTCAACCGATGGCGGATAAATTCAATCACGCCCGGCATCACCGAAACGATGATAATACCAACAATGACAAGCGAAAAATTCCGTTTTACAACCGGGATATTTCCGAAATAAAAACCCAAGTAAATAAACGATGCCACCCACGCCAAACCGCCAACGATATTGTAAATAATGAAGCGTGTGTAGTTCATTGCCCCAATACCGGCGACAAATGGCGCAAATGTACGGACTATGGGCAAAAAGCGAGCGAGAATAATCGTTTTTCCGCCATGTTTTTCGTAAAATTTTTCGGTGTAGGTGATATGCTCTTGTTTGATGAAGGGAAAACGTTGTAAGACTTTCAGTCCGAATACTTTGCCAACGGAGTAATTAACCGAGTCGCCCAAAATTGCCGCAATCCAGAGCAACGCTACTAACAATGCGGGGTCTAAAACACCTGTGGCTGCGGCAAGCGCACCTGCGGCAAAAAGTAGCGAATCACCCGGCAGGAATGGCGCAAAAACTAAGCCTGTTTCGGCAAAAATAATCGTGAACAAAATAGCGTATGTGGTTGTTCCATATTGGCTAATGATTTCTCCAAGATGTTTGTCAAGGTGGAGAAAAAAGCTGATGATTGTTTCCAATGGATCCATGAAGAAGAAAAGTTTGTGCAAGCAAAAGGACATAAACCGCAAAAATACACACTTTCCTAGAACTAACCAATGGGAGATTTCCGCACAAACGTTTCTGTCGTAAGGATAATTCGAGGATAATTCTTGCCAAGCGCGGCTTCTGTTCGTAAATTGCACGTTATTCTGTTTCTTCTTTTGCTATTGCTATTATTTTCTCAGCTATGTTCGACCGAGACAAGCGTTGTCATCTTCATGCTTTTGTTGCTGTTATTGCTTTTGTAATGCTGCAAAATGCTGTAACTGTCATCCTATATGCACAGTCTGCCTCTCAATCTTCCTCTCAAACACGTAAACAAGCGACGAAACCTGATGTTGCGCCAAGTGCCGCGCCTAGTGTCGTAGTCCGTCAGCCTGTTCTCAATGGTGATGTTCCCCGTGCGACAAATCGTTCAACAAACCAGATTTCGCCGAATCCAGTACGTATTATTGCGTTTGATTTAGGTCCCGGAGGGAAATTATCGGTGCAGGATTCCGCCTTCAAAGTGGGCAGCGCAGCGCTCGAACCTACGAGTTTGCCGTTTTTTAACGCACTTGGGGAATACTTGATTGCCAGACCGGATTTGGAGATTGAAATTCGCGGACACGCCTCGTCCGAAGGTGACGCGGCAAAAAATATGCAGTTGTCAAATGAACGTGCTGCTTCAGCAAAACAATATCTCGTGCAGACCTATGGTATTTTGCCTTCGCGTATTCAGACGAAAGGTTTTGGTGATAGAAGCCCGATTAAATCAAACACTGATGAAAAAGGGCGGTCGCAAAATCGTCGTGTGGAGATTGTCGGTATTTCTTCGGTTACGCAAAAGGCATTGACAACCGAGACAGGTCAGGCTGCTGAGGGTATCGGTAATCTGACTGATATGGACGGAAAAGTGCAGTTACGCGCTCCCTGGGAATTAGCCTTCCACAATGCACGTTCGGCGGATGAAGTTCATGAATATCACCGTATTAATACCGGTGAAAATTCGCGTGCTGAAATTACCTTCAAAGACAAAAGCAAAATTCAGATTAGCGAAAATACTTCGATGCAAATTTTAAGCCCTGACCGCGACCGGGCTGCCGACAAACCGCAAGAAAACGTGCGGCTGATTAAGGGAAATCTGTTTGTGAAATTAAATGGGCAGAGCAATGCTGCCGACAAATTTTTGGTAAAAACCGATGAATCCGCGATTGAATTTGACCGCGACAATGCCGGTAAAATCTCGGTGGACAGCAATAAACGTGCGACGGTATCGGTTTTTGAAGGCGGCAATGCAAGGGTGAGGATGAATTCTGCATCGGGCAATGATTCTACGATTGAAGTGGAAAGCGGTTTCGGCTTTTCTATGCAAGGCGCAGGCGGGGCGGGAACAATTCGGCGTATTCCCGCAACACCGGAACTTATTGCCCCTGATCCGGCATTTGCAGGGCTTCTGGCAATCCCTTCGCCTGTGATTTTTCAGTGGCAGCGTAGAGCGCCGATGACGCGCTTGGAAATTGCCAACGACGAAGCATTTACGTCATTGGTTTACCGTCATGTTTTTCAAAATGGCGATTCCGTTTCGATGCGTTTGGATTCGGGGAATTATTATTATCGAATTGCCAGTATTGATGAATACGGCATCGAAAGTAAACCGATTGAAGGTACACTCACTGTGGCGGGCAGTGGAAAGTCGGTGGTATTCCGTGCGTCGGCATTTATCATGTTTTTGCTGGCTATTGCACTAATTTGGGGTAGCATCTTAGTCAATACACCCTTCCAAGCCCGATATATTCAGGCGTTTTCGGTTTCTGACGGCAATTTGCAATTTGATTATGCCCGCAACGCCAATTATCTGTTGTATCGCCTGCGCAATTACACGCTCGACCATCGTTCCTTGCTCCTCATAATGCGTTCTATTGCGGCACTGTTGATATTAGTGGCGATGTATATTGTTTGGTAACAAAAGGGCGCTTGTCATGCGCATAAATGCTTGATTTTGAATACTTGCATTTGGAAACTTATTTTGTGGTAATTCGTTACGGCGCGATAACCACACTCTTACTCCCCACCACGCGCCCATCTACTTCCAAACGGCATAAGTACAAGCCCAAAGCCATGTTCTGAAGTGGAGCCGTCATACTGTGCGTGCCTGAAACATACAACTTCAGTGGCACGGACATTCTTGTCTGTGCGAGTATTTATGCTGCTTCCAGAGAAAAGTATTGAAAAAATAATGCACAATCCTCAACGTAAATTGGTATTACAAGACCCTCAAGATAAAACTTTTTCGCTCAAAAGCAAGTTCTCACTTACTTCAAAAAAAACTCAACACCGCTCAAATACTGCCGCCAAACCCTGTCCAACACCTACACACAGCGAAGCCGCTCCATAGCGCACTCCGTCCCGTTGCATCCCGCGCACCAGCCCTCCCACAAGCCTTGCGCCACTCATACCGAGCGGATGCCCTATTGCGATTGCTCCGCCATGTACATTCAAACGCGCTTTGTCCAGATTCAAGCCGCGAACACACGCCAGCACTTGCGCGGCAAATGCCTCGTTGATTTCCACACGTCCAATATCGTCCAAACTCAATCCCGCACGGCGCAGCGCTTTCGGAATCGCTTCTACTGGACCAATGCCCATCATACGCGGACTTACTCCTGCTGCGCCCGAAGACACATACCGCGCCATCGGCTTCAAACCGTACTTCTTGACGGCTGACTCGCTTGCAAGAAGCATCGCTGCTGCACCGTCGTTAAGCGATGACGAATTGCCCGCCGTGACCGTTCCGCCTGTGCGAAATGCGGCTTTGAGTTTGGAAAGTGCTTCCGTGCTTGCGTCGGCGCGTGGCTGTTCGTCGTGTTCGGCGAAAGTCGTGCCGGATTTAGCAACAATCGGCACAGGCACAATTTCCTCTGCGAAAATGCCGTTGTTACGGGCTTCTGCGGCTTTGTGGTGTGATTCCAGCGCAAATTCGTCCTGCTCCGCACGGCTGATAGCATAGTGTTCGGCAAGGTTTTCTGCGGTTTCGCCCATTGATTCAAGCGGGAATTTCGCTTTTAAGCGCTCATTCGGGAAACGCCAGCCAAGCGCCGTGTCGTAAGCAATCACATTCCCAAACGCCGCTTGTCCACTCACATTCTTCGGCATTGCAAGCGGCGCACGACTCATAGATTCTACGCCTCCGGCAATGACCATTTCCGCATCGCCCGTTTGAATTGCCCGTGCGCCTTGTATCACAGCCTCCAACGACGATGCACACAGGCGGTTCACCGTTACGCCCGGCACCGATTCCGGCAATCCCGCAAGCAACAATGCTATTCGTGCGACGTTGCGGTTGTCCTCACCTGCTTGGTTGGAACAGCCCATGATAACATCGTCAATCGCCTCAGGCGGAATGGCAGTGCGCTCAACAAGGCTTGCAATCACGTGTGCAGCGAGGTCATCGGGGCGAACAGAAGAAAGAATCCCGCCGTATTTGCCGACAGGTGTGCGAAGAGGTTCGATGATGTAAACGTTAGACATGGTGCGGTGTTTGGGTTGAAAATGTTGTTCTATTCTAAGGATTGTCGAAAAAATAACCATACAAAGTGTAAGTGGCACAGACATTTTTGTCTGTGCGAAATGGCTCACAATTAGCACCAATACTCGCACAGGCAAAAATGCCTGTGCCACTTACTGTTTGAGTGCCTACCTTGTGTTAATCATTACCCTTGCTTCAAACGAGCAATGGTGCGCTTTATTGCTTCCTTGTTGTCCGTGGGCGTGTAGGCAAAGCGCGAGGTAAATTTGGAAGAATCGAAAAAGTATTCGCGGTCGTATTGGTAACACATTTCGACCATTTCTTTCAAAATCGGCACAAACAGCCCCAAACCGCGCAAACCCCACATAGGCAGCACTTGAATACGGTTTTTGACGTGCATTTCTTCGGCAAACATCGCCGCCCACTCGCGTCCCGTCGGTGCGTGGTTGTAAACGGGCAGATTCCAAACTTGGTTGAAGGCATCGGGCGTGTTGCCGAGCATCGCCGTTCCACGTGCTAAATCCGGCGTATAGCCTGTGCTGTGTGGCACATCGGCATTGCAAAACCACTGTGCAGCCTTGCCTTTGGCGAAATTATCATAGACCATATTCATCAAAAGGCTTTGCGTTTTGATTTCGCTGAAAAAATCGGGCGCACGGGCGATAATTGCTTGGATTTTCCCACGTTCTGCCGCATCCAGCACAAGCCTGTCCACATCAGCTCGCACCTCGCCTTTTTTGCTCGTGGGACTAATAGGCGAGGCTTCGGTAATGTGTTTCACATTGTCGCCACCGATAGCGTACACATTATCGAAAAAGACCAACTTTGCCTTATGCTCCGCGCAAGCATTGATGACGTTTTGCATGAGCCGCACCCATTCCGTTTGCCAAACAGTCGTGCTATAGGGAAAACCGATAGCGAGATAGCAAACATCGCTGCCTTGAACAGCGCTTGAAATCTGCTCCGGCTTCGATAAGTCTGCCGAAAAGAGCGTATCTGTGGAGTTAATGGCTTTGGGATTGCGGCTGACAAGGCGAATGTCGCTGGTGTAATCGGCGAGAGCCTTTGCTAATTCTACCCCGATAGCTCCGCCCGCACCAAGAATTGTTTGCATAATGGTCAGAAAAAAAATGAACAATTACTGTTTGGCTTTTCAAACGGCTTAACGTACAAAATTTGCTTGGCACAGCCAAGTTTTTCCGTGATTTTCACCTACTTTGTCGCATGAATACAAGCAGAAGAAAAAAAACTTTGCCTCCACGTGTTTTTGATTTGAGCATTGCAAAAAATTCTTTAGTTTATTCGCGTTCACTTACAAAGCGCGTCCTTGCGTGTTCACGAAAAAAGGTTGTGTGTACATTTGCTCTCATTCTCAGGATTGGAGCGCTATTCAGGGATGTTTCCCTCATTCCTTTTCGCCAATAATAGTCATTTATTACTCGTTTATTCTCTTCAACTTCTATTCTGCATTGCTCTATGATGAAAAAAGCTGTCATTATGGCGGGAGGCTTCGGCACACGCTTGCGCCCGATTACCATGAACTTACCGAAACCGATGGTTCCGATGATGAATGTGCCGATGATGGAGCATATCGTCAATCTGCTCAAAAAAAATAATATCACCGATATTGTGTCGCTGCTTTATTTCCAGCCTGAAAAAATTACGTCCTATTTCGGTACAGGCTCAAATTTTGGAATTTCGATGAAGTATATGCAGGCAATGGCGGATTATGGCACGGCAGGCGCAGTGCGGTATGCACAAGAACACCTCACAGACCGCTTCATTGTTATCTCCGGCGATGTTTTGACGGATTTTGACTTAGGTGCTGCTATCAAATTTCACGAAGAGAAAAAAGCGAAAGCGACGATTGTTCTCACGCAAGCCGCAAACCCGCTTGCATTCGGGATTGTGATGACCGACAAAGACGGCAAAATTAACCGCTTTTTGGAAAAACCCTCATGGGGCGAAGTTTTCTCCGACACGATAAACACCGGTATCTACATTCTTGAGCCGGACGTTTTAGACCTTATCCCCTACCAAAAAGATTTCGATTTTAGCAAAGACCTCTTCCCGCTCATGCTCCAACAAGGGCTTCCGCTCTATGGTTACACGGCAACGGGCTATTGGCAGGATGTAGGCAATCTCGACCAATACCAGCAAGCGCAGTCCGACGCGATTACGGGCAAAGTGAAGGTGGAAATCAAAGGCGAAAAGCGCGGAGGCAGCTACGTTGCGGCTTCGGCGGTCATCCACGAAACAGCGAAATTGTCGGGAACGGTCATTATCGGTGAAAATGTTGTGGTCGGTCCTCGTGCGGAAATCACCAATTCCTCGCTTGGCGACGGCTGCCATGTGGGTTACGGCGCGAAGATTGATAATTCTGTCGTTTGGGAACGGACACGAATCGGTGATTATGCCTCGCTTGCAAACGATGTTGTTACGAATGATGTAACGATTGGCGATTACGTTACCATCGGCGAAAGCGTGTTTATTTCGGACGGCTGCCGCATTGGTGATTATGCGAAACTCGCTTCCAACATCAAACTTTGGCCCCAAAAAGAAGTCGAATCCCGCGCAATCCTGACCAGAAGCCTTGTGCAAGAAGAAAAGTGGATGCGCGACCTTTTTACTGATGCTCGCGTAACGGGCGCGTCGAATATCGAGATGAATCCTGAGTTCGGCGCAAAGTTCGGCGCAGCGCTTGGAAACTCGCTTGGTTCGGACAAAACCGTAATCGGCAGCCGCGATGCGAATGAAGTCTGTCGCATGGTCAAACGTGCAATGGCGGCGGGTTTGATGTCGGTGGGAACGCACGTCATTGATTTGCAGACAACACCGCTTCCGCTCACGCGCCAAGCACTCCGCGAAGGCAAGGCTGTTGCAGGCTTCCACGTGCGCCAATCGCCGTATTACCCCAAGCAAGTGGATATTATCTTGCTCAATGCCGACGGGCGCGATATGCAAACCGGAGCGCTGAAAAAAATTGAACGCCTCTTTTTCGGTGAGGACATCAAGCGCGTGGACCCTGAGCAAATCGGCGGTTTAATTTTCCCCGAGCGCACGGTAGAAGCGTACAACGCCGCATACACAGGCGCGATTGACGTGAAGAAAATTGCCGAACGCCAATTCAGCATCGTTGTTGATTATGCGTATGGCATGACTTCCGCGATTTTTCCGCGTCTTCTGGGCGAGTTGCAGTGCCAAGTTGTCGGCTTAAACGGGTACATTGATTCGCGCCGTGCAATTCGCGGTGATGAGCAATCCAAGTCTGCACGTGAGCAGATGAGCCAAGTGATGATTTCGCTCAAATACGAAATCGGCTTTATCATTGATCCGGGCGTAGAGAAAATTTCCGTCGTGGACGCAAGCGGGAATTGGTACGACAAACGTTTGCTGCCGATAGTGGCAAAACTTTTTATGGAAACAAATAAAGACCGCACTCCGTATAAGATTGCTGTGTCGGTTGTGGCTTCGAGTGAAATCGAAGAAGCCGCAAAGGCATACAACAACGTAACGGTGGTACGCATCCCGAACTCGCACTCTGCAATGATGGAAGCTACCCGCGACAAAGACATTTTGTTTTTGGGCGATATGCGCGGACGACTTATTTTCACGGAGTTTTTCTTTGCGAGTGATTCGATGTTTGCTATCGGCAAAATTTTGGATATGCTTGCAAAGACCGGAAAAACGATTGCCGAAGTGGAAAAAGAACTGCCTAAACGTTATCAATCCAACCGCCAAGCGCCTTGCCCTTGGGAGAAAAAAGGTCTCATTATGCGCCGCTCTATGGAATACAGCGAAGGCAAAAAACGTGAACTTATTGACGGCGTGAAGATTTTCGACGGTGATGTTTCGGTGCTGTTCCTGCCCGACAAAGAGCGCGGAATCTTCCACGTAACCGCCGAAGCTGCCGACAAAGCCACCGCACAAGCGGCTGCGGACGCGCATATCAAACTTGTGGAGCAGTGGCGGGACGAGTAAGTTGCTCCTGCTCTACGAAGAGGTTTGATAGATGTTGGTGCAACAGAAATGAAAAACAAGCGTACATTGACAATGGATGTACGCTTGTTGCGTTTTTACAAGGGTGAGGAACACTGAATTTTGCTTGTTTCTGAGGCGTTATCCTCGTAATTTACACCGTTCTGCCTCCAGAACAATACGCAGAACAATGCGGCGAACACGATTAACCACACACCATACAACCTCCATGAGTACCAACGGAAATTCTTCCGCACAAACGCCCTCCTCAAACGGGAAACCACAAAACGGAATATCAAAAAACGGCTCAAAACCTCAATCCAAGCCCAAAAATGCTGATACAGCCGAAGATGCGATGTCGAAAGGCATTGACGGCAGTTTGCTGAAAAGGCTCTTGGAGTTCTTGAGACCTCATAAAAACGCCGTTTTGGGCGTACTTATGCTGACGATTATCGTGGCGGCGATTGGTCCCGTGCGTCCGAAACTGAGCCAATACAGTGTGGACAATTACATTGCCACCAAAGACCAAAATGGGCTTTACGGCATGATTCTTATTATCATCGCTCTGCTCATAGCGCAAGGAATCTTGCAGTACGCTCTGACGAAACTTATGCAGCGTATCGGACAGACGACGATTTTGGATGTGCGAATGAGGCTGTTCCGCCGCTTGCAGGAAATTTCCATGCGCTATTATGACACAACACCCATAGGGCGCTTGGTTACTCGTGTTACCAATGATGTTGAAGTGCTGAATGAAGTTTTTTCCTCCGGTTTGGTGATGATGGTAGCGAATGTGTTTATGATTTTCTGGATTATTGTGATGATGTTTTACACGAATTGGCAACTTGCCTTGGCGACAATCGTCGTCGTGCCGATTTTGCTGTATGGAACGAACATTTTCCGTAAGGCTGTTCGGCGAGAATTTCGCACCATTCGCACCCAAGTAGCCCGCATGAATGCCTTCTTGAACGAGTATATTACGGGCATGAACATCATCCAAATTTTCTCCCAAGAAGAGCGCCAACGCAAGGAATTTGACAGCATCAATGCTGCCCACACCGAAGCGCATGTAAAATCGGTTTTTTACTATGCGGTCTTTTTCCCGTTTGTGGAAATGATGAGTACCGTATCGCTGGCAATCGTGATTTGGTACGCTGCGGGGCATATTTTGCAAGGCACAATGACTGTTGGCGAGGTGATAGCATTTTCGATGTTTGGCGAGATGTTCTTTCGCCCCATTCGTGAATTATCCGACAAATACAACACGCTCCAAAGCGCAATGGCTTCGTCGGAGCGTATTTTTCAGCTTTTGGATGAGGAGTCCTTTGTACGCGACAACCCGGGCGCAGTCCCGATGCAGCCTTTACGCGAGGCAATTAATTTCAACGATGTTACCTTCAGCTACGACGGCACAAAGAAGGTGCTGTGCGATGTTTCCTTCACCGTGAAAAAGGGGCAAACACTCGCAATCGTCGGTGCGACGGGTGCGGGAAAATCTTCGCTGATGAACCTACTCACGCGCTTTTACGAGTTTCAAGGCGGGGACATTGTGATAGACGGGCGCAGCATACGCGACATTCAGCAATTATCACTCCGAAAGCGCATGGCTATTGTCTTGCAGGATGTGTTTCTTTTTTCGCGCTCTGTTGCGGAAAATATCTCGTTGGGGAATGAAGCAATCTCCCGTGCAAGTATTCAAGCGGCTGCGGCGGCTGTTGGCGCGGCAGAGTTTATCGAAAAACTTCCCGAAGGCTACGACACGCAAGTCATGGAGCGCGGTGCAACGCTTTCTGTCGGGCAAAAACAACTGATTTCTTTTGCCCGCGCATTGGCGGCAAATCCCGATATTTTGATTTTGGATGAAGCCACATCCAGTGTAGATACAGCAACGGAGCAGCTTATCGAAGAGGCAATCCAGACCTTGCTCAAAGGGCGCACTTCGATTGTGATTGCGCACCGCCTTTCCACGATTCAAAAGGCGGATAATATCGTTGTTCTCCATCACGGAAAAGTCTATGAAAGCGGGAATCACCAAGAACTCTTGGCACAAAACGGCTTGTATGCAAAATTGTATCGCTTGCAGTACAAAGAGCAGTTGGTGTAAGCTCAGAGCGTAACATCAAAGCACATTTATCATGAATTTAGAAGCGATGAAAGCGCTTCATTGCTTCTTCTTCCAATGCTGCGCGGTGGTCGGGGTGCGCAATCTCAATAAGCGCTTTTGCACGCTGGCGCATATTTTTTCCATACAGATTCGCAATGCCGTATTCGGTAACAACGTAGTGGACATGCGCTCTGGTGGTAACAACGCCTGCACCTTCCTTGAGATAAGGCGTAATGCGGGTTTCGCCTTTGGAAGTGGTCGAAGGAAGAGCAATAATCGGCTTTCCGCCTTCGGAGAGCGATGCCCCGCGAATAAAATCCATCTGCCCGCCAACGCCGGAAAATTGGCGTGTTCCGATAGAATCCGCGCAAACCTGCCCCGTCAAATCTACCTCAATCGCGCTATTGATAGCCGTTACTTTGGGATTGCGGCGAATAACGTGCGTGTCGTTCACGTACTGACTGTCCAAAAATACCGTGAACGGATTATCATCAACGAAGTCATAGACGCGCTTTGTTCCCATCACGAAGCCTGTTACAATCTTGCCCGGGTGCGTAGCCTTGTGTTCGCCCGTAATCACACCTTTTTCCACAAGCGGAATCACGCCATCGGCAAACATTTCGGTATGAATCCCCAAGCCTTTGTGATTGCCAAGCGCTGCCAAAACCGCATCGGGAATAGCACCAATGCCCATTTGCAGCGTTGCACCGTCTTCTACAAGCGATGCACAATAATTCCCGATAGCCGTCTCTACGGCGGTGTGCGGGGGAATTTCAATCGTCGGGAGCGGCTCATCTACTTCGACAGCAGCATGAATTTTACTGATGTGCAGAAAGCCGTCGCCGTGCGTATGTGGCATTTGGGGGTTGATTTGCGCAATGATAATCTTCGCACATTCCACTGCCGCCCGCGCAATATCTACCGACACGCCAAGCGAACAATATCCGTGCTTATTCGGCGGCGACACTTGAATCATCGCCACATCCAGCGGCAAAATCCCGCGCCGAAAGAGCAAGGGCGCTTCACTCAAAAACACGGGAATATAGTCGGCGCGACCCTCTTCAACGGCTTTGCGCATATTGGGTCCGACAAAAAGCGCATTGATGCGGAAATGCTCCTCCATGCCCGGAGCAGCGTACGGCGCTGTGCCTTCGGTGTGGAGGTGAACAATTTCCACATCACGCAATTCCGATGCACGGGCGGTCATAGCGGCAATCAAACGCTGCGGCGCGGCGGCTACGCTGTGGATAAACACTCGTTGTCCTGATTTGATGACGGACACGGCTTCTTCGGCGGTGGTGAGGTTTATGGACATGGTTTGTTGGAAAAGTGATGAAATTGTAAAAAAAATTGTGGCAAAATTGTAGCCATTAGCCATTAGCCATTGGTCATTCTGCTTGTGTGCAGCTTTAATACTTGCGTTCACGACGGACCAATGACGAAGCAACCAATAATGGCTAATGACCAAGTAACCAATCTCACGCCATCGCCATCGCCTCCGCTTCCTCCAAACGTTTGATTTCATCGCGCAATTCGGCAGCACGCTCGAAATCAAGGTCGCGGGCTGCGGTTTTCATTTCTTCGCGGAGTTGCGTGATGAGGCTTGAGCGCTGTTCGGGAGTCATCAGTTTCAGGATTGGCGCGGTTTTCTTTTGAATGTCGGCAAGTTCGGCAACGCGGCGTTTTTCGGTGCGTTTAGCGTTGATGTCCGCAATGGATGTGCCTTGCAGGATTTCTTCCAGCGATTTGTACACTGTTTTCGGGTCAATACCGTGCTTGGTGTTGTAGGCTATTTGCAAAGCGCGGCGACGATTGGTTTCGTCCATTAGTTTTCGCATAGAATTAGTAACGCGGTCGGCGTAGAGAATCACCAACCCTTCAGCATTCCGCGCCGTTCTGCCTGCGGTTTGGAGCAATGACCGCTCCGAGCGCAGAAAACCTTCTTTGTCGGCATCCAGAATTGCCACCAGCGAGACTTCCGGCATATCCAAACCTTCGCGGAGAAGGTTCACGCCCACAAGCACCTCGTATTTTCCCAAGCGTAAATCGCGTAGAATCTCAACCCGCTCTAATGCGTCCACGTCGGAGTGAATGTAAGCAATTTCCACATTCAAATTCCGCAAATAGCCCGTCAAATCTTCCGCCATACGTTTGGTAAGCGTCGTAACCAACACCCGTTCTTTCTTTTGCTGGCGTTTACGAATTTCATTCAATAAGTCATCCACTTGACTTTTGATAGGACGCACGCTGATTTCGGGGTCAAGAAGCCCCGTCGGTCGAATGACCTGCTCGACAACAACGCCGCCGGATTGCTCCAATTCGTAATCGCCCGGCGTGGCGCTGACATAGACCATTTGGTTCACCACCTCATTAAATTCATCGAAGCGCTGCGGACGGTTTTCCATTGCCGAGGGCAGGCGGAATCCGTGTTCGACGAGTGTGCCTTTACGGGCGCGGTCGCCGTTGTACATGGCGCGGACTTGCGGCAACGTTACGTGGCTTTCGTCTATAATCGTTACATAATCTTCGGGAAAATAATCCAGCAAACACACCGGACGCTCACCAAAACTGCGTCCCGAAAGGTGCATGGAATAATTCTCAATGCCCGAACAGTAGCCCACTTCCCGCATCATTTCAAGGTCGAACATCGTGCGCTGCTCCAAACGCTGCGCTTCCAGAAGTTTTCCCATATCGTACAGTTCCTTCAAACGGTCGCGGAGTTCGTTTTGAATGAGCAAAATTGCCTGTTCGACTTCACGCTCCGTGCTGGCGAAAAGCCGCGCCGGATATAGCGTTGTGGCTTCCAGCGTGTCAATCACTTTCCCGTCAATCGGCGTAATGAGCGACAGACGGTCAATTTCATCGCCAAAGAGTTCCACGCGAATAGCGATGCTGTCTTCGTAGGCGGGCATAATGTCAATCACATCGCCGCGCACACGAAATGTGCCGCGCCCAAACTCGAAATCGTTCCGCGAATAGTACATATCGGCAAGGCGGCGAATCATCTGCTGACGGTCAATACGCATCCCTTTGCGCAGCGCCATGAGCATTTCCTGAAACGATTCTTTGCGCCCCAAACCGTAAATGCACGAAACCGACGACACGACAATCACATCACGCCGACCTTCCACTAAGGCACTTGTGGCGCGAAGGCGGAGGCGGTCTATTTCGTCGTTGATAGCGAAATCTTTTTCGATGTAGGTGTCCGTCGTCGGCACATATGCTTCAGGTTGGTAATAATCGTAATAACTGATAAAAAATTCGACGGCATTGTTGGGGAAAAACTGCTTGAACTCCGCATACAACTGTGCTGCAAGCGTTTTGTTATGGGAGATAACCAGCGTCGGGCGTTGCACGTTTTGAATCATATTGGCAACGGTAAATGTTTTACCGGAACCCGTTACGCCGAGCAGAGTTTGATGCCTATCACCGCGCTCAATGCCTTCGGTAAGTTGGCGAATAGCTTCAGGTTGGTCGCCGGTGGGTTTGTAATTGGAAACAAGTTGGAAGCCTTGCATAGTGGAAAAGCCTTTGTGGATGCGGTGTAGCAGAAATTTGTCGCAGAATATCAAGCAGTATAATTGCTATGAATATCAAACTTACGCAAAAAGGGCAAATTTTTCGTTTTTTTCGTTCATTTCCTTTTTTGAGATTGCAGCCGCAAAAGCGCTTGGTCATTCATTTGGCACAAGTTTTGCTTTTTGATAAAAAAAATCGTATCGTTTGCAATAACGAAACGTCAAGGAACGTGGATGTTGAGGAATTGTCGGAATAATTTGGCATGAGGCGAAAGCAAGTGTTGATAAGCCTTCAGTGGCACAGACATTTTTGTCTGTGCGAGGCTGCTACAAACAGCGCCAATACACGCACAGACAAAAATGTCTGTGCCACTTATGGTAGCAAGATAAATATCTTCTTCATCTTTGCTGATTCCTTGCCTCTCAACATCCACGCTCCGGCACACAACCATGACCAGTTTCACAATCTCGCATACAAGACCAAAAACTTTTCACATTTTCGGAGACATCTGATGAAAACGCTGCATACCGCATTGGTGCAGGGCGCATTGGTCGCAATGACCACGTGCGGTCTTGCTTTTTCGCTTGCTGCCCCTGCGCATCTTTTGGCGCAAAGCCCCATCGAAGCGGGTACAATGCCCACCACACCACGCCGCACCGCACCGTCGGCGGATAATCTCGGTGTGCGTTATTTGAAACTTGGCAATAGTTACCGCGAAGCACGGAATTTCGACCTTGCGCAGACCTATCTCAAGCGCGGTTTAGACATGGTTCGCAATCGCAATCCGTATTGGGAAGCAACAGGGTACGAGTATTTAGGCTTGCTCTACCGCGATATGGGCGACCGCCAAATGGCGCTTGAATACTTGCGTACAGCCGCCTCGCTTTATGACCGCGTTGTAACGATGCGGAATAATCAAGGCAGCGACGAGGTTTTGCGCAGCATCATCGCCGATGTCGAGCAAGGCAGCAGCGCCCGTCAGGTCATGCCGCCGCCACAGATTGTAGGGGACCCGCGCATGATGGACGAAAATCGCCGTTTGCAAGACGAAAACCGTGCGCTGCAAGCAAAAATCAGCGACTTGGAAGCGCGTATTCGTCAGTTGGAAGCAGGCTTGAGTGCTAATCCCGGAATGTCGCTCAAAAGCCCGATGTCGGTGGATATGAGCGATTGTAAGCGAGATTTAGAGGGAATTGCACGCTACCGCGAAAGTACGCTCTGGCTGAACGGTTATGCACCGATTGATTTCTCGACACGTGATGTGCGCATTACCGGAGGAGGCGCAAGAGTTGATGGAACGGTCATTGTAGGTTATTTGCGACGCGGCGAATCCGCGAAAATTGATATTACGATGCCGCTTGGTCAATACGTGATTATAGGCGATGGATGCGCTCCGAAAGCGCGTGATATTGATGTTCGCATTATCAATCAGCAGGGCGTGGTGCTGGAGAAAAAAGATATTCGGTTTACCGGCACGATGCCAAATCCCGCTCCGTCTAATGCTTCTTCAAGCAATACGGAAACCCGCCCGGAAAACCGTACAGAGCCTCGCCCCGCAAGCGACAGCACACAAACGCAGCCGCAACCCCGTTCCGGCGAGACAACCACTGCCCAGCAGCCTGATGATGCACTCCGCAATCGCCCGTCCAACACCCGCGAAGCTCTCGCAAAACTCGCTTGGAACAACGAATACGGCGGCGTTCACACGTTTTTGGTAACGATGTACGAATGCGAAAGCGAAGGCGCGTACTTCTGCCTTTTGATTGGTAAAAAATAACTTCATCAAGGATTGACGCTATGAAAACCTTTTCATTCACTCGCTGTACCGCATTGGTGCTGGCGTTCTGGCTTGGTGAAGCCCTTATCGGCATTGTGCAACCACAATTCCTCCACACGGCGTTTTCACAACCGTCGCGCCCACGCCCCATTTCGCCGCGCGTTTCTTCCAGACCGCTTCCTCCGCAGTCGCAGCGCGTTTCGGGTAATCCCCGCACGTGGCTTGCCGATGCGCAGCGCTCCCTAAAAATTGGCAGCTCTTACCGCGAAGCACGGAATTACGACCTTGCGCAAAAGTACATCCAGCGCGGCATCGAACTTGCGCAAAAAGCAGGTAACCGCTATTGGGAAGCAACGGGATACGAATATCTCGGCTTGGTGTACCGAGACATCGGCGACAGAACGGCTGCATTGTCAGCATTGCAGCGAGCCTCCGACATTTTCAACGGCTTAATCAAACAGCCCGACGGCAGCCAACGTGCGACACAGGCGCTTATTGACGATGTGAATCGCAATGACCGTTCCCGTCCGCCTGCAAACCTTGCTCCAAGCCCGATGAATCAAGGCGCTCCGCCGAGTCAAGCACAGCCCTACCGCAGCATTCCGCCCCCGACAGGCAGCGCCCGTCCGTACATGGCTGCGCCTGCGCCAAGCAGCGATTTGGAGCGTGAGCGGAACTTGAATCGTCAGCTTACCGAGCGTGTTTTGGCATTGGAAAATAAAATTCGTGCGCTGGAAGACCGCTCTATTCCTAGTCCGGGAGGCACCGTAACGTATGCGCCTTCAACACCGTCTGCGGCAGCAACGGAAAGTTCACCGGGCGTGATAGCCCGAACGATGCCACGCCAAGTTCCTGACGGCGGCAAGCCGCAAGCAGAGTTTTCGCCCTTTCAAACCGATAAAAAGCCGCGTCCCGAACCGATAACGCGCAGCACATCCAATACTGCACGATCCGTCGTTACCGATGTTTATACGCTGCCTACGTTTACGCTGCAAATTGGCATCGGAGCGGGATATAACCTCAATACGCGAGGTTTAATTACGCAGCGAACTGTTTCCGGGAGTACGACGACAGAAAATGTTTATGGAAACGCGCCTCCTATCTCGTTTCCGCTTTTGACGGTCAGCGGTGATTTTTTCATCACACCGAATTTTTCGATTGGTTTGATGTATGGTTACTATCCCGGACTAGACACAGCATTGAAAACTATTACAAGCGGTACGAGCGACACTGTGACACGCGTCACAACCATCAGCTATCATACGCTCATGCTGCGCCCCGTATACCACTTTGTGCGCGACCGTTATGTGGATGTGTATGCCGGTTTGTCCATTGGCGCATTGATAAATTTTAATCCGTTTTTCAGCCCGCTCAGTTTATACGGCGGTGTTTTAGTTGGAGGGCAGTATAATTTCACCCGTCAAGTTGGTGTATTTCTTGAACTTTCGGGTGGTGCGACGTTCTTAGGAAGCACACCTCTTCAACAAACACCAACAGGAGACCTGCTTATCGGCATCGGTGCTTACGGGCGGCTTGGTTTGGCAATAAATTTTTAGCAAAATTTAATAACGAAGTCATAGAGAGAACAGTGCAGTTTCGTCAATGACAACGATTGATTGTTGATGCTTCGGTAATTCTGTGTGAAGGCTCATGCGCTTTTCAAACAGTATTTGTCGAAGCATTTCTGCATTTGACGGCAAAAAATAGTATTTTGCACTCATAATTCATTCTTGAGCGTAAGATAGCAGCTTTTCCGAACTCATTTACATCTGCTCTCAGAACGTTTCGTATTCGGTCAAAAGAAACGAGTAATAATGCCAACTCTTTCGGTTGAATTGCACCCTCAAACACCCGAATCATACAAAATTGCCAAAATAGTCAATGTGCTGCGGAGCGGAGCAGTGATGCTGTATCCGACCGATACGGGCTTTGCGCTTGGGTGCTGTTTGTCCCAGAAAAACGCCATTGCGCGGATTCGTCAAATCCGCCGTTTGCCCGAAAACAAGCACCTGACGTTTTTGTGTGATTCGCTCTCGCATATTGCGGAATTTGCCAAAGTGAGCAATCATGCGTATCGTGTGATTAAGCGCTTGATTCCGGGACCCTACACGTTTATTTTGCCGGCAACGAAAGCCGTTCCGCACTACGCGGTGGATCCCAAGCGTAAAACCACAGGGATTCGTGTGCCGGAAAACCCGATTGCGCTTGCGCTCTTGAAAGAACTCGGCAATCCGCTTATTTCCATTACTGCTCGCGTAGCAACCGATGACGACGAAGAAATCGAAACGCCGGAAGAACTCATTGAAAAATTTGCGTCGCTTGTTGATGTTGTTATTGCATCGGAAGTCTATCATTTTGAAGGCGAATCAACCGTGATTGATATGACCGATGATGCTTTCTCCATCATTCGGCGCGGTGCGCGTGTGCAGACTGTTTTGCGAGAAGTACCGGAATTGCAGGATTGATATTGCAGGATTGATGCGATGTTGAAGGTGTTGTTTTCGGTATTGTAAACTCTTCAATCCTGTAAATCCGCATCGAAGACTGAGACAATGACACCAACAGTACGATTACCACATTCTTCAACTTTTTCCCTCACAGGAGCGTCAAAAATGCTGAACCAACTTATTGCAAAATCGCTGCCGATTGTCCCCAAAGCTATTGTTCGCCAGGTTTCCAATAGATACATTGCCGGAGAAACAATTCAGGAAGCCGTTCAAACAGTACAAAAGCTGAACAAAGCCGGAGCCGTCGGAACGATTGATGTGCTGGGCGAATTTGTCAGTTCTCGTACGCAAGCGGAACAGGAAACGCAGATGTCATCGAATGTTCTGGAAGCAATCAATCAACACGATTTGAAATCAGGTTTGTCGGTAAAATTAACGTCGCTTGGTTTGGATATTGACGATGAGTTTTGTTACAACAACGTGCGAAAAATCGTTGCCAGAGCGCAAGAAATCAAGCGTTTTGTGCGTTTGGATATGGAAAATTCGCCCTACACAACCAAGACGATAGACATCTATCATCGGCTCAACAGCGAGGGTTTGACCAATACGGGCGTGGTGATTCAAGCATATATGCGCCGCAGCGAGGACGATATTCGCTCATTGGCGAAAACAGGAACATCAGTGCGGCTTTGCAAAGGCATTTACATCGAACCCGAAGAAATCGCTTTTCGTGGGCGCGAAGAAGTGCAGGAAAACTACAAACGGCTTCTGCGCTTGCTCTTCGACCACAATATGTACGTGGGCATTGCCACACATGACGATATTTTGTTGGATTTCGCCCAAGAAGAAATCGCCAAACGCGGCATCAAAAGCGACCGCTACGAGTTTCAAATGTTGCTTGGTGTGCGCGAGCAAAAGCGCGACGCGCTCATCAAAGCTGGACACAAAATGCGTATTTATGTGCCGTTTGGGCATGATTGGTACGGCTATTCGGTGCGCCGCTTGAAGGAAAATCCCGAAGTTGCGGGGCATATTTTCAAAGCTATGTTCACAGGTGGGCGGTAAGGTATATTTCTATTCCGGTAACCCGTTTTATGTTGCAGCAGTTCTATGACGGGACAAGTTCCACTATCGTAAAATTCCATCACCACACATTATGACCAGACGAGAACTTCTCCGCCACGCAATAAGCACAGGCGCTCTTCTCAGTACCGCTTCCGCGTCTGAAGTAGCTGCTCACCCTCTTTCTTCTTCGCCATTGTTGCAAAAATCTGCACATTCAAATGCAGGAAATCCGACAAGCGCAATCGTTGTCGGTGCAGGGGTGTTTGGCTTGTGGACAGCATTAACACTGCTTCGGCGGGGAATGAAAGTAACGCTTGTGGATGCTTTTGGTGTGGGAAATGTGCGGGCATCCTCAGCCGACGAAACGCGGGCGCTTCGTGCAGGATACGGCGCGACGGCGGTGTATGTGGAAATGGTTGCTAAATCGCTTGTGCAGTGGAAAAAGCTGGAAGAGCGGACAAAACGGGAATTGTTTGTGCAATCGGGCTGCCTCTGGCTTATGGGCGAGGACGATAAATTTTTTCGTCAGTCCATTCCTGCCTTCAAAAACCTGAAAATGCCCTTTGACGAACTCACACCTGACGAACTTTCCAAAAAGTTCTCCTTGGCAGTGCTTGACAATGTGCGGCGCGGCTTTTTTGAGCCGGAAGCGGGATATTTGCTTGCGCGGCGCTGCTGTGAATCGCTTTTGGAGGTGTTTTTGGCAGAGGGCGGGGAATACCGTCAATCAGGCGTAAAAACAACCACCATTCGCGCCGGAGAAATGGAATCGGTGCAGCTTGCCGAAGGAACGGTGCTAAGGGCTTCGTTGTATGTGTTTGCTTGCGGTGCATGGCTTGGGGAGATGTTTCCCGAAGTGTTGGAAGAAATCATGCGTCCGACGCGGCAGGAAGTCTTTTACTTCGGTGTGAATTTCGAGGACAAGCGCGTGAGTAAATTCCCTGTTTGGGTAGATATGACGGGCAGAGAAACGATGTATGGTATTCAAGGTTCGGGCAAAGAAACGCTTTCCAGTGGCTTCAAAGTTGCTAACGACACGCGGGGCGCTGTGTTTAATCCATCCACCGGCGACCGTATGCCGAGTGAGGAAGGTTTAAGCGCGGTGCGGCGTTTTGTGCGGATGCGCTTTCCGGCACTTTCTAATGCACCGCTTATCCAAGCGCGTGTTTGCCAGTACGAAAACTCGCTGGACGGTGATTTTATCATTGACCGTTTGCCGGATGCGAACAATGCACTTATCGTGGGAGGCGGTTCGGGGCATGGTTTTAAGCACGCTCCGGCGATTGGAGAACTTGCCGCGAATATCCTTTTGGACGGCAAACAAACCGCACGAGAGTTCCGTTTGGGGCGGTTTGCGAGGAAATAAGGTTTTACGAGGAAAGAAAGCACTTGAATCGTCTCACTCAACTATTCTTTTCTTCAAAACAAAGCCGCTTCAAAACAAGATTTGAAGCGGCTTTTGAGGTTTTTACGTGCGGAACAGTATGTGAACTATTCTTGATTTTACAAGGATTTCAATGGCATTACTGATAAAATTACTGATACTTTACTGCACGACTAAAGAAAATTATTTCTCGTTACTGCGCGTTACCGTTCTTCAAAATCTAAAATGTGAGTATATTTGAAATCTACTTTGACGGTCATTACCCGCACCAAATCTGCTTTTCTCCCAAATGAGTATCTCCACCTTGTACGCAACAGAATTTCGGCACGAACTTGGCACAGGAAGAACAAAACCATGTGTGTTTAATTGCTGTGATGCAGACGGTAACGAGGTCGGCGATATGGTTGTCAAACTCAAAGGCGGCTTGGATTTTGCGGAACTTGGTTCGTTTGCAGAATATTCGTGTTCGCTTTTGGCAAAATACCTTGACATTGCTTGTCCTGAGCCGTTTTTCGTCGAAATTGATACCGCATTATCGGCAGGAATCCCCGATAGCAGCGTTGCCGAGCGTGTGCGAAAAAGCGGCGGACTGAATTTTGCAAGCCGTTATCTTGCTTCGTATTCAGAATGGATTCCAAGCGCAAAACTTTCTGCTGAAGAACAGCCACAAGCCGCACGTATTCTCGCGTTTGATGCTTTTGTTCAGAATCCCGACAGGCGCACAGATAAACACAATTTGCTGCTCAAAAATAATTCGCTGGTTGCTATTGACCACGAACTTGCATTTTCATTTGCGCTGGATATTTTTCCCAAACAAGATGCGTGGCGCATTACGCAAGAAGTATGGCTGCGTAATCACCTCTTTTTCAAACCTTTGTATCAAAAGCCGCTTGACTGGAAGGAATTACACAGCAAGTTTGACCAAATGCGGCAAGAAAAGATAGCCGACAAGATTATTGCTTCTGCGCCGTCCGAATGGCATACCTATAAACAGAGAAGGTATTGCCGCATCTCCAATCAATTCTCACTCACAGCGACGAATTTTTCCACGAACTGACCTTATTACTAACATGAAAACGCCCTATAATTACGCTCTTGTTCGCTACAAGCATGACGTGGTAAGTGGCGAATGTTTGAATATCGGTGTGATAGTTTCCGCACCGACGCAGCACTTTTTTCAAGCCCGATTATCTTCCCAATATAGCCGCTTGTCAAAGGCGTTTGTTAATTTTGATTCTGCACATTACAAAAATGTTATCGCAAAGCTGCGGCAAGGTTTTATGCGCATTGAAAAGCAATTTAGCCGTCAAGTAAATGAACTGCCGTTTGAAAATACGCCTCATGCTTTGAACGACATTATTTCTGCTATTCTGCCGCCAAATGATACCGCGTTTCAAATAGATGTGGTTGGCGGCGGACTATCTATGAACCTTGAAAAAACTGTTGAAAGCCTCTTTAAGAGGTATGTTCAGCAAAATATTCTGAGCAAAGAGCGAGAAAACAAGAACGATGAAGATGTATGGAAATCGTTTGAGGACGTTTTCCGTGAACAAAATATTTTGGAACACTTATACCCCAAAACAATTCGTACACCAGAAATAGAGGTACTGTTTTCCCATTGTTGGAAAAATGGCACTTATAGGGCATATCAACCGCTTTCGCTTGATTTGCAGGAAGCGCATTCGATTGAAGACAAGGTGTTTAAGTGGTATGGTAAACTTGCGGCTCTTGCAGATGCAGAAGAGCCTATTCACGTGACTTTGCTATTGGGCTTGCCTGAACACGGGCAACTGCGAGAAAAAGCAATCCGAAGTTTACGTTTAATAGCAAAACTGCCCTCAAAGCCTGATATTATCTACGAAGACGAAAAATATTCTCTTGCTGAAACAGTTGCATTGGAAATCAATGAGCATATCAAATCTTTGGAACTGGTGTAAAAATCACAAGGCTCAAACATAAACTGCTCGTAGTTTTAACGGATGGGTAGTAGAGTCAAAAACTGCTTACTGAAAAATCGTATAACGAATATGAAAAAACAATTAGATAACATATCTTTTGAAGATATACTTGTTGATTCTGACTGGTGTTTTAAAAATGCTCGTTCAGTTGAGCAATGGACACACGGCTATCACAGGTATCCTGCCAAGTTCCTACCTAATCTTGTAAAAAAGTTAATTGAAGAATATACCAAAGAAGATGACTTGATAGCCGACTTGTTTGCTGGATGCGGCACAACTTTGGTGGAAGCAAAGATTCATGGGAGAAAATCAATAGGAGTAGATATTAACCCAGTTGCCGAACTCATTACAAAGGCGAAAATAAACCCAATTAGCCCCGATAAACTTGAAGAATGGTATAACCTAATCATCAGCAGTTTCGATGAGTTCAAGATAGAAGATTATAGAGATAGTAACGTCCATGAACGAATAGATTACTGGTTTACATCAGAAAACAAAGCCAAAATTGCTTTTTTATACAGTAAAATACTTGCAGTCAGAGATGGTACAATAAAAGATTTTTTACTCGTTTCACTATCGCATATCTTAAAGAATTGTTCTCGGTGGTTACAATCAAGCACAAAGCCTCAGATTGACCCAAATAAGAAAATATCAGACCCGTTTGCAGCATTTCGATTGCACACCAAACAAATGCTAAAAAAGAATACCGAATTTTATTCGCAACTAAGCAAGGACAGACATCTAAGAACTAAATGTGAAATCAAATTGGAAGATGCAAGACGAACATCTATCAAACCTAATTCTGTTAGTGCTATTATCACTTCTCCGCCTTATGTAACCTCATACGAATATGCAGATATACATCAGCTCACAGCCTATTGGTACGAGTATATAAAAGACCTCGCCAAATTTAGAAAAAACTTCATCGGCACTTTCTATTCCTTAAATCAAGAACTTGGTTGTGATTCTGTGCTTGCAAGCGACATTGTAAATACTCTTTCAAGCAAAGACAAACGTACTGCAAAAGAAGTTGCCAATTATTTTAAAGATATGAATGAGGTAGGCAATGAAATGCACAGAATTCTAAAAAAAGATGGTTATGCTTGCTTAGTGATAGGAAATACAACGATTAAAGATGTGAAAATTAAGTCCGCAGAAGTTTTTGCTGAAATACTGAATTCATTAGATTTTAAAATAGTTAAGACGATCAAAAGGAGTATTCCGAATAAACTCATTCCCACCATTCGAGACCAAAATACAGGTAGATTCTCAAAACTTGAGAGTAACAATAGTAAACTTGTCTATCCTGAAGAATACATTCTAATTGCAAAAAAAGTATAGCATGGCAATACTACACCAAAACAAACAGCCCTTTAAGCCCTACGCAAGGTTAATTAACATCATTGGCGACCAATTGATTACTGATAAAAAAGTAGCAGTAATTGAGGTGGTTAAAAATTGCTATGATGCCGATGCTGAAAATGTTCAAGTTCGGTTTATTAACATGAACGAGAACGGACAAGCGTCATTACCTGAAAAGAACCAGCCTTATATTGAAATTGAAGATGATGGCGATGGAATGACGCTTGATACCATTGAAAAAGTTTGGTTACGTCCTGCGACTCCTAACAAGTTAGATAAGAAAAAACAAAAATTGAATAGAACTAATAAGGGCAGAGTAATTCAAGGGGAGAAGGGCATTGGAAGATTTGCTATACATAAACTTGGCGAAAAAATTGAATTGTTTACCAAAGCACTTGGTCAAAATGAGATCAAACTTGAAATGGATTTTAGAGAATTTGACCCCGAGAACGGAGATTTGTTTAGTCAACCGTTAGGGGAAAGCAAGTTGTTAGAAGACGTAAATAATACTTGGTATGTGAACAATCCTCCCGAAGAAATCAAAAAAGAAAAAGGAACTCTCATAAGAATATACTGCCTCAGAGAAAGCTGGAAGGCAAAGGATTTCAAAGACTTGTACAAGTCTATACAGCGTTTAATTCCTCCATCTGATAAGAATGCAGAAAGACTTGATGTGGAATTCAAAACTGACTTTAAAATTGATATTTACAAAGATGGCGAAAGGTATTCTTCAGGAGAGGTTATTACGTTTGAAGATGTGATTGAACGCGCTGAATTTACTATGATAGGTACTGTTTCCAAAGAGGGCGTATTAACCTTTGAGTATAAATCTATTGCTCCAGCCAGAGAGTTGAAAAACAAAATAAATCTCCTAAATAAGGAAGAATTAGCGAATAATAACTATGTTTCATATTTCATAGAGAAACAGTTTGAACCTAAGGAGAGACCCCCCATATGTGGTCAGTTTAGTTTTACATTTTACGCTTTTGACTTATCCAACAGATCTGATGGATTGGTTCTAAATCAAGATATTAAGAAGTTTATCAAGGACAACTACGTTTATGTTTTGAGAGACGGTTTGAGGGTTTATCCTTATGGTGAACCGGGAATTGATTGGCTCAATCTAGACAAATTGAGAGGCAATATTAGAGCGGGGGAGTTTATAAGTTACAATGATTTAACTGGCTTTGTCTATATCAGTCAAGAGGGTAATCCGCTATTAAAAGACTCTACAAATAGACAAGGCATAATGGATATGGGTGGAGTTTTGAGTGATTTTACTGACCTTGTGGGTGCCGTAACAGATATATTCAATTCAGAAATAAAAATTGACAAACAGAGGGGGCGGATCACAAGAAATTCTGCCTTTAAGGATTCAAATGAGAGAGTATTAAAATCTTTTAACTCGTTAAAATTGAGCTTAGAAAAAATAGATGATGTTGAAATTCTTGAAAAGGCGAATAAATTCTTAGATACGGTGCAACAACATAGTACAATAATGAAAAACCGCATGGAAACTGTTGAAGACTTGGCAGGGCTGGGTATGGCAGTAGAAAAGTCCTCGCATGATGCTTTGACTCTTTTATCAAAAATGAGGAATAACGTAAAAGATTTTAGATTAAAAGCAAAAAATCAGGACTATAAAAATGAAGATGTAATTGCTTTACTAGATGAATTAGATGAGAATTTAGTCTTTGTTTATGATGAAATGCAGATAATTCAACCGTTATTTAAGAATCAACGAAAAACTGTTAAAGACGTGAGTGTTTATGAGATGGTCGAAAAAGTTGTTAAATACTTCAGACGCGACCTAGAAGGTAAAATCAGTGTCAAGATACAGAAAGATAACGATGTCGTCGTAAGAACAAATACAGGGCTTATCCTTCAAATATTGATTAACCTACTTGATAATGCTATCTATTGGGTCAATAAAAATGAGTCCAAACAAAAGGAAATCATCATTAAACTTAGCAGTGAAAACAGCTCGTTAATAATTGCAGACAATGGATCTGGTGTTCGTGAGGACGCAATACCTTTAGTTTTCGACGAGTTCTTTTCTTTGAAATCTAATGGACGTGGTTTAGGGTTATATATCGTTAGAGAAATTTTACTTCGCATTAACGGAGAAATTGAGGTTGTCAAAGAAGACAAGGATAAAGTATTATCAGGAGCTAATTTCATTGTTAAATTCAATCAGGAACAATAAATATGCACGGAGTTATCCTATTTGCAGATGACAATATTTTTGATTCAAACACGACTGAAAACGAATTATTTCAATATTTTAATTCAGTTGGAAAGTTCGCTGTTTTGCCCATAGACAATCTCACAACTCTAGAAAAAACCATCCCATCTATATCTACATATAAGGCGTTAATTCTTGATTGGAATTTTAAACGGGATATTGATGGTGAAGACTCCGTAGAAACTCCCGATGAAACGCCTTACGAATTATTGAAATCCAGTACGATTTATTCTTTGGTGTATGTCTATTCTCAAGAAGAAATTGACCCTGAAATACAGAAAGAGTTGGAAAATTCATATCCGGACAAAATATTTTTTCAAAAGAAAAGTTCAACAAACAATATTCAGCAAGAATATGAGAAAATAGAAAGGGATATAGAGCAACTTGAACAACAAAACAAGCATTTAGCAGTACCATTCGTTTGGAGCCAGGCAATAAACCAATCTACACAGAGTATTTTTTCCGAATTGGAGCAAGCAGACCCAAATTGGATTCGAGAAATATATCAGACCAGTGAAAAAGATGGTGCAGAACCCAAAGCAGAGGTGATTGGAGTTTTTCAAAACTTACTCAATGAATCCATTATTCAGAATAAATCTTTATTGGAAACGTTATCTAACTGTGTTACCGCTCCAGAAATTGCTGTCTCAGAAAAAGAAAAATCATTGGCAAAGTTATATCAGAGAATTTATTACACAAAATTGATTGATTCTGCCCCGATAATGACAGGAGATATTTTTAAGTTTGAAGGCGGTAAGTATGGAATACTTTTTACCCCTGAATGTGATATTGCTAAAAAGAAAGATGGCTTGTTAGAGTTTTTAACTTTTGACAAAACAGAATCAGATAATTACTTTACCTCGAAGAGGAAAAAAGATGATTCCATATTCAACAACAAGGAGATAAAAAATCATATACTACCTTCATTTCCTTTTGATGAAAATGTCTATCAAAGCCCTGTATGTATTAGTTTCAGCAATGCTTTAATTCTTAAAACCCAAGTTGAAGGAAATCCCTTAATGTACAAATTAAATGCGCCATATATCCATCAACTACGTCAAAGATATTTGTCCTATATGGGCAGAATTGGTGTTCCTGCAATCCCTCAGAGTCTTCGAGGTTACAACCTTAAATAAGAGGAATAAACGGTAGAAGGAGTTGTTTCTCTGTGAGAAAATCAATACGCATTGCCTGATAAACGGTCGTATCAGCCGTTGTTTCGGCAAGTTGTGAAAATGTGAGATGCTCTCATTTTGGGGACAGCTATTGCTCTGATATTGCTGAAATCTTCCGCAAATAAGTTTTTTTGATGCAAACAACAAAAAAGCCGCTTCAGTAATGAAGCGGCTTTCGTGGTTTTTCGGTGCCCGGAACAGGACTTGAACCTGCACATCCGGAGGATACTACAACCTGAATATAGCGCGTCTGCCAATTCCGCCATCCGGGCAAAAAGCAATACCGATAAGTAAGCATTGATGCGGAGAGGGAGAGATTCGAACTCTCGATAGGATTGCTCCTATAACGGTTTTCGAGACCGGCCCATTCAACCACTCTGGCACCTCTCCGTGAGATTTTTGGCTGAAATTTTTTAGGGAAAGACTTCAAATATACAGCCTTCCGCGCTTTTACGCAAACATTTTTTCGCGGCTTTTGCCAAAACTACTTTTTCCCTTCGCCTAAGCGTTCTTCGCGGTATTGCTGGATTTGCTGACGGTGGCGCAAACGCAATTCGCGGCGCAGCCCTGCTTCGTCGAAGCGGCGCTGCTCTTCTTCCGTTTCAATCACAAGCGCTGGAACGGGACACGGCTTGCGCTCTGCGTCCAAGGCTACAAACGTTAAATAGGCTTTGTTTACGGGAAATTCCTCGCCCTCAACGTTCATACGCACTGTTTTTACGCCCACTTCCACCGATGTCCGAAATGCACGGTTTACCGACGCATACAGTTTCACCACATCACCCAAACGAATCGGTGCATCGAAGTTGATTTCATCCACCGAAGCCGTTACGCACGTGCGTCCGGCGTGTTTCATCGCAGCCAGCGCCGCCGCAATGTCTATCCAGTGCATAAGCCGTCCGCCAAGCAAGTTTCCAAGCATATTCGTGTCGTTTGGCAAGACCAATTCGGTCATCACGATTTCAGAGTTTTTCGGTGTTTTGATTGCGCCCATTGGGTTGAAGAAGTGTTGAGAGTTGAGTTCTAAGTGTTGAGTTTTTGCGTCGTCCTAAAAAGGGTTGACAAGACAAACGCCCTAGGGCGCGAAAAAATTGGTAAAAAATTCGTTTGGTGTCATCATCTTTAAGGATGAATGTGG
>JALONG010000127.1 GCA_025455065.1 Candidatus Kapaibacterium sp. | reverse complement strand
GTTGATTGCGGCTCTCGAAGCCGCTACTGTGTACTGGAACAAGCACAAAAAGCCGTATCAGTTAAAAAAATTAAAAATAGCTGCTTAATTTAAGAATCACGTACTAAATCGAAAGTAATAAATTCACATGAGTTCGGCATAGAATTCTGAGCGGTCTCCCGCCGAACTCTCCGCTCCGGCGCGGGAAACGAAATGGGTACAAAGCCCAAACACCGCACAAAGCTAGTAAAGACCGCAACCGGTCAGACGCAAGCCAACAACTTTCCCGTCGCCGGAAGCAACCCGTTCGGCTTTGCTAGACGGGATGCACCGTACTTTGACGCAAATGTGGTATCGCACCGCAAACCAAGTAACAATGCCGCTTGTAAAAAACAAGCACTGTTTCATTCTACAAGAACTTCCTCAAGACGGATGATTTTGTGAGGATGCTCATTCTGTGCTTTCCGATAGTACTCCAATAAATTCTCGAAACTCCCGCCGCACTCCTCCCAAATCTTTTGACGTGCATCCCAGATTTCTTGTAATGTTGGGTCAGTATCCATCTTGGACTCCTAGTAATTCTAGTGGGGTAATGAGCATTGGCACGTATAAGCCAAGCATTGAATTGATGCGCCGTATGTGACCTGCCTTGTTTGCATTTGCCAAGTGTTTGCAATTCCATGTCAAAAGAAAATGACATTGGTAATACGAGGCTATCGCCAAATGTAAGGCATCGCCAGCGGCATTAAGGGGCATAAGTTTATTTTTAACATACACTTCTGCAATTAAAACAATCTCGCCTGTAATCTCCAAAAAGTCGAGAGGTTCAATAAAATCCGTACAAAGACTACGTTTGGGTTCGGGCGTTGCACGTAATTCCTTGAACACGGCTTCACTACTGAGAATTTCGTACAAATACCGTTTACTCTCCCACCATTCGCGTGTCCAATTACGACGCGCAACGGCTTCAGGGCTTGTGCGAGTTTCATGGTAAAAACTCGGTATGCTGGTTTCCGATATAGACTTTGGGTTTCATTGAGCCTAAACTAGGTAAAATCAGGCACAAAAACAAATACCGCCCGAACGCAAGCCAACACGTTTCCCGTCGCCGGAAGCGACAAGTTCGGCTTTTCAAGACGGGAAGCACCCTACTTCGGCGCACGAAACCGCAAATGTGATAATGCTCCGAAAATCCAATGACAATGATACTTTCGATGAAAGCACCCAACCAAAATCTTCAGAATGATATTTTACGCTTGCAGCAATGGAGAGGGCTGAATTATCAAACGAGCGTTCAAAGAGCGTTTATCATCAAGAGCATTGTTATCCACCATTTGCTTTTCCATTTCTTGGTAATAAGAAGTTAAGCGTCGTATATCGTGATTGAACTTCGTAGAAATTGTTACACGGACTGCGCGTAGTTCTTCAAGCGATTCGTCAATGTTCGTTGTCATTATCTTCTCCGATAAGTTGTAACGGCGTGTACAGTTGTGGAATATGGAGGTCAAGTTTCGTATTGATGCGCTTTACTTGACCAGCTTTGTTTGCATTGGCAATATGCTTACAGTTCCATGTCAATAAATAATCGCATTTGTGCCACGAAGCTAAAGCCAAATGTAAAGCATCTCCTGTCGGATTGTTAGGCATAACTTTTTGACTAATATAGATTTCCGCAATCTCAACAACTTCTTCCGTAATGGAGATAATCGGTACGTCCCTGACCAGTGATAAGCATTGTTCTCGTTTAGGCGAAGGTGCTGAACGTAATTCATCAATAACTGCAATACTACTCACAACATCATAATTTTTACGCTCGAAATTCCACCAATCCCGCGTCCAATTACGACGCGCAACGGCTTCAGGGCTTGTGCGAGTTTCATGGTAAAAACTCGGTATGCTGGTTTCGATATAGACTTTAGGTTTCATTGAACCTAAACTAGGCAAAATCAGGCATAAAAGCAAATACCGCCCGAATGCAAGTGGGCAACTTTCCCGTCGCTGGAAGCGATAAGTTCGGCTTCTCAAGACGGGATGCACCCAGCAGAATTATTTGGGTTGCGTTGCACCATTATAGCCATCTTGAAAACCACGCATAAAATCGCTCGTGTTGAATCCGAGAATGAGCGCAAGCAGAAATAACCCCACGCCAATCCAGAGAAATAATCGCGGTTTAGTCGAAAAAGTTTCTTTAGAATATTTCTGACCAAGAAACATGAAGAGGAAGGCAAGACTTGCGCCCAAGGCAATGCTGGACAATTTTTCAAGCATGAGCAAAAGGAAAGTAGTTGAAAAAGAAGGTTTCATCGCCTCCGCCGAACTCTCCGCTCCGGCGCGGGAAACGAAATGGGTACAATGGTCAAACACCACACAAAGCTAGTAAAGACCACCACCGCCTGAACGCGAGCCAACAGGTTTTCCGTCGCCGGAAGCGGCAAGTTCGGCTTCTCAAGACGAGAAGCACCCAAATTTGACGCAAATGTGGAAACGCACCGCAAGCCAAACAAAAATGCCGCTTGTAACGAAAACACCGCAAACCAAGTAACGACAGTGATTCCAAGCAAACACCACAACACAAAATTTCAGGCGACCGACGAGATACTTCAAGAGTTAAATAACGACGACACTCCATCAATAACATCACATACTGAGTCGATGAAATAAAAATCTGGATTCAGACCACGCCCATTGGTTTTTGTAGCTTTAGATGCGTGAGTAATGATTTTTTTTCGCATTTCTGAATAATCATATTCTTTACCTACCATTTTATGATAGACTTCAAAGTCGTGCTTATTACAAAAAACACTCATTGCCCAAGACACATAATCTAGCTTCTCTTTCCAAGGGCTAATCCCATGCATTGTTAATACTTGCCATGGATTATACCAATTTAAGTTAATAATTGTGCATTAACAATCTCCATAACCCAATCAGGACTAACAAGAGAGCGTATAATGTCATTGCTGATGCCCTCT
>JALONG010000100.1 GCA_025455065.1 Candidatus Kapaibacterium sp. | reverse complement strand
CTTCATGGCAAAGAACATGGGCTGTGAAACAAGTGTTTATCGGCTAATCTACGCAACTTTATACAAATAAAATCACTAACCTTACATTTTGTCTATTGAGATTTATCTACACACGATAAAAACAGAAGGTCAAGGGCGTTTTTGCTTGTTTTGAAAAGTGTGTGGAGGCGTTTTGTGGAGGGTTGATAGACTTGAATCCCTCTCTGAGAACCGATCCATACTCTGCCGAAGGTATCAGTCATAATATCTCTAATGGTATCATTGACAAGACCATCCTTTTTCGTGAAGGAACGGAGTTTTCCATTCTGCAAGACGTGCAAGCCACCACTGAGACCAATCCACACTTGCCCCGATGAGTCTTTTGCCAAAACACGAACCGTATCGGTAAGCAAACCATCCTTACGCCGCACTGTGGAAATTCTTCCCTTGTGCATGACGATAATGCCGGAATTGGAAGCAAATAAAAGTGAGTCCTGACCCTTCATCACAGGACTATAACTTAAAGTGTTTTCAGGCAGACCATTGGTCTTATCAACATGAGCAAATCTATCGTTTCGTATTCTACTCAGCCTACTTCCAGTACACGTCCAGAGTGCACCTTCTTTATCAACCACCAGACATGTATTGATGGCATGGGAAATTTTACCTTTTTCTACTTCTTCTCTATTCAGATTATCCAATTGCCCATCGAAGTATCGGTAGATGCCACTTCCATAGGGTTGCAGATAGAGTACCCCCTCGGGACTCATTGATATACCTACAATTAACTCATCCTCCGGCACTTCGGCAAGGGTTTCCACGCGACCATTGCGAAGCCGTTGTATTGTGCTTATTATTTTACCCTTGACATACGCTGTGTTCACAATCCAGACATCGGTTCCATGGGTTTCTAACAAAAATTCCCTCCAGAAGTCTATTTGATAGTATGGATCAGAAATCAAGCCCATTGCTTGGGTGTAGGTCTTGACGACCCGAGCATTATGGAGGCAATAAAGGATATTTTCTACGGTTCCTTTGGTGGTCTTCAGATTGCCTGCGGCATAGAGATTACCGCCACTATCCTGCGCAATCGCACTGAATGTGGATGACGACCAGCCCTGTACGTTGGATAGTATCGGCATCGTTTTTCCGTTTTCAAAGCGAACCAACTTTTCATCCATGATCATCCATAAAACCTCTGCCGAGTGTTTATCGGGCAAAACCGTAAAGCGAAATTGATCTTTGATGGTACCGAGAGAAAACGTCTGCCATTGCCCTGATTGCAACTTGCAAAGAAAGACCGTATCAAGGGAGAAGCACACACACCACAGTCTATTTCCTCGCCCCGCAACGATTCCTCCTACAGATGAATTGGGGTGCTTTAGTGCGGGAATATCCCGGAACGTTTGAAAACGTCGACCATCGAAGCGGGTAATGCTATTCCAAGACCTCAGCCACAAAAAGCCATCGTCGGTCTGGCAAATACCATCAGCACCAGCGACAGGAAGACCATTTTTTACTGTCCATGTGTCAATTTTATACGACGAAAGAGCTCGAGTTGGATCAAGCGAACGGACTTTAGCATTTTGGGGTGTTTTCGGAATTGCAACAAGTTGCGCGGCTATGCCCTCAACATACAAGGAAACTATAAAAATGCTTACTGTATAAAATAATGAGGAAGTTATTGGGAATGACATACAATACTCCTTTGGTGAAGAACTTAATCGTGTTAGCATTAATACAAAAACTGAACTATCTGCTTGCAAATTCCACCACAAAACACGCCCCCTGCCCCAATTCCGACTCACACCACACGCGCCCCTGCATAGCCTCCACCATACGCTTCACGATACTCAACCCCAGACCGGTGCTGTGTTCTCCGCCCGTCGGTCGTGCAGAAAGCCGAGCAAATTTCTCGAAGAGTTTCTCTTTGTCCGCATCCGAAAGCCCCGGTCCTTCGTCTTGCACTTCAATTCGGACTGTATCTTTCTGCTGAATCACGCGCAAATACACGGTTTTTCCCTGCGGTGAGTATTTTATGGCATTGGAAAGGATATTGTCCACGACCTGTTGGAAGGCGATTTCGTCTGCCGTGATGCGGACAACGGCGGGAATTTCCGTTTTGAGCGAAATGTGTTTTTGTTCTGCTCGGTGCGCATAAAGTTCCGCTAACATCCTGACAATCGGCGCTGCATCAAGTGATGTGAGGTTCAAAGAAATGCCGTTTTGCTCAATCGCGTTAATGTCGAGGAGATTGGTTACAAGTTCAAACATCCGCTCGGAAGAATTGATGATTTGTGCGAGAAATTCTCGTTGCTGTTCGGCACTTAATTCTTCCCTGTTGTACAGCAGCATTTCCGCTAAATTTCTAATCCCGCCCAAAGGATTTTTCATATCGTGCGCCGCTATACCCAAAAACTCGTTCTTTTCTTGATTTAGCTCAAGCAGTTGTTCATTTTGGCGGCGAAGCTGTTCCGTGCGTTGTTCTACCAAGCGTTCAAGGTTTTTACGCAAATTATCCAACTGTATTATATCGGAGAAAGAGCGTAGTGCGGAGGTAATTGACGTGAGCAGTTTGACGTTGGTCAGTTCGGTTTTGCTTTTGTAATCGTTAATATCGAAAGCGCGAATAACCTCGTATTCAGGCGCTTCGCCGGGCTGCCCCGTGCGTAAAATAATGCGCACAAATTCGTTGTTGAGTTCCCCGCGAATATGTTCCACTAAACGCAAGCCTGCATCAGGCGTTTCCATAACGACATCCAGCAAAATCACGGAAATATCCGGTATTTTCGCCAATATTCCGCGCCCTTCTTTTGCCGAAAAAGCACTTTCAATTTGAATGGCTTTTTGTTCAAAAAGGTAGCTCGCAAGCGCATACCGTGTAACGGTATGAATTTCCTCGTCATCGTCAATGATAAGGAGTTTCCAAACGTTTTCACCATTTTGGGTGTTATGCTTGGAATCATCAAGCAATTCCAAGCTATCGAAATCCGTCGCAAGTGTGTTCATAGTTGTTTCAAAGGATTGATAAATGCACGTTGTTTTATCGGTGGTATTGTTCTGAGATTTCAACGATATTGTCCACGAATTGCACGAATAAACACGAATTTTGCAACCATTCAATTCCGCAGACGCGGCACCGCTACTCGCTGAACGATAGAGACACCGGCAAATTCACCCAAACCGTCGCCGGTAACATTCCATTCAATGTTCGGACCACCCGGACTAAAAAGCCCTACTTGACCACTTCTGGCGCGGGTTTGGTAATAGCGGTAAAATGCTCCGTCGTATGTTTCCACAATGACGCGGCTTTGTGTTCGTGCATTGAGCAAAGGAAGCGCAACGTTGTTGGAACGCCATGTGTTGGAGGTTACTGCAATGATGCGACTAGATTCCGTCAGTGTTGCTTCACCAAATCCCCGCGAAGAGAGTAATCGTGAGGTTTGTGGGTCATGGAGATTGGTTCCCGTCCGGTAAAGTTCATTTGACCTTGCACGAATGACAGCGCGAGATTCAAACACGGTGTCAAGCACAACTGTCCCGAGTGTTGTTCTAACGGGAACGATGCTTGTTAGAATTGAGACCGAATCTACAAGAGCAGCAAACGGCACTCGCGCTTCTGCACGGGCAACAAGGGTTTTCCAGCGAACTTCAATGGAATATGTTTTTCCCTCCATCACGCGAAGATTTGGAACACGATAAAGGCTTCTGTACGGCACTGTTGCTGCGGTGGAGGTGCGCGGCTGTAATTGCATAGGATAGGACTGCCCATCTACGATAATGGTAGCTTGTGCGTCGCCAACAAAGACTTTCTCATACGTAAATTCCTCCAACGGCGGGATAGTTTTGGAGATTTGAATATCAGAAACAAGCTGCCCTGCTTCAAGCAATCCGCGAATCACCAGTTTTTCTTCATAAGGAAGCGTTGGCGTTTGTGGAGTACAAAACCAAAGTGGTAAGAAAAAAATCAATAGGCAGAAATAAACGACAAAGCGAGACCGCAGGGTTTTACCAATCGTTTGCATAAACATCGTCAGTGAGAATGAGACACAATACATTTTAATTCATAAAGATACGATTTTCTCACCTTTTTCGCTAATGTTCGTACTTTGAAATTTTTCAAAATTATATTTCAGCACAAAAGACAAGATTATCTGAAATTTTTATTAGGAATTTCCAACTTTTTTTGTAGATTTGTGTACTTACAAAATTGTAAATCCACACATCGTAGAAACACCAATCGCACAGAATCGTTATGCTTCGTCAGCCGTCACACAAAACAGCACTTTTTTGTTCGCTCCTTTGCTGTACTGCGCTTTTTTTTGCCAATGCCCTGAATTGCTTTGCCAATGGCGGTGAAGACGATTCTACACAAAAAAATCCTCGCCTTCCAAACGTTCCTGCTCGAAAAAAAACTGACATCGAAAAAACAAAAACCTACAACGCTGACCGTGTTGTCATCACCGGTGCAAGAAATGAAGTGTTGTTAAAAAACTCTCCCGTGCGCGTTGAAATCATTGACCAAGCCGTTACCAAAACAACAGGCATGGTGAATTTAGGCAATATGCTCCAAGAACAAACGGGCATGGTTATCACGAACCACGTCCGCAACGGTGTGCAGATTATGGGCTTAAACCCTGATTATACCTTGATTTTGATTGATGGACAACCCATGATTGGACGTGTTGCCGGAGTGCTTGATTTAACGAGAATTTCCGTTGGGAATGTGCAACAAGTTGAGGTGGTGAAAGGTCCGATGTCGAGCCTCTACGGTAGCGAAGCATTGGCGGGCGTAATCAACATCATCACCCGCAAACCCGCTTCGGGGCTTTCTTTCAGGGCGTATTCTCAAGCGATTGAACGCGGCGCATTGGAAGCACAGGCAGAACTCAGCTATGGCGGAGAAGCCGTTGATGTGGCGGTCTTTGGGAATATTAAATCGGCGGCAGCATTTACAAGAACACAAATTATGCCGCATGAATTTGGCTTCGACACGCTCACTGTTCCTTTTTCCGGTTTTCAAGACCGCACCGCGCAAGCTCGAATAAAATGGTATCCTGCATCGAATCTTAGTATTTCAGCGAATCTTCGCCTTTTCGGAACAAGCAGCGAAGGCGTATTTATTGAGTCCTTCTTCGGGCAAGTGGCTTCCAACAAAGGTTCTGTTGTGCAAAACGACGCTTCGGCAACGCTTGCTCTGGAATGGACACATGGCAAAGCGAGGCTTTCCGCGCAAACGTATGCTTCCATGTACGATGAAACCTACAACTTCGATGTTTCGCAAGGTCAATCGGGGCGCACGGACAATCTTCTCCGCAGAATTTCCCGCACGATGCTTCAGTACGATGTTTTCTGGTTTGAACGCAATCGCTTTACGCTGGGCGGAGAATTTCAATACGACGACGCAAGTGGTTCTCGCTATCCAACCACACCCCAATACCTCACAGGCGTAGGTTTTGCGCAGTGGGAAGGTAATCCGCTTGATTGGCTTTCCTATGCACTTAGCGCCCGTTATGATGCAACAAGTGCCTTCGGCAATAGCTTCAACCCACGTCTTTCCGTGTTGTATAAACCCTCCGACGCGCTTCAGGTGCGTGCTTCTGCGGGAACAGGCTTCAAAGCGCCGGATTTTCGCCAACTCTTTGTGGAATTTTCTAACCGCCTCGCCGGAGCCGGATACGACCTCATTGGCGCATACAGGCTTGGAAACACACTTGAGCCGGAGCGCTCACAGGCGTTTGACCTTGGGGTGATGTGGAATATGGGAGAAATAGACTTAGGTGAAGTCTCGCTGGGAGCGTGGAATCTTGATGCGCGGCTTTTTAGAAACAATCTGAACAATCTTATTGAAGTCTATCGCGTCGGCAGAAGCGACAACCGTGATATTTACTCGTATCGCAATGTTGCCCGTGCTTATACGCAAGGTTTGGAGACGACCTTACGCAGTACCGCACAACTTTCTCCTTTTGAAACGTTTACTACTTCGCTTGGGTATCAGTACTTGGAAGCGATGGATGTGGAGGTTTTGGAAGCGATTGCACAAGGGCTTGCAGGCAGTACCAATCCTGCAACGGGAGAATTTCAGCCGTTGAAACGGGCGGATTATCGCGGCTTGTGGTTTCGTCCGCCGCACTCCGGCACAGCGCGGTTGCAATACGACAATGAGCGTTTAGGTGTGAGCGCAAACATTCGCGTACAATACATCGGCACGATGGGCGACGAAGCGCTTGACCGCAACGGTATAGTCATCGGCAATCCGCCGCGTAAAGTCTGGGACAGCGAGGCGGAATCTATTCCTGCATATTGGAATTTGAACGCTGCGGTTAGCAAAACCTTTGCCTTTGAAAAAAATGCCCGCCCGCTCGGTATTTCCTCGTTTCGTGCGACTGTCGGTGTGAATAATGCTCTTGATGCCATTAACCTGCGTTCTTTGCCGAATCTTGTAGGACGGCAATTTTTTGTGAATCTGAATGTGGAGTGGTGATTTTTCAGCTGTTGGAAAAGCGGGGATTTTGTATTTTGTCCTGGTATTTGCCCTCGTTCTTCTCCTTTTCATCAGCAACTATGCGCTTATTCTGTCTCTCCTTCTTTTCGCTTTGTGCCACAGTCTTTGCTGTGATGCCGCTCCAAGCACAAACGTGGACAAGTGCCACAAGTGGGAATTGGCAATCGCCCGAACTTTGGCAATCTTCCACTGAGTTTCCGGGTTCCACCTCCAACGCGGCATCAGTGCTTATTCTTCCAAGCACCTCGCTTACCATCACCAACGCCACACCCCGCTTCCCCATTGCCTCGCTGACTATTGGTTCAACGGAAGCAACTTTTCCCGTTACAATTTCAGGAAACGGCTCTTTGATGATTTTAGGCGACCTCACGCTTCATGCACCGCTAACACTTGGCAGAGGTATATCGCTCACGGTGCAAGGTTTTGTACGGGGAACAGGCTCGATTGTTGTTTCGTCGGAATCCGCATTGAGATTGACAACAACAGCGACAAACGCCCTTGCCACTACAGCCAGCATAACGGCAATGCCAAGAACGGAATCAAGTTTTGCTACGGTGATTTTGGGTTCGGGGTTTAACGGCGGTGTGCTGTGGGGAAATGTCTTTGGAAACGCAAACACGCCGTTTCTGGGCTTGCTTCGCATCGAAGGAACGATGACGTTGAGTTCACCGCTTATTGTAGGCACTACGGGCACGTTTGATTTTTCTGAACAATCAAGCAACAAGCTCATACTTACTACGAGCGCCACCTTTTTCGGTGAAATCCTCAACCAAAGCCCAACACGTTTTTTTGTTAATGCGCCAGCGCCGTTGATTCTTGGTAATCTTGGCTCGCGGACATTCTTTATCGGTTCAACAATAACGGTTTGTAACCCACTTGTCATTACAAATAATGGTATTCCTGCGACATTTTCAGCACGTGTTTTACCCGTTGTTAGTCAATTACCACCAATTGCGACGGGAAGTCTTGTCCATCGGATGTCTATCGTCAATCGGCAATGGAACGTTTCTCAACTAAACAATAACATACCCGGCGCATCTGTTAGTTTAAGCCAATTGTGGATGGCTTCACAAGAGGATGTTGGTTTTAATCGAAGTGTAGCTGTTTCTCTTGCTTATCAACAATTACCTGTTTTTTTTCCGGCGCGTTCTGCAATTAGCACTGCAATTACCGACCCGATTTTCTCAAATTACTTTCGACATGCTGTGACCATCACGCAACAAAGTAAACCATTTTCGGATATGCCTGTGCTGGTGGCTTCACAGCCAAGACCAGCGATAATTACTTATACTCCCACATCTCAATCTTCTGGAAATACGATTAGAATCATTGGCAATAGATTTGTTTCTGGTGCAGCTGTTGCTCTAGGAGGTGTGAATGTTCCTGCTGCAAATATTTCTCTCAAAAGCGGAGATAATAGCTTTACACCTGATACATTAGCGGTAATAATACCTATAAATGGTGGACCTTTATGTGGTACTCAAGCCATTGTTGTTATTCAGATTGGCGGTTCGGCATCAATTGCGGGTATCCCGTGTCCATTCATTATAACTCCAAATATTTTCTCTATCACCCCAAACCCCGTTCCAGGCGGAAGAATAGATGCTTTACTTACAATCAGAGGAAGAAACTTTGGAATGAATACACCGAGAGTTATAGCGGAAAGGAGTGGATTAACAGCAACATTACTTCCCTTGGAACATTCTTCTACAAGCACAACAGTAAGAGTTCCCGGTTATGTCATCAGAAATGAAGGCAATTTAAGGCTCACAGTCACTAGTGTTGAACGCGCTCCAGTCGAAACAACCGTCAATATCCGCATCGTCAGTTCCGTTCACCAAAGCACAGCCTTAAACTTGAACAACCTCGCCATTTTCCCAAATCCCGCGTCAAACCTGATTTTATGTGAGTTTTTTCCAAATGATTTTACACCTGTTGAGTTTCAAATTCTTGATGTGTTGGGACGTGCTCTTTTGCAAAAAAGGGAGGAAGCAATTTCACGAGGAAAACAAGAAACGACGCTGGATGTGAGCAATCTTGCTAATGGAATGTACCTTTTACGCATGACGCAAGGAACACAGCATATCACGAGGCGATTTAGTGTTTCAAGATAAGCGCATGGCAGTTTATGCCCGAACATCGCTCCACTGTGGCATTTTATCAAACAACGCGACCACAAACGGGCATACGGGCTTGAGTTTGAGATTGTTCGCCCGTGCATATCGCACCGATGCTTCCACAAGCTGCTTCCCCGCTCCTTTGCCACGCAAACGGTCATCAACCTGCGTAGAATCTAGTGAAAATGTGCCATCCGGCAGCACGGCATAATCCAGCGCGGCAAGGCGTTCCGTGTTTTCTTCGATGTACCACGAGCCGCTTGTGGTGCTGTGTTGGTGGTGAATAGTCATGTATCTGAATAATTCTTTCTGCAAAAATAGGATTGGTCGAGAATTTCTCCTTGTTCAGGCAAGTGGTTTAAACTGCTCAAAAGCCTGCAAACAAGAATTGCAGTAATGAATTGACCTACAGAGCGTCGGTCCAAAAGGGGTTTGAAGAGTGGTTTGTGTGCTTCCGCAAAAAGGACACGTCACCGTTTCTAACACACTCAATTCAATATACCCCTCGTGCTTTGGCGGTGGCGCAAAACCTGATTCTTTCAAAATTGCTCTCCCTTTTTCTGAAATTTTGTTGGAATTCCAAGGCTTTTCAAACGATACTCGTACCTCAGGCTTTGAAATACCAATTTCTCGTAAGGAATCCTTAATTGCATCTTGCATATAATGTATGGCAGGGCATCCCGCAAAGGTAGGAGTTATTGTTACTGTTGCTGTATCGTTGCTTTCAACAATAACATCGGTAACAACTCCCAAATCAATCAATGAAAGTTTAGGAATTTCGGGATCATAGACATTTTCCAGTGCCTTCCAAATTTTTTCTTCACTCATATTCATGGCTCACCACTCTGCGCTTGGATCTTGGGCAAAAACTTCTGACATTTCTTCTAGGAGTGGAGTCAGATGTTCGGTGTGATAGCCCTTGCGTCCACCAAAAACAGGCATTGCATCACTTGGAATTTTCAGCCCTGCTTGGTGCACTATTGGCTGAATTGTCTTCAACCACAATTCAAAAAGGTGTCTTTCACCTCCAAAGATGCCGTTTTCCATAAGTTCTTGTTCGTTGGGTGATTCTTCAAATATGCCCAATGCAAGAGGATATGCTTCATTGAAGGCACTTTGCATTCTGAACTTTGCTTCTTCACTACCGTTAGAAACAGTACGAATAAAGATATTAGCGTGCATTGTATGGTAGGCTATTTCCCCCTTAACTTTTCGAGCTAACTGTGCTAGTGGCTCAAATGCTGATGTTGTGAGCATTTCAAACCGCAGGTGGTCTGCGGTATCAAAAAGGAAATGCCGCACAAGGGCAAAGTCATATTCTTGCGTTGGGATTTCTACAAAATGACAACATCTAAACGACCCTTCGCCTCTCATAAATGCGAGTGTATCAGCATCAGGTTCCTCACAATGGTCATGTAAAATAGTGTACAGTGCAAGTGCATGACCAAGTTTGTCTTGCGCAATTGAGGCAAATGCTATATCCTCTTCCAGCATTGGACCAATGCCAACCCATTCAGAATTGCGATGACCGAGAATTAAACAATCATCCGCCATTTTGAAAAGGAGGTCTTTGAGGGCTAGTTGATGTGGGGTTTTCATTTTTGTTGTGGCAATAAAATGAACAAAAAAGCCGCTATGAAATAATGTATCGTAGCGGCTTTTGACAATAGCTTAAAATGCGTAACCAATTGTAAACCGAAGTCGAGGAAGGGTTACATTCCCAGCTGGTACACTTGACCCAGCTGGTGCTGTTCCTGTAGTGGCACTTGCATTAACAATGTTATACTCAACTCCGACACCTGCACCTAACACAAGTTCGGGGAGATTCGGAGAAACGCCAAACTGCCAGCCGACCATTCCTCCTAAAGCCAACCATGACACTGTTGCACTGAAATCACTGGCTGACATTCCAGTAGAACCTGTAATTGAGCTACCGGCACGAAATGTTGAAGAATTAAAGCCAATTACAGGGGCAACATAAATACCGAGAAGGTTTTTTTGCGAAAAATTATACCGTCCTTCCAAACGCGCACCAATACCAGTTTCTTGGATGATTGAGCCTATTAGGAAGTTTGAAGGGGTTTCTATTTGTGCAGTCACACTTATTGCCGGAGTAAGCGCACGAGTGTAAGACAAGTTGTAGAATCCCAAAAAGCGCAATACATCAAGCGAAACCATATTTTGTTTGGCTTCAGCACTAGCATACATTGAAGCCTCATTTGAAGGAGTTTGTGCTTTTACTATAGAAAACGCACTTGCAAAAAGTAGAGTTGCACAAAAAAGCAATGCAAAATATCTTTTCATAATTCATCAGAAAAAGTAATAGACAAAATGTAAGGTTAGTGATTTTATTTGTATAAAGTTGCGTAGATTAGCCGATAAACACTTGTTTCACAGCCCATGTTCTTTGCCATGAAGC
>JALONG010000046.1 GCA_025455065.1 Candidatus Kapaibacterium sp. | reverse complement strand
TCAGTGGCACAGACATTCTTGTCTGTGCGAGTATTTATGCTGCTTCCAGAGAAAAGCATTGAAAAAATAATGCACAATCCTCAACGTAAATTGGTATAAAAGGGCATCGTTGCTGAAAATGGAAAGCCGCTTTACACTTTGTGTGGAGCGGCTTTTTTCTGAACTTTGTACTATTTATCCCGGATACCGTTCTTTCGTGCGCTTGAGTGATTCCCGTAGCATTTTCTCCAAAACATTCACGTCAATATCGCTCAAACGCTTGATATAGAGGCATGATTTCCCAAGTTTGTGCTTACCAAGTTGAGCCAATTCTTCCGTAGAATCTTCGTAGCCGGAAATCATGTAAATCACCAAATCGTTTTTGCGTGGAGAAAAACCGATAGGGCAGTGTTCGCCTTCGCGTCCGCTTGCATACTTGTACCGATACTTCCCGAAGCCAACAATGCTTGCACCCCACATGACGGCTTCTTCGCCGCTTACAGAGCTCATTAAATCAAGCAGTGCGAAACAATCTTGTTTTCGTGTCTCGTCAGCAACGGTGCTCAAAAATGCTGTAACGCTTTCCGAAGTCGGTGCAGTCTTGTTTGTAGCCATATATTGTTCTCCTTGTTGATATACGAAATCGTTGTATGCGAAATATACGGGAATTGCTGACCAAACACAAATACTTCAACCAAGCGCTGACAATAAGTATTTATCAGGTTTTGATGCAGTTTTTGAGAAAAAAAATTGCGAGGATATGAAACTTTTTGTAGTTTAATCGTAAATCTACGATAGACGATAAGCAAGCAGCAAAAAAAAACCAAAAACGACAAACCAAAACCCACTAATGGCACAAACGAAAGCAGATTTATTTCAAGAAGACGAGATTATGTGTGCTTCTTACGCTAAAGCACTCTCGCATCCGGCGCGGGTAGCGATTTTGAAGGTCTTGGCACAGCGTAAATCCTGCGTTTGCGGGGATATTGTGGAGGAATTGCCTCTCGCGCAAGCAACAGTGTCGCAGCATCTCAAAGAACTCAAGGAGGTAGGCTTGATTCAAGGCACGATTGACGGACCGTCGGTCTGTTATTGTATCAACCCCGAAGGCTTGCAACGAGCGCAAAAGCTTCTTTCCGGCTTGTTTACGGCGGCAGCAAAATGCTGCGGGTAATTTGGAAGGACAGAAGGATGAGGGCAAGGGGATCAGGGGAAAGAAATGCCACAAGTATCGCAATGCGATGTTTGAAGAGCCTCGAAAGCAAATTCAACAACCAAACACCAACAATACCACTCGCGCTTGAAAAGGGTGCAGAGCAGCTAGCACTTTGTCCCTTAGAAGGCGCATGGAAACTCATTTTTAACCTTTTTTGAGAACAATCATGAATGCCAACATTGTGAATCTCTGCAACGATGCTTGCTGCGGTGAGGAATCGAATTCTTGCTGTGGCAGTACGGGTTGCTGCTAATCGAACAAACACGTATTCCCGCCAAGCAAGGCAATTTGCGAGGTAAGGCATGATGCGATGGTTGGCGGGAAATTTTTCACAGAAATTGAATAACCTTGTTCAACATTATCAAAGGAAACAGCTATGGTACTCGGATTTGCACAAGAGCATGATGAAGCATCTATTCACAGGCTTCTCAACGAAGCAACATTGCCCACAAATGACCTTACAACGCAGCATTTACACCACTTTGTTGTTATGCGCGAGGGAGAAGAAATTCTCGGCGTAGCGGGAGTGGAACAAATTGGGAAGTTTGTAGGTTTGATGCGCTCAATCGCAGTTCGTGGGGATGTACGTGGTCAAGGCATTGCTGCAAAGCTCTTTGCCGCCGCCGAAAACCACGCTTGTTCAATGGGCTTGCGGGAAGTGTATGCGCTTACAACGACGATTGCGGATTGGCTCACACGCTTAGGTTTTGAGCGACTTCAGCGCGAAGATGCACCCGATGAATTACGTCAAACGCAGGAATTTAGCGGATTGTGTCCTGCTTCGGCTGTTATCATGCGAAAAACACTCCGTGTACCATCGGAACGGCTCCCGCACACCTTTGAGTGTGCATAACAATCAACCTTCAATAATAAATTTCTATTCCACCCTTTTGGCACAATACCATGAACACATCACAAACACTTGATTCTACGCTTGAACTCAAAACGATTGTTCAAGAAAAGTACGGCGCAATCGCCGCTCAATCTGGAAGCGGCTGCGGACCTTCCTGCGGCTGCGGACCTGTCTCCATCAGCACCGATAGCATTATGAACGAGGATTATTCTGCTTTGCAGGGCTATGTTCAGGATGCCGACTTGTCGCTTGGCTGCGGCATTCCGACGCAATTTGCCAATATCAAAGCGGGCGATACCGTCGTGGATTTAGGCTCCGGTGCTGGTAATGATGCCTTTATTGTGCGGGCAATCGTCGGCAACACAGGGCGCGTGATTGGCGTGGATTTCACGGAAGCGATGATTCACAAAGCACGGCAGAACAACGCCAAACTGGGCTTCGCAAATGTTGAATTTGTGCAAGGAGATATTGAAGCCATGCCGCTTGAAAGCGAAATTGCTGATGTCGTTGTAAGTAACTGTGTTTTGAACCTTGTACCCAATAAACGTGCTGCCTTTGGCGAGATTTTCCGTGTTTTGAAGCGGGGTGCGCATTTCACGATTTCCGATATTGTGTTGGAAGGCGCATTACCAAGCGGGATTCAGAGGGCTGCGGAAATGTATGCGGGATGCGTTTCAGGCGCAATTCAGAAACACGACTATCAATCAATCATTGAAGAACAAGGCTTTATCAATGTCGGTGTACCCAAAGAGCGCGAAATCTTTCTCCCCGACGAACTTTTGCGAGCATTCATCACGGAGGCGGAAATTGCGGTGTTTCGAGCCTCTAACACTCGGCTATTGAGCATTACGGTCGTCGGTTTCAAACCATAACGAATGTTCGTTTGAGCAACGCGACTCATCACATTATCCCTTGCACTTACCGCCTCAAGCGCATAACAATGCAGTTTGGGGTGGTATATGCAGGTACAAAAAAAAGAACCTTGTATATGAACAAGGCTCTTGCAGGAATGACAATTATTAAAGATTGAGTGTCTATAAAGTTTTCAGAATACAGGTGTTTACGATTAGGAAATCATAATTTGTTCGCATAATCCTGCAGAAATTTTCGCTCTTGAGGAGTAAGCGAAGCCTGACCTTTTTCGTTGATTTTATCTAAAATTTCGTTCAAATGTTCTTCGTCAAGTGGTGTGGATTCATCGTAATCATCGTCTGTACGGCGTTCTATGCCAGCCAGACGGCGCTCTGCATCACTCATGTAGGAAGAAGAACGCCCAACCGAAGCAGGAGAAGGGGCTGAAGCCCTGCGTGTGGATGCTTGGTAGCCGGAGGAGGAATCGCGGCGCGAAGAAAATGGCTCTCCGCCGGAAAAGCGTCCGAAATACAGATGGGAGAAAATAAACCCAAAAAATATCCCAAATCCCGCATCAGCAAAGGCGTTGATAAGCGCAGTCGGATTGAATGAATGACTCAATACACTGCCCGCAACAGCAGCAATAAAGACAATTCCCAGAACCATCGTTGCCCGAAGCGGAATCAAGCCAAAAAGCGAAACTTCGCCAGTCGGGTAAAGATACACATACATCGTCAGTACAAACAAGGCGATTGCTGTTGTTCCGGCGAGTGGAGCATTGGCAATCCAGAGAACAGGCGCGTAAACAAGCCCATGAACAGCAACAAAAACGCCAATAATGAGCAACATTCGGCGCGGAGACAAGATGCGCTCTACTTCCGGTGCAAAAAAGAATAAAATTGCACTGGAAGAAAGCATCTCCCAAAAGCTGCTGGATGCAAGGGGATAGGTGAGAAAACGCCAATACTGACCGCCTCCCACCGATGAAAACGGCATGAGCGCGAGCCATTGTGTGAGCGCGCCGCGCATTGCAACATTGACAAAATACACCACGCCCAAAAAGAGCAGAACTCGGTGCGAAGTCGGAAGCAGTTGCCAAAACAGCATAGATGTTCCTGAAAAAAGCAATGGGGGAGAGAACGAAGTATTGGTGCGGGTTTGTTGTCGGTCAATTACCGGAATGTATAGGAAGAAAGAGTATTCTAAAAAAAGGTGAAAATATGTGGGTAAAGTAGAACATCAAGAAGATTGCACCCAATCTGGTATGCCGCAGAAGCGCTTCAGCACTGTGTTTCTTAATTTCATACTTCATCATTATACTTCATACTTTTCTAAATAACGGTCAGTTTCCTTGTTTGGGTAAATCCTGTGGATGTTTCCATGCGGTAAAGGTACACGCCTCTACTCAAGCCCGAAACATCGGTTGTAATGCGATGTATGCCGGCTTCATGTTCTTTTCGTACAAGTTCCGAAATTTCTTTTCCCAAAATGGATAAAAGCGAAATGGCAACGAAACTTTGTTTTTCAACGCTGTATTCGATTGTCGTTTGATTTGAAGCAGGGTTCGGATAATTTTGGTTTAAGGCAAAACCCGACTGGCTATCGCCTTTGACCGATGATGCAACCAAGCCCGGAACATCAATTTGGACAAAATCGTCTCCCATACGGAACGTCACGGGATATGAGGGTAAGGGGCGGTTTGCAGGACCGACCAGTACACGTCCTCGTGAATCAAAGACCGAACCGTGGCATTGACAGGTGAAGCGACCACCCATAAAAGGATCAACCGGACAGCCCTCATGAGTACACAATTCCGAAAGAGCGGTGATTTCAGTATTGGAGATTCTGGTAACCACAATGCGCCCCAAACTTAACGGAGCGCCCGGAACCTGCAAACGAATGGAGCCATTCACATTTCGCAACGCGGGAAAATCACCAAAACGCAAGGTGTACAACCCTGTTAGCTTGGCATCTTTTTCCCAAACATCATCAGGCAAAACGCTGGCTAGAAGCCTACTTGAGCCACAACTGGCGCTAAATACGGATAGCGCCAAGGCGCTCCGTAAAAAATCACGGCGCGATGAAATTCGTGTCGGTTCTGAAGTAACGATATGGTGAATGTCGTTCATAAACGAATCCTTTCTTTATTCTGCCTGTGGAAATACAGTGTTGCAACGGCTTTCCCTCCAAAGCCTTGAGATGCAAAATTTTATGGAAGCGACGCAATTAAGCGCTCTACTTCATCAAAACTTACATTTTCGTAATAATCTTCGTTAATGGCAATCATCGGTGCGCCGCCGCAAGCGCCCATACACTCAACCTCTTCCAGCGAAATCCGCCCGTCTGCGGTACATTCGTTATGTCCGATGCCGTAACGTGCTTTGACTTGTGAAAAAATTGTGTCGCCGCCGCGCAGCATACAAGAAACATTAGTGCAGACCTGCACGTGGTGTTTGCCCATGGGTTTTTTGAAGTACATCGTGTAGAACGTTGCAACGCCTTTCACGTGTGCCAATGGTAAATCAAGCGTTGTAGCAACGGTGCGCATCACATCTTCCGAGAGCCAGCCCCATTTTGCCTGTGCCATCCAGAGAACGGGCATGATAGCTGCTTTTGCTTCGGGATAACGGGATTTGATTTGGTCAATTTTTTGGAGTTCTTCCGATGTAAATGTATTGTTCATAGACAGCGAAACAAATGAATGGGGAAAACGGTGCAAAATGGAGATTCAATCACGCCTTTCAAGGTCGTTGATTCATCAACTCACAACTTACACAATTTTGTGGAAAAAACGAATCAAGAGCAAGAAAGTTACAATTTTTTCTGTGAGAGAGTATGTTAAATCAAGGAATAAGAGCATGAGAACTCGAATGTTTATCGCCAGAGTTTGAGAAAATATCCTGCCGTTCCGGCAGCAGCACCAATGAGCGACAATGAACCAACTATCTTCCACACCTGATTATTCAAGGCTTTGTGAATATCAACAACCTCTTTGCGCAGGTCTTTAATGTCCGTGCGTATTTCTTTAACATCAGTTTCTAAGCGCTCAAAACGTTTGTCGGTTTCGGCGCGAAAAGACGCAATGTCGCCTTTCAATTCAGTGCGAATCTCCGCAATTTCCGCTTTTAACTCAGTGCGTACAGCAGAAATCTCACCTCGTAACTCAACGTCAAGATGAGCAACGTGATTCGTTAAGCCCTTCAAAACAATCGTCAGTTTGTCGTCCGGGCTAAGATTTTCGTTGTTAGCGAGTTTTCCCGCAACACGGTCTGCTTCGGCATCAAGCCATTTCTCAAAGATGTTTGTTTCAATCATTGTCTTTCTCATTTCATCAATAAGTGCGATTTCATCCACAATCTGAGCGCAATCAAGATTTTATGCGATGTTGAGACGGATATTTTACCGCGAAAGACGTTGTAATCAGCGATTTCGATTTTTTCCAACAAACGGTAGTAAATTGCATCCATGATTTGCGCGGCGAACATCGTGATACTTTCATCAGGGCGCAAGGCAGCACGGGCTTTGTGGTAGTATTCACGGGAACGGCGTGCTTGAAATCTCATCAACTCAACAAAATTTTCGTTGTAAACGTTCCGCAACAACTCTTCTTCGCTGTAATGAAAGCGCTCCAAATCCTCTTGCGGCAAGTAAATGCGTCCTTTGTCTTTGTCGGCATTTATATCACGCAAGATATTGGTCAGTTGCAGCGCGTAGCCTAAATTTACCGCGTACTCTTTGGTTTCATCGTGTTTGTAGCCAAAAATTTCAATCGAAATTAAGCCGACAATACTTGCGACGCTGTAACAGTATTCTTTTAACTCGTCAAAGGTTTTGTAGCGATTCTGCACAAGGTCGCGCTCACAGCCGTCAATCAGGATTTGAAGGTATTGCTGGGGAATGGAAAAGCGGTTCACCACCGAGGTAAGCGGCTTCATAATCGGATGCGTCGAAGTGCCGTTGTAGCAGCGTTCTACCTCGCGTCGCCAGCGCTCAAGCCGTTCTCGTTTGCGCTGTGTGGAAGCGGCATCAGCAAGCGTAGTTCCCGATATGCCTTGAACTGTGCTTATCGGTGTACCAAGTGGAGCATCCATATCTACGATGTCATCGGTATAGCGGCAAAACGCATAGACCGTATGAATCGCTTCGCGTTCTTCTTTTGGCAGAAGCGAAAACGAGTAGAAAAAATTGGTCGTGTTCTGGCGGGGAAGCGGGAGCATATCTTCCAGCGAGGAGTCAGAATTGACGAGCAGTGTAGCCATACAAGCACCCCATTTATGCGAGGTTGAAAAAGAAATTGTTCTTCCGAATAACTCATGAGAATCATTTATCCGAAAAAGTACCGAGCGGACTGCGCAAGGAGCGCCGGAGTATCACGTTTTGAGAGCTGCACACGCCGAATTAGGATGTCATGCCGAAGGTGAAAAGATTGCTCCAAAATGCGCTCTCCGCCTGCAATGGTCAAAGCAAGTTCCGCACGAAGCCGTTTATGAGGGATAGTCGGAAGTAGCGCTCTGCCGTCTGCAAAATACGATTTTGTTTGATGAAAAAGAAGTGTAAAGCACTGAAAAAATCGGTCTTTAACTACTTTTAACGCCTTTGTGTCAGCCTCCAAGCGCCCATTGGGGTAGATAGCCAAAAGTTCCGATGCAGCCAAACCACACTCGGACAAGACTTCCTGCGGTATAAATACTCGCCCGACGGGTAAATCACGCGAAAAATCCTGCCAAAAATTCGCAAGCTGTAATCCTGTGCAGACCGCATTGGACAAAGGCTCTCGCTCTGGCGTGTACAGGTCAAACAGCCGCAAGACCAATTCCCCGACAGGATTTGCCGAATGAGCGCAATAATGCTCTAAATCCTCATAATTCCTTGCTTGGCGGAAATCACTGTCCATCCGAAATGCGGTGAGCAGTTTTTGAAAAGGAAGTGTTGGAATAGCTTTGGTGCTGATAGTTTCGTGAAGCGCCGTAAAAATCGGGTTCCCGCACACAATTTCGGGCTGCATGAGTAATGTTTCGAGCCGTTTCAGAGCAGTAAATTTTTCTACGGTGTTTTCCTGCGCAAGTTCGTCGGCAATGTCGTCGGCAAGCCGTGAAAAGGCATAAATGCTGTAAAAATGCTGCTGCAATCGGCGTGGAATCAAGAGCGAACCAACGGGGAAGTTTTCGTAATGCCCCAACGCCAAACGGCGACAAAAGCGATGACTTTCTTCGCGTGTTGTTGCTGCAAAGCGCCCGCCGTGCGGTGTGGTAAGGTCAAGGAGTTCTTCGTGAGAAAATTTCATAATGGAAGGGAAGAAACGAAGTTCTATTCTTTGGCGAATTGTTCATCTCTGCGTAGATTTGAGGCGTATTTTTGCGCTTGATAAGCATTTCCATTTTGCAATCTACACCGCCACCATGAAAACACCAACGCTAAAACTTGCCGGATTGAAACCCGGAAAAGCCGGGAAGCCCGGTTTGAGTGCCAATCAAATCAAAAGCCTTCTTGTGGGTATTGGGATTCTCATTAGCGCAACGGTGCTGCTTTATACGCAATATCTGGTGCGGCAACTGCGTGACCAAGAAGAACGTATCGTTAAATTTTATGCAAATACTATTCAGCATTACGCAGAAATCGGGCTTGCACAAGACACCAGCGATACGGAAAATACGAAAGAGCAAGATTACACCTACTATTTGGAGGCAATTACTCCGACAATAAACTTTCCCGTCATCATTGCCGAGCCGGATGATGAGCCTGCAAAGCCCTATTTATCCTCTTCACTGAATGTTCTTGATTCGGCAACGGCATCAAAGATGAGCGAACAGCAGGTGTATTACGTTTTGAAAGCAACAATGGCGGAAATGCGCGAAATTTATCCGCCTTTGGAAATAAAACTTGGGCAGATGGTCATCCAAAAAGTGTATTATGCCAACTCCAATCTTATCAGGAACTTAATGCTGTTTCCGTACATCGAAATTTTGGTCGTTGCGGGATTCATTTTTTTGGGATATATCGCGTTCAATTATGTGCGCACTGCGGAGCAATCGAATGTTTGGGTTGGTTTGGCGAAAGAGGCTGCACACCAACTTGGTACGCCGCTTTCAAGCCTTTTGGCGTGGTTGGAGATTACAAAATTAGACGCAGAAAATCCCGAACAGGTGCGGGAGATTGTTTCGCAAATGGAGCAAGACGTGGAGCGACTCAGCAAGATTTCACACCGTTTCTCGAAAATTGGTTCGTTGCCGGAAATGAAAGAAGAGAACATCTCTTCGATTATTGCCAATGTGATAATTTATTTTGAGCGGCGCTTGCCAAATCTCGGTAAGCGTGTTAAAATTAAGAAGAGTATCCAAGACAACATCAATCTTCGCATCAATTCCGAACTGTTTGAATGGGTGATTGAAAATCTCGTTAAAAATGCTGCCGAAGCGATGGAATCAAGCGGCGGCATCATTGATATTCTCTTAGAACAACGCACCACAAAGACTGTCATTCTCGTTTGCGACAATGGAAAGGGTATGACACCAAAAGTGAAGCGGGAAGTATTTAAGCCGGGGTTCAGCACGAAAAAGCGTGGTTGGGGATTGGGTTTGAGCCTCTGCAAGCGGATTATTGAGGATTATCACGGCGGAAAAATTTATGTGAAAGATACCGCGCCCGGCAAAGGAACGGTCTTTGCGATTGAGCTGCCGAATTTGAAAAAAGAGAATAGCGCCGCCGATAGCCCAAAGCCTCATCAACACAGGCTGGAAGAAAGCCCCCTTACGGTGTAAGTTACTTTTTGAGTAATTCTGCCACAACAGGGTTCATAGCGGTGAGAGCCAAAATCATCAGCCCGATAAGGAAATTTATTTTGAGGTTCATCGAAGTAAATCTGCCGTTCCTTTCTTCGCGGAGCGCTTTGATTTCGCCTTGAACTTTGCTCTCCACTGTGTCAATTTTACCGCGCAATTCTGCAATATCGGCTTTCGATGCCAACTCTTTCGAGAGTTCATCTTTGAGTTCAATTTTTTTTCAGTGTCGCAAGCTCTTTTGCTTGCGATTCCATTTGTTGGATGCCGCTTTCAACTGTCTTTGCCACCTCAGTAGCAAGTTCTTTACCAAATTTTTCTTCGATGTATTGGTAACAATCAAGGGGAATGGAGTATGCCATAATATCGCTCAATGAAAACAAGAAAAACTTCTCTGCAATATACGTAAAGACCGCTTAGAATCAAGGGTGAAAGAAATATCTTCTATTGAAAAACGCCCCGCATTGTTATTCTCGACAAAAAAAATTTGAGACATGGAAAAAATATCTTATTTTTGAATGAACAATCATTCAATAAAAAATACCCACACCATGCCACGCACAAAAAAACAATTCCTCGAAATGCAGGAAGCCAGCAAAGCAGAGATACTCCAAGCCGCGTTGGAACTCTTCTCCACAAAAGGTTTTGAGCAGACTTCCGTGAGCGCTATTGCTCAAAAAGCTGGGATTTCTCAAGGGTTGATGTATAATTATTTTCCAAGCAAAGAAGCGCTTTTGTTGGCAATTTTTGAAAAAGGGTGGGCGGAAGTGCAACGTTCTTTTGTTATCGAGCCTCGCAAGGGGCGCAAAAAGCCAAGTTTGTATGATTTTATCGAAAATGCCTGCCGCTTAACAGTTGCACATCAAGAATTTTGGCGCTTTGTAAACGTGTTACGCTCACAGCCGACAATTCTTGCTGAACTTGGCGACAAGGTCTCTGCTTTTGAAGCAATGATACTTGCTCAAATAGAACAGTTCTGTGGTGCGCCGTCCTTTGATGTTTCTTCTCATGAGGCAAGGAGCAAAGCGGCTTCTAAAGCAAAAGTACGTGCAGAAGCACGGTTGATATTTGCGTTGATTGACGGAATATGCCATCATGCCTTGCAGAATCCTCAAACCTACCCTCTTAATGATGTTCTGCGCCTTCTCAAGCCGCAGTATGATTCGCGTTTTCTTCAATAACCATGATTTCGGTCAAACCATTATCTATTCGCATTTTTTTACATCAATTTACCTTCAACGGGAAAAATATGGAAACGCTACAATCCTCCAATACCGCATACAATCAACCTTCGTGGCTACATACTCACGAATACCCTTTTATGTCCCGTTTTCAGACATTGGATGGAAATAGGCTCCATTACGTGGATGAGGGGCAGGGTGAGGTGTTGCTCATGGTGCATGGAACTCCTGTATGGTCGTTTTTGTATCGGCACTGCATCAAGCGCTTATCACAGAATTATCGTTGTATAGCGCTTGACCACTTGGGTTTTGGGCTTTCTGATAAACCCTTGGAAGGCGATTATCGCCCGGAGGCTCATGCAAAACGTTTGGAGCAATTTGTTGCGGCACTGGGATTGGAGCAGATAACGCTCATCACGCAGGATTTTGGCGGACCAATTTCCTTGGATTTCGCAGGGCGTAACCCCGATAAAATCAAGCGTCTCGTTATTGCTAACTCGTGGATGTGGCTATTGCCGCGATTGGAACAAGGAGGAAAGCTCTTTAATACTGCTTTGGGACGATGGTTGTATCTTCGGTATGGTTTTTCCGCGAAATTTATGATTCCGCAGGCATATGGTAACAAAAAACTTCTGACAAAAGAGATTCATCGGCACTACCTGGAGCCGCTTTCTACGCCCCAAAATCGGCTCTCTACCTATGCTTTGGTGCAATCGTTCACCAATACGCATGAATGGTACAAAGGAATTGAAGAGCGCCAGAAAGCCCTTGCCGACAAGCCTGTGTTAATGATTTGGGGGATGAAAGACGCTTTTGTGCCGTATGCGCTCATGGCTCCGCTTTGGCGAAAGGTGTGGAATAATCTCACGTGGAAGGATGTTCCCGAAGCAGGGCATTTTGTCGAGGAAGAAGCGCCAGACGAGGTTTTGCAGGCGCTGGAGGAATTTATACGAAAAACAGTGTGAACATCGTTTACTCCGATTGTAGGGGAAATTCCACAAAAAACGTTGCTCCGCTTCCCAACACCGAATCGCATCCTACTCGTCCCCGCATTGCTTCGGTGAGACGTTTAACGATGGATAGCCCAAGCCCTGTGCTGTGTTCGCCGCCTGTTGGCTGCGCGGAAAGACGGGCAAACTTTTGAAACAAACGCTTTTTGTCCTCCTCCGAAATTCCCGGACCTTCGTCTTTGACCGCTATCCGAAGATAGGTGTCGTTCAGTTCTACCTGCACCGTTACGCGCTTTCCTTGCGGTGAATACTTAATCGCATTGGAAATCAAATTGTCAAGTATTTCCGCAAAAATTCCCGCGTCAATGTTCAGGGCGGGTGATCCTATGCCGCCTTCGGAGAATGTATCCTGTAAGGTGAGCGCAATAGATTTTTGTGCTGCGCGTTCTGTGTAATCTGCTACTGAATGTTGCACAATAGGTCGGATGTTCGTGGGCTTGCAAGCGATATTGAGATTTCCTGTTTCAATCGCATTGATGTCGAGTAGATTGTTGATAATGCTTGCCATACGCTGCGAAGAAAGAACTATGGAGCCAAGCCGTTCTTGCAGTGCTTCGGGCGTAAAGCGTTGTAAATTATCACGCAAACCCGAAGCGTTCATGGTGATGGAGGTGAGGGGATTTTTAAGGTCGTGTGCGGCTATACCTAAAAACTCATTTTTTTCGGTGTTCAGCTGCTGCAAAGCAAGATTCTGTTCATTGAGTTGGGTATTGGTAATCTCGATTTCTGCTGCTTGGTCTTCCAAAATTTGCTGTTGCCGAGTGATTTCCTCGTTTTTGATGCGAAGTTCCGTTCGGGCGCGTTCAGCAAGCCGATACCGTTGCACAAGCAAAAGAGCAATCACCAATAGCACCAAAACCCCGACAATAAGCCCGTTGCGCGTCATTGCATCCCGCTTGATGGCTGCTTCTTGGAGGGCGTTATCCTTCGTGAGCAGCGCTATTTCTTGCTTGCGTTTGTCTGCTTCGTATTGCGTGGATATTTCAGCAACCTTTTTTGCGCTGGAAGCCGTAAAAAGAGAATCGCGTAACGATGCGGCTTGGATATGATAGCGATATGCCGATCTATAGTTTCCCGTTGCGGCATACAGATTACTGAGGAGTTGGAAGGATTCTTGCCGTGCTTGTTCCGAATGTACCGAATCGGCAAGCGCGAGTGCTTCTTTGGCGCAGAAAAAAGCGCGAGGAATAAGTTTTGTTTGTTCAAAAAGTCGCCCCAAATTCAGTAATGCAGAAATAGTTTGCTTGCGGTCATTGAGTTTGCGGCTGATGGTTAGCCCTCGCAAAAAGTATTTTTCCGCTTGGTCATAGCGGCGTTGTCGCATGGAAACTTCACCTAAATAGCGCAACGACCAAATCATTCCGATTCCGTGTTCCATTGCCTCATCCAAAGCAAGTGCCTGTAAAAACTGCGCTGCGGCTTCTTCGTAACGACCTTCTTCTTGTAACATCACGCCGATGCTGTTCAAAGCCACTGCTGCGCCGTGTTTGTCGCCGGTTTCCTGAAATTTGGCAACTGCTTGTTGGGTGTATTGCAGCGCTTGTTCTTTGTAGCCTTGGTCACGGTAAATATCGCTGATATTGCTCAATGACCACGCTACTGATTTCTTTTCACCGATTTCCTCGCGTAATCGTAAGGCTTTGAAGTGATTTTCCAATGCCAAATCCGAGCGTCCGCGAGCATAATGCACATTCGCAATGTTGTGATAACACCATGCCGCCATAGATTTATCGCCGAGCGGCTCAAGAATGGAAAGGGCTTTATGGCTGTATTCCAAACATTCGTCATACTGACTTTTTTTGCGGTAAATGTACCCGATATTGTTGTAGGCAATCGCTTTGCCGCGCTCAAAGTTGATGCTTTCTGCAAGGCGCAACATTTCTTGTTCATAGACCATTGCCGAATCGGGATACGTTCCCCAGAGCGCCTTGCCAATTTCCCCAAGCAATAATGCGCTGAGGGTGTCGTTTTGCGCTGCTTTTGCCTTATTGTATTCTGAGGTGATGCTATCTACGGTTTGTTTAATTCCCTGTGCGCGGCTCTCTGGCTGTGTTTGCAGCAAATATGCACAAAGTACCAGCACAAGGAAGCCACGCAGAGAAACTCTAGCGAAAGCCCTGCCTAAGTGACGAAGACAATGTAAACAGCGTAGCACCATAGCAATTAAAGAAGGAGGTGAACTGATAACCTAAAGAAGATAGCGATATATTCGTTTTCCGCAATAAGAATTTTCGGCTTTTGGTGTTGTGATTGAAAGAAAAAATCGGCGTTTCCGACAAATCCGCGTTTCTTCTCTTGCGTACAATCAAAAAAATCGTGTATCTTTGCTCAATCGTTCTTTTGGCGGATTTCCAAACTTCTCTACGTCCCACTTCGCTACATTTTTGAATCTTCATTTTGAAACGGCATGAACCCACAAAAACCTCATCAACACAGTCATCCCGCGCTGGATGCGATTATCAACGTCGCTATGGCTTCGGAATTCCTCAGAACGCAAGTTGATAAAGCCGTAGCACCGCTTCAAATCACGGGTGTACAGTACAATATCTTGCGAATACTGAAACGGTCGTATCCTGAAGGACTTTCCCGTACCGATATTTTGAAGCATCTAATTGAGAAAAGCGTTGATGTTACACGCTCCATAGACGGTTTAATTCGTCAGGGTTATGTGCTGCGGGCGCGTCCTGAGGAAGACCGCCGTTTGTCCGTCACAACGATTACGGAAAAGGGCATACAGGCGCTTACGGACGTGGATCCGCACTTTTACGCGATGATGAGCGCGATGGGCGAAACGCTCACACCGGAGGAGTTTCGAGAATTATCGCGTTTGTGTGTAAAATTAACCGAATCAAATTCCCCGAATTAAATTCCTCGAATTAAATTCCTCGAATTAACGCGACTCTTGTCCTGAAATGGCGTATAAGTCGCATATATCCTCGCAATTCATACAATAATATCCAATGAAAAAAGCAAAAAAAGCAGCACCCAAAACCTTGGAGCGCGCTCCAAAAGCGTATAAAGACTTGGATTTTCTCAATGGTAAAGATGCTCGTATCATTCGTATTTTAGCGGAGTATTTGTATCCCGAACAAAAATTCCGCCATATTCCGATGTTGGGAACAATAGCGATGTTCGGTTCTGCGCGGATTCGTTCCGAAGAAGAGTTTGATGCCGCAGAAAACAAATTGAAACAGCAACTCCTGACGGCAAAACCAAAAGAGAAAAGAACGCTTGAGGCACAGCTTGATCGCTTGTACCGTCAAAAGCATTTTACAAATTATTACAACGATACCGTCGAACTCGCAGAAAAACTCACGGCTTGGTCTTTAACGCTGCCCAAAAGCAAGCGCTTGTTGATTTGCTCCGGCGGTGGTCCGGGCATTATGGAAGCGGCAAATCGTGGAGCGTACAATGCCGGGGGCGAATCAATCGGCTTCAATATCAGCCTGCCGTTTGAGCAGTTTCCGAATCCCTACATCACGCCGGAATTGAACTTTGAGTTTCATTATTTTTTCATACGAAAATTTTGGTTTATGAACCTCGCCAAAGCGCTTATTGTCTTTCCGGGTGGCTTTGGGACGATGGATGAACTGTTTGAACTTTTGACGCTGGTACAAACACAAAAAATCACAAAAGAAATGCCGATAATGCTCTACGGCAGGGAGTTTTGGAAGAACACGTTTAATTTTGAATATCTTGCCGATACAGGCATGATTAGCCAAGAAGACCTGATGTTGTTCCATTACGCCGATAATCCCGAAGAGGCGTTTGATTATCTGAAGCGGGAACTATCCCGCATTTACAAACTCTGAGAAACCGATTGTCGCCGAATTGTATGTCGCACGACCACATTTCCATAGACCGCAATAACTTTTCTTCCGAAGAAGAATATCAAGACGAGCTCAACCGCCTTACGGCTGAGACGCTCAGGATTTCTTTGGAACAGGCGTACTTTCCTCCTCATGCAACACTGAAGGAGTACGAAGCCGTGCGGAGTTTGTTGGATGACCCCGATTCCCGCATTTCCGGCGCTGCCAAAGAAAAATTGCGGAGTTATGGAGCGAAAATATCGCCTGTGCTTCGTACAGACCTTCGAGAAAATATTATCACCGACCCGCAGGCGATAACAATAGCAACGGCGGTATTACGCAGTTTCCAGCGTGAAGCAATAGATGGTTTACTTGATATGGTGCGAGAATGTAGCGAAGCGCGGCGGGATTTGAATTTGGAAGAAATGTTTATTGGACTTTCGCAGTTTGGCTATCCTGAAACTGATGCAGAAGCACTTCGTAAGGGGCTTGATGACATAGCGCTCAGAGTTCATGCGCTGTTTATGAAATCCCAACAGCATAACGAACTTGGGCTGGTGTTGTCCATGAATCAAGCATTTTTCGAGGAATCACGTTTTTCCGGTGCTGCCGACGACGAATATCATCACCCCGACAACACATATGCGCATATCGTTATGCGGCGCAGGCTTGGCATACCGATTTCACTGTGCGTGGCGTATTTGCTGGTTGCCGAAAGGGCAGATGTTGGCGTTTACGGCGTAGGTATGCCGGCGCATTTTGTCGTGTATCATCCCGAATTGGATGTGTTTATTGATGCCTTTGGAAAGGGCGCATTTTTGTCACGGGATGATTGCAAGCGCTTCATACGCGATGCCGGGTTTAGTTTTGAAGAATCCATGCTGGAAAAATCCTCAAACATCGCTATTTTGCTGCGTATGATTCGTAATTTGATTTTTGCTTATACCAAAATGCAAGCAGAATGGGAGGTTGAAGCCCTCCATGAACTGAGTGCCACTATTATCGAAGCGATGAATCAAGAAGAGGAATAAATTTTCTTGATTTCATGCCTCATATATTTTCCTCCATACTTTCCTTGATTCTTCGTGCAAACCGCGTCACTACTCAACCCTCCGCCGATTATTCTTGCCACCGACGACGCACGATTGCGCTCAAAAGCAGAGCGACTTTTTGCCAAAAGTCCTCTATCGGTGGTTTTTTCTCATGAGGTGCAGGAAATTCTCCGTATTATCGGCACATCAGACAACGCGCACCGAATCTACGTTTGTATTGACTTAGATGCGAAATCGTTTCAGGGCTATGAACTCGCTCGTGAGGTGAAAGAATTGCTTGGGGAGGCATCGGAAGGGGTAACAATCATCGGTGCTGCTTTCGGCATTGAGCCTGCGGTGATTCAACAAACAAAACTCTATCGCATTGATGCGCTTTTACAGCGATTCGCATTGGAAAAACTGCTCAGAACGCTTGCCGAAGGAACGCAGGAACAAGTGGCAGAATAACCGTTATTCGCCGCTGCACGTTTTTTTGTTCTAATAACAGAAATTCCGTACACTTGTCAATCCAACAGCATTTCTTGATTTTAGGAGGAAAATATGACTGCCATTGAACTTTTTGACCGCACTGTTTCACGCTTTATCCCTTCCGACCTTGATACCGACAACGACGGTTTGCGTCGCGCGCGACTATTGGTGGGGGTTTCGCTCGTAGCCGGAATTACCTCGCCACTTATGGCGCTTTCCTACGTGGGGCATAAACACTACTTCGGCGTGGTTACGGTGTTGATAGGTATGGTGATGTATTTTGCCATTCCCGTTCTTTTTCGGCGAACAGGTTCACAGCTTCTTTGTGCGCAGCTACTTTGTTGGACGATTTACGCCATGCTAAACAGCCTTATTTGGACGACCCACGCAATTTATTCCACCGTGTTGCAATGGCTTTGTTTTATCCCGATTTTAAGCGCATTACTGCTTAGTCGTCGTTCAATGGTGCAGTGGTTTGTGGGTGTCTGTTTGACAGCAATTTTTTACTTCGTCGGAGAACGATTCCACTTACCGTTTCAAAACAAGATTCTACCTGAAAACCTTGCTCGTTCCGAACTTGTCGCTGTTTTGGGCGCAATGGCGGTGCTGACGTTTATTGCGTATCTCTTTGAAACGGGGCGTTTGAAGGCGTTTAAGCAGATGCAGGAAGGTGTTGAGGAGATGTACCGCATGAATCAAGGGCTACGCACGATGAAAGACCAAGTTGCAGGGCAGAAAACCGCCGTTGAAATGGCAATGCGCGAATCGGAAAATACGAGGCTGTACTTGTCGCAATGCGTAGAATATATGCTTGAAAGTGTACAGCGTTTCTCGCATGGAGACCTTATGGCGTACCTCGAAGCCGAAGGTGATGACGATATTGCAAAGCTGTATCAAGGCTACAACGAAGCGCTCAAAAGTGTTAGAACGATGTTATTGCAAATTGTTGAAGCGATTGAAGCAACCGCAACGAACAGCGTAGAGATTTCTTCCAGCGCAGACGAACTCGTTGGCGGCACACAGCAGCAATCAACGGAGTTGTCCAATGCTGTTGCCGTTATTGCTCAACTGGCAAGTTCCATGCAACGCAGCGCCAACACCGCTCTTCAGTTTTCGGAAAGCGCACAACAAACCGCACAAAAGTCCAATGATGCAGGAGGAATCGTTACCAAAACCGTCGAAGAAATGAATGCCATTGAACGCGCCGTGATGCAATCCACACAAACGATTGAAGAACTTGGGCGAAACAGCCGACAAATCGGTGAAATTGTGCAGGTCATTGATGAAATTGCTGACCAAACGAATCTTCTTGCGCTGAACGCTGCCATTGAAGCGGCACGAGCGGGTGATTCGGGGCGCGGCTTCGCCGTTGTTGCCGACGAAGTGCGAAAACTCGCCGAGCGCACGACCAAAGCTACGCAGCAAATTACTCAGATGGTTGGGGCTATTCAGCGCGACACCAATGATGCGGTAAGTATCATCAGGCAAGGCTCAGAGCAGGTGCGGCGCGGAAAAGACCTTGTGTCGCAAACAGGGCAGCTTTTTGGAGAATTTATGAATGATGCCGCGCAAAATGCCTTTACTTATGCACAGTTGGCGGACATTAGCCGCAAGCAGTCCCAAGAAATTGCAATGATTTCCAGCAATATTGACACGATTAACAAAGTTGTTCACGATTCATCGGTGGGAATGCAACGTATCACTCATGCCGTTGGGGAACTCAGCGACCATATGCAGGGTGTACGCCAGCTTGTATCGCGTTTCCGCACTTCGACAATGGCGGATAGAATACGAAAGGAATTAGGAGCGTAATGATGCTGCAATACCGATATTTCCTTGCGTTTGTAGGCTATGTCGTGATACAAGTGCTGTTTGGCATTTCTCAAACAAGCGCTCAAGTCAGAGAGCCAAAACAAACGACATTCATTCTCATTCGCCATGCGGAAAAGGTACTGAACCCGCCTTCAAACGACCCCGAACTCAGTGCTGAAGGGCAGAAACGGGCAGAAAAATTTGCCGTGCTGTTTCGCAATGTGCCGTTTTCCGCGCTGTATGCAACGCCGTTTAAGCGTACCGTCAATACTGCACAACCGCTCGCTAAAGCGCTTGGAATGAGCATTCACCACTACAACGCCTCCACAAATGCGGCAGAAAATACGGCATTGGCGGATTCTCTTTTGAGCAAATACAACGGTGGGACGGTGCTGATTGTCGGTCATTCCAATACAATTCCGCATTTGCTCAACACACTCGTTGGAAGCAATCACTATGCACAAATCAATGATGCGGATTACGATAATATCTTTATTGTTACGGCGCTTCGCAGAGGAAATGCAGTTGTAACGGGGTTGAAGTATCAGCCATAAGTTTTTGTGGTTTATTGTTGTGGGGGAAGGCATATTCTCACCATTCCAACACCACTTCCGCAGCCCTTTCCAAGCTACATTCCACGCTGCATTGCCACGCTTGGCGCACGTCGCCGTAAAAGCGAGAAATGAGGCAGTGTTCAAGTTCAATGGGGCTTTTTGCCTTGAGGGTGAGTGTTTGTGCGGGTGCTTTGAGCAATAATGTTTTGTCGTCTTGTTGCGTAACGGTAATTTCCGGCGGAATGTGAAAATACGCCCTGCCGCTAATGCCTATCATTGCTTGTTCTACGGGAATTAGTTCATCAACAATACCGAGTTTTCCGTGTTCTAGGGTGCTGTGAAATTTCATATATCGCCGATGAATCACACCGAATCGCTGTCTGTATCCCGAATGTTCCGCCGAAAGTGCGAATGTGTGTGCTGCACCTTGTTTGCCGCTTCGCACCTCCAACACGTTTGGCGCTAATTCGTCTTTCTGAATCCGCCAAAGGCTCCCCGAAAGCCATTCTGTTTGTTCTTTCCCGCCAATCATCACGGTATTATGCGCTTTGGTGGAGCGTAAACGATTGCGAAGCGCTGTATTGCTGGTGTAGCAGCCTGTTCCACTGTCGGTGATAATTGTTTGACCTTGAAGCCAAAATTCAAACGACAAGCAGTCGTTATGCCCATGCCCACCCCAACCGTTCATACCGTAATCACCAACATCAGTAAAAATATGAGAAGTGCTTGTTTTATGAATGATATAACCGCCATGAATGAAGTAGGTTTCTCCGGCTTGGGTGCTGGAATGTGGGTTGGAATTGATGCTTGAGTTGATGCTGGTAATTTGTTGAATATTAACGCCACAAAGAGCAGTTTCGGTCAAAGCAATGGGGCTGGTTGTATGAAATTGGGTGAAGAGTTCCGCTTTGCGAAGAAGATTTGCGCTAAGCGCTAGAATTGACAAGTGATTATTCCAATCTTCTAAAGCCAAAGGTTTGATGACGCGCCCGTTATCGTTATCGCCAATCATCGGTGCAGAGCCGTCGGGACGTGTGTACGCGGCAATACATGAAGTCGCCGCGTGAAGTCGTTCAAAAAATTGTGCGGAAAAGGGCGAACCGACGCGCTCTGCGGCTACGGCAGCGATACTCATCATTTCAACAACAAAACGGTGATACGATGTTGATTTTTCGTAGTTTACGCCGTCTTTGGTGAATTGCCGCAGTATTTCCTTTTCCAAGAATCGTTTTCCGGTCTGAAACCAGCGTTTTCCTGTGCGAGTATGGTAAAAAAATGCCCCCAAAACAACAAGCCCCATTGCGTTGGAACTAAAGTGGTTCGCGTTATGGCGGACGTATTCGAGATTATACGAAAGAAATTTCCCGTGCTGCCACAAAACCCGCATAAATCCTTGCCAAAATTCATCAGAACATGCGGATGAGGTGTGAAAAAACGAATGCGCTAAAATCCAATTTGTTGCGCGAATAGCCACTTCCATCGGCATTGCCCAGTTGATGCCCATTCCAAGCGGATTTTCCGCTATCCACGAGCGCACATCTTGTGCGAAGGCGTTTGCAGAGCGAGTGTCTCCGGCATCAAGCAAATGCGCCATTCCCAGCCACGTAAACCAATAGCACCTGTTCAAATCCCACGTATATTTTACATCGCTACCGTGTTCGGAAGTCATAAAATCCAGCATTTCTGCGGGTTTGTGCTTGTCCCACTCTTTACCGCTTGCGTAATCTTTGTGCCAATTTATAGCTTCGCCATGGTCACGCAGCGCGTCGGAAAAAAGCGCGAAACGGTGGTGAATTGCTGCATCTGCTTGTGTCAGAATGAGTTCACGGGAAAGGGATTGTTCAAGAAACGGACCAATCGAAGATTGCTCTTCTGCATTGAAAAATAATGGTTTTATGGTGGGGAATGTGCGCTGTGCCGCATCACGAGTGCGCTTTAGCACGAATGTTCTCCAAAAACGAGGCTTCAAAATTTGGTAATACACAACGCGGAAATAGTGAAAAAGTGTACGCATATTCAAATTCAAGATGTTGGGAGAATTATTGAATGTAATGCTTTATGCGAAGCAAGGTTTTATGCGGTCTTGAGGGGTGTTTTGAGAAAATTACGGCATGAAAATTGCATTATTGATTGGGAGATTGGCAGTAATGCAAAAAGTCCCTTCAGCGCTTATTCTATCAACGATACCGCTTAGGAATAAATGCCAACGACAAACTTACACAAGAACACAACATCACACTAACAATTTCAAGGAACTTCGCCATGTTTACCCCCGGAACACTTCTGCGCCTCGCCAGAGAAGAGCGTCGCTTGTCGGTGAGTGATATTCGTTATTTTGTTCGGATTCGTGAAAGTGCCATTATTGCAATGGAAAATGACGCATTTGAGCGCTTTCCGGCAGAATATATGCAAGCGTTTTTGCCGGTGTACAGCGATTTTCTCGGTGTTTCGCACTATAAACTCGCAGAGTCCTTCAAAACAACTCTTCCGCAGCACGAACACTTGACGGGAAGCCTGTATGCACGTACTTTACAGCAAATTGCGACAACTCAACTGCAAGAGGAGTACGATGCGCTGCATCCTGCGTTTATGAAGCGTGTGAGCAAGTTCGCCGGAAAACACGCAATGAAAGCACTTGTACTGCTTGTAACGTGTGTACTGGGCTGGTCTGTGGGGCATAACGGCGGCGCTGCACTTGGTACGGCACTTGCAACCCGTTTTGTCGCAACACCGTTGGAAATGCGCGGAACACCATTTGCCGAACTCTCCGGCGAAACGGCACAAAATAGGCTTTCGGTAGAACACAATGCGCAAAAACGCTCTTCAAATGAGGCGGTAAGCACAAACGATGAAATGCGCACAGTGCAGCTTTCCTCACTTATGAATGTGGATTTAGCGGCTGTACAGACATTCGCCGTTAAACACGGAGCGGCAGTGAGCTACGCCGTCGGCGATGCACTTGTTCATGCGGTTGATGACCTTTCACCTCGTGACAAAATGTCTGCAGGGTACGACGCATCACGTCGCTCCGTCTCCAGTATCGCATCGGAAATGTTGGCGAGAATACCAGAAGAAAAAAATACGGCGGAGCAGCAAGAAATTGGCACGATTAGTGAGGTATCTATTGAGCAGAATCGTTTTCAGCCTAGCGCTGTGGCGAATATGCCAAATGCCAAAGCAGGCATTTTGGTTGAAGGTGTAGAAACCATTTCGATTGGCGATGTTCAGTCAGCAAAAAAACGAGTAACCATGCGCCTTATAGCGATGAAATTGTCCTTGCTGAGTCCGCGATTGCGCTCCGGCGTACTTGAAATCAGCACGGTTGAACTTCGTTCCAATCCTGTTCACGCACCGCTACAAGTAGCGATGATGAATCCTTCAGCATCGTGGAAGGCTTCAAAGGCAGGGGCAGCGCAAGTGCTTGTTCCCGTAGAAATGCCCAAATTGCCTAACGTTCCGCATGATATTCCAAGCACAATGCCGCATGAATACTCTCCGGAGCAATAATTCTCGAAACTCGCTTGACGACTATTTTTCATAGAAACGCAAAGTAGCGGAAGTCCTTGCCGGGGGGTAAAGTGCTTCCGCTTTTTGTTTCTGAGTTCGCAATGAATATATTTCTGTAAATAATTGTTATTCATATTCTTATCATTATTGTATGCAGAAACACCCACGATTTACCCGCAAAGCCGTCCAATGGGCTGCCGGAAGCAGTATAAGCGCTCTTCTTTGGAGTGCCTGCGCTTCAACGTCATCGCTGCCAAATCAGGCATCAACGAATACTTCTTCTAATTCTATTGACGCTATTGCAAAAAACTCACCCTCAAAAAAATTAAGCAAATTACCGTTGGTCTTAGATGATGACGAAGCGCTGGCTATCGGTTACAAAATCTGGAAAAACGAGTGCAGAGGCAGCATTGAGGGCTTAACGTCATGGAATAAAGGGGAAGAATTTGCTTCGTTGGGCATTGGGCATTTTATCTGGTTTCCTGCTGGTTGTACAGCGCCTTTTGGTGAGGCATTTCCTCAACTCGTTGATGCGCTTATGGCGCATGAACAGGGGGTAAATTATGTTCCCGAATGGCTCAAAAATGCGTTTGCACGAGGCGAGCGCACGTGTCCTTGGCAAACACGCGAGGAATTTCAGGCGGCGCAGCAAAGCGAGGAAATGCGTGAACTTCGAACGATGCTTGCTTCAACGGTCAGTATTCAAGCACGGTACATCGCAAATCGTTTGGAAGCGTCACTGCCTAAGATGCTAAATGCTGCGCAGGAAGAAGACAGAGAGCGCATTAAATCACAGTTCTATCGTGTTGCCACTGCGCCAATGGGGTTGTATGTGCTTGCGGATTACGTGAACTTCAAAGGTGAGGGGATTCGCACCTCCGAGCATTATGGGCATCGAGGCTGGGGATTATTACAGGTTTTGCAGGGAATGAACGGCAAAGAAGAAGGCAAAGAAGCGCTTCGAGAATTTGCCGCATCAGCCGAAGCTCGTTTAACTGAGCGCGTTGAAAACGCACCACCCGAACGCAACGAACATCGCTGGCTGCCCGGATGGAAACGACGCATAAAAACATACTGTATGAAGTAAATTAATCGAAATATAAAACAGTGATTCAGTATTATTTTATACTGTATCACCTATGCAAAATACATATAAATCAGTAAAAATATGAACTATGAAATTGACAACAGTCCTGTTTTTACAACCTTGACTATTTACCTTCGGCAGGGAGAATCTTTCAAGGCAGAATCAGGGGCGATGATAGCAATGTCGCCAACAATAGGCTTAAAAACGGCAGGTAGTGGCAAGGGTATTTTGGGGTCAATAAAAGCCGCGATTGGTGGTGAATCGCTCTTTGCCTCGCTGTACACGGCAGAATCCGGTGGTGGTGAGTTGGTACTTGCTCCGTCGGCACCGGGGGATATTTTACCTTTTGAGTTACATGGAAACACGATTTTTGCTCAAGGAGGTGCGTATCTTGCCGGAGATCCACAACTTACTGTTTCTACGCAAGGTTCATTGAAATCTTGGTTGGGGGGTGAGGGCTTATTCCTCTCAAAAATTTCCGGTCACGGTTTGGTATTTTTGAATTCTTACGGAGCGATTATTGAAAAGACGATTGAGCCGGACGAAGGTTTTATCGTGGATAGCGGGCATATCGTCGCTTTTGAAGATACGCTGCAATACGATGTGCAGCTTGCCTCGAAAAGTATTTGGTCTAGTCTTGCTTCCGGCGAGGGGCTTGTGTGTCGGTTTCGCGGATATGGAACATTATGGTATCAAACCCGCAATTTGAGCGCGTTTGCGCAGTTGATTCGTGGTTTGGCAGGTGAAAAATGACGCGGTGATTCCGTAAGAAATTGTATGAAAAAGCCGTTCAATGCTTGAGTTTACAAGCGATTGAACGGCTTTATTCTTGATTCTTGTACTTTTAGGACTTTCGCAAAACCATACTTTTGAGGCAAGGGGTTGAAACCCCTTGTTGCGTAAGTCATTGTTTAACAATGGGCTTTAGCCCATTGTGAATTGTTTTTGCGAAAGTTCTAACTTTAATACGTTGTAGTTCTTAACCTGTACTTTTTAGTGTGTCCGGATTGATGCCGAGTTCACGAAGTTTTTCTGCAAAAAGCTGTGCCTTCGCTTCGGCGTTGTCGGCGCGAACTTTTTCCTGTTCTGCTCTAAGTTTTTCTTGTTCTGCTCTGGTTTTTTCCTGTTCCGAACGCTCTTTACCCGTTGGAATGAGGTTTCCTCGTTCATCACACCACCGCAGCCATGGAGCGTGCCAGCCTTCGTATTCTCCTTCCCAAAGGCGTATTCCTAAGCCGATTTCTTCCATCCAAAAATCATTCATCGGCGAATAGGCGCTGTGATGCAGTTCGTACAGGCGAAAATTATCACCGCCAAGTTCTTTTTTGAGATCGCCAAATGGGTCGAAAACGATATAATACCAAACGTTGAGCCGTGCATAATCGCGGAGTTTTCGCGTGAGTTCGCCGCTTTTGCGATTAGAAATGATTTCAACGGCAATTTCCGGCGGTTTGCCGAAGTCCCAGCAAAAATACGTGCGACGGTCTTTATCCTCCCATTCTTCGCGGGGTTGAACGTCCATGCTGACAAAAACATCCGGCACAAGCGGCGGTTCGTGAATGGCGTAAAAAATACCCACATTGGCAGCCGTAAAGAACGTGCGTCCTTTGCTGTCCCATCCAGTGTTGAGCGTCTCGGTAAGAAGTCGCTGCTGTTTTCAGAAAAAATATTGCCCACCGGTTCGTCGTCCTCCGTAACGATATTCCGCATAGCGGGGAACATCTCTTTGGAAAGAAGTGCTTCCATAGCGTTGAGGCTTGGTGAGAGAGTAGGTAAATGCTTGGTTCAAGAAGATGAATATACAAAATTATCCTCTTCAATAGTCTGGACATTTTTGAAGAACCTAGGTTCTATGCGGGTTTCAAGTTATACTGTTTTTTGCTTGAAATCTAGGTTTTATGCAGCTTTCGGCAAAATTTTCAGAGAGCCGTAAAAAAAATGTCCAGACTATTGCTCTTAAAACCTTGCATTGGCGACCAAGTTTGATGATAAATGATAAATCTTGTGTTACGAATGAAGGCGCTGAAAGGCATCATAAAGAACGCCGTAGCGTAAGCCTTTGGTACTTGCTTTGCACGAATCAGCTGCAAAAAAACGCAAGGTTTCTTCGAGAATAAGAGTGCCGGCAGGCAAAATATCCGCTCGTTTGGGGTGAATAGCGGGATTTTTGAGTAGTTCTTCAAGGGAATTGCTCAAGAGATAGGTCGTAATGCGGCTTACAGCCTGAGCGCTCAGGATATGATTGTGAACACGAGCAGAATCAAACACGGGTAGATTGAGGTCAATAGCAGCCAACGTCGTAAACGTACCGCCAACACCGACTATTTCTCCTGTTTGAAGCCCTCTATCGGTAAATGTATCTTCGCCTTTAGTCTTGCCTTGCGGAAGATGTGCCAAATGTCTGCGAATTTCTTCACGGGCATTGGCTACAGCTTCTTCAGAAGGTGGAAGCGATTTCAAATACCGCTCGTGAAGGCGGACAGCGCCTATTTGAAGGCTCATGCGCTGCAATATAACTTTATTCTCACCTGTAACATATTCCGTGCTTCCTCCACCAATATCTACAACTGTACACTTTTTCTCTGATTCACTTGTACCAATGAAAGAAAATCGAGCCTCTTCATCACCGCTAATTGTTTGTACGGTAGTCCCAAGTATCGCAGAAAGTCGTTTGCAAATATCTTCGCCATTGGCGGCATCCCGCACCGCACTTGTTGCAACCGCTTCGATATGACGAACTTCTTCGCGGGAGCAGAGTAGGCGGTATGTGGTTGCGATTGTTGCTGCGCGTTCAAAGGCTTCTTCGGAAATTTGTCCTGTTTTATCAACGCCTTCGCCAAGTCGTGCGATTGAGTGTTCGTCATACAAGGGAACAATATCGGATTGGGGCGATACTTGTTCACCAATCACCATAAGGAGCGTATTTGTGCCGATGTCAATAGAGGCTATTTTCATAGAAGTGTACTCATTTATTATCAATATGTATCAGTAATGTAAAGTGTTGGATTTGAGAATGGTATAGTTATGAGACAGTGAATTTAATCGCAATCCATTCGCCCTCGCTCTTTGTCTCAATATGCTGAAAGCCGTGGTTGGCGGCTTCGTTGATAACGGTTTCTTTGTCGTACCGTAATAAGCCGGAAACAATAAGGATACCATTGGTTTCACGTAGTGCTTGTGCGAATTTTGCCATACTGCCAATTAAAAGATTTTTGTGGAGGTTTGCGGTGATTCCGTTGCATGACGGTATTGATACAGTATTGATGTCAGATTGTGTAACAGTGATACTTTTGCCACTATCAACTGTTATACTGTTGTGATGAAAATTTTCATCTGTATTCATTACTGACCACTCGTCATTATCAAAGGCAAAAACTCTTTCTGCGCCTAATTTCAGTGCTAAAATTGCCAGTACACCCGTTCCTGTTCCGGCATCAACCCAAAAATCACCTTTTTGAACGCTTTGCTCCAATAAGGCAGCAACCATGCGGGTTGTTTCGTGATGTCCCGTTCCAAAGGACATTTGGGGATTAATGATAAGTGTAAGCGGGGCATTGACGGTGTCTTTTTTCCAAGTAGGAGTTATGACGATGCGTTCATTCACCCACACGGGTTCGATGCTGTCTTCCCATTCTTTATTCCAATTTTCCTCTTGAATTATTGTTGATTCCGCAAGGGTAGCCGGAACATTGAATTGCTCAAACAGCCCTTGTAATCGTGCTTCTTGTTGTGTTGCGAAATCTGCGCTGCCATTGTGGAGTAGGCAAATTGTTATTTCGTCGTGTGCTTCGGCGATACCGAGATGCTCCACATCCGCTAATGCGGTGTAAGCATCTTCAAAGCGCTCTTCCGGCACATCGTAGCGAAGCGAAAGGTAGTGTTTGGTCATCGTGGCGATAATTCGTAATTTTACAGGGTATTGGCTAGCGGCATAATGCCATACCGCAGAGAGTTGATTTGCGTCCGCAAGGCAAACTACGATTTCTCGTGTTTCTTCCCAAATCCCTGCGGCATAGATAACGAATTTTCATGGAATTTCGCTCAAATTTGTTTCCGAATCTTCCTACATGGGCTGAAAGATTTTATCCGCAATGGCGTGATTTGCCGGAAGAATTTATCAAGCGCTGTGCCTCAATTCGAGTCGTTGTCTCAGATGTGGACGGTACTTTGACCGACGGCGGAATGTATTATACGGCGCAAGGTGAAGTAATGAAGCGCTTTTCAGCGCATGATGGCATGGGAATACGTCTTCTGCAACGTTTCGGCATAGAAGTTGTACTGCTTACGAGTGATTCTTCAGGCATTGCCTCTGCAAGAGCAAAAAAACTCGGTGTTGAAGTGGTTTATGAAGGAGCAGAAGATAAAGCATTGTACTTCAATGATATTGAGCAAAAACTTCACGTCCAATCGCACGAAATTGCGTATATCGGCGATGATGTTAATGACGAACTTGCGATGCAGTATTGCGGCGTATCGGCGTGTCCTGCGGATGCAGCGCCCAAAATTAAACATTTGGCACAGTATTGTTGTCAAAGCAATGGTGGTGATGGTGCGCTAAGAGAATTTGCCGAACTTATTCTGGTAGCGCAAAAGAAATTCTATACAGTATAGCAGTTGTTTTATATTTGTTTCACTGTATAAAAATAGCAAAAATTTCACTGTTTTATATTACAATTATTTATAGTACAATGGCAAACAACAATGAAGGTTCGTTCTCCAAAGGCTTGGCAGCCGGAATTATCATCGGTGGTGCTGTGGGGGCATTGGCAGCGCTTCTATTTGCGCCGAAAAGCGGTAAAGAATTACGTCAAGACTTAGCGGAACGCTCTGGCGAAGTATATGACAAAGCCAGTGTTTTTGCGCAAGAGCAGTCCCGCAGAGTTGGTGAATACGTGAATGAGGGCAAAGTTCGTGCAGATGAACTTGTTCGTACGGCACGTCAGCAAGCGGGTTCACTGCTTTCTGAGGCAGAAGTGCTGATGAATGATGCTCGTTCCCGTATCAACACGGCGCAGTATGGCATTAAGGATAATGTCGGTCGAATTCAAGATGCTGCCCGCGCAGGCGCGGAGGCATTTCAAGGCGAAATGGCTCGCATGAAGAGTAACGATGTTGCATAAGACTTTGGCTTCTTGGCTCTTCTGAAGCTGTTGTAAAATAACAATATAATTGGCATGGTGCTAGGTCGTGCTTATTGAGAATCCACGAATCTTCACGAACTTTTGCGAATCTTCTTTGGTTTTCGCAAGGATTTGTGCAGATTCGTGGATTATTTTTGTCATTTCTGACTTTATTTATTCAGTTGTGTTATGGAGATTTGGGTACAAGCCGCTACAATCCTTGCGTTGCTGTCCTTTGCCTTGCTATGTTTGTATGCAATAGGCACGCTCAAAGATGTACGCAGAATCTTAGGTTTGGTACAAAACATCGAAACCTCATTGGAAAAACTTCCGTCGGAGTTGAAGGAAGTTCGTATGCGGCTTCTGGGGACGTTGAAAAATATGGAAGATACGACCAAAAATGTAGCACAAATTTCTCAGAAAATAAACGATGATATGCAGTCTTCCACCGGAATCTTTGCGGAAATAGATGCTCTCACGCGACAGTTGCAGCGCCTGAGAGAATACCTGCAAACGGGAATTATTCAGCCGTTGGGAAATATCGCCATCACTATCAGTGCGCTCAGTAAAGGAACGGAGGCGTTTAGTGAAACGCTTCGCAAGCCCCGTCGTCACGAATAGTCTTTTTTGTTGATCGCTAAAGTGTGTTGTATGTCGTTGAGTATTAAGATATTTACTCTGTGTTGCTTCTCATTGTCTCCTTGCCATTCGCCCCAAACGCTTGTCATTTCGCCCCAAAAATCTTGTCTTATTGTGAGTTCAGATTCATCTTTGCGCCGTAATGGTTTCTGTTCCTTTCTTCATTAGGGTGTTGTATGAATCTGTATGGATATTGCTTGCGTTGTATTGCAAGGATGGTTTGCAGCATCGTTGGTGTTTTGTGCGCTCAATCTGCGCTTTTGGCGCAATCTTCTTTATTGCCACCAATTCGTCCCTCTGAAACGGTCTTGATGCCGGAACAACTTAGTAACAGGCGCTTAGACTACTTGTCCGATGCCACTGCTGTCGGCTGGAATCCTGCTATGCTGGGTGTACGACCGCAGTTTGATTTGGCGCTTTCTTCGGTGTTTTCGGGTTCTGCCGTCTCGGGTTCCTTCATGACCACATCGGCGAAATTTGGTGCTTTTCTCAAGATTCATTCCTTTGGTATCGGGTATTCCGGGAATCCGAGAGCGCGGAATTCTTCGGGTGAGTTGTATTTCGGATTTGGCTTGCCCATTGTGGATGATGTTCTGTGGGGCGGCGCATCGGCACGATTAAGTTTAGCTGCTCCTGCGCCATATTTGGACTACAACGGGTCTTTTCTGTTCAAACCTCTTGTGCCGGGCTTACTGTTTTCTCTCGGAGCAACGACTATGGCAATGGATATGTACAGCGCTGCTACGGACAACAATTATCGCAGAGTAGCGCCCGGTTTGGTGCAGTTTTTAGGAAATGCGTTGTATTCGCTGCCCGGAGGTGATTTGACGCTGCTTGCGTCGGCTCGTTCTGCGTCGCTGCTCAATCCTACGCTGCCGGGTTTTGAAACGGGGGTGAGTTGGAATCTGCTGAATGCGGCGGTGGTGCTTTCCGGTTCGGTGCAATGGCTTCCGCAGCCCGCAGTGCGATTGGGATTAGAGGTAAACAGTGAGATTTTTGATGCTCTGTACGGGCTACGTCTGCAAGAAGCGCAGCAATTAGAGCATAGCGTCGTATTGCGTTTTTCATCTGATAAAATTAACAGTGCAAGCGAGATTCGCTCGCTTCGCGCGGATGCGGAATCTGCGCTGTGCATTGGGCGACCTGTGGCTGCCTTTGATGACGCGGCGGTCTTTTTAGCCGCGTTACCCAAACTTAATCCCTATTTAGCTGAAATGCTTGCTGAAAATGGTTTAGCAAGCGACTCTGCTGCGCTTTATGCGAATGTGCGTAAGCAGTTTTATGGGCGTTCTGTGGCGGCTGCGGCAATCGGCTCGACTAAGGGTAGTGACAATGCAAGTTCGGGTGTTGGTGTTGAAAGTACAAAGGGATACGGCATTGAGTTGAAGCGGATTGATAAGACCTTGTTTCCTCTTGAAGCAAAAATTGTTCGTGTTGTTGATAGTGCCGGAAGAACGCTTACGGGCTTATCTTCACTTGATTTTCGCACACGAGACACCTCGCGCCGTATTGTTTCGGTGCGGCGTTTGGACAGTGTAACGACCGTTCCCGTTGATATAGTCTTGCTTTTAGACTGTTCGGGCAGTATGCGCAATACGATTGCTGAAGTTCGTGAGCAGATTGGGTATTTTTTGAATGAATTGCGGAAAAGTGGTGCAAATGCTCGTGTTGGTGCTGTTTCGTATGGTGTTGAAGTCTTGGATGTTTTGCAGCCGACGGAACATTTAGACCGCGTTGAAGAATTTCTCGCTCGCGCTACTGCCTCGCAAAATAACGAATATACACCTGCTGCACTGGATGAACTTGTCGGGATGAAGTTTCGTACTGACGCAGAGCGGATTGGGATTGTGCTGACAGATGAAATTATGTATAGTAATCGAAAACCCATGCTGCGTGAATTGCTGACGTTACGAGACCTTTGGGCGAAAGGGATTTCGCTGCATAAAGTGATTAAGCCCTGTGCAAATAATGGTGAAGCCTCTGCGTATTTGACGTTGGGGCGGGAATACAGCCTCAATGAGCCGTTTACGGATATTGTGAGGAGTATCGGCAGGGAAAAAACGGCGCTGTATGCTGTTATGACCGCGCCTGTCAATATGACCAGTTCCTATTTTTCCGGCACAGTGCGTTCCGGCGACGGGCAGCCACAGATAGCGTTCATAACACTAACCGATGCCGAAGCAAATATCATTGGACCATTTCGCACGGCAGCAGACGGAACGTTTCGCCAAGCCATTCCTGAAGGGAAGAAATATCGCCTCTTTGTGCAGCCGCTTCATTCGGACAGTGTTGGTATTGTTGTGAGAACGCTGGATGCAAGCCGTTTGCTGAAAGGAGACACGCTGAAGCAAGATGTGATGCTGCTTCCGCCGACAATTTTACGAGGGAATGTTCGAGATGAGCGTGGTGCGCCGCTTCAGGCAGACATATACCTTGAGGATAATTTAGGGTTTGAATTTCCCGTCACGGCAACAAAGCGCCTGAAATCAGGCGAGATGACGGGGAATTACAAACTTGTCATCGTTCCCGGTCGAAAGTATCGTGTGAAAGCAGTTCCCGTGCGCTCGACCCTTTTTGAGCCGTTGGAGTACGAACTAGATGCAAGGAGTTTTAAGGCTGGTGATACACTTGAGCAAACGTTCACATTGCGCCCAGTGCAGCAATATGTTTTGGTAGAAGGGACGGTGCTTTTTGGCGAAGAACAAGGCGTTTCTCCTGAAACTGTTTCTTCCGAATCCATTTCCCGTGAGAGTGCATCAGCGTTGAGCGGGATGCGGGTAACGGTACGAAATCAGGCAAATAACGATGTTGTAAAAGTTACTGAAACTAATGCCGACGGCATTTATACGTTTCGTCTGCCAAAGGGTGTGAGTGCTGAAATCGTGATTGAGCCTTCTTCGTGGTCGGGATATACGCCGTCGCGCTGGAGAGCATTTTTTCGTAAGTCTGATACATTGGCGGTTGCGAGGGCAATAACAACGCTTTCGAGGCGCTTGCGCACCGATGAGGATGAGATGCGTTCCGCTAAACAATCGCTCGAAACTGTGCTAACCGAAGCGCGTAATGTACAGTCGAAGCCGAGTGCAGAAGAGCTTCGGCAGGCAATTTCGCAAATGCCTGTGCAGGAGACTGTTCTCGAATTGCCGAGACGCGAGGTACGAATGCCCGAAATCAAAGCATTGATGCTGAGTTTCGCCGATACGAAAGCCGTCTTGCCGATGGTCATTGATTCGGCGGGAGTGCTTTCAAAACGCCCTTGGGAAGAAGTCGTAGAGCGGCTTGCGGCGGAATTGAAACGTGAGAAGAGATTGCTTGCTAAAGTTGTGATTATCGGACATACGGACGAAACGGCTTCACCCGATGCAAATCAGGCGGAAGGGTGGCAAAGAGCGGAGTTTGTCCGGCAGGAACTCTTGAAGCGTGGTCTGCCTGAAAGCCTTGTAACGGCGACTTCGCAAGGAAATTCGCAGCTTTTGCCGCGTAATCCGAAAGAATCAGCATTTACCTACAAAGCCCGATGCCGCCGCGTGGAAGTAATGAAAATTTGGAAAGCGGAGTGAGTATTGGTATATTCACGGTGCATTTCCTCTTTTCTTGCCGTATTTTCCAAACGCCACTATTTATGCTGTATTCGATTCTTGCGCTTCTGTACTTAGGAGCGATTTTAGTGATGAAAACCCGCGTTCATCATTCTATTGTTACACAACTTTGGGGGCAAAGGCTCATTGCGACTTCCAGCGCTTTATTGATGATTGGGGGTACTTGTACTCTGCTTGTTGTCATGCTCAAAGGATGGACAATTTCTGTTGCCGATGTTGCATTATGCGCATTTTTTGTTGGAATGGCAAATATTGGCTGGATAGCGGAAAATGATGAAGAGCCTTTTGACTGAAAGCGGACTTTATAATTGACGATAAATTTTTCACGTTTAACACACTTATCACTTTTTTATGAAACAGTTGATTCTTCGTTCTTGCAAAGGTATTCTTCTGTCAAGCCTGATTTTAGCGGCGTTATTGCCCAATGCGCTTTTTGCACAAACCGCACCTTTTACCACCGCCACATTTCGCACGATCCAAGAAGCGCGTCGGCAGCCGCTTGGAACGGTGTTGTATGTTGCGGGACGTGTTACGGTTGCCGCAGAATTTGGCGGACAAGCCCATATACAGGACGGTACGGGTGGTTTGGCGGTGTTTGATACGCCATTAAGCCGTGCTGTTGCTCTTGGAGATTCCGTGGAAGTGAGTGGTCCTTACACGGAATTTCAAGCTACAACGGGTGTTCTGGGTTCCGGGCTTGGTCAAATATCAGGCAGTGGCGCTTCGCGCGTGACTTTTCGCATTATACCTGTTGCGCGAGTGATACCTGTTGCAAGGGAAGTTCGTTTGTCGGAGCTTGTTGGAGCAAGCGGTGAAGCGCTAGAAGGGCAGTTGGTTCGTGTATCGGGAGTTCAGTTCCGCGATACAGCCACATTTCGCAGTGCGACCAATTATGAGGTGTTCGATGGCTCAACAACGGCACAGGTACGTATCACCGCCGGTACGAACCCCATCAATCAACGTATTCCGCGTGGAAATGTATCAGTGGTTGGTGCATTGGGACAGTTTCGCGGCACGTACCAGATATTACCACGCACAGCGGCGGATTTAGGCATTTCGTTGTCAGTTAATCCCGCAGACACTATCCCTAAAGCGCGGACGTTGGATGTTACAACATGGAATTTACGCTGGTTTGGTCGCCCGTTTGATAATGACGGCGTTACGCGGCTTGGTCCAGCGGATTCTTTGCTGCAATTTCGCAATGTTATTCGTGTTTTGGACAGCATTGATGCGGATTTGTACGCGCTTCAGGAGATTTCCAATTCGCCCTTATTTTTGCGTATTTTGGATTCATTGCCGCGTTACGGAGCGATTATTGCCGGATTTGCGCCGCCGCAACCGCAATTTGTTCCGCAGCGCACGGCGTATCTCTTTAAGCGCTCGGTGATTGATACGGTGCGGTCTGAAATGGTTCTAACCAACTCACAATTTGCCGCAGGGCGCTTTCCGCTTCGCTTGGAGTTTGATGCTGCTGTGCAAGGTGTTCGTCGCCGTATTCATGCGTTCAACATTCACGCAAAAGCAGGCTCAACGCAACGTGATTACGACCTTCGCACAACTGACGCACAGTTGTTGTACGACTTTTTGAACACGAATTATCCTACGCAAAACGTGATTGTGGCGGGAGACTTTAACGACAGCCCAACGGCATCAATTTTTCAGAGTTTGCCAACGCCGTATTTGCCGTTTGTGCGTGATTCTGCGCGGTACACGTTTGTAACGGCGAGTTTGGCTCGTCAAGGGCTTTCGTCTATCAATGCGGGTGGGATGATTGATAATGTTGTCGTTAGTAATGAGATGAATGCAAGTATTCTTGCGGGCGGCGAGAAAATTGAGTCGCCATTTACCTACATTACGGGATATTCAACCAGTACAACAGACCATTTTCCCGTAACAGCCCGGTTTTTTCTTGACCGCATAACCAGCGTCCAAGCGCCGTTGCGTACCGAAACAGGATTAAGCGTGTTTCCGAATCCGTCTCAGGACAGAGCGGTGCTGCGTATTGTGCCGCTTGCGCTCGGAGAAGCGAAAGTAAGCCTTGACAACGCTTTGGGGCAAAATGTAGCGGTTGCCACGCTTCATGTTGTTCAACATGAAGAACTTCAGCATCAAATTTCCTTGAGTGAATTGCCGTCAGGCGTGTATTCGTGCCGCGTGGAGTATGCAAACGGTATGATACAGCGTGCGATGGTTGTGGTTCGGCGGTAATTCTGAAATGAATCTGCATATTTGAAAAAAGTTATTTGATTACAAGAGTTTATACGAAGTATCTCAAGCAAATATCCGTTAAAAAAAACGATAATTGCTTGAGATATTTTTGCAAAAGAATCTATATTATGTAAAGCTAAGGGTTCAAGCAGAATTTTTATCATAATCTCTACGATTTTCTTATCTTGAAATTCTCTTACAACTCACTCCGCACAAACCTTCCCCAAGCCCGATGCTTATCGAATTTAGCGTAGAAAATTTCCGTTCGTTCAAAGAGCGCATTACTCTCAGCATGGTCGCCAATGATTCGGAAGAATTACGTCACTCCAATACCGTGAGCGCAGGAAACAAACTACAGTTGCTGAAAAGTGCCGCAATCTACGGCGCGAATGCTAGCGGGAAAAGTAATTTGCTGAAGGCACTTGAGTTTATGCTGAGGTTCATCATTTCCTCCGCTAAAGACACACAAACGGGCGAGAAACTCCGTTTTGAGCCATTTTTATTAGATACTTCCAATTGGAATAAGCCTTCTCTTTTTGAAATAACGTTTCTTGTAGATGGAGCCCGTTACCGCTATGGTTTTCAACTCAATGATCGTGTAATCGTAACAGAATGGCTCTTTCATCAGCAAAAGTATGGCGAGAAAGCCCTTTTTACACGAGAAGGCGGCATATTTACTCTTTCCAACTCCTTCAAACAAGCAAAAGGCTTAGAACCGAGAACACGTGATAATGCCTTGTTTCTATCGGTATTGGCTCAGTTCAATGTTACGATTGCCACTAATATTCTTCGTAAAGTTGGAAATTTTGCCATCTTCAACAACACCTTTTTAGACAGAGTAACTGAATTTGCTTATTTAAGCACAAAATTACCTGATAATGCTCTTGAGATTGAGTCTTTTCTCCGTTATTTCAATCTAGGTTTTTCAGGATTATCTATGCGGAAGAGATCTCTTATAGAATTAACGCCTAAGACCGATGTTGAAGAATTCAATGAATTCACCAATGTCAT
>JALONG010000099.1 GCA_025455065.1 Candidatus Kapaibacterium sp. | reverse complement strand
TCGCGCGGGTTACGCTGGGAAGCCACCGGCACAAGCGCGTCGGAATCTTCGTAGATTCTGCGGGTAGCGATATAATCTTCAAAGTAGGGCAAATCTCTCGTCATGGCAAAAAAGAAAAAAAAGCCGCCGCTAGAACGCCTAGCGAGCGGCTTTGTAACAAAAGAGCGAAATATACGACGACACATAAATCTTTCCGTCCGCACCGGTGACAGAATCAAAGAACCATGCACCATTAAAGCGGCTTTCGTCGGGTGATTCTTTCTTCCAGATGTGTTTGCCTGTTTTCGCATCCACAGCGTGAAGCAAGCCGTCACCGCCACCAGTGAAGTAAATCACGCCGTTCATTTCAAAGAGGCGGCTGGACGTGCCGGAGGTTTTTGTCGCCCAGAGTTGCTTTCCAGTTTTAGCATCGAGCGCATACATGAAGGTATCTTCGCAGTTGCCGATAATCATGCCGTCGTAGTAGATGATGCCGGAGCCGGAAAAGAGGCTTGGAAATCTCTCTTTCCAGAGGAGTTTTCCAGTAAAAAGGTCGAAGGCGAGAATGTAGGAACCAGAAGGGAAATAGAGTTTTCCCTCGTGTATGGTAGGCGGAAGAAAGAACACACCGGATGTGTCGCCGGGAAGCGTTGATGTATAGATTTCTTTGCCTTGCGTTAGGTTAAACAGAGTGAAACCAATTGCCTGTCCTCCAGTGGGAATACCAAAAGGCAAGACGGCTATGGTATCATTTAATGCCGCATTTTCAAGCAAGTTTGGTAGGGCGTTCAAAAACATTTTAGTCGAAGAATGGCTTATTCGAGGCGGCGTAGAAAGCAGAGGGAACTGTTTTATACCATCACTAATTGTAGTGCCAGAAAAATATTCTTTATCACCTGAGTGAAAAAGAAAACGCTCACCAACACCAGAAATATCATCGTTCCCAGCCCATCCGGGCGGGTGAATTACACGTTCTTTCCAAATAGTTTTGCCATTATCTAAGTTAATGCCATACACACGTCCAGCGTAACGCCATACTAAAGTATTTTGATATTGATGGACTCCTTCTGTTCTAATTCCATGCGCATCAAGAAAATCACTCCAAGCCCACAGCTCTTTTCCGGTATTTCTGTCAAAAGCAATGATAGCCAAAGAGCGATTTTTCACTCCTTGGCTAACGACGGCATTTTTATAGATAAACTTCGGAAATACACCATAGACAAGAGAAGGTGAAATCGGGGATTTCCAAAGAACATCGGTATCATTCTCAATATCTGTTTGGTGCTGACAAGAAAACGCTTGACAAAGTAAGGCTATGGCAAGCAAAAGGATTTTGGGGTATTTCATGGCGTTGCTCCCAAAAGGTGTACAGGGCGTTGAATGGTATCAAGTATAGTGTTCTTGTAATCTGCAATTTTTTTTGCACATATCCCGCAGGCAAAATGTGAACATTCAGCAGCAGGAATTATTAGTGGCGAAATGTGGGTCAAAAGGTATAGATTTCGCCCGAAATAATTTTGTATTTCGGGCGAAATCATATAAATTACAGTAGCATTTCGCCACAAATAATGTTTCCTCATGTTCCACAACACCATGAACAACATTCTTATCGGACGCAAAAAAGAGCAGGAGATACTGCTTGATGCACTGACATCAAAAGAAGCGGAAATGGTCGCTGTGCTTGGTCGCAGGCGAGTCGGAAAGACATTTCTTGTAAAACAAACGTACTCCATTTCCTTTGAAATAACAGGTTTACCGGACGCTGACACTGCAAAGCAATTAGAAAATTTTACCATGCAGTTGGCAAGATTTTCCAACAGCAAACTGCCGATAAAAGCGCCCGACACATGGTTGGAAGCCTTTGGAATGTTAGCACGTTTTTTGGACGAGCAAATACGGAAGAAAAAAGTCGGTGGAAAAAATGTCGTATTTTTTGACGAATTACCATGGCTTGCACGCCACAAATCCGGCTTCATGGCAGGCTTGGAGTGGTTTTGGAACAGTTGGGCGGCAGGGCGAAACATCGTCGTTGTGATTTGCGGTTCGGCAGCATCATGGATGATACGGAATGTGGTCAATGCACATGGTGGCTTGCATAATCGAATTACCCGCCGAATTTTTTTGCAGCCCTTCACCTTGCATGAAACCGAGTTGTTTCTGCAAAGTCGGGGACTGAAGTACAACCGCTTCCAAATTGTCCAGCTCTATATGGCTCTGGGCGGCATACCGCATTATCTCAAGGAAATTCGCGCCGGACAAAGTGCCGTGCAGAATATCAGTCGCATCTGCTTTGCACAAGAGGGTTTGCTGCGAGATGAATTTTCGCGGCTGTATCATGCGCTATTTGCTCATGCGGACAACCATATAGCAGTGGTGCGGGTTTTGGCTGCTTCGCGGCAGGGCTTGTCCAGACCAAACATTATCAACAAAGCAAAACTTCCCGAAGGGGGCAATTCCTCGAAAGTGCTGGAAGAGTTGGAGCAATCAGGGTTTATCACCTCTTACACGCCGTTTGGCAAGCAAAAAAAAGAAACGCTTTATCGTTTGACCGATGAGTATTCGCTGTTTTATTTGCGCTTTATTGAGCGCAACACCAGCACAGACAGCAGTACATGGAATCATCTCAGTCAAACACCGTCAGCAAAGGTTTGGAGCGGGTATGCCTACGAAAACACGTGCTTGAAGCATCTTCAGCAACTCAAAAAAGCACTCGGTATTGCGGGTGTGTACGCAGAAGCAGCCACCTTCCTCCAAAAAGCCCTTCAGACCCGAGATGACGCGGCAAACGATATACATCAACGCACTTCAAAAGGAGTACAAATTGACCTTTTGCTTGACCGTAAAGACGGTATCATCAACATTTTTGAGATGAAATTTTACAACGCTGAAATTGCTCTCACCCAAGCAGATGCAAGAACGCTGCAAACAAGACTCCAAGCCTTTGCAGAAGCCACAAAAACAAATAAACAACTTGTGCTGACACTTGTAACGGTCTTCGGGCTTCAGCACAATAAACACAGCCTTGGTCTTGTGGAGCAGGTTTTGACGTTGGATGATCTTTTTGCGGAGTAAAATTGCCGAGTAATGATTATTCTTGAGCCTCTTCCCTCCACTGCCACGCAAGCCTGATAATACCGAGCAGTGCGACAGTTTCTATCGTTGCAAAAAAGATATACGACAGGCTCAAGTTACCGCCGCCAATAACCCAAACAATCGTAAACACGCCGCCTGCAATGTTCGCCCGTCGGTTGTGCTTCGTCGGCAAAAAACGCGACAGCACAATCATCGCAATCGGAATTTCCGCCATCACTGCCACCGCCAGAACCAAGCCTTCATGCGGTTTCATGGCTATCATCTGTTCCAAAAATCCCGTGTTCAGAAAGCCGATAATATCGGCAAAAACCATGGTGAACATGACGAATATCCACAGCGTGGAAAGTGTTGATTTCATGTCGTTCATTGCTGCTCCTTTCAGGATTGATGCGGTTTGGCAACGGTAATGACGACATTGCCGCGTTTATGCCCCAAATCAACGTATTCATGTGCCTCAACGATGTTTTCCAGCGAGTACGTTTTGTCAATAACGGGGCGTATGCTGCCTTCGGCAATCATTCGCGCAAGTTCACCAAGGTACTCCTGCTGTTCGCTTGTCGGCGAGGTAACGGAAAGTGCCTTCCCGCCTTGCTTCACAAGCCCTTTGAGTTTCTGCGACGATAATTTCCCAACGGCATCAAAAGCCACATCAAACTGCGCGGCAAGCCTCGCCATATCTCTTGTCGTGAAGCCTTCTCCGGTGTAATCCACGACGGTTTCTGCGCCGAGCGATTGCACAAGTGCCGCATTGCGTCCGCTACACACGGCAGTAATCTTTGCGCCTCGGTATTTTGCAATCTGCACGGCAAAGGTTCCAACGCTGCCCGAAGCACCGTAAATCAGCACGTTTGAGGAGGGAGTGATAGTTGCTCGGTTTAGTAAATTCAATGCCGTCATAAAGCCCACAGGCAGCGCGGCTGCTTCTTCCAACGTGATTTCAGGCGGCTTTTTCGCCACAACACCTTGTTTCCATTGTTCCGGCACACATACATATTCTGCATATGCGCCTTGCGTCAAACCTGTGGTTGTTCCGAACACTTCATCGCCTACGCGGAAGCGTTGCACCTTGCCTCCGACGGCTTCGACCACGCCGGAAAACTCGAATCCTAAGACAGGTTTGCGAGGTTTATTGAGACCATACATCAAGCGAAGAAAAAAGGTAAAGATGTTCGAGCCGGGAAAACGTCCCTGCCGAACCCAGATTACTCCTGCACTCACGGTGGAAGCAGAAACTTTGACGAGTATTTCGTTGTCTTTCGGCGAGGGACGCGGTATTTCGGCTTGACGAAGCACAGACGGTGCGCCGTATTCAGTGTAGATGGCTGCTTTCATTGGGTTTACAAAAAACATTGTGGAAGAAAATTGGGTGTTTTCAGCCTACAATGACGCAGCCAGAGGGGTGAAGTTGCTTGACTTTAGTTAAGAAGTGCTGCCGACGATGACGACGGTACTTTGAGCGTAACACGTTTACGAATGCGGCTGAGAGACTCCGGTTTGATGCCGAGAAAACTTGCCAAATACTGCAATGGAACACGCTGGACGAGGTCTGGTCTGGTTTCCAGCAAATGCACATAACGTTCTTCGGGCGACAAATATTTGAATGTGTCGAAAGCTACTTGCTGTTTTGCTAAGAGTTCTTCCGACAAGATACGGCATAAAGTCTCGAAGCGGGGGCATTTCTCAAACATCGCCTTTTCCAAGGCGGGAGTGCTTATCAATATGAGCGAGTCTTCCACACAGGCTACAAAGTGTTCTGAGGGGGTTTTTGTTACGGTGCAAGCAGGTGCAAAGGATTCGGATTCGGTGTAAAGCGCGGTTGTTCGCTCTTCCCCGGCAATGATGTAATACGAGCGCAAACAGCCTTTTAGCACGAAGTAAGATTCTTCGGAATGCTCTCCTTGTTTCAGCAATAATGCGCCTTTCGGGTATGAGCGAAAGACGGATAAATCCACGATTGCCTGCTTTTCCTCGTCGGAAAGCGTCATGTATCGGGCAATAAACGTAAAAATCTCGTTTTCCATTGCGGTTTGGGGATTGTTTGGGAAGATGTTTCTTGGGTGTTGTTTCAGCATTATTTCCTTCGCAACATAGCATTTTAGACAAATTTCACATAGGACTTTCGCAAAACCATACTTTTGAGGCAAGGGGTTGAAACCCCCTGTTGCATAAGTCGTTGTTTAACAAGGGGTTTTAGCCCCTTGCGCTTTGTGTTTGCGAAAGTCCTGTTACATACTTTTTTGCCTCAAAAAAAGCACATTCCAAAACGCACCTTTACAGAAAAAAGCCCTGAAGCAAAGATTACACCTTGCCTTCAGGGTTTTTGCTTTTGGAGGGCAGTTTATGAAAAAATGCTGTTGAAGCAAGGTGGAGTCTGGGTTTGATGGCAACAAAAGTATCCTGAGCATTGGTATCAAGAAATGGTATCGGCAGTACACTGTCACCTTTGGCTTTACATCTCACCACACACCGAATTTGCGGAATTACCCCAAAAACGTTTGACTGTCTAACGGAATGTCCTCCGAAAAAAACTCCACACCATGCGCCAATGCTCGCGTGAAAAAAATGGGATTTTGTGTGATGAAAAATCTGTTGCGTTAGCATCACGAATAAACTGCATCTCAGTTTCCGTCAAACCTGCAAGCGATAAGACCGCAAGAATAAACTCTGTTTTGCCCTTCAAATACTCTTCGCGGTTTATGCCTGAATCTCGTACCAGTGCTTGCTTCACGGCAGAATACTGTTCTCGTATGTCGCTGCGAGAACGCAACACATCCCGAAAAAGCAGGTGATTTTTCAGGGCAAGGCAATCGGCATAACACACGTACAAATGATGTGGAAATGAGCGTTGATGGGGTGTTTGAAAGGGAACAGTATCGTGCATTTGCCGAAATGCAAAGCGTCCGGGAATGCCCTGCTCACCTTTGGCAATGTAACCAAGCCCTTCTAACTTTGTTGTGATGCCCCCAAGCAGCGATGTATCTTCGATGATGATGTCAATATCCAGAATCGGTTTTGCCCACAGCCCAGCAACCGCGGTGCTTCCGACATGCTGAATATCACAAGGAACATCGTGGAGATGATGCACATAGAGTGCGCGTAATTTCTCAAACTCTGTGTTCCAATCAGGGTTGTAGGGTTCGATGTGGACGGGCATAATTCACTCTTGAATAACAGTTTGCCACTTCCAAGCAACCCATACGATTGCCGAGGTGAGAACAATTTCCACTGCTGCCAAATACGAATAAAACATCATCCATTCCTTTGCAAAAGACGTTACCAAAATAAGTGCCATAATGAGCGTAAAGAATACACCCATGCTAATGTTCAACCAGCGATTGAGTGCGGGTTTCAGCATTAAGGAAAGCGTAATCATCACGCTGGGAATGGTCATCAGGAGCGCGAAGGAAAGCAGCGCAAGCGGCGTAGTATCTCCCACACCGGACTGCCCTTCCATAATGCGCTCTATTTTTTTCGGTACATACAACGAGAAAAAATCGCCATAGACGTAGCAAAACATCGTCGAAGTCCAGAGGGCTGAAAGTTTCAGTTTGGTCGGAGGTGTGTAGTTTTCAAGCACGATGGTGATGTGGTTAGGTGTGAGAAGATGAGTTTTTATCAGTTGTTCCCATGATGAGCAGCCAAAGAATCATGGAAATTTCAGCGATAGTATGAATCGGATTGACAAAAACAACGAGGGGAGCATACCACATCGGAAAAGCAATGTTTAATGCGGTTTGCACAAGATAGGCAATCCCGCCCGCAATCAATACTATGCCCAAAACACGAGGCATAAAGCCGGAAGCAAAGGATAGTTGCCCCAAAGGAATGAGCCAAAGTCCCCAAAATACTTGTGCTGTGAGAAGTAATTTTGAGCGCACCTGCTCCAGAAGCATCACAATATCTGCTTTCTCAGGCATACTGAACATTGTGAGAAATTCCCCTGTTGCTGCCATGAGTGCAGTATAATTCAGTGCTTCTCCAACAAATATCAGAGGTACCTGCACTGCCACAAACAGTACCAGAAGCCTTGCCCAATGGTCGTTCACACTCTTGAAAAGGCGATAAAACGTCATCGCCAACATCAGAAAAATACTATGGCAAACCAGATGCGACACAATCACCCAACGTACGGTTGTTTCTTGCGCAACGAGATTTTGTGCGGTTTTTAGGGCATTACCTTTGACGACAACACTCGACGGCATTGTCATCAAACTAAAAGCGGCAGTAAGAGCCATGAGCAAGTACAGTAAACCTGCATAACGAGCGGTATTCTTGCGAGAAGGTAGAGAAGTAAGCATACTACTTCGAGTAATGATGAGAGAGTATGAATTCCTCTACCAATACGCTGCAATCATTCTGATGTTGCTTGACATATATCAATTTCGACATCAACCTTTTTTGGAGTTACTTTGCGAGGTGTGTTTTTGATTGCGAATACGGCTCAAGGTTTCCATTGTAATCCCTAAATACGAAGCAATGTGATGAAGAGGTACACGGTTGGTAATATCATGGCGGGAGGTGAGCAAACTTTGGTAGCGTTCTTTGGCAGTGCCAAAGCGTAAGGAAACAACATGGTCATTCAAACTAAGAAGTGTCGAGAGAATGATTTTATTGCTCAAAGCCTCAAAGTCTCGGTGTTTTTTAGCAAGCAGGATAGCATCTTTTTTTGCGACTGACCAGACAAGACTTTGCTCCAAAAGCTCAATATAATGCGGGCTGGGAATGTTCCGAAAATAGCTGTCGAGGGCGTTGATAAATTGATTTTCAAAGGCAAACCACGCCGTAATATTTTTGCTGCCTTTCACATAATACGCCCGTGCAGCACCATGAGCAATAAAGTAGAACCTATCGGCAAGCTGTCCTTTTTTTACCAAATACGTGGATTTAGAACATTCTTGCACCGCCGATACTACCGCAAGGTCGCGCTGGCACTCCTCCGAAAGCGGCACGTAAAGGCGGCTGATGGTGGCGATGATGTGTTCCTTGGTTTGTACTTGTTCGCTCATGGCACACATCCTGTCATGGTTTATCGCTGTGTACTTCGCGCAATAATGCGTAATTCTGCCCACACCACAGCGCCCACAACAAACCATTCCTGCACAAAATAGGCTACGCCGAAGGCTGTCAGTTGGGAATAAAAATACACGACCAACACCGCCGTTAAGCAGCAAAACAGCGTGTTTGCAATGGCAATGATACGCATGAGCGGCTGCCAACTTTGAACATTAAGCGCGGCGCAGGTGAAAGAATATACGGCAAAGAAGCACGCTATCGCCGTAAGGATGAACAAGACATTTTTCGGCATTCCGAAAAACTCTTCAAAGCGCACCAAAACTACGCCGGAGAGGAATGCTGTGAGGACTGCCCCGCAGCCGTCAATCAAAAACATTATGCGCGGATGCGCTGCTGCTTTGTCCAGAAGAGATTGTATCATGGTAGGTTGTGCCGATTGTTTCGTGGCTGATTGTGCCATAGTTGTTTGGATTTGTACAACGAGGTTATGAGATTATGATTTGTGAAGAGCCGATATACAGAAAAAGGGAGGTACTTTCGCTAAAACAACGCAGTTTTCTACAAAAACAACCTTGAAATAAGACGGAATCTGGGTTTGATAGCAAAAAAAGTCTCCTGAGCATTGGTAATAAAAAATTGTATCAGCAGTAAACTATTCCGTTTGTGTTCATTGAAAGTTAGATAAAATTGCGCGTTTCACCCCTCATCACCCGCCTTCTCCCAAAGAGAGAAGGTGCTAAGACAAAAGAAAGCAATCGTTTACGAAGCCCTCTCCTTTGGGAGAGGGTTGGGTGAGGATGTCGTAAGAAGCTAGGTTTTGTGTGGGTTGTCAAATTTCATCGAACTTTCAATGTTCACGTATTCGGAAACAATAACGCGTCGGCAGGTTGTTTGCCGACAGGTTATTTGCCGGAATATAAGGAATAAATTCCACCCTCGAAGCATAGCAATTTACATTTTCTCCGAAATTTTCAAATTCGCAAAATCTCCATTTGATGCGTCAGCAACGTAAAGACCGATTGCTCCTTTCAAACGGGTGTTCAACTTCGATACCTTCAAACAGGCTTTGTTGCTGTTATTCACGAATACTTCAACAGAATTTTCTTGCACGACAAGGCGAACATGAAACCAGCCGTTTGGGTCGGGTGCGTTTTCAAGTGCTTTCTCAAATATGCCGTTGCGTTCATCGCGTAATTTTTTCCACGTAAATTCGGGCAAAGAAATGTACTGCACCGCGTGAATGCGGCGTACAGAGTCCATAGCATGAAAATTGAACGGGCGAAAATACACGGCATCGAAGGTGGAATCATTCGCTCCATGAAATGCCACGCCCACAAAACTTTTCTGCAAAACATCTCTCCCGCGCACGTCAAATTCAATCGTGCCGCTTGTAAACGTCACGCCTTCAAGCCATGCAACGCCGTCGTTTTTTGCTTCCGAAAAGCGCAGACCTTTATACGCACCTTCGATAAATGGCGTGATTGCTCGATTATGGACGCGAAGTTTTTTCTGTTCGGTCAAGGTAAAAAGGTCATATTCTTGGACAGAGGATATTGATTCTCGTTGAAATTTTCTGTAAGCGGGAGAACGAAAAAGCTGCTCCAATTCTTTATGTTCTTGACGAATACTGAGGTCAAGCGGTGTTACGCCTGTGTTATTTCTTGTATATGGATTTGCTCCATGCTGTAACAAAACTTTTGCCGATTCGATATTCCCCGTCCAACCGGCATAATGAAGCGGTGTTTCTTGAATACCGTCGCGGGCATTGATATTCGCACCGCGCTCAAGAAGAAGTTTCACAATGCGAACATTATTGTACTCAACGCCCCAATGAAGCGGCGTAATATGGGCGTTGTTGGCAATATTCACCTCTGCACCTTGTTCAATGAAATACTTCACGAGTTTAAAATAGCTCAGTTTTGCAACCAAATTGAGCGGCGTATTGCCAAGCGAATCACGACAGTTCACCTCTGCGCCCAACGCCATTGAGCGTTTGATGTCTTGTACGTTCCCGTGGAGTGCTGCGGCGAGAAGTTGTTTATTTGCTTCTGTGTTTATTTGCGAGCTTTGCGCAAGAAGTGATATTGCGCAGAAGATATTGAGCAGTAGTGCTAAAAGGGTAGTATTCATGCGGTGTTAAGGAGATTTATGTACGTGATGATGTAAGCGTTACTGCTTCGGAACCCGCACTGCATCTGCCGAGGTATCCGAAAATAGTTTGATTTTATAGCGAAACATCCCGCGAAATGATTCTTGCATCTTCAGGACTTCCCCCGTGCGCTCAGAAATCCAGAACGTTGCATAACTGCCAAACTGCCCGTAATCAATCTGCAACAGCCAGCAATCAATTCCCGCATTTTCCTGCAATACTAAACGCTCTTTACCAACGACGGTGCAGGTGTAGTATTTGTGCGACCCGCTTCCGGGTTCGTAAAACGGTACGGAAAACTTCTGTCCGACCGACTTCATCGGTAGCAAACCCAATATCTCCAAATCCATCGGGAAGGTAAAGGCTTTTCCATCGAAGGGCATTGTGAAGGCTGTATCAGCTTTCATGCGGGTTTGTGTCTTGATGTTCAGTGTTCCGTTTTCGTTTTTGACCGAAAGTGTTGGGGCTTTGGTGTATTCCAAAAGTTCAAGACTTGGGAAGGCGCATATTCCCTTGGTTTGCATGAGCAGCGAATCTTTGCGCCACCATTTCCATTCAAATTCAATAATTTCTTTTCCTGAAGCATTTTTCGTGCGGTGCAGCTCTCTATCCCAAATATCGGCAGACGATGTGCGCTTTCCGGTGGAATCTGTGAAAAATACCACGTAGCTGTGTTTCACGGGGGTAATTTTCCGTGCGTCAATTTTGTTGTTTTTGGTTGTTATGGTGTCGAGAGTTTGTGCCACGAGAGCCTCAGAAACGAGGAATAATGCGGCTATGAGGAGTAATTGTTTGAGCATAGTCTATTTCAAAAACAAGAATGGTGAATAAAATTTGTCTTCAAATCGCATACGCATTTCGGAAAGAAATTGTTGCGGATTTGGGACGAAAGTATAATAGACATTATCAAAGTTAGTTTGGTCAATCATGAGTAAAGTGCGAGATTTGTGTACTATGAACTACCAAATGCTCTCAACCAAGCCAAAAACGTTCC
>JALONG010000098.1 GCA_025455065.1 Candidatus Kapaibacterium sp. | reverse complement strand
CTTCATGGCAAAGAACATGGGCTGTGAAACAAGTGTTTATCGGCTAATCTACGCAACTTTATACAAATAAAATCACTAACCTTACATTTTGTCTATTGAAAGGCTCTTTTTTTTTGCGCGTTTGGAAACCCAAAACACAAAAAAAGTTTCCACAGTGAAACTTTCTCTTGCCTGTTTCGTAGAATCATGGTAATTTGGAAACTACATAAACGTTTTAAGTTTCCCACACCCCAATAGCAGCTATCGTGGAAATCGAAGTAAAATCAAAAATCATCAATGCTTCGCGGGAACTCTTCTTTGAGTTTGGTCCGTCGCGGGTAAAAATGGAAGAAATTGCCGAAAAATTGGCAATGAGCAAAAAAACGCTCTACAAACATTTCACCAGCAAAGACGATGTATTAGCCGCAGTTCTTGATGCGTCGCATTGTGAAATTGAAGGTTTGATACAGAATTTCAAGCATTCTCTGTTTGCGTCAAGCGATGAAGATTTTTTACAACATCTCTCCGATGCCGGAAGGCAGATGGCTGACCGCTTAACCATTATGTGGCAATCACCATTTCTCAAAGACATTCAGCGCTCGTATCCCGACTATTGGCAATCCTTCACGCAACGCCGCCGCACGGGAATACTTTCAATGTTTCAAGCGATATGCGAAGAAGGAAAACGACGTGATGTCTTGCGCAGCGAACTCAATTATGAACTTTTTACGCTCATGTATTTGGCGTGTATCGAAAACATTATGCACCCGACTGTGATGAATGACCTCCATTTACCAGGCGGCGTGGTGTTTCAACAAATGATGGCGGTACTTTTTGGCGGAGTGATGACCGACAAAGGGCGTGAAATAAGCATACAATTCGAGCATTATTGGCTTACTGCACCGCAGAACGGGGTAAACGGTCTGCACACGCTGAGTGGTGCTTCAAACGCCAAATCCAACAACTAACCGCGTATTTCCAACGCTTCGCCGAATCAAATTTTTTCCGCGCACCTGATTCCGCGAGATTGCACTTACAATGAACTTCCCAAAATCTACACTTTTACTCTTTATGAAAACCTTCTTTGCATCTCTTGTTCTGGCTTCTGTAAGCCTCCTCAGCGCACAAAACCTTGCTGCGCAAAATGCAACTATTCCCGTCAATGGTAATGTCCAGTCCACACAAAAACTTCGCTTGACAATCGAAGAAGCCGTCAAAATGGGTATGGGGTACAGCAAAACACTCCACACTTCCGAAATGAAAGTACGCGCTGCTGAGGCGCGTGTTGGAGAAACTGGCGCAGCAATGCTGCCGTCGCTGGGCGTTTCTGCCACCTACGCCCGACTCTCGGATATTCCCGCCGATAGGCAATTTCAGTTTCAACTTGATGCGTCCCAGTTTTTTCGCGGCACGGTTGATCCTGCCTTACTCGCAGACCCCGCCGTAAGAAATTCCTTAGCTGCTATTCGCCAATTATCCACACCACCGCCGCCCACCGGCGAGCCGGCACAACCTTCAGCGGTCTTTCCGGTGATTTTGGATAATTATCAATTTCAAGCAAACATCACTTACCCTGTGTTTACGGGCTTTCGCTTAGAAGCAGCAAAGGCGGCGGCTGAATTTAACGCACAAGCGGCTTCGCAAGATTTAGTGAAAGACCGCTTTGAGACTGAATTTTCCATTAAAAATGCGTATTGGTCGCTCTATAAAGTACGTCAGTTGCAAACATTAACCGCAGAAACGATTGAGCAAGTAACGGCACGGCTAGGCGACGCACAAAACTTACTCAAAAACGGACTTTTGACGACTAATGATGTTTTGCGTTTGCAACTGCAACTCTCCAACGCCAAAATCACCAAAATTGATGCCGATAATGCCGAGCGTTTATCATCACTGCAACTCAATAACGCCCTTGGTTTGCCCCTGGGAACAGAGATTGAACTTGCTTCGCAAATTGAGTACAAACCCTCAAGTGTTCCCGATTACGAAAAAGCGATTCAGCGTGCGCTGGAAGCCCGCGCCGAAGTAAGCGGTACGCAACTCCGTATCAAAGCAGCCGAAGAAGGTGTTCGGGCAGCACGGGGCGGCTATTTGCCGACATTAGCACTTTCAGGCTCGGCATTGGAAGCAAATCCGAATCAACGCTTGTCATGGCGCGGTGCAGAGTGGAATTTCACATGGCAACTCGCCGCACAGCTATCGTGGACGGTCTGGAATTGGAATACGACAGGCTATCAAGTTGCGCAGGCAGAAGCACAAGTTGCGCAAGTCGAGGACGCACTTTCAATGCTCAAAGACGGCATCAAACTTGAAGTTACGCAAAATTACTTCACGCTTCAGCAATCCCGCGAAAAAGTTGCCGTCGCCCAGCAAGGCGTGGAACAGGCAAACGAAAATTACCGCATTACCAACGAAAAATTCAAAAAAGGTCTCGCGCTCACGTCCGATTTGACCGATGCCGAGACGTTTCAACTGCAAGCAAAAGTAAATTACGTTTCATCCGTCGTTGATTATGAAATCGCTCAAGCACGGTTGCAGAAAAGTATTGGCGACCAGCCTGCCTTGGCGGGTAAATAAAGCACAATAATTTTACACTACATATATTTCAAAAAGGAAACAGCCATGAAAGGCAAAATTATCGGGACGGCTCTAACAGTCGTCGTTCTGGGCTTGATTGTGATGACACTCATGAACAATAAAGCCAAAAGCAAAGCAAAAGCTGAACAAAGCGAGATTTCGACCACACTGCCCGTGCAGGTGCAGCCTGTGGCGTACTCGCAGTTGCAAGAAGACCTCACGCTTGTCGGAACGGTGCTTGCGAACAACGAAGTAAGCGTCATTTCCGAAACATCGGGGCGCATCAAGCAAGTAAACATCAAAGTTGGCGATAATGTGAGCGCAGGAACGCTTCTTGTGGCTGTGGATGACGAACTCCGTCAAGCGGGTTTGCTCTCTGCTCAGGCGAATTACGACAAATCCAAAGCGGAATTCGACCGCATTGAAGCATTGGTGAAAGAAAACGCCGTTACCGCTTCACAGATGGACGGTGTGCGTTTGGGCTTAAAATCTGCCGAAGCACAGCTTATCACCGCTCGCCGCCAAGCAAAAGACACCCGCGTAACATCACCCATTGCAGGACAAGTAACGGCGCGTCCGGTGGATATTGGCGCACAACTGAACGTTGGAACGCCGGTGGCAACGATTGTGGATATTTCTAAACTCAAAGTACGAGTGAATGTCGCTGAAACCGAAGTATTTAAGATGAAAGAAGGCGACAAAGTGAATATCACCACCGAAGTTTATCCGAATGCTACCTTTGAAGGGCGCATACAATCTATCTCCGCAAAGGGTGATGAAGCGCATACCTATCCCGTTGAAATCAGTCTGCAAAATAGCCGCAGCAATCCCTTACGCGCAGGAATGTTCGCCCGTGCGACATTTACATCGGTCAAGCGTGATAAATTCATCGCTATTCCGCGTGAAGCGCTCGTCGGCAGCGTGAAAGATGCTCACGTGTACGTCGTCGAAAACGGCACAACGGCTCGCTTACGCACCATTACCGTCGGCGCGGAAGCAGACGGGAAACTGGCAATTTTGCAGGGCTTAAAAGAAGGCGAAAACATTGTTACGACGGGACAAAATAACTTGAAAGATGGCGCGACTGTGGCTGTTGTGAAGTAAATTGTACAACTCCAATACCTGATAAATACTTGGTTATGAGAACATTCCAGGAACACGATACCATCGTTCTGCTCAATACCATTCGCACAACACGGTACGGAACTAATGAGGAAATCACGCTTCAACGCTGTTTGTTGGGAACAATCGTCGCTCCAGTTTTCAACGAGAGCCACGCACTTGTTGAGTTTTCCGACCGCAACGGAAGACCATTTGCAATGCCGGAGCTACCTTTGACAGATATGCTGCGTGTGATTGACGAGCCGGAATTTGCAGCGTAATTTCCCTTACGAATACACATCACTCAAAAAATTTCACCTCACAAAGGAACCGCGTCATGACAATGACAGAACTCGCCATAAAACGCCCCACGCTGGTCGTGGTCTTCTTTTCTATCTTCGGCGTTTTGGGCATCATGGGCTACATCCAGCTTAAATACGACCTTTTGCCGAAAATCAGCCCTCCGGTGGTCGTGATTACAACCATCTATCCGGGTGCAAGTCCCAGCGAGGTGGAAACAAATGTTTCCAAGGTCTTGGAAGACGCTGTTTCCGGCATGGACAAAGTTGCGGCAATCCGCTCCACTTCAAGCGAAGGACGCTCGACGGTGGTGATTGAACTTGCGCAATCCGCAAACCTTGATTTTTCCTTGCAAGAAGCACAGCGCAAAGTTAATCAAGTGTCGAATTTTCTTCCCAAAGATGCCCGTGCGCCCATCGTAGCGCGTGTGGCATTGGACGAAATTCCGGTTATCCGCATGGGTGCTACATCCAATATGACCAACCGCGAGTTTTACCAATTTATGAAAGACCAAGTGCAGCCGCGTTTCTCGAAACTTTCCGGTGTGGCACAAATTACGCTTGTCGGTGGCGAAGAGAGGCAAATCAAAATCAATCTCAACGCTGATAAAATCAAGTCCTTTGGGCTTTCGATTCCGCAAGTGGCAGGTCTTATTAAGGCTTCCAATCTTGACTTCCCCACCGGTAAAGTCAAAGGTGCCGAAACGCAATACGTGGTACGCCTTGCAGGGAAATTCACCTCGCTGGAGGAAATCAAAAATATGGTGCTTTCCCGCACCCGCACAGGCGGCGAGATTCGCCTCGGCGACATCGCGGAAGTGCAAGACGGCGCGAAAGAAACCGTCAGCATCAGCCGTGTAAGCGGCATTCCGTCTATCGGTGTCTTGGTAACGAAGCAGTCCGACGCAAACTCGGTAGAAGTAAGTAAACTTGTGCGCAAAGAAATCGCGCTCGTTGAAAAAGATTTTGCTGCAAAAAACCTGAAGTTTACTATCTCGCAAGATGGCTCGCTCTTCACGATTGATGCAGCAGACGCAGTGAAACACGACCTCGTGATTGCGGTCTTTCTCGTGGCGGTGGTGATGATGCTCTTTTTGCACTCGCTTCGTTCCTCGCTTATCGTCATGGTTGCCATCCCGACCTCGCTTATCAGTACGGTTGCGGGGATGTGGGCATTTGGATTTTCGCTGAATTTGATGACGCTTCTCGCCATGTCGCTGGTGATTGGTATTCTCGTGGACGATTCGATTGTGGTCTTGGAAAATATCTATCGCCACCTCGAAATGGGCAAAGACAAGCGCAAAGCCTCACTCGAAGGGCGAAATGAAATCGGTTTTGCCGCACTTTCGATTACGATGGTGGATGTGGTGGTTTTTGTGCCGCTCGCGCTCTTGCCGGGCATCGTGGGCAATATCTTGCGCGAGTTTTCGGTCGTTGTCGCTGTTTCAACGCTCTTTAGTTTGATTGTGTCGTTTACTGTTACGCCTGTCCTCGCTTCACGCTTTGCGAAGCATGAACGCATGACCGATGCTACGCTCATGGGACGCTTCGCGCTCTGGTTTGAAGGGCTGTTTGACAAAATAACCGAGCAGTACAAACACTTACTCGTCTGGGCGTTGGCGCACCGCAAAACCACGATTTTGCTTGTGGTGGTGATGCTTGTGGCTTCGATTGCGCTTGTGCCGCTTGGCTTCATTGGTGCAGAGTTTATTGCTCAGGCAGACAGAGGCGAATTTGCTATTCAAATTGAATTGCCGCCGGGTGCAACCTTTGAGCAAACCAATCAAACGACGCTTGATGTGGAGAAAATCGTCGCAAAAATTCCCGAAGTACAGCGCACATTTGTAAACGTCGGTGCTGCATCGTCAGGTTTTATCGGGGTTTTCGCCAATAATACTGCCGAAATCAACGTAACGCTTTTCCCAATGGACAGGCGAGCGCGATCCACAGACGATGTGATGTTCGACATCAAAAAACAAACCGCAGGAATCCCCGGTGTGAAGGTGCGTGCAAGCCCTATCGGCATTTTCGGTGGTGCAAACGAAGCACCGATTCAAATGGTTATTAACGGCACAAGCTACGAAGATGTTGCCAAAGCATCCAAGCAAATACGAGAGATTGTGGCAGAAGTCCCCGGAACAGCTGATGTACGCTTGTCTTCCGAAGATGGCAAGCCCGAAACTCGCATTGAAATTGACCGTCAGAAACTCGCTGCTTTCGGACTCACGATTAACGATATAGGCGGCGCACTTCGCATCGCACTTGCGGGAGATGACGACACGAAATTCCGCGATGGCAATACCGAATACACGATGCTCATTTCGCTCGACCAATTTGACCGCTCAAAGCCGGAAAATCTGGGTTCGCTGACCTTTGTAAATCCTCGCGGACAAGTGATTGAACTTCAGCAATTCGCAACAATTTCGCAAGCCGTCGGTCCGACGCAGCTTCAGCGCGAAAACCGCAACAGCGCAATCACGCTCTTTTCGCAGGTGGCGGGTCGCCCGTCGGGTTCGGTAGTGGAAGACGTAGATAAGGCTCTGGCAGGGAAAGTTCCCGCCGGAGTAACGTATTCCTACACCGGAAACCAGAAAAATCAGCAAGATTCCTTCCAAAGCATGGGACTTGCGATTGCGATTGCGATTCTCTTCGTGTATTTTGTGATGGTCGCACTTTATGATTCCTACGTCTATCCGTTTGTGGTTATGTTCTCCGTTCCTGTGGCGATTGTCGGCGCACTTCTCGCACTCGCGCTTGCAAACAAAGCTCTCAGCATTTTCACGATGCTGGGAATGATTATGCTTATAGGCTTGGTAACGAAAAATGCAATTTTGATTGTTGATAGAGCGAATCAAGTCCGAGAAGAAGAAGGACTTTCCACCTACGACGCGCTGTTGGAAGCAGGACAACTTCGTTTGCGTCCGATTGTTATGACGACCGTAGCGATGATTGTCGGTATGCTTCCGATTGCTATTGGCGGCGGTGCGGGCGGAGAATGGAAATCCGGCTTAGGATGGGCATTGATAGGCGGCTTGACAAGTTCGATGTTCCTCACCTTGATTCTTGTTCCGGTGGTGTATATCAAGTTTGACCAATGGCGTACGAGTGTTCCGGCGTTCTTCCGCCGCGTGTTCCGCATCAAACCTGAGATTGAGCATCATCATTTGCCGGACACACTGCCCGAAGGCTTCCCTATCGGCAATGGAATAAATATCGGCGAAGGCGCACCGGCACTGCGTTCTGCGCTCCAAGACAAAGATGCACAGTAGAAAAATTTACCCATAACAATAATAGCAGCCGCTTGAACGCAAGGTTTTAAGCGGCTGTTTGGTTTTGGTGCGTGAAAATGCTAGATTGCAGCGAGGGCAGTCATCAACCACAGGAGAATTTATCATGGCATACACATTTCCGGTCGAGGTTTATAGCCGCATTGAGGAAGTTGTTGGCAAAGAAACCGCATTAACACCGGCAAAGTCGGTGGAAGCGGCTTCCAATGGTATTCAGGAAGAAGCCATAAGGCTTGCACAGCAGAAAAAGCTGGAGGTGCGTGAGGAGCTTTTGAAAGAACTCGCGTCGAAGGCAGATTTGGCGGCTTTGCGCAATGAGATGTTAGGCGAAATCAAAGCATTACGAAATGAAATGCTTGGCGAGTTCAAGGCTGTTTACACTGAAATTAAAGCCTCTGAAGCTCGCACTGACGCTAAACTAGAGCGCCTTGACCGCAAATTTAGTATCTTGATGATTCTGATTTTAGTCTCGGTCTATATCACCAACCAAAATACTATTGTGTTTATTTTGAAACTGTTTGGATTGATGAAATAACGCTATACCGCAATAAAACAAACTCCGCCAAACACCATATTTCCTTGTTTGGCGGAGTTTTTTTTTGCGAATCACGTTCCCCAAAAGCACTTAAAAGCGCCATTCTACGCCAAATGAAGCAACGTAATTGAGCGGCAAACCGGGTTCGATAAACGGATACTGACCATTCGTTGCGCGGTCAGGATTTATCCAAATGGACGCCACATACTTGCTGTTCAAAAGGTTGTTCCCGCGCACAAAAGCGCTTAGGTGCAAACGTTCATCCAAAAACGCCTGACGAAAACCTACCGTGCCGTCAACAACGGAAAATGCAGGTGCAGTCAGCGTGTTAGCGTCATTGGCGAAGTATGTCGCAACGGTGCGCCATTCAAATTCCGTGAAAAATTGCGGTGCAAAATTCGGTTGATAACGAAGGCGCACGGACGAGAAGAAATCAGGGATTCCGGGCATTTTGTTTCCGGCATAACTCACAAAGCGCCCTTCCAATGCACGGCTTACAAACCCTGAATCTATGCGGTATTCCACAAAGCGATTATCGGAATACGTCGCCGTCGCCATCAGTGACAAACCACCCTGAAACTCCGCTTGCAGACTCGCTTCCGCGCCCCTTCGCTGAGAGCGCCCTGCCGTAAAATAAAAACGTCCGCCACGGTAAGGAATAATATCATTCACCACATTTACTTGATACAGCGCCACATCAAACGACAAACGGCTCAGAAATGATACTGCATCAGTCAGCAAGATGCTTTTTGTGCCAATTTCGTAAGTGGTAGATTCTATCGGCTTTAGCAGCACGTTGATAGAGCGCACCGTGTCTTCGCCAAAGACGCTCGGCGGGTCTGTTTCGTTACCTGCGGGAACTTCCACTCCACCGCCCAAATTCGCATAAATTGTCCAAAGCGGCGTGATATGGTACGTGATGCCGAGTTTCGGTGTAAGGCGCTCAAATGCTCGGTTCTCGTTGATTTTCGGATTGATAAAATCTTCGTTGAAATAAGCAATGTTATCGTAGCGCAAACCGCCTGTTACACTAAGGCTTGAGCCGATCATCACTTCTGCCTGAGCAAACGCGCCTAGATTTTGTGCGCCTTCGCGCTTGTTCGTTTGCAAGCGTGTACCGCGTTGTCCGTTTACTTGGTTGTAAAAAAGCAGCGCCCCGTCTTGGTACTGAATGTCGCCACCCGCAAGGAAACTTGCGTGAACAATATCACTGAAGCGTGTTGCATTACGAAAAATAAGATTTCCTCCGGCATGATACCGATTAAAATCACGGAACGTATTGCGCTCGGAACGCTGCAGAACCTTGCTTTGGAGGAAGGTCATTGCAGAAAGCGTGTTCTGTGCGTCGAATTGATGCTCAAACGTTGTGCCGATGCGTCCCAGTCGGTTAAAACGGCGCTCATTGCGCTGGACATACGTTGGGCTGTAAATCGCAGCGTCGTTTTGGGCTTGTGCGGGGTTTGCATCAAACTGCTCTTGCGTAAGTGGTCCGGGAATTTGAAACGCATTGCTCGCACCGGTAATGAACGTATTGAAGCGGGTTTTGGGGGAAAGATTGGAAAGCAATCCCACATAAAACTGCGACAACGCGCTTTGCGATTGCGCCCGGTAGCCCTCGAACTGCGTATTATTGACAGAAATGTAGATTTTGCCAATGTCCGTTGGTGTTCCCGCACGAAGGCTTTGCTTTTGAAAACCAAAACTGCCGAATTGAGCTTGCAAACTCAGGTAAGGGCGGTCAATCTCAGGAATCGTATTGATGCTGACCACGCCTCCGGCAGCATTGCCCCAAAGCGCCGAAGCGTTGGAGCGCAGAACTTCGATGCTGGTCGCACCCGAAAGGTCAATGAGGTCAAACGCCGTACGCCCGTCGGGTTCGGTTTCGGGAATACCGTCAATGTAAAAGCGAATCCCCCGCGAAGTCCCAGCATTGGAGCGCTCTCCAGCGCCACGTGCGCCGAAGCCGCGTATCATCACACGCACATCTTGGTTGCCGGTGCGGGATTGCACCAACACACCCGGAACAAGCGATAATGCTTCATCCAGCCCGAAACCACGCGAATTTTCAAAAAGACTTTTCGGAACAACCGTGATTGCGAGCGGGACTTCAAGCGCTTTTTCAGGTTGTCGAAGTGCGGTAATCGTGATTTCGTCTGCACGAGCGACTTTTTTACGTGTGGTATTCGTGGTGTCTTGTATTGGCAGCGCCAATGCTTCAAGAGCAAGGGATACTGCGCTGCACAAGACTAACGTGTAACGAAAAAAAGGTTTCATAATTGAAAAAATAGAAGTGAACAATAGACAAAAGTGCGCTTCAAACTTTGTGTTTCAAGCAGCAACGAGGCTGCATTTCACAGGGTGAAGTGCGAAAAAAATTGAGCGAAACCGCTCTGAGCGTAAAGGCTCATGGTGCTATGGTTCACAAAACAAGTGGGGGATGAAAAATATCGGGGAGGCTGCCACGCAGGAGAAAACCTTGTGTTCGGGGCGTAAACGTAATGGTGTGGTGAATTGCAGGAATGAGCGGTAATGCGGAAACCGTCGGCACAGCCCGTAAATCAGGCGTTGTAGCGGCGGGTTTGGGAAGTGTGTGATCGTTGCCGTGTTTGTTATTCTCTAAAACTCGCGTAATAAATTCCCTGCCAAGCGCTTTATTACTGAGGTTTGTAGGGTCGAAGTGTTGGTAATGATGCGTGAGAATATCTTCCCACTCGAATTCATAAATACACAATGCCACACCCGTACCGTTCAGTGCGACAAGCACCAATGGCAACAAAAGCGCAGTAATAATGCGCTGTGCAAGGCTGTGGCGAAAAAAAATCATCATGCAGAAGATGTTGGGGAACACCTGAAACGTAAACAATGGAAGTGTTTACGAGGCTTTTCCCGTAAGATTAACTTAGTCGTCCCTGAAAAAGTAAAAACGAAAATCTGTGGAACAGAGCAAAAAGCAATTCCCGAATGAATATTCGGAAATTACGGTCGTTTCCCAAAAGAGTTGCCATAAAGTAAACGACTTATACCGATTTACGTTGAGGGTTGTGCATTATTTTTTCAATGCTTTTCTCTGGAAGCAGCATAAATACTCGCACAGACAAGAATGTCTGGGCCACTGAAGCCGGATTTTTTTGCACAGTTATCAACTCAAATTGGTATTACACGTTTTTTTGGAAACATCAATAAAAAAGTCAGGAAAACGGTGTAGTTTTCCGACATGGCTTGTACAGAAAGTATCCTCGCCCGCTGTCCTGACTGCAACAGCGAAGATATAAAACGCAACGGAAAAAGCAGAACGTACCTACAACGGTATGTGTGCAAACGTTGCTCACGCAATTTTCAAACCAGCTATCACTACCGAGCATGGAAGCCCGAAGTACGGGCATTGATTGCACCGATGACTATGCGCAATAGTGGCATTCGTGATATTGAGAACGTTCTCGGCATTCACCGCGATAGTGTCATGGCGGTTATCAAAGCCGAAGCGGACAA
>JALONG010000097.1 GCA_025455065.1 Candidatus Kapaibacterium sp. | reverse complement strand
CGGCGCATGATGTTGAGCAACAGGTTACAAACATTGTTCTATTCAATCCAATATACAAAGAATTTATGCATAATTGTCAACTCAAATTGGTATTATTATTTCTGACCTCTTACTTTAACAATAAATGTCACGGTTTTCACGAATAACGTTGAAGAGATCGCCGTTGCTTATTTGGAGAAATCTGTTAGATTTCCAGCATATCCGCCAGCACTGTCAAAATCTTGTTGTAGTGCTTATTGTCCAACGCGCCCCGTGATTTGATAACTCGCTCATCAGAAACAGCACGAATTTGATGACAGAGAGCATACGATTGCCTTCCCTGATTGAATGGGTCTTGTGAGCAATCAACGATTGTATGACTACTGTTCCGCGGATAGTTGGAACTAAGTGGCACAATAATAACAAGTCCTACCTGTCGGAGTGATTTCAGCACCACGCAAGGACGTGTTTTCGCCTCTTCATGCCCAATGATGCCTTCACCAACCTTTCCTAAATCAAGAAGGATTATTTCACCTCTCCTGTAGCCTACTTGATTCATACACGCTCCTCCGCAACAAGGAGTTCGGCGTATTCCTCCATTCCTTGTTCGGCAAGTTCTCTATCAAATTCCATCGTTGAGGCAATAAAATACTCAGGTTCGCTCATTGATTCAGGTTGTTCTCTATGAAGGGATTGTTTCATCATACGCCATGTTGCACCAAGTGTTTGTGCGGTGTCGTTGATAGCATCACATAACAATCGTAGTTCTTGCTTTGAGAGAATACGCTCTTTTTCCAATACCAAAATAGCACAAACAAGTTGCACATCCAGCAAAAACGAGCTGTTGAGCAGATTACAAAGAGCATACTGATTATTCATCGTTAAGCCATATCGAAATTGTTGAAAAGTCATCTCCTGTACTTGCCGGATGCTCTTCGCTATAACCGAATCTATCTGCTCATTATCGTGGACAAGACCTTCGGATACAAAATATTCTTTTATAAAACCCGGGCGATCATTGACCAAACGAAAAGAGACCCTACAAGCAAACTCAATACTCTGTATCAACTCTGCCCACTCAGGCTGCTGTTGGTATTCGGCCAACGCCTCTTCAACATCCTCCACCGTCTTAGGCAGATTTTCAGCTTGTAGTAATAATCGTACCTGCCATATCTCTTCTTCAAGATTTTGAGTTATTTCTTCCAAACTCAACCCTTTCTCGGTACAAGATTTGATGTGAGCGACCAACAACTCCATTTTCATTTCCAGTGCCGACATTTCCTGAATATCTTCTGTCAAAACATTCTGTTCCCTCGCAATAGCTTTTGTGCGTATGGCACGCTCTAGTTGCCATAGAACAGGCATTGCAGAGGAAAGATTAGAGGCTTGAGAAAGCATTGCTTACCGGGAAAAAATGGAAAAAATATTTCATTCAAAATTCGGAATCTTTTACAAACTATGAAAGCAAAAAATCAGGTTGTATCAAGGTCTTCCATACCACACAAAGACCCTTTCGTACCATATTCTGCCCTGCGGAGTGTGGTATTTTTGTATTGTTCACAAACAATTCTCATCCATTTTTCAGGAAATACTTCCGATGAAAACTCGTACAATTATTCTCGCGTCGGTGTTTGCCGTCTTGTTCGGCATCATTACAAACAGCGCATCATTACTTGCCCAGCATGGCGCAGGCACCAAAGGAAAAGTTCTTTTTATTGCCTCGAACCCCGCACAAAACAAGCAAACCGGCTGGCCCATCGGCGTATGGGCAGCAGAAATTACGCACCCCTATTGGGAATTTACCGAAGCGGGCTACACCGTAGAAATTGCCAGCCCTGACGGCGGTGCGTTGAAATTCGACGGTTTCAGCGACCCCGAAGATGCAAGCAAGTACAGTGCTTTTGACATTCTCTCGCTCGGCTTCAAAAAAGACGCAAGCAAAATGGCTCTGCTCGAAAACACAAAAAAACTTTCGACCGTAAACGCGAATGACTACAAAGCAATCTTCGTCTGCGGCGGTCAAGGTCCGATGTACACGTTCATTGACAACGCCGAACTCCACAAATTTTTTGCTGATTTTTACCTCACCGGCAAGCCCACAGCCGCAATTTGTCATGGTACGTGTATTTTGCTGAAAACAAAACTTCCGAACGGAAAATTTTTGGTTGAAGGCAAGAAATGGACAGGCTTTGCAAGTGGTGAAGAGCAGTATGCGGATAATTTCGTCGGCATGAAAATCCAGCCCTTCCGCATCGAAGATGAAGCACGAAAAATGCCCAACTCGAAATTTGAAATCGGCGAACCCTTTGCTCCGTATGCCGTTCAAGATGGAAACTTAATCACAGGACAGCAGCAGAATAGCGGCTCGGCAGCAGCACGGCTTGTCATCGCTCAACTCGAAAAAGATAAGTCTCGCTACCCGACATACGTGCTGGTGCATGGTGCATGGGCAGACGAGTCTGCGTGGGGCTTTGTGCGCAATCAACTCGCCGTTAATGCGAATGTCGTTGTGGTCAATCTCCCTGCACACGGCTTAAATCTTACATCGGCAAGCAAAGTGACCTTGAATGATTACGTTAAAACCGTCAGCGATGCAATCAAAGAGCAAAAAGGTAAAGTAACGCTTGTAGCGCATAGCATGGCGGGTATTGTGGCTTCGCAGGTGGCAAACAACTTGGCTGACAAAATTGAAAAAGTTGTGTATGTGGCAGCGTACCTTCCGAAAAATGGTGAAGATTTGCTGACGCTTTCCAAAAAAGATGCGCAAAGCAAAGTCGGCGGCGCATTAGAATTTTCTCAGGATTACACAGAAGCGAAAATCAAGAAAGACATGATTGTTCCTGCGGTTTGCGCGGATTGTCCCGATTTTATGAAAGATGTTTTGGTGAAATATCACAAAGCTGAACCCGCAAAACCGCTTGGTGAGAAGGTTTCGCTGGGTGCAAAATTTAACAGCGTTCCGAAATACTATATCTCCACAACCAATGACAATGCCGTCGGTTACGACCTTCAAAAAGCGATGATTGCTGCAAACGGCGGTATTAAGAAGGTTATTGAAATGAACACGTCTCACCTGCCTTTCGTTGCAAAGCCGGAAGAGTTTGTGAAAATCCTTACCTCCCTTCAATCGGCACAATAACACTATCAGCACAATAACACTATGAACATCCTTCATTCACACACTACGGGGCGGCAGAAGTCGCCCCCGATATTCTTTACTTTCGCGGCGATATTGGTAATTCTCACATTCTCAACTCTGAGAACATTTGCACAACTGTCCGAAGCTGATTCTTCCTCGTGGCACGGACGTTTGTCGAGCGGCGGAACGCTTATCACCGGCAATGTGGAACGCTTGCTCTGGATAACAACACTGGAGGCAAGCTATGTCGAGCCGGAACAAAAGGTTTGGGGCTTCAAATCCTCGTCCGTCTATCAATACGGCACATTTGCAAAACGCCTCACAGAAAACGATCTTATTTCACGGAATTTTTTCTATGTTTTTCCTAAAGAGTGGATTTATCCCTACATCATGCTTTGGGGCGAGCGAAACTATCGTCGGAAATTTGATTTTCGCTATCAAGCAGGCATTGGCGGAACAGTGGTAATTGTGAATGAAAAGCAGCATTCGCTGAAAGCCTCATTAACACTCACCAACGAGCAAACAACCTTCAATGGCAACACCTTCCGTGATATGCCCGACCTGACAAGCAGCGTTCAGAATCTTTGGCGAGGAACGGTAAGGCTTGCCGGACGAAATTCCCTCTTTGATGGAAAAGTGCGCGTGGAATATGAAGCGTGGTATCAACAAAGCTTGACAAATGCAGAAGATTATCGTTATCTTGCGGAAGCAGCGCTGTTTGTGCCATTAGCAAAAAATGTTTCGTTCCGCACCGCCCTTAGCTACACACGGGATAACGTCGTGCTTTTGGGCGTGGAAAGAGCAGATTTACTGCTGACCTTCGGGCTTTCGCTAGCATTAGAGTAACCATTTTTATTGTATCAATCCGAACTATGATCATCAAACGAAACCTCAGCCCAATCAAGATTCTGCGCTATGTTCGGGCGGAAACCGTTGTTTCGGTTATTCTCTCTATTGCGGTGTATCTACTCTACAAAAGCGGTGTGTTGGTGCTGGCGCTTCCCTTTTCGCTGTGTGCGATTTTGGGCAGCGCTCTTGCTATTTTCATTGGTTTTCGGAATAACACCGCCTACGCACGGTGGTGGGAAGCGCGGACACTCTGGGCAAACATCCACAACAGTAGCCGTAGTTTCGCACGGCAGATTATTTCCAGTGCGGAAAATGCTGTGGCTATTGGTAAAACAACTCCTGAAAAAGCACGTGTTTACTCCTGCGAAGTTGTTCACAGGCAAATTGCCTTCGCACACGCCTTACGCCTACGTTTGCGAGAAGATTCCATTGCTATAAAAGCACTTCGTTTGCCTACACCGCAGACCGCATCAACGGAAGAATTTCGGCATTTGCTTTCGCCCGAAGAATATGACACAATTTTGAGCAAAACGAATATCCCGAATATGCTCCTGCAAAAACAAGCAATTCGCGTAAAAGAAGGTATGAAAGAGGAGATTTTAGGCGGCTTCGACAATATCAGCCTTGAACCGACGCTGGCAACGTTCAATACACTGCAAGGCTCTTGCGAGCGTATCAAAGAAACACCTCTTTTGCGCCAATACGACTATTTCACACGGCTGTTTTTGGTAGTATTTATGCTGCTTCTGCCCTTTACGCTCATTGGCGATTTCATCAAAATCGGCATAGATGCTCTCGTGATTCCCGTTTCTATCACGATTGCGTTTGTCTTCAACACCATTTCCAAAGTTGGTGCAGCCAACGAAGACCCGTTTGAAAATCTCACCACCGACGTACCGCTCACGGCAATTTGCAACGCCATTGAACGAGATTTGAAGGAAATGCTGGGCGAAGAATTACCCCCGAAAATTGAAGCGGAAAAAGGGTATTTGATGTAAATTTTCTTGTGAATCTATGCAAACAACCATAACCAAAGACCGCTTGGAAGCCTTCAGCGACGGCGTTTTTTCGATTATCATCACGCTCATGGTATTCGACATCAAACTACCGCCGATTGACTCTGCAAACGGCTTATTTGCTGCTTTTAAGCAGATTCTCCCGCAGTTCATCGCCTATGTCATAAGTTTTCTCACCTTAGCGATTATTTGGATAAATCATCACCATATCTTGGGTTTGATAAAGCGCGTAGATATGCCGTTTCTGTGGCATAATCTTCACTTACTTTTTTGGTGTACGCTCATTCCTTTCGCCAATAATTTTATGGGACGTTATTCCCACTTATCATCGGCAAGTGCCTGTTACAGCCTTGTCTCGACGGGTGTAGGAATAAGTTTTCTGCTTCTTCGCAAATATGCCGGAATAAAAGCACAACTCATGCACGATCACGTCTCGGAAGATCTGGAACGTAAGGTTTTACGGGGGAATGTACGCTCAGTGCTGTTGTATGCCCTAGCAGGCGCGTTGGGGTTTGTTTCGCCCTATATTTCCTACCTTATTTTTGCCGGAATTGCTGTCTATTATATTTTGCCGGATAGTGTTCGGACACGGCATCAATAGCAGAAGTTGGAAACGACATTGCTGAATAGACAAAGAAATTGGGCGAGCAACCGTAAACAATTCCTTCGCATTTTTTTGATGCACATTGGTATTCCAACAGCCCTGCATGACTGACAGAATCTTACATACAGGGCTTTACCTTTTATAGGGAGATTCCAAAACAGCCTTAAAAGCGTGATTTCAAGCGCATCCCAAGCACTTCAGAAAAATTTCCCCGCAAAACTGTAACTTTCTTTTCCCATTCCTTGTTTTTCTCTCTTGTAAGCAACTCACAACCGATAAACGCTCGAAGTTTCTTTGCAATACCATTTTTCAGATTTCTTATCGAACAAAACCGCGCCGCCTTGTAACCGTTCATCATCACAGCCCCCAAAACGGCATCCCAACTATGCGCATGAAGGGAAAACGTGAACATACGCATACTCACTAACGCTGAAGGCTTTTTGACGGAATACGGGAATAATCTCCTTTTTTCACTCCTTTTTGGATACGACCATGAAAACCTTATTGAAAGGCAACCGCGCCTTATTTCTTGCGGTTGCTGCGCTACTTCTTGCCATCACTTTTGGCATGACTTCCTGCAACGCGACCGGCAATTCGCCCATCGCAGGCTTTGACAACACAAGCACCAATGCGCTTTCCACCGACATCAGCCTTGAAACAATTCTCGCGTCTTACAGCAGCACACCCAACGAAATGCTCAATGACGTAAACACCGAAGACCTTAGCGAAACTATGGGCATCGGCGGCGGTGCTGTCCTTGGTGATAATCTCTTAGGCGCACCACCCCGCGCAGGTAATCCGCAAGGCGGCAACCCACGCCCAAGCACCACAGGCACAACCACCCCGGAGACCAGACCGGAAGCCATCTTGGAGATTTCACGTCGCCCCATTGGGCAAGACCGCGCAACGGCTGGTGGATTCAGTTCTGCACGGTTTAGCGGCTCGCTGGGCGTGGTTGGCGTAAGCGTCAGTGTGCTGGGCAATACCTACGCTTTCACAGCACTGACACAGCGTCCGGGCAACAGCAATTCGCCGAATGGTCGCCCGAACAGCACCAATGCTAACGCCCAACGCCCACAAGAATCTGCCTTTGTCTATCCCGCACCGCCAAGCGGAGGCGCTGCACCAACGCCTATTCCGCTCACCGACGCAAATGCGCTGGCGACGTTCCGCGTCAATTCCTACACACTTCAAGACAATGCGATTGATATACCGGGAAAAATTTCGGTTACTTCGATTCAGGAAAATGCCTCACTCCCACGCACCGCGCCTCTTACGGTGAATTGGACGCTGGCTGGCACATTTACAAGCGGTCAAATCATGCTGCGCAATGTTCTGGATTCATCGGCATTGGCAGGCAAAACCCGTGAAGAAGTGCGTCGCATTGTAAGCAATCTCCCCAGACCAGTAACCAAGCGCTTTACAGCCGGAACAACAAGCATGACCTTCACCGCAGCAGAATTAGCATCGCTCCAAGCGGGTAATGTCCACCTCTCCATTGCGGTTGCGAATGTGAAGCGCACCAACAGCGACAAAGCGGTTTTGTCGGCACATTCGGCAAACGGCGTGTTCTTTCGCTTCCAATAAAGACTGCTAGAGTTATAGCAACTGCGAGGCTCTCAATTCCCGCGCCTTTGCGGGCTAGAGGGTCTCGCTTCTGTTTTTACCGCTCCCCACAAACCCGCCTCGTTCCTCCACAAACCCGATAAAACGTCGTAAAATCGGGCTGTGCGAAAGCACTTCTGCCCGCCCCAGCACAATCATCCGTTCCCGCGCCCGCGTGAGAGCCACATTCAGTTTGCGGTCAATAGCGCCGTCGGTGGAAAGCGATTGCACCGAGCGCACTTGCGATGGGAAATTGACGGCAAAGGATAAAATAATGATGTCGCGCTCACTGCCTTGATAACGCTCAACCGTATCAACGGTGATGCTTTCGTGAAGTTCCTGCGGCAGCGCATGATAAATCGCGGCAATTTGCGCCCGAAATGGCGTAATGATGCCGATGCTTCCAGTGTGGAACTCCGCTCCCAGAGCCGCGTGGAAGGTTTTTGCCAAAAGCGCCGCCCGTGCCGCTTCGCCTTCATGCACTTTGGTTTGCTGCTCTTCTTCTGATTGCCAAAAAACGACACGATTTTTTGATAGTGTATTTTGTACACGTACAATTTCGCTGCGTTCTTTTGAAGAAATATTGGGAAAAAGGTTCTCGAAGACAGAAGGCGCTATCGCGCGCGTCTGACGTTCCGTAAGCGGCGTAAGAACACTGTCGTAAAAGGCAATGTTCGGAAACGCAGCAATATCAGCGTGCATACGCCCCTGCTTGGAAATAATACCGTAACTTTCCGTCCAAGCGTTTTGTTTGCAGCGTGTGATAAGCCGCTCGAACATTGAAGTCCGCAAATCGAAAAACCCTGCGGCGTTCAGTTCTTCATCGCGCACTGCAACTCCGCGCTCCGGCTGCACAACAACCGCCGGAAGTTGCTTCTCATCGCCAATCAACATAAAGCGTTTGAATCGCGCCAAAAGCCCGATAAGTTGCGGCTCGACAACCTGCGAAGCCTCATCAATTATCACCGTATCAAAGTTTTTGATTGCCAACACTTCCAAATTTTTCAAGAGTGACGAAATCGTCGAAACAAGAATCCGCGTGCCGGAAAACAGTTCCTCTGTTTCGGCAATCGTCTTGCCTTCCGTTAGTGTATAAAGTACACGGTTGGTGTGCGAAGTAGATTCTTTCGAGCCTAGACGGATAAATTCTAATTCTGCGGATTTCAGTGCGTCGCAAATTTCATCCACAGCACGATTGGTAAAGGCAAGAAAAAGAATATTTTCGTTGGTCTTGCCATGCAGATACACGGCCATAGACTTCAGCATTCGTGAGGTTTTGCCCGTTCCCGGCGGTCCTTGCAAAAGGAAATAATCCTCTGCGCTCATGGCATCGGCAAGCCGAGCGTGTTGTTCTTCGGTTAAATCGCCCATTGGTGTATTTTGTACACGTTGGCGTATTTCCTCGTTGTGCATGGGTTTTTCCAAGCCTAAGAGTAAATTTCGCTTCCGTTCCGGCGCTTTTAGAAAATCGTAGAGTGATTCGTATTGCGACTTAAATTCCGTTCCGAAAAAATCCGGCTCAATCGCCCATAAAACCTCGCTTCTAAAGAGTGTGCGCTTGCTGTTTGCCGAAAGCATTTGTTTATTGCGCAAACTCACCACGACGCTGTTCCGCGAAATGCGTTTGATGTAGCCTTTCAGCATCGCACCACGCAAAAACGAGCGCTCATCGGCATCTTCAGGCAGAAGCGGATAGAGCAGAATAATATCGCCGACGCGAAAGTTCGCCAAGGCTGATGTTTGCTCGGTTCGGTGAAAATGTAAATGGAGTTTCGTAAAATCACTTTCTTCCACGTCTAACTCCAAATGCGCTAAAATGCTGTATTCATCAGCTTTTTCATTCAAACTCTTTCGCCACAACCCCGAAAAACCTTCCCCGCGCTCGCTTCCCGTCCGTGCTGCCCAATTTTCCCTATTCACAAACGCCGAAAAGACGCGGAAATACTTGCGTTCCAGCGAAGAAGCCAGCGCAAAGGTCTGTGCAAAACGCTGAACTTCCTGCGCAATAAAGGTCGGCATAAGCCCAAAATGTTCGGGATGAATGTCTTGCAAGGTGCGCGGTTGCCTGAGCGACAGTGAATGTTCTTGCGCAATGATGCGATTTCGGAGCGCCAAAAGCAGCTGTTTCGAGTGGCGGTCATTCGGGATATTCCTCAAAGGGCGCACAGAATCTCGTGCGTAGAAGATGCACGAATCGCCGGAGCGCTCACGAAAGCACGAATCCAAAAGGAGATTGTAGGCAGTTACTTGTGCGGCGTGGTTTTCCCATGTCGCATTAGCAGGCGCAGAGCCGCTTTTGAGTTCCACAATCGTTTTTCGGTTTGGGTCATCGTCATATTCCACCATCAAATCCAAGCGCCCTTGCAAGCCGTATAACGGCGAGATGAAACTCGCTTCAATACTTGCTTTGTCCCATTGGAGCGTTGTCAGCAAGGCGCGGATATTATCGAAAACAGTTGTGCTGTGCATTCGCAGTAAATTCACGGCTTCTTTGTTCTCATGCTGCAAAGCGACGATTTGAAGAGGCTTTTGAAGGATTGCTTCTCGAAATATGGTATCAAATTCCACATCGGGATTCGTCAAAAGCGCGTCAAAACAGTAGTTTGCGATACTTCCGCTCACTAGCGACATTTTCACTTCTGTCGGCAAAAACTTTTTCAGCAAGGAAATACGCGGGTTTCCGCCCGATGGGAGCTGCCGTTGCACACATTCGGCGAGGTCGGTTACGTCCAGCAAATAATCCGGTTCCAAGATAACCATCGAATCTGCCGTCGTTTCATAAAGGCTGAAATTTTGACTCGTTATTTCGTCCTCTTGCCTGATTTTACCTGCTTTCCCAGCCTTTTGTTGCGTGAGTTCCACTGTTTTGATTTCCACAAAACGCAGTGCCGTAACGTGCAGCGTACAAAACTCCCACGCAAGCTGCTCCACATCATGCCAAGGCTCCCAAATCCGTACAAGGAGCATTTCGCCGTCGTGCGTCAAACCTTGCAATTCCACAAAAGCGCGTCCATGCTTGCTTTCTACCAACCCAAAACCTTGCACCGTGATACGCACAAGCGGCAGATGCGATTTGGTCGAAGCGGGTTCTTTGGTGAAAGGTTTCGCCTCCAAAAGCAAGGTACGAAGCGGCTCCGGCGCACGTTCTTCCGAGAAAAAAAAGACTACTAGCGCTAAAGCCCGTGCGGAACTGCGAACGGCTTCGTTGGGAATCTTGATATTTTTCCGCCCCGCACGAGTGGCAATGCGCCGAAAGGCGTGGAGTTCACGGGAAATATACCCCGGAAACGAGTATTTATCAGACACGAAGAGCAAACGAGAATACAAGTCGGTAAAAAGCTGCGGTTCTTCGGCGGTGATGGTGTGGAGAAGTTCGCTCAAAACACCTCGCAGCACAAGGATTTGTGTGGTTTGTGGAGCAAGTTCATCAAAAACGATTTCTTCAATTTCTTTGTAAAAGAACGCAGCGTTTTCTTGAGAGAGCTTGAATGTAGCCATAATGCTCAGTTTCGGGATAATAGTAACAACAATTTGCTACGAATATCACAAATTATGGGGAATTATTAGAAAAAAACAATAGCAATATCAAGGTGTTTTGTGGTTGGAAACTAATTTTTCACAATATTCCATACTGGGCAATGATATGTCCGACACTTTTGACGAGAATATAAACGTATTCTGCAAGAATAATTGAATGTGGCGTGGCAACTGCACTCGCCAATAGCGACCAGCGACTATGCGCATATTTATACCAATTTACGTTGAGGATTGTACATTGTTTTTTTTAATGCTTTTCTCTGGAAAAAGCATAAATACTCGCACAGACAAGAATGTCTGTGCCACTGAAGCCGGATTTTTTTGCACAGTTATCAACTCAAACTGGTATTATTCATTGTTTTACCAAAGCAGCGAGTTGTGATGCATAAACCGGTACAACTCATTCGCACTCACTGGCGCTTGATACCCAACTTGATACCCAATCAGTTTATTATTATCTTTGGTGAAATAATGCCACCGATAATAGCGATGCACTCCGACAAGAGCCGTTGAAAAACGTTGAGAATGCGCACTTTTCCCGCTCCAAATGTGTCGGAAGGATTTTCGCTCACCTTCGGGTGATGCCAAGTGTGCATTATCATATCTGTTACAGTAGTTTTGACAGTTCTTTGCAAGCAAAAAAAATTTGAAAAAACCCGAAAGAAGCGCGAACTTTCAGGATTCAACCACGAACCTTTGAAAGGA
>JALONG010000045.1 GCA_025455065.1 Candidatus Kapaibacterium sp. | reverse complement strand
CAGCATAGAAACGCGCTACGACGAGCTGGTGGAGGCAGCATTGCGGCTTCATCCGCGCAGCACCGAGCGAGAGAACGGAACAACAAAAGGGCGTATCAACCAATCCGAAGAGCGCCTACTGGCTGAACGCCTCCTCCACCACAAAGCAGACATCCTCCGCTTTGCCACTGATCCCTACGCTGTTTTCGACAACAACCTTGCCGAACGTGATTTGCGTATGATCACAGTCCAACAAAAAATTTCCGGTTCGTTCCGTTCCATGAACGGTGCTGTGGTGTTTTGTCGTTTGCGGGGCTTCGGCTCAACCCTGCGTAAGCAGACAACCAACATTCTTGATGCGCTCTTTGATGTCTTCTCGAACAAGAATGTACAGTTCCAATTTTAACACACCTGACCCAGGTACGAAAAAACATCAACTCTCTGCCCTGGTTTACCGAACAATAAGCATTGGGATTGATAGTTCATGGCGCACCGGAGAAATTGTAGCTCCAAAAACGAAATCCCAAAGTCCGCGGTGCCCATGTCCACCCATGACAAGTAATTCGACGTTGTGTTCCTTGCAAAGCCCGACTATTGCTTTGGGCACATCACCAAAACCAAGAAAACACTTAGTGGCTATTCCTTCTGCGATAAGTGCATCGCCAACACGACGTAAATACAATTCATCTTCTCGTGCCTCAGCGTCAAAAGCAGCACCTCCATATACTACTCCTCCTACCCCTTCAACAACGTGGAAAAGGTATAATTCCGCATTGTGTTGGCGAGCTATCGAACAAGCCTCACTTAGGACTTTTTTATCATTATCAGAAAAAGCAATCGTTACGCCGACACGTGTATAACTGGGTTTGTCGAGACGTAAATTTGCACCCTCGTCGAGCATTGTAAATGTCGGTTTTCGTGATTTACCTCGATTCGTACGGTCAAGAAATGGTTTAACAATAATGTAGATAAGTAGAAGAACTAGAACTATACTTACCACTAGTATCCCTATTTTCGGGAAAATAGAGGATTGCGCTGAAAGAAATTCAGTTGATTTGTCAATGACTAATTTTATATTTAGTACAATAATAATGACCGCAACAACCCACGAAAAGAAAACAACAAGCGGCTTGCTAGCAAATTCACCCATTTGTCTGCGGTCTGATGTGAAATGAATAAGGGGAATTATTGCAAAGGGAAGTTGCAGACTAAGAATAACTTGGCTTAATATCAGTAATTGATACGTTCCGGTTTCTCCTGCTGTTAGAAGAACCCAGATTGCCGGAATTATTGCAACCATCCGTGTTATGAGACGACGCAAAAATGGGCGCATTTTGAAATGTAGAAACCCTTCCATGACAATTTGTCCAGCAAGTGTTCCTGTAAGAGTGGATGATTGACCAGCAGCCAAAAGTGCAATGGCAAAAAGTGTGCCTGCAAGTGTTGTGCCGAGTAACGGAGAAATAAGTTCGTGCGCTTGTTGCAGTTCTGTTACGACAACCCCGTTTTTATGAAACGTGGATGCCGCCAAAATAAGAATGGCAGCATTAACAAAGAATGCAGCGTTAAGTGCGATGACTGAATCAAGAAAATTATATTTTGCTGCAATACGTTTGCCTTCATTAGTAGGTTCTACGGCTCGTGTTTGTACGAGCGATGAATGAAGATAGAGATTGTGGGGCATAACTGTAGCGCCAATAATTCCAATTGCTACAAAAAGCGCTCCTTCCGGTAAAGAGGGCGCAAAGCCTTTTGTGACCATCATTATGTCAGGTTTGGATAGAAACAACTCAATCAAAAAACAGCCTCCAATGGTTGCAACCAATGTAACGATAAAAGCTTCAAACTTTCTCACTCCAAAATTTTGAATGAGCAACAGTAAAAAAGTGTCAAACCCTGCAATAATTACTCCCCAAAGTACAGGAAAATGAAATAATAAATTAATGCCGATTGCTGTACCAAGTACTTCAGCTAAATCGCAAGCGGCTATTGCAATTTCTGCTAAGAACCAAAGTGAATATGCAACCGGAGCAGGATAATTATCGCGGCAAGCCTGTGCTAAATCACGCCCCGTAACGATGCCCAAGCGAGCTGATAAGGTTTGAAGCAGAACCGCCATAAGGTTGGACATCAATAACACCCACACAAGTGCATACCCAAAGCGAGCGCCACCTTCAATATCCGTTGCCCAGTTACCAGGATCCATATACCCAACGCTAACAAGATAAGCCGGACCAAAAAATGCAAAGACCTTTTTCCAACGATTGTCGTTTGGTATTTTCACTGATTGGTGAATATTGGAAAATGAAGGATTTTGTGAAGATTGACTCGTCATAATGTTTACTGAATCTAGAGATGAGAAATTTGACTAAATATTTTTTTAGCTTAATCTAAAAAATAAATGTGATACTGCAAAAACTTTAAGCATAAGAACAAAAGAGATTTTGGAACTGTAATAAACCTAGGAACGAAAAGGGATGTCAAGGTATAAAGGAGAAAATTTCTTTCGTTATGGTAAAAATTTCTCAATAAATCCAAAAAAAGCATATAAATTTACACCATAACAAGACCATTCCGCCATGCCCATTGCGAAAGCAGCAGCGCAAAGGGACGAAAACCGTGTTTTGATGACTATTTTTCTCTGTTTTATACATTTCTCTCGACAGCAACGACGGAACCCAAGAATTGCCCTAACGACGTTAGGTAAAAAATTTTTGGGAGTATCTCTTGTGCTATTGAGTTTAGCGACAGTTTCCGCTGCGGCACAACAATTTGTGCCTCCTACTGAAACGGGAATTGTTTATGGAAATGTAGGAGGAAAAGATATGCTTTTGGATATCTATGTACCATCAGAGAATCCGCAAAAACCTACATTTCCCGTGATATTATGGTTGCATGGAGGCTCGTGGTTTTCTGGAAATAAAAACGGTTTTGGGGTTAATTATGCCGCTTCCATGGTGAAAAGCGGTTTTGTTGTTGTTTGTGCGAATTATGTCACTAATGAACGATTTCCAACACAGTTACATAACTGTAAAGCCGTAATTCGATGGATTCGTGCCAACGCGGCACGATTCAAAATTGACACAACAAAAATAGGTGTTTGGGGCGAAGGAGCTGGTGGGCATTTGGCTGCATTGTTGGGCTGCTCTGGAGACGTAAAAACAGCCACATCGGGTGATGTAACGATTGAAATTGAAGGTGCGGTTGGACCCTATATCGGTTTTTCAAGCCGTGTTCATGCCGTTGTCGACTTATATGGTCCTACCGATTTTTTGAAAATGGATGATGCTCCTGTTGAAGACTGCGCCACACCAATTATTCATAGTCAGCCAACCTCACCAGAAGCCCTACTCATGGGGGCAGCGATAAAAACCATACCGGACAAAGTAAAACTTGCCAACCCGATTTTTTATGTTACACCCGATGATCCACCGTTTCTTATCCAGCATGGAACAGTGGACTGTAATGTCCCTCCCAATCAAAGTGAATTGCTTGATGAAGCCTTAAATAAAGCTGGAGTATCTTCAACTTTGGATTTATTGGATGGCTATCGCCATTGGGATAGTGGTTTTTACTCATTTGGCAACCTTAGAAGAATTCGTTTGTTCTTTGAACAAGCCTTTGCACCCAAACCTGCTGCCTCAAGCACTCAAGAGGATAATTCACGATAAAATTTTATGCTCACAATAAATATCACTCGAACAAAACAGGGTTTCGACGATTTTGCGCTTCCCGCTTATGCTACACAAGGTTCAGCCGGAGCAGATATTCGCGCCGCAATTCTCCAAAATATCACCATAAATAGTGGTGAAGTTGCGATGATTCCAACAGGGCTTGCTGTTGAAATTCCAGAAGGTTATGAAATTCAAGTGCGCTCAAGAAGCGGTCTGGCTGCAAAAAATGCTGTGTTTTGCCTCAATGCTCCAGGAACGATTGATAGTGATTTTCGAGGAGAAATTCATGTGTTACTTGCCAATTTTGGCAAAGAACCTTTTGTTGTCCAACGAGGCGACCGCATTGCCCAAATAGTAATTGCAAAATATGAAACTGCCGCATGGAACGAAGTCCAATTACTTAGCCCGACTTCTCGTGGCACTGGCGGTTTTGGAAGCACAGGAAAACAATAAAACTCAACAATCTATTCGGTCGGGGAAAACATTTCGAGTAAGCAAAGAAATGAAGACACATGGAGGAACAGTGAGTTGAAATAAAGCAGGGAATTTTGCTCAATGCAATGAACGGGGATTCTTTTTTATTGTTCGGTCGAAGTTGCAAATTTAGGTGAATCTCACTTAGGGGCAGCAGTTCGTGAATTACGCGAAAAATCAGGTTTACAAGCAAACCGTGCAATGTTTTTATTCTCCTTTCAATCACGTAAAAACGATCACAAAGTTTATTGGGTGCAGATTTTAGTACCTAACGCATTTTTGAAAACCTAGATTTGGTGAACCACAGCGCAACCTTGCTTACCAAAATAATAGATGTGCAAATGCTTCATGAAAAGCGCTTTGATGGAAATTCGGAAATGATAGCAGTTTTTCGATAAACCACCGGTGTACTGAAGAAGTCGAAAACCTTACCCCAAAATCTCCTTCAAAAATCGCCCTGTGTGTGATGCCGTAACCTTTGCTATCGCCTCCGGTTTTCCTTCGGCGACGATTGTTCCACCACCTGTTCCGGCTTCCGGTCCTAAATCAATAATCCAATCGGCGCATTTCATTACGTCCGTATTGTGTTCAACAATAACTAACGAATGTCCGCGTTTCACGAGTTCTTGAAAACAGGTAATAAGTTTGGCTATATCATCAAAATGTAAACCCGTTGTAGGCTCGTCAAAAATGAAGAGTGTCGTCTGGCTACTTTTTTCGTGTAAATGTGACGCCAACTTGACGCGCTGCGCTTCGCCGCCGGAAAGTGTAGTGCCGGGCTGTCCCATGCGCATATACCCCAAACCAACCTTCTGCAAGGTCTCTAAGCGAGAAGTGATGCGGTCTTCGCCTTTGAAAAACTCGACTGCTTCGTCAATAGTCATGTTAAGCACGTCCACAATAGATTTTTCTCGCCAGCGAATACTATGGGCTTCTTTCTTGTAGCGCGTTCCCCGACAATCCTCACATTCGAGGTACAAATCTGCTAAAAACTGCATCTCAATTTTCACCATGCCATCGCCTTGGCAGGTCTCGCAGCGCCCTCCCGGAACATTAAAGGAAAACGAACCTGGCTTCCAGCCAAGTTGCTTTGCGGCTTGTGTCATCGAAAAAAGGTCGCGGATATAGTCAAATGCTTTGGTGTAAGTCGCCGGAGTGGAGCGTGGCGACTTGCCGATGGGCGATTGATCCACCATCTCAACGTGCTGAATGTTCTCCCAGCCAATGATGTTCGTATGTTTGCCCACAGACTGCACAGGCTGACCGAGTTTGCGCTGTAGTCCGTTGTAAAAGACATCGTGAACAAATGTTGATTTCCCCGAACCGCTCACACCTGTAACAACAACCATTGCGCCAAGCGGAATGCGCACATCAATATCGCGGAGATTGTTTTCATGCGCTCCTTTGACGATAATTTCCTTGCCGTTGCCGTTATTACGGTGTTGCGGAATCGGAATCTCTAAACGACCAGATAGATACTTGCCAGTGAGCGATTCTTCGTGGTGCATAATCGCTGCGGGTGAGCCTTGAAAAATTACCTCGCCGCCGCGCTCTCCGGCGCGTGGCCCCATGTCCACAATCATATCAGCACGGCGCATAATGTCTTCGTCGTGTTCGACCACAATCACCGTATTTCCTAAGTTTCTGAGGCGTTCCATTACGGAAATCATACGCTCTGTGTCGCGTGGATGCAGACCAATACTAGGTTCGTCCAGCACATAAAGCGCTCCGACAAGCGATGAACCGATAGATGTAGCCAAATTGATACGCTGCACTTCACCGCCCGAAAGCGTATGCGCGAGTCGGTCAAGCGTCAAATATCCAAGCCCCATGCGGTTGAGCAGTTCCAATCGCATGGTGATTTCCTTCAAAATGCGTTCTGCAATTGCGGTTTGGTACTCGGTTAATTCCAGTGCATTGAAAAATGTGTAAGCATCTTCCAGCGTCATATTGACCACTGCCGGAATGTTTTTCCCGCCCACAAACACTTGCCGCGCCGAAAGTTTCAAGCGCGAACCACCGCAATCATGGCAGCGTGTGTACCCACGATAACGGCTCATCAGCACGCGATAGTGCATTTTTTGGTTGTTATCTTCCACCATTTTGAAAAAGCCTTTTACGCCGTCATATTTTCCGCCGCCGTTCCACACAAAGTGAAATTCTTCCTTGTTCAAGCTACTCAAGGGCGCATCAAGATTGATATTTCGTTTGGCAGCTTCTCTTTCCAGCGCTTCTTGGTATTTTGCGTGTGCAGGTGTTTGAAAAGGAGCAATAGCGCCGTCTGCAAGAGATTTTTGCTTGTTTGGAATCACTAAATCTTCATCAATGCCCATCGTCCTCCCGAAACCTTCGCAGGTGGGGCAAGCGCCAAGCGGGTTATTAAAGGAAAACAAGCGTGGCTGCGGCTCGTCATAGACAATGCCGCTTGTGGCACATTCGTAGATGTTGCTGAATTTGAGGTCGGTGTTGGTGGAGATATTCCGCACTACACAGCGCCCTGCACCATTGACAAATGCCTGCTCCAGCGAATCACTGAGGCGCGTTTGTACATCGGCATCATCACGAAACACAATTCTGTCCACAAGCACCAGAACTTCCTTTTTAAGCGTTGTGGGAAGGTTGTCGGTATTAAGGTCGAGAATATCATTTGTTCCTACCATAACAACGCGGAAAAAACCTTGTTGTTTAATATTCTCTATTTCGTCTCGGAACGAGTGTTTGTCATGGTTTTGAAGTGGAAATAAGACGTACAGACGCTCTTCGGGCTTTGTTGCCGTTCGGATGTCGTTGAGCGACGACTCCGGTGTATCTTTTCGCACGACTTTTCCAGAAACATGGCAAATCGTTTCACCGATACGTCCCCAAAGAAGTCGCATATAATCATACACTTCCGTCGTTGTGCCGACGGTGGAACGAGGATTGCGGGAAATGGTTTTTTGCTGAATCGCAATCGCAGGTGGAATGCCGGTAATCACGTCCACATCGGGCTTATTCATGCGTTCCAAAAACTGCCGAGCGTAGGCGGAAAGTGATTCCACAAAGCGGCGCTGCCCTTCGGCGTAGATGGTATCAAATGCCAGCGACGATTTGCCCGAACCGCTCACGCCCGTTACGACAATAAGTTTATTGCGCGGAAGGTCAATCGAAACGTTTTTGAGATTGTGCTGACGCGCTCCGCGTACAGCAATGGTGCGGCGTGGCGAGGGGGTTGAAAGTGTATCGGGTAAAGCAACCGGTTCTTGCTGAGGGGTGGAGGTCGGGGTGGTTGAGTTCACAAATAATGCGAAGATGGTATAACAAAAGGGCAAACTCTAAACTTACGGAAAATTGGGCGTTTGTCGAAATTTTTGTCATAAATCTGCAAATTTGGGTCTGAATTGACCCTCTTTTACACTCAACGGTTGTAATGAATGTGAAGGCATTACGCTTGTTTAGGTGTTGGTCTATGGAATTTGGAAGAATAATGCAAATAGAAACCCCAAAAAGCCAACCGCAGCACAAGCAGGATGTTTCCAAGTCCAGGGTTTACTTTTCGGCATCAAGATAAGGGAAATTAGCGTTAGCAGTAGTGCAGGGTGAAAATGAACAACCATTGCAGCAATTGAAGCAACAACAACAAAAAAGTATATGTAATGATGCACTTTACCAAAATGATAAAGTTTTAATTGTGCTGTTATTCCAATGACTAAATTCACAACATATAACCCAAAAGCACCCCATAATACCAAATCTTGAATTACCATCGCATTCACTTCCTTGAATGGTTTGAATCTTGTAAAAAATCTTGCATAGCTTTATTCTCTTGTGGGATACGAATGATTAGCAAAATAAGTACATTTACTATTGAAGCAATAACTGCGGTTTTCCAAGCAAAAACAATAAGTGGTACAAATGCCAACTCCATGACCACCGCAACGTAGTTAGGATGGTTGATATATTGGTATGGTCCGTTCCGAATACGATTTGCGCCCGGAACGACTAAAATGCGAGTATTCCATGCTTCCCCCAAACTGATAATCGCCCAATATCGTAACCCTTGGGCCGCAATAACTATCATTAATGAAGTTACACTTAAAATTATGCGCCCTATATCTTCCGAAGTCCAGTATTGTGCTTGATGTGTTTGTATCCACCCTTCGACCAACCAACCCAGCATCCATGCTGTGTGCAAGATAACAAAGAGATAATAGTGTTGAGCGCCAAATTCTTTGGCTCCACGTTCCAGCGCTAACAATCGGTTGCGCTCCGCAATTCGTAATTCCAACAAACGTTGAATTCCAATCGCTAAAAAAAGAACAAAGAGAAAAATTGTCATAAATAATTTATGTTTTTTGGGTTAAGGGTAAGGGGATGAATAATTTAGCATCAACTTAAAAAAGGCTATTGCCGAAAGTGTTATCTCCGTTCCATCAAAAACAGCAAAGAGTTTATCGGATTGGGCATTTATAGTTATCAACCGGAAATGCCGTGAATCACAATAAACTCTCTGACAATAATATAAACATGGATGATGCTAAGGAAATGAAATTGTGCTTGCTTCCACAAACTTTCCATCCTTAACTTTCCAAATAATGTACGTACCTGTAGTTACGTCGCCGGTATCATTAAATTCAAGTGAACCGCTTGCGCCGTCATAGTTGATGTTTCCACCTTTTGCAAGGATAGACGAGGCTTTTGCAAATTCTCCGACATTGATGACTGTTGCGCCGCCGTGGTCGTTAGCCACTTCCCGCATTTGTTTAGCAACATCGAAAGGGTTAATAGATTTTGCTTTCAGCATTGAATAAGCAATGCTATAAATCGCGTCATAGACCGTTGCACCATAAGAGTTTGTTGATACTGCACCAAGCAACGAGGCAAGTGAAGTAGCAGACATTTCAGCAGCATCATTACTCACTTTGCTTTGAAATACTTCAAACGCTTTTGCAAATTTTTCAAAATTTGGGTAATTCTGCGGGTGTATATACACAAATCCTTGCATTCCTTCGATGAGTGTTTGCTCTGCACCGTAAAGAAAATCATTATTGTAATTTGCGTCGCAGCCTAAGAGTTGAGGACGATAATCCTTTGTGAAATATGATTTTGCAGTATTGATGACTTTAGCACTTTCTTCTCCTGAGCCGATAATATAAATCAGTTGTGGTTTTTGGGAAAAGACAGCATCAACAAGTTGCTTAAAATCAAGGTTTTGATAATTTGTCGCATCAGGAATCTTTGATGTTGCTAATACTTTCCCGCGCCGTCGCTCAAAAACCTCACGAAAAGTGCGCCCTAACTCATTTCCATAAGGATTATCAAGGTGAATAATTCCCGCCGAGCGTATTTTTAAAGAGTCCATAAATACTGCAGCAATACGACCTTGAAACGCATCGGAAGGAACAGTGCGCCATACAAGGTCGTTATCGTTTAATTCGCTGATTTTCGGCGATGAAGACGAGCCGGTAATGAGCATGACATTTGCCGGAATGGTGATTTCCGCTGCTTTCATCGTCATACCCGAGCCGCCGGAGGTGATGATATATTTTGCTCCTTCGTCTATCATTGTCTTGACAAGGGCTTGTGCTTTCGGATAATTACGATTTTCATTGTAAACGGGCAGTAATTCCAATTTTTTTCCCAATACGCCACCTGCTGCATTTATTTCTTCAATTGCCATCTTTGCGCCTTGTAACTGCGTTGAACCTGTGGGGTCGGAAGTTACAATACTTATCCCGATTTTAATAGTTTCTGCGCTTGGTTGGGAACTTTTAGTTGCGGTTTGAGCAAAAAGTGTCGCAAAAAAAGTGCTGCTCAATAGTAGCATCAATGCGCAGACCTGAGATGTAAAACGATATTTCATAGTCAATGGTAATGAAATGAAAAAAGAATGCGAATTTGTTCATTAGAGCATTAGAGAGCCTCATCATGCTCTTCGGTTTGCTTGAAATGCGATAAAAAATAGTCTAAACTGTACATACCGGGACCGCTCACTAACAGGGCGAAACCTAATATCATATAGGTAAACGCTAACTCTCCCTTACGCGAAAAGGGGTCATAATTAACAAAAAACATAGCTTCAACAACAGCAGAAAAAACGGTCAGCACGATGCAAACAAGAGCCGGGCGAGTAAGTAAACCAAAGAAAAGTAAAGTTCCACCTACAAGCTGTGAAACAGTGAAAAAGCCTGAAACGAACTTGGAGAGTGGTATGCCGAAAGTCGTTAAGTGCTGGGTAAATGGGTCAAGACTCCGAAAAAGTTTGTCTGAGCCATGATAAACCATGATTAACCCTAACCACATTCGCAACAATAACAAGACTGATTCTCGACCGAAAGGACGGGAAAGTTGCTTGAAAAACGATTGTACCGTGTTGTTCAAAAGAGTCTCCTCAAATAATTCACGTAATATTTTATCTTAAACAGCAAAAATACTTGTTTCTCATGATTTTCCAATGAATCAAAATGAAGTTTTGTTTACTGCAAAGAATTTCTGCTATTGATGCTCTTTTCACAGGATTTTGAATGAATGAATTTGTATATTTCGGCTTCCTAATGTGGTGTACTTCCTTTTTTTTTGTTTCTTTCATTATGTCCGAATCAGTTTTAATTCTCTGCCTTGTGGTATTTATCGTTTTTAGTACCGGAGTTTCTTTATGGTTCTTATGGCAACTCCGACAAACCGCGCAAGCAAGTCTAAACACCCTTGCGGAGCAGTCCCACGCTACAAATGAGGTGAAAAATGCTTTTTCCAAATTGATGCTCCAAACCCAGCGTACACATTCACTGGTGGAAAGTTCTGCGAAAGAAAATTCAAGCAATTCGGAGGCACTGGCATTAGAAGTCAGAGAATCCGTTTCAATGCTCAATGAAGCGCTTACTACTCTTCAATTATCGCTTTCAGCCGAACTTAGCTCACAGATGCAGGAGCAACTAGCGAAGGTGCAATCTCAATTGCAAGAAGAACTGCCCGAGCATCTTTCCAATTCAGTGCAAGAGCATATTATTCAGGAGTTTCAAAGCCAGTTTCAAAGCAGTTTTGATGGTTTACAAGTGGCACTACCGGACCTTTTGCGGGAGGATTTTACAAATATATTCGGAACCGAATTGGATTTAATCCAAAAGCAAATTGATTCTGCCCTTGAATCAATCGCAAGCACGATTCAAACAAGTAACAGCGAGACATTACCGCAAAGTTATACCGAATTGCATCAAATGATTGCTGCGGTGCAAGAGCATTTGGAGTTAATGAGGCAAATTCAATCTGATGCTATTAACCGTCAAGGGGAGTTACATTTTGCCGTACGCGAAATGGTGCAGAATTTTGGTGTTTTTGAGTCCTTCATGCAGGAAGTTACCGATATACCGCGATTGACTGAAAACGCCATTAGGAAACAACTCGCGGAAGTTCAAACTATGCTTAAAAACCAATCAGGGAATGTAAATGCGACACTTGAAACCACGCTTCCTGAGATAATTTCCTCAGAAACAGGACGTATTACAAGAAAACTTGCTGCACATTCTTCTGAAGAAGATATTTCAAAATTACAAGGTATGTTTGAAAGCCTCGCCGAACGTAGAAAAAAGAAAGAAGAATTGCTCAAAACTATGTCTGCTTTGCGTGATACAATCGAACAACAGGTGGTTGAAAGTAAAGAAAAAAAAGATATCGCAACAACAAATGAAAAAATGCGGCTTGCAGAGGATTTACAGCGATTACAAAATCGTCTTTTGCAGTACGATGTTGAGCGGGCGCAGCAACAAGGTGGTGAGCAGGAAATTGAACAACAAAAATTGGCTCACCGTGAGATTTCAATGCTCGAAACACTTGCTTCAGAAAGCCTACAGCAAGAAGAAGATGCCAAAAAAACTGAAGAAAAACCGTCTTTGCTTATTGTAGATGATTCAATGACAAATTTGTCAATGCTCAAAAATATCCTCAATAAAGAAATGTTTGATTTGACGCTCGTTGCAGACGGTAATGCTGCTTTAGATATAGTTGCAGAGCGCCCCCCGGATATTATCTTACTGGATATTATTCTTCCGGATATTGATGGATACGAGGTTTGTAAGGAAATAAAGAGTGTGCCGGAAACGGAAGATATTCCAGTCATTTTTATGAGCGGTATGAATGATACGGATGCGATAGTGAAAGGTTTTTCTTCAGGCGGCGCTGATTATGTCATCAAGCCCTTTCAAAAAGAAGAAATTATTGCACGGTTAAAATTTCATTATGAACTTTACAATATCCGTCGAAATCAGCATAAATACATTGCTCAAGTGCAGCATGAACGCGAGAAATCTGACCATTTACTGAAAAGTATTTTGCCAGAAGCTATCGCTGAACGCTTAAAAAAAGGTGAAGGAAGCATTGCGGACGGTTTGCCAAATGTAAGTGTCATGTTTGCTGACATTGTTGGATTTACAAAACTTTCAGCGCGTGTCAGCCCCCAAGAACTCGTTGAAATGCTCAATGTTGTATTTTCAGCATTTGATACATTAACGCAAAACCTCGGCTTGGAGAAAATCAAGACCATTGGTGATGCGTATATGGTCGCGGGTGGTCTGCTTAATTCGCGCAAAGACCATTTGGCAGCAATGGCTCATCTTGGTTTGCAGATGACTGAAGAAATCAAACGTTGCTCAGAATTTTTGAATGTAGATTTGAGCATTCGTATCGGATTGCATTGCGGCGAAGCCACCGCAGGAGTTATCGGACAAAATAAATTTGCGTATGACCTTTGGGGCGATAGCGTGAATACAGCAAGCCGCATGGAATCTCACGGAGAACCGGGTCGAGTACACTGTTCAGAAGCGGTTTTTGAAGCATTAGAAGAAGAATTCCTCTTCGAGAAACGCGGTGAAATAGAAATCAAAGGAAAAGGCACTATGCAGACCTATTTCCTTGAGGGGGTTCGCCCTGAAGCTATGTAAACCACTGACACAGTAGTTGGCGTATTTGAGTGAATTGTTGTGCTAACAATAGTATTCCTTGTCTTTATGATGTTTCTTTGAGCAAATTTTGATGCTGTTTCCTAAGGAAAAAATTGCTTGAAAATAATAAACAATTCTCGAAGTATATTGGTATTATTGCATTTATTTTATTCAAAATTCATTCCTAATATGAAAAGAGTAACCGGAATCGGGGGCATTTTTTTCAAAGCCCATGACACAGAAAAAATGCGTGAGTGGTACACAAAACATCTAGCTATTCCAGAAGAGCAGGGTGGTTACGGTTTATTTTGGTGGCGGGATGACCACAATCCGGAACAGCGAGGATCAACAACATGGTCATTATTTAAGGAAAGCACGGATTATTTTGCGCCAAGTGCATCGCCGATGATGATAAATTATCGTGTGCATAATTTAGTCGAACTCTTGGAAGCGCTCAAGAATGAGGGGGTACAAATAGTTGGGGGAATTGATGAATATGAATACGGCAAATTTGCTTGGATTCTTGACCCTGAGGGGAATAAAATCGAACTTTGGGAACCAATTGACGCGCCGTTTGATAACCAAAATGAAGCCTGAATTTCGATAATGAATTGTGCTGTTGGTCTTGGTATAAAGTAGCAATACCAAAGAAATTGGTGCGGTTTAGGATTAATGACGCTTGAATACCACTGTAAAAAATGCCTGAAGCAAATATCATGACAGCGTTTGCAGTTATTTTTCCGTTGGGTGTGCTGACGATATTAACTGCGTTTCATCTCTTGTTATACCTTGCGTATAGGCAGGAGAGGTCAAATCTTTTTTTTGTTTTTTTAGCACTTATCTTAGTAGTAAACAACATTGCAAGTGGTTTGCCGACACTTATTGCACTTCCTTCGTGGGTATTAGTTTGTTGCCCAATGCTCTTTCGTATTTCCTCGTCAATTACAGGTTTAGCGTTGGTTATGGCAATGTACTCAACCGTGCAACAACATTTCCCCAAGCGCCTGTATTGGCTTGTTTTTCCAGTTATTTTCCTCTCTTTACTTAATGCGTTTTTTCCTAATTCATGGAGTCCAGCAATTTCGTTTGTTATTGTTGCGGTGTTATTATTGGAAGTTTCCCGCACTGCATTTCGTTCAATTTCGGCGGCACTTCCTGGTGCGTGGATTCTGGCTCTTGGAACATTCCTATTTCTCTGTATATCGCTGTTTTATTGGATAACAAGGCTTTTGAACGTTAAATTAAACGAGCTTGAAATGATGTTTTTTACGTTATCCGATATGCTTGTAATGCCTGTTACCATGGCGCTTTGGACATCGGTACGCTTTGCTTTGACGAATAAAAATCTCGAACTGCAAACCAAAGAAGTACAAGTACTCTCTGAGGCGATGCTCAGACAAGAGCAGGAAAAGCGTGAAATTATTGAACAACAAAACTATGAATTAGAGCGCTTGGTGCAGGAGCGGACACGGCAATTAGAGGAAAAAGTGCAGTTGCTTTTTGCCGCAAATGAAGAAATTCAAAAGCAGGTAGCCGTGCAAGTCCAACAATCATCAGAAATTCAGGTCGCTAACGCACTGCTTCAAGAGCAAAATGAGCGGTTAACAGAATTGAACAATGAGAAAAATGAATTTCTGGGAATTGTTGCGCATGATTTGAAAAATCCACTTGGGAATATTATGATGCTTACAGATATGGCACGCGGTAAAAGCATTGAAATTGACGAACAACATAAGAAACAAGCGCTTGAGCTGGTGATTTTGACTTCAAAAAAAATGTACACGTTAATTGAAAATTTGCTTGATTGGAACAAAATCGAACAGGGTAATTTTCGGCTGGAATACGTGGAAATTGACTTAGCTGCAAAAATAGACATTTGCATTAAAGAGTTTCGTCAACAAGCCACACTGAAGGAAATCACGATTATTTGCGACTTTGAATATGACAATACGAAGCAATTCTGCGTTCTTGCGGACAGCATAGCTTTGGAAGAAATACTCGAAAACGTCATTTCTAATGCCATTAAATACTCACCCTTTGGAACAACTGTAATCATCGAAATTCACAAGTCTTTCAGGCAAGATGGGGAGTTTTTGTTGTTCTCCGTGAAAGACCAGGGTCCGGGACTAAGTGCAGAGGAATTACCGTTACTCTTTAGAAAATTTGTGCGACTTTCCCCGCAGCCGACTGCCGGTGAAAACAGCACCGGATTGGGGTTATCCATTGTAAAACGATTAGTTGAAGCAATGAATGGGCGTGTTTGGTGCGAAAGCGTACAAGGTGTAGGTTCTACGTTTTTTGTGGAACTTCCTGCTGTACCAGTTGCAAGGGGTATTGTATCATAATTTCAACTTCCAATTTCTTTTCAACATTTGTGTTCACAAGTGAACACTTATTGTTCGTTGGTGAACATTCGCCCCACCAATTAATCCGACAAAAAGCCCATAGAAGCGCTTGAATACTTGCATGAATTCTTTGGCATGAAATTGTTGCTTCAACCAAGATTACAACATTTTCTGCACTAATTCTTGTAATGATTATGATTGCGAACCTTGCCAAAATCACCTACCGAACTGTGCTTCGTCAGAAATGGTACAGCACTATCAACATCATAGGATTAGCTCTTGGTCTTACTTGTACATTGCTCATCGCACTGCATATTTACGATGACATTTCCTACGACAAACATCATACAAAAGCTGACAGAATCTACCGTTTCACGCAATGGGAACCAACAAGAGAATTGCCTGCATACACGGCTCCGGCGTGGCTGGATATTCTTACCTCCGATATTCCGCAGATTGAAGCAGGAACAAGGATTTATGAGCCTTTTGGAGAACTTCAGCTTCTTCTCAAGGTTGGTCAAAAACAGGTTTATGATAAAACCGTAAAATTTGCCGATGCGAATGTGTTTCAAGTATTCGATTTCCCGCTCGTGCAAGGAAATATGCACACTGCACTTGCAGAGCCGTACTCGGTTGTGATTTCGGAAAGTGCTGCAAAACGGTATTTTGGAACCGAAAATTCAATGGGGAAAGTAATTCGAGTGGAGAATAAATTTGACCTCAAAGTTACAGGCGTGATGCGGGATATACCGCATACGTCGCACTTGAAATTTGAACTTCTTGGTTCAATGGAAACCGTCAAGCGTGAATTTGCGCTGCCTGACGGCTTCAAAAGTTTGTTCTGGAATCCCTTTCTCACCTATATTCTTCTGAAAGAAGGTGCTTCTGCGCAAGCAATAGAGCCACTTTTTCAGCAAATTAAAAACAAAGTTGCCAAAGATATTCCGGTTGTTTTGGCATTGCATCCGCTAACAAGTATTCATCTTGTTGATGAGAATGCACAAGCAACAGTGGGCTTTCTGGCGATTGTGGGTGCAATAATTCTGCTTTTGGCGTGTGTCAATTACACCAACCTCGCAACGGCGCGGTACAGCAGTCGTGCGCGTGAAGTTGGAGTTCGCAAAACGCTTGGTGCGGGACGTTTTCAACTTGCCATGCAGTTTTGGGGTGAATCATTCCTACTGACCTGTATCGCTCTCGGTTTCTCGCTTCTTGCGGTCGAACTTCTATTACCAACCTTCAATACACTCACAGGAAAACATCTACAATTATTAGGCGGAAATCTGGCATTGCTTGGAAGTATCATCGTTGCTACACTTCTGGCGGTGAGCCTCTTTGCTGGTGTGTATCCTGCAATAATGCTCTCCGGCTTTAAGCCTGTTGATGCACTAAAAAGCAGCGCTGCCAATACAAGACTTCAAACGGGTTCAGGACGATTCTCGCTCCGTTCTGTATTGGTCGTTGCACAATTTACGGTTTCGATTGCGATGATTTGCGGTACGCTGATTGTCCAAAATCAGCTTAATTACATTGTTTCCAAGAATATGGGCTTTAACCGTGAGCATATTTTGATTGTTCAAATGCGTGGTGAAGATGATAGAGAACAGATAGATGTCTTGAAAACGAGATTCCAAGCGACTTCAGGCGTACAAGGAGTTGCCGTTTCCAGCAGCCTTCCGGGTAAAAGTGATGTACTTATTCAAATGCCGATTGAGTTCAAATATCTCGCCTCCGGTGACAAAGACCCCAATATCAAATGGCTCTGCATAGATGATACATTTATGAAACTCTACGGTATTGAACTCAAGGAAGGACGCGGCTTAAACGGTTCAGAAACAGACAAAACGAGTGGTTTTCTTGTGAACGAAGCTGCTGCAAAAAAACTCAAGTGGGAAAATGGCACTGCGATTGGCAAAGAAATCGGCTACAACATAGGTGAAAAGGCGAGTGGTTGGCACATTGAAAAAACAGGACGTGTGCTGGGCGTTGTCAAAGATTTCCACGTAGGAACGCTGCGCAAAGAGATTGAGCCACTTCTTATTCATTACTATCCTCAATTTATGGGTAATATGAGCATAAAACTGGGTAAAGGCGACCCCACGCAAACTCTCCAAGCTCTGGAAGCCGCATGGAAACAAGCTGTTCCTAATCGCCCCTTTGAGTATTCATTTTTAGACGATGAGTTTAACGAAACCTACAAGCGCGAACAACAGTTGCGGTCAGTGGTTGCGGTCTTTGCTGGAATTGCGATTGCGATTTCTTGTTTGGGATTACTTGGTTTGGCGGCATACACCGCCGAAACGCGCACAAAAGAAATTGGTATCCGCAAAGTTTTAGGGGCTTCGGTCGCAAGCATTATTGGGTTGTTGTCAAAAGATTTTTTGATGTTAGTTATGGTAGCTATAATTCTCTCAGTACCTGTTGCCTACTATATTTCATCGAAGTGGCTTCAAGATTTTGCATATAAAACCGAACTATCATGGTGGATTTTTGCATTGGCGGGTGTAGGTGCAGTTGGAATAGCGTTTATCACGGTTGCAGGGCAGTCATGGCGGGCGGCGCGGGCAAATCCTGTGCAGTCGCTACGAAGCGAATAATTCCAAACATAGATTATTTCTATCAATTCAAATCCACAACAATTATGCTCTCCAACTACCTTAAAATCGCGCTTCGCAGCCTTTCGAGGCAAAAATCATATTCTGCTATCAACATCATCGGACTTGCTGTTGGAATGGCGTGCTGCCTTGTATTGGCATTGTTCATTCGGGAAGAACTAAGGTTTGATGCCGATGTGCCACAGAACGACCGTGTATATCGCATCAATCCTACCATTGATCGCAAAGATGCAGGCTCAGTCAGCACAATGGCTGCAACGCAGTTCCCACTCGCCCCGACGCTGAAAGCGGAAATGCCTGAAATTGAGCAGGCAATCCGCCTGAACGCCAATGGTCGTGCGCTCTTTGCGAATGGTGCAAATAAATTTTTGGAGAAGCAAGTGATGTATGCCGATGACGGTTTTTTCCAAATGTTCCCTTCGGAATTTATCGCCGGAAATCCAGCAACTGCGCTCAAAACACCCCAATCTATCGTGCTTACGGAGGATTTGGCAAAAAAATATTTCGGCAATGAACCCGCGCTTGGTAAGACCCTTCGTGTTGATAATAGCGAGTATTTTACCGTAACAGGTGTCATCAAAAATCTGCCAAATAACCGTCACGTCAGATTTGATGCGCTTATCCCGATAGAATTTCTCATTGGGCAGTGGCAAAAAAGTGGGGTTGAAATGCGGCAGATGTGGTTTGCATTCACAGAACAGCATACCTACATCAAAGTCCGCGAAGGCTCATCATTGGCTGCACTCAAGGCAAAATTCCCTTCTTTTGTGGAGAAGCATTTAGGAAACACCCTTAAAAGGGTAAACATCAGTTTCACACTTGATTTGCAGCCACTTCGAGAAATACACTTGAATCCGGTAGAGGGAGAAATACAGCCTCAAGGAAGTATGCAGACCTTACGCATCGTCGGCGGAATCGCGCTTGTTATCTTGCTTTTGGCGTGTATCAATTTTATGAATCTTTCCACAGCCCGCTCTACACGACGCGCACGAGAAGTGGGTATGCGAAAAGTCTTCGGAGCGGCTCGCTCTCAACTGATGATGCAGTTTCTGAGTGAATCCGTTGTTATTAGTCTCATTGCGCTTGCCCTCGCATTGGTGCTGGTGGAAGCGGCATTACCACTCGTGAACAGTGTCATGGAAACACATCTTTCCGTGGGGTATATTGCCAATAGCGCACAAATACTTGTGTTTGTGTCATTTGCGTTGTTGGTCGGCGTTCTTGCGGGAACATATCCGGCACTGGCGCTGTCGGGCTTTGCACCGGTGAAAGTCTTGAAAGGTGCATTTGTGCGCACTTCAACGGGGGCGACATTGCGGAAAGGACTTGTTATCATGCAATTTGCCGTCTCAATTATTCTCGTGGCAGGTACAATTGTGATTTTGAAGCAGTTAGATTTTACTCAGTCCAAAGATTTAGGCTTCAAGAAAGAACAAGTGCTTACGCTTTCTTTGCCGAATGATTCATTGTTTGAGCCAAGAAAGGCAAGTATGAAAGCGGCTTTGCGGCAGGTCTCCGGCGTAATGAGCGTTGCCGGAGCGGATTTAGTACCGGGAGACGCAGGAACAAGCGAAAACCCTGTAACGCTTGAAGGCGCACCATTAGACAAAAACGTGTTGGTTTCTCGGTTTATTGTTGATGAGGATTATCTACAGACAATGGGAATGACTCTTGTCGAAGGACGTAATTTCGAGGCTGTGAGAGGAGGTGATGCAAACGGCGCATTCTTGCTGAATGAAGCGGCTGCAAATGCACTGGGAATCGGCAAGCAAGCAAACGTAAATGATGGGAAGCGCATCGGTACTCGTTTGGAATGGTATGGCAAGCAGCCTTCGCGTAAGGGTGAGATCATTGGAATAGTCAAGGATTTCCATTATCAATCTCTTCACAGCAAAATTGCCCCGGCAATTTTTATGATAAACAATAGCGAAGTACGCCGTTTCGTTGTGCGCATGAATACAAGCGATGCGCGTGGAACAATGGCGCAAATTGAGCGCGTTTGGAATGATTTTGCACCGAATTGGGTGTTTGATTATTCGTTTGTGGATGAAAATTTCAACAAATTCTACAAAACAGAAGTGCGTACAAGCCGCATTGTAACAGTCTTTGCAAGCCTTGCGGTGTTTATCGCGTGTTTGGGATTATTCGGTTTGGCAGCATTCTCGGCGGAAGTCAGAACAAAGGAAATCGGTATCCGCAAGGTGCTTGGTGCTACGGAAGCAGGAATTATCGGGCTTTTGTCGAAGGATTTTCTGGCGTTGGTCGGTATTGCAATTATTCTCGCAACCCCGCTTTCGTACTGGGCTGCAAGCCGTTGGTTGCAAGACTTTGAATACAAAACCGAATTGTCGTGGTGGATATTTGCCGTAGCGGGCGTGAGTGCTGTCTGCGTAGCATTTGTAACGGTAGCATGGCAGGCGTTGAGGGCGGCGGGAGCGAATCCTGTGCAGTCGTTAAGGAGTGAGTAGGGGAGATAGTCATTGGTCATTAGTTGATTTGTCATTGGTCGAGAAGAGAGTATTTGTGCGGCATTTGACTCATGACCGATTCACTCATAACCAATGCACCAATGACCTTCCTCAAAGCAGTTCCGCGAGGTCGAGGTTGATTGCTTCGCAATAGGAGGGCTTGTCGGTGATGTCGCCCTTATCACGGTGGTATTTATGCCATTTGGTAAGTACATTGTTCTTAAAATAAGCCATTATTAAAAAGCAAGTATTTAAGCTACTTTAATTTTATTATTCCGCATAAATACTTGATTAAAAATAACTACTTAAATCAAGAATGATGTACTAAGTTTGTAATCATAGACAAAGCCTTCGACAAAGCCGTAATCATGGCTATCAATAATCTCACGACCTTTTTTCATGTCTGTTTGCACCATACCTGTTTTCGTAACTTCAATGATGACGGGCGTGTTTTCAAGAACGTTGTCATACAAGGAAATATCAGGTGTTGGGCTGGTTTTGTCTTCATCCAACATCATTTTCGGAAATGGTTCGAGTGCGATAGCATATAATTTATAGTACCGCATTCCAAGTTCGGTATTCAACTTGGAAATGGCGCGTTGATGCGGTCTTGAAGCGTTTACGCCCATGATTATTACTTCCTCAAGGAATCATGCTGAGATTCTGTAATGTTGAACAATCAAATAAAACTACATTTTTAGCACTATTTTTCAAAACGAAAATGCTCTCTAACTATCTTAAAATCGCGCTCCGAAGCCTTCTTAGGCAAAAAGGCTTTAGTGCAATCAATATCATCGGGCTTGCGCTCGGAATTAGTGTTTGTGCGCTCATTACGCTCTATGTTCTTGACGAACTTTCTTTTGATACATTCTTCGCCAATGCTGATAGAATCTATCGTATTGAGGGAGATGTGAAATTTCAAGGGCAACAGTACAACATTGCTGTTGTTCCGGACCCGCTTGGACCTCAGATGAAACGTGAAATCCCTGAAGTCGGGGAATACACACGCTTTCGTGTAAACGGAGCATGGAATTTTCGCAATGGAAATGCAGTTTTTCGTGAAGCAAATGTTGCGTATGCGGATTCCACGTTCTTCAGAGTGTTTTCGTTGAAAGTCCTACAAGGCAGTGGTGAAGAGGCTTTGAGGACAGAACACGGAATTGTCATTACCGAATCGTTAGCAAAAAAATACTTCGGAAACGAAAACCCGATTGGTAAACAACTCGTTGGGGACAATGATAAAACCTACACCGTCGGCGCAGTGATGGAAAATCTACCGAAGAATGTGCATTTGCCGTTTTCGGTATTGATTGCCATGCGTGATATTGGTGACTCGCGCCAAAATAACTGGCTTGGCAATAACTTCCAGACCTACATCTTGCTCAAACCCGGTACGAATCCTAACATTATAGATGAAAAATTGAAAACGATGGTAAAGACCTACATTGTACCTGCATTTGCTAAAGAAGTCAAAACGACGTACGAAGAATTTCTGAAGGCAGGCAATCATTACAAATACCCTTTGATGCCGCTTACAAAGATTCATCTGTATTCTGGGGCGAAAATAGGCGAACTCTCGCCGAACGGCAATATTCAATACGTTTGGGTATTTTCGGCGGTAGCCGTGTGCGTCTTGCTTATTGCGTGTGTGAACTTTATGAACTTAGCAACGGCGCGGGCTTCAAACCGAGCAAAAGAAGTTGGTATTCGCAAAACGCTTGGTTCACAACGTTTGCAGCTTGTTTGGCAATTTCTCATGGAATCGGGAATAATGGTTGCTGCGGCTCTGGTGCTGGCGTTTTGCTGCATTGAAATATTTCTTCCTTCATTTAATGCGCTTTCGGGGAAAGAACTTTCTCGCTCCATGATACACACGCCGTTCTTTGCAGCGTTATTTGGTGCATTGTTTTTGGTTGTAAGCCTTCTTGCGGGTATGTATCCCGCATTGGTGTTGTCGGGGTATCAACCCGTGAAAGTCTTGAAAGGGGATAAATCTAGCGGAAGCCGTAACAATACACTTCGTTCAACGCTAGTTGTGGTACAGTTTACAGCGTCGGTGGCGTTGATTATTGGAACGCTCATTATTTACCAACAGTTGAATTTTATTCAAACAAAGCAGCTTGGCTACAAGCGCGAGCAGATTGTGATGGTGCAAGACCCCGATACTCGCATAACAGAAACCACTCATCGCTACAAGCAAGAAGTAATGCGACTTGCGGGGGTTAAAAATGCAACTGTAACTAACTATTTACCAACAGGCGGCGACCGCAACAATAACCTTACCTTCATCGGTAATCAGCAGGAAAATGGGCAAGTAACCCAGCAATGGCGCGTGGATGCGGATTTTATTCCGACATTTTCTATGCAAATTATCAAAGGGCGCAATTTTGAGGCAGCAAATATTAGTGATTCGATGAACGTAGTTATCAATGAAACATTTGCAAACCGCCTTTTTGCAGGTCAAGACCCGATTGGCAAATTCATCACGACAAGCAATATGTCTAATAACCTTAAAACGTTCACCGTTATTGGCGTTGTGAAAGATTTCCACTTTGAATCGTTACGCAATAATATCAATCCTCTCATACTCTTTTTTGGACATACAATGGGTGCAACAAGTGTGCAGTTTGATGCCTCACAAACCTCATCAGTGCTTGCTTCGCTTGAATCAACGTGGAAAAAACTTTATCCCAATAAACCATTTGAATATCAATTTGCTGACGATGCTTTTGCTAATGCGTATCGTGCCGAACAGCGCACCGGTTCTATTCTTGCAGTCTTTACAAGTGTGGCTATTCTTGTAGCTTGCTTAGGCTTATTCGGTCTTGCCGCATACACCGCAGAGCAGCGCACGAAAGAAATCGGCATCCGCAAAGTGCTGGGCGCATCGGCAACAAGTATTATCGGGCTACTCTCAAAAGACTTTTTGAAATTGGTAGGAATTGCTATTGTACTCGCAACACCTCTTGCATACTGGGGTATGGGGGCATGGCTTCAAGATTTTGCGTACAAAACCGAACTATCGTGGTGGATATTTGCATTGTCGGGGGCAGGTGCTGTCGGCATAGCGTTTATGACGGTTGCAGGGCAGGCACTGAGAGCAGCACAGGCGAATCCGGTGCAGTCGCTGAGGAGTGAGTAGGTTGGTGAGTTGGTCAATGAAGTACAATTTTCAGTACAGTCCGCTCATTCAGATTCCGATATTGGAATTTGTGTGGGCGGATTTGTCATATTCTTGCGAATCTCTTCCACAAATGCTTCTGCGTCTAAGCCCCAATTACGAACAATATCTTTTGCAAAGGATACTCTTTCTCGGGCATCAGACAACTTCTCTTCAAAAGGAAGTGAGGCTTCAAGTGTTTCACGTGCAAGAGCTAGAGACCGCTTGCTATCTGGTTGTGAGGTCAGGTAAAACAAACTGAAATTTCCTGCTGTTTGTGCGACTTTGAGCGAGTATGCATTGGGATACGTTTTCGCTAAATCTCGTCGAATAGAAAGTGCTTCAGAAAATGCTTGTTCTGCGTCGTTCAACTTAGAGCTGTCTTTCAATACGTTGCCCAGATTATTAAGTGTGCTGGCAATACGAGGTAAATAGGCATCAGAATTGGTCTTTGCAAGCTCTCGCCGGATAGCAAGTGCTTCAGAGAATGCTTGTTCTGCGTTGCTATGCTGGTTGGTGAGAGAATATACAATTCCTAGATTGTGAAGTGTGATGGCTAGCTCGTTGGATAAATATCGGTCGGGATGAGTTTGGGCTAATTCTCGTCTAATTGATAGGGCTTCTGTTAATACTTGCTCTGCTTTGTTGAGTTGATAGATAGTTATAAATAAAATTCCAAGATTTGTCAGTGCAGCCGCTACATTATTTATGTATGCCTCGAAACTAGTTTCTGCTAATGTTCGAGAAATAGAAAGTGCTTCATATAATACTTTTTCTGCTTTATCAAATTGATGTATATCAATGTATAAATTTCCCAGATTGTTGAGTGTATTTGAGATAAAAGGTAAATATGTTTCAGAGTTAGTTTGTGATAATGTTTGTTTGATAGAAAGTGCTTCGGTGTATGCTTGTTCTGCTTTGATAAACTGATGCGTGTCTTTGTATAGCATCCCCAGATTATTGAGTGTCATAGCAATTTGAGGTAAAAAAGCATTCTGATTACTCTGAGCTAGTTCACGCGCAATGGAAAGTGCCTCGTTATACCTCGCAATACCATGGACAAAATCATTTTGTTCTGCATATATGATGCCTTCTAAGAACAAAGAATCAATAATATGCTGCGAATCTTGAAGTTGTCGTGCCAAAACCAACGATCTTTCCGCATTTTCTAATGCTTTTTCACTCCGATTTAGTTTTAGGTATATATTACTAATCTGCTTAGTCAGGTAGTAGTGCAAAGTAAAATTTTTTTCATCACTTTGTTCTAACTGACTAAGCAAACTAGCTAGTTCTCGTTCTTTTTCTTCTTGATAATCGCTGTTGAAGGAGGTTACAATGATATTTGCACTGTCTATTGTACTTTCTAAATCTAATGCCGTACTGTCAGAGATTTGGCTTGGTTCTTGGAAAAAAGAAAACTCCAACGAGCGCAATGACCAAAGATCGGGGAGTTTTTCGGGGAAATGCATAACATTTTCCGGTGCCATGAAGCAAAGAAGCACCATGTTGCGATTGGCAAAATAATCGCGGCGTTGATTGAAGGAAACACACAGAGCTGCGTTATTGGCATCGAAAATTCGGTCAAAATCAGGTATCAGCACAAACGCTTCTTGGGCAGCATTCAAACTATCCATGATTGAGCGGTAATCATTGCCGATAAAGCGAATCTCCCTTTGAGGTCGCTCAGGGTAGGTCGTGCGGAGAAAAGCAGCAATTTCTTGATAAATTGCCGTGTTGTTGTATTCAATGATAATTAACCGAAACGCCTTGTGGCGAAGTGCTTTAGCCAAGATTTTGAGTTGCGATGAAAACTCGGTTTCACTCATGTAGCATTGGTAACATTGTGGATATAGAGTGTTGAACGCTCAAGCAGGGGATTCACACGTTTGTATGTTCCATCATTATATTCAAAAATGACTTCCTTCTCAAGCAAAACTTGAATTTCCTTGCTGAAGCCAATAGGGTTTCCCGCTTGTAAGTCCACGTGTAATTGTTTGAGAATGGCGTAATCTTCAGGAGTTAAAAAGCGTGCGGTACTGTTCCCTAATTTATTTATCGCCTCATCCATATCTTTCCGTGTAATGATGCCCTTTTCTTCATCAGCAAGCCAATTTGCCTGCTCAATTATGCGCAAGAGCTGACGCGGTGAGCCTCCGCTATATTCAATGGCGAGGCGGATTGTTTCGGGACTGTCAAATAACTCGGATGCTATGCGCTTGCCAATAAATTCTTGAAAAATTGTATAGGCTTCTTTTACGGGGAAGCCCTTGCGGTCTTTGATTTTGATAAAAGGAAACGTAATAATTTCGCCGAAATTACGAATGCGCTGTTCTTCGTGCATGAGTTCAATCGGCAGCGTAAAGATAGTGTTTGCTTTAATTTGGCGAATGCGATTCGATTCCTCCATGATGATTTTACGCCGCGTGTCGGCACTCATCGTTTTTTCCAAACCGTCAATAATAAAGAGTATTTCTTGAGCTATGCCTTGTTTGCGGAGTTGTTCGTTGGTTTGCTCAATGAAGGTATTGAATTTAGTTGCAAATTCCGTGAAATTATTCTTAAACACAGTGCGGATAGAGTTTGCTTGCCCTTTACTACCGGAAAGTCCGGCTTTTACTTTTGCCGTCAGTCCAAGAAAGTGCTTCAAAAGACTTCCGATTGTTCCGGGTCTTCCTGTGGTAAATTCCACCTCTGCACTACCTTCCGCTTTGAGTGTTGTATTTATCTCTTCAACTCTTGTTCCAAACCATTCATACATGGTTTCGACAATCCCATTTTCAAGGTCAAGATTGACGGCATCTGCTTTTTTAATGAGTTGTTCCAACTGATAAATTACAATATCCATGTATTGCACATTGTCCATATCAAGGTCTTCATCAATGTTACAGGTAATAACGAAAAAACAGTCTGCCGAATGCAGCCTATCAGCGTATTTTGCTAATTCCGAAGTTTTGCCTGAACCCCGCATTCCTGCTAAAAAGAGTAATGATGTATTTGCTTGATTAATTCGATAATCAAACGTGTATTTTCCGTACGATTTCCTGGCATTGAGCAGCCTCAAAACCGACTTTTCCTGAAAATCTCCACGAAGATTCTCGAAATTCACATAAAACGGATGATTGGGGGGTATTGGTTGAAATTTATTGACTGCCGCGTCAATTTTTTCAAGAGTATCAGCCTTCTGCATGAAAGATTGATTGCTGTTTTGCATGGGAATAAATAAAAAGATTACCTTCTTATAGCCTGAAAATTAAGAGGCTAGAATTCAAGTGGCTTGATATACTGTTCGCCATTGAACATTCATTGGCAGACAGGTTTTTAGGTGGGGCGGCATGACACAATACAACAAAACCGCATCAAAACTTCGTTTCAAGTGTTGGCATACATCTTGGCAATGAAAAGAAAAATTGTACACACGGCTCAATAAACTATGCATAATAACCCATTATTCTTTGACACCAAGCCGCATCAAATCAGCAAGGGCGCGTAAATTTTCTTGTTCATCAAACACCGCACGAATAGGAATAACAAAGCCTTTTAATGTAAACGATTCGATTGTTCCTTGCTTGGCTTTGAGCAAAAGCTCATACTCGTCATTGCCTTCTATGAGACGATATTGCTCAATCGTTTCATTGTCGGGGTCAATTATCCAATACTCTTCGATGCCATGTGCGGCGTAATCACGGAATTTGATGCCTCTATCAATCTCCGCAGTTGATTTTGATAGCACTTCCACAACCCACGAGGGTGCAGGAAATTTCATTTGCTGCGGAGTGAAATTTTCAGATTGCTCGCTGGTAAAGTAGCAAATATCAGGCTCGTAATCATTACGGGTGAGAGAAATCAAGATTTTCTCAATGCCCACAAAACCTTGTTTTGTTACTGCACTAAATATACGAATCAGTGAATATAACCAGCCGGAAGCCGTGTTATGCCGCTTCATTACTGGAGAATGAAACACTATTTCTCCGTTGATGAATTCCATTTTCGTGTTTTCGTCAATAATTTCGTAAAAATGAAGACGTTTTGAGCGTTCCTCGGCAAGAGCATTTTGCAGACGTATGACAAACAAGGCTGCATCCGGCATTGCAAGAGCATTTTGAAGAAGTTGCGTGTTCATAAAGGGTTGTAACATGGTTTTACATTGTTCGCGTACAAATTTACAAAAAATTTTCTCAAGGCAAGGTTACCAAAGAACAAGCCTTGTGTGAATTAAACCAAGTGTAGATCAATTTATCAAAAAAATTACCACTGTCCGTAAATGAACATTGAGCGTTCATCTTCGGACAGTTTTTCGTTTACAGCTCTGAGAAAAAGCCTTGAATGACTCACAAAATCTTGGCTTTACAACTTGGCATAGGATTTGAACAAATCCACTTGTCACCACAGTTTTTACATATATTTTCATCGTACTGCCATGAAAAATTTTCTTGTTCTCGCCGCTCTCGCTTTTTCTGCAACACTGGTGCAATCGTGCGCTTCCTACTACTCCACCACAACGATTGACCCGAATAAAACCTTCGTCTTGGGCGAAGGCGAACACCCCGCTTACAAAGCAAATGTAAAGAATGTCGGGCTTTTTGATGTGGAAGTTGTTGCAAATTCTCTGAATGGAGTTGCAACGCCGCTTGGCACCTTGAAGCCGGGTGAATCGTCTGAATACAGCATCAACCCTAATACAGCGGTCGCCTTCAAAAATTCAGCTTTTCTTGCAGCCACCATAAAAGTTGATATTTACAGTATGTTCTTTCCAAGTATGGGCTATAAAGACAATACGCCAAATCAGCCACAAGCTAAGTAATTACGCCATTCTCCCCATTATTTATTTGTGCAATGTTTCTCTCCAATCTCAAACTTGCTCTGCGCAATATGCGCCGCCGCCCTGGAATGGCATTTATCATGCTTTTTGGCTTGATAACAAGCATTTGCGCGGCTACGCTGCTTATCCTCTTTATTCGTTTTGAGTGGAGTTACGATAATTTCCACCTAAACGCGGATAATATCGTGCGTGTAAACGAAGAACGCTTGCAAAATGGAGCGCGGCAGTATCTTTCGGCAACGACCTATCCGTCTGTTGCACCGCAGATAAAAGCTGCTTCGGAGGATGTTCTCCATGCTACAAGAATGATAAAAGCGACCGGAATGATTAGTATTGCGAGGGCAGTGGAAGATTCATCCTCTCTCCTTTCCCAAGAGGTCTCGAAGAATGGCGTTGCAAAAGTATTTACGCTGAAAGGTTTTGATAAAGCGAAGCGTGTTAGCATTGCAGGAACATTTAACGGCTGGAAGCCTGATTCTATATTGCTTGCGAGTAATGGTAAACAAGGCGGAGAGCATGAATGGTCAATTTCTCTCACATTTCCGAAACCAATTCAGCATGAATACAAATTCATTGTGGAAAACGAATGGATGACCGACCCCGCAAACCCGCTCCGCCAAACCGACACCAATGGAAATACAAACTCCATTGCGCGAATCGGCTTGCCGGAGACGAAACTTGTCTTCCAAGATGCGCAATTTTTTGAAGACAAGATTTTTTATGCCGATGCTGACTTTTTACAAATGTTTACCTTCCCAATGCTTCTTGGCACAAGTAATGAAGCGCTTTCTGAGCCAAATTCCGTGGTTTTGACAGAAAAAATCGCCAAGAAATATTTCGGTACACAGAATCCTCTTGGGCAAACACTCTCTTTCAAGCGGGATGCGCTGTGGAAGGTAACGGGCGTTGTGAAAGAACCTCCTGCGAACTCACGCATACAATTCTCCATGCTTGTTTCGGTGGCAACAATGGAGGCACAAAACAAGAACCTCAATCAAAATTGGGATTGGTACTCCTTTTACACGTATTTGCATTTGAAACCGAATACCGACCGAACACGGCTTGCATCAATGATTGGGAGCTTGTGTGAAAAAAGTACGGGGGATAATTTACGCCGCACAAACGCAAAAGAGATTTTTACCCTTCAGCCGTTTCGTGCGCTCACAACGACATCGAATTTGGAATCTACGCCGGAAGCAAGTTCTCAAGCGGTGTTCGCACTTTCTTTGATTGCTATTTTGATTTTGGCAGTTGCGTATATCAATTACATCAACCTAGCAACGGCGCGGTTTACAGAGCGTCTGAAAGATATGGGTATTCGGAAAGTTTTAGGTGCAAGCCGCACGGAATTTATCAAGCAGTTTTTCGCCGAACCGCTTGTGTTGAACGCCTTGTCATTGGTCATTGCGCTTGGCTTTGTTGAAATTTTTCTGAAACCTTTTGCAGATTTTACAGAGCGTCCCTTGCACCTTTTGAGCGGGAATCTCCTGTGGGATTTTGGAACATGGGGCTTCGTTGTTGGCTTGGTTGTGCTTGGAACGGTGCTTTCTGCGGTGTATCCTGCGCTTTCATTTATGACATTTACACCTTCCAATGCTCTACAAGGCAGAATCCATGAGCGATTAAGTAAATTTTCCTTTCGTACTGCGCTGATTCTGGTGCAGTTTGTTGTGGCAGTTGTGCTTATTGTCGGAACGTTGGTGATGAATCGTCAAATCAACTTTTTGCTTACCCGCGATTTAGGCTTCAAAAGCGCACAAACACTCGTTGTACGGGCAGGAGATATTCAAGGCAGTAACGAAATGTACAATGCAAGTTTTGATGCGTTTAAGCAAGAGATACTGAAAGTACCGGGAGTGCGCACAATTACTGCTTCGACAGATATTCCCGGAATGGCAGTCCCAACATATGGCGGGCAGATTCGCAGAACGGACGACCCCGACGAAACCCACACATATTCATATGGAGTTATTGGTGTTGATTACGACTATCTGCAAAACTACGGTATGAAATTTATCGCTGGAAAAAACTTTTCAAGAGAGTACGGGCTTCAAAATCAAGCTGCCGTACTGAATGAAACCGCTCTTGGACTTTTGGGGTATCGTTCTGCACAAGAAGCTATCGGTAAAACCATAGTCTTGCCATGGGTAAAAAGTGCGACCATTGTAGGTGTTGTAAAAGATTTTCACCAAGAATCATTGCACCAATCCATCAAACCCTTGATATTTACTATCTTCCCGGGACATGGCGCATATTCGATTTCGCTGGAATCGGGACTGCAAGGAGCGGCTGTGAAAGAAGCATTGAAACGTATAGAAGCGGCATACAATCGCACGTATCCAATGTCGCCTTTTGAAGCGAAGTTTTTGGATGACCTCTACAATCTGCAATACAAGCAAGACCGCCAATTTTCAAGTATTCTCGGCACAATGACGCTGCTCATGATTAGCATTGCGTGTTTTGGCTTATTTGGTCTAGCAATTTTTACTGTTGAACAACGAACAAAAGAAATCGGTATTCGTAAGGTTTTGGGCGCATCGGTGGCGAATATTGTGATGCTGTTGAGCAGTGATTTTCTAAAAATTGTTGCTTTGGGGGTTGTGATTGCAATACCGCTTGGATACTGGATTTCGGGGCGATGGCTTCAAGATTTTGCATATAAAGTTACTCCTGAATGGTGGTTATTTGCAGTCTCTGGTATTTTAGCGTTGTTCATCGCATTTATGACGGTTGTAGGGCAGTCGTGGCGGGCTGCGCAGGCGAATCCTGTGAAATCGCTGAGGAGTGAGTAGGAAAGGAAGTCGTTAGTTGGTCATAAGTCATTGGTTGAAATGCCATAATATTGAGATTCTATCAAACGTTGAACTTTTATAGAATCTCCACGAACGCCCGTTGTATGAGTGATTTCGATGATAACAGGAGTCAAAGAAAGTGCGTTGTCAAGTAGTATGATGTCTGGCGTAGGGCTGGTTTGCCCCTCATCAAGCATTGTTGTTGATAGTGGTTCAAGAGTTATAGAATGCTCAATTTCGTATAATCTGGTAAGCTCAAAAAGGAGTTTGCGAATGATGCGCTGGTGAATACGCGGTGCGTTTGTTCCCATAATCAGTGCTTCTTCAAGAGTAATCATATTTTCAAAAAATTAGTTGAACATAATCACAAATCTACACTTTTAGCACATTTTTTCAGAGTTCAATGCTCTCCAACTACCTCAAAATCGCGCTGCGTAATCTCTCGCGGCACAAGGGCTATTCCGCCATCAATATCATCGGTTTTGCGCTTGGTATTGCCTGTTGTTTGGTGATTTTGCTGTGGGTGAGGCAGGAGTGGAGTGTCAATCGCTTCCACACAAAACTTGACAGAATTCACCGCGTACTGCGAGTGCAGCAAATTGAAGGGCAGCCAACCGTTGTGAGCGCCGCTATTTCAGGTGCGTTTGCTGATGCAGCCAAAGCAAATATCCCACAGATAGAATCCCTCGCACAAGTGATGGCGGAAGAAAATGTCTTCACCGACGGGAATAACATCTTCCGTGAAGAGGGCGTATTTACTCATTCTGAGGCGTTTTCTCTGTTTGATTTTCCCCTCGCTGCTGGTAATGCTACAACGATGTTGGACGAACCGAACTCTCTCGCACTTTCTGAAAGCCTTGCACGGAAGCTCTTCGCCGACACACCGGTACATTCGCTCATTGGAAAAACAGTACGTTTAGATGCAGCGGTTGATTGCAAAATAACGGCGATATTCCTCGATATTCCGCGCCATTCCTCGCTTCGTTTTGAGTACGCACTGCCCTTGAAACACTACGTCCGCAACAACGCTTGGGCGCAACGGTGGGACAATTCTGCTTTTCGTACCTATTTCCTTTTGCGTGAAGGGGTTTCGGTGGGCAGTGTGGATGCGGTGTTGAAGGATTTTCTCGCAGAAAAGGGCAATCTGCGCGACGGACAAACACTTATCACCCAGCCATTCGCCGATATGCACCTGTATAGTCGGTTTGAAAACGGCGTACTTGTTGGTGGCAGAATCGAGACGGTGCGGATGTTCCTTGCTATTGCAGCATTGGTGCTGGCTCTGGCGTGTATGAATTTTACGAATCTCACAACAGCGCGAGGTGTGCGCCGCTCGAAAGAGTTTGGCATTCGCAAAAGCGTTGGTGCGCGTCGCTCGCAGCTTGCTGCGCAGATTGTTGGAGAATCAGTATTGATGGCGTTTGCGGCGCTACCACTCGCGCTATTGATTGTCGAACTGGCTCTGCCCGCCTTGAGAAATCTACTTGGTGAACAGTTTGGCGACCAGTTGCAGATTCCTTTTGTTGAGCCGCAGTTTTGGCTTGGTTTATTGGTGTTTGGTGGTGTTATTGGCGTAATTGCCGGGGCGTATCCTGCTTTTGCGCTCTCGTCCTTTGCGACAAGTAGTGTGTTGAAAGGAACATTACAATCGGGTCCGCGAGCTGTGCTGCTGCGCCGCACCTTGGTTGTTGGCGAGTTTGCGGTGGCGGTGATGTTTATCGCTGGAACAATCGTGATGTATCGTCAAATCGAATTTATCAAAACGAAAAATCTGGGATTGCAACGCGAAAATGTGGTCTCGTTTCCAGTGAATCTATCATCAGAGCGATTTGCTACATGGAAAGCAGAATTACTGTCGGAAAAAGCTATCCTTAGTGTATCGGGAGGCGGCTCTCCATCACCTGTACATGTGCGAAGCAGTACAAGTGCGATGCACTGGAAAGGGCAGGCTCCGAACGAAAAAATGAATGTGTTTCATCTGCACGGCGACGAAGATTTCCTCACCACGATGGGCATTGTCATCAAGGCTGGACGAGGCTTTTCGCCGAAATTTGCCGCCGACACTGCAAACTACATCATCAACGAAACGTGCGCTCGCCAAATGCGCCTAGAAAACCCTGTTGGCGAAACGCTTCGCTGGGGAAATGGCGCAAATGCTCTATCGGGAACAATCGTGGGTGTGGTGCAAGATTTCCACTTTGCTTCAATGCACGATGCTATTGAACCGATGATGTTTACCTATGGCGATCTTCCAGACCGCGTATTTGTGCGCTTTGCGGCGGGTAGGGTAGAAGAGGGCTTGAATGCGCTTCGCCGCACTTATCCAAAGTATCAACCCGGACTGCCCTTAGACTACAAATTTTTGGACGAACAGTTTGATGAAATATACACTTCCGAAACGATGATTGGTCGGCTCGCATTCGTATTTGCAGGGTTGGCGGTTATGATTTGTTGCTTGGGGTTATTCGGTTTAGCGGCATTTATGGCTGAATCACGTACCAAAGAAATCGGTATTCGCAAAGTATTGGGCGCGTCGGTGGCGGGCATCGTTACGCTGCTTTCGGCAGATTTTTTGAAACTCATAGTTGTGGCAATCATACTTGCTACACCGCTTGCATACTGGGTTATGGGCGCTTGGCTTCGGGATTTTGCGTACCGAGTGGACTTGTCGTGGTGGGTATTTGCCAGCGCAGGCTTGGTGGCTGTTTTGATAGCGTTTTTGACGGTTGCATCTCAGGCGTGGCGGGCTGCGGAGGCGAATCCGATAGAGTCTTTACGAAGCGAATAAGTCACCTTTTATCCAATTTTTTGAAATATCATCATGCTCCAAAACTATCTCAAAATCGCACTGCGTAACTTGCGCCGCAATAAACTCTACTCGCTCATCAACATTACCGGTTTCGCGCTAGGTTTGGCGTGCTGTTTGGCAATTTTATTGTGGGTGAATTACCAATGGAGTTTCAACCGTTTTAATGAAAAATTAGACCGAATCTACCGCGTTTTGCGCGTACAAAAAGTCTCGAATGCGGTGAATGTTTATCGTGCAATGGCGGGACCTTTTGTTGAGACTGTTAAGGCTGACATCCCAGAACTGGAACAAGTTGCGCAGGCATTGGATGAGCGCAATTCATTTGCTGTTGGCAACAATATTTTCCGTGAAGATGGTGTCTATGGCAACTCCGATATTTTCAGTGTTTTCAGCTTTCCGCTTTTGTCGGGCAATGCAAATACTATTGCCGACGAACCCAATACAGTCGCGCTTTCCGAGACGTTGGCGCGAAAATTATTTGGGACAACCGACGCGCTTGGAAAAACAGTGCGGCTAGATGCAAAGTCCGATGTCAAGGTTTCAGGCGTGTTCCGAGACATTCCGAAAAACTCCTCTTTCAGATTCGAGTACGTTTTGCCGCTCAAGCAATACATCAAGGAAAATGAGTGGGCGCAGCAATGGGGAAGTAATGCTTTTGAAGCATTTGTTTTACTAAAAGAAGGCGCTTCTCAAAATAGCATAGATGCTCGCTTGAAGGATTTTTTGCAACGAAAAACGAACACGAAAGACACTCAGTTTTTATTCACTCAGCCGCTTTCCACCACGTATCTGTACAACAAATACGAGAACGGAATTCAGCAAGGAGGGCGCATAGAGACGGTTAGAATATTTATCACAATTGCAGCAATGGTGCTGCTTTTGGCGTGTGTGAATTTTATGAATCTCACATCCGCGAGAGGTCTGCGGCGTTCCAAAGAACTCGGTATTCGCAAAACGGTGGGGGCAACGCGCACAAAGCTCATTGCACAAATGCTTGGAGAATCAGTAATCACGGCACTTCTAGCAATTCCTTTCGCCATAATTCTTGTCGAATTTTCCTTGCCACTCTTGAAAGAACTTACGGGAGCGACGCTTCAGATCCCTTTTTCAAACCTCTGGTTCTGGCTCGTGATGCCGTTTGTAGGCTTTGTTGTCGGTGTGCTTTCGGGGCTGTATCCTGCCCTCGCACTTTCCTCGCACAAAACGGTGAATGTGCTGAAAGGTACCATGAAAACTGGTCCCGGAGCAATTCTTATGCGACGCGGTTTGGTCGTGTTTGAGTTTACTGTCGCGGTTGCGTTTATCGTTGCAACGATTGTTTTGTATCAACAAATCGAATTTATCAAAATAAAAAACCTCGGCATTGATCGTGAAAATGTAGTTGCCGTTCCCGTAGATATACCTGCAGACCGCTTCAATGCTTGGAAAAGCGAACTTAAAGCGAATCCTGCCATCGTAAATATCACCGGAACGGGCGGGCAATCGCCCCTTCGCGTCGGCAATAACACAAGTGGTATGCGCTGGCGCGGTCAGCAAGCCAATGAACAAATTATGGTTGGGTTTTTTCAGGGCGATTATTCATTTTTAGAAACAATGGGTATTCAACTCAAGGAAGGGCGCGGCTTCTCGGCTAATTTTCCCGCTGATTCGGTGAATTACATTGTCAATGAAACCTGCGTACAACAAATGCGTTTGGCTAAACCCCTCGGTGAAACCCTGCAATGGGGCATTGGTCCCAATGCACAATCAGGGACAATCGTTGGTGTTGTGAAAGATTTTCACTTCGCAAATATGCACCAAACTATAGATCCAATGATGATAGTTCTTGCTCCAAGACCCGACAGAATCTTGGTTCGACTTGCAAAAGGAAGAACAGAGGAGGGTTTGAAGCTACTACAAAACACGTTTGCAAAATACCAACCCGGACAACCGTTCGACTACAAATTTTTGGATGCAGAATTTGACGAAATGTACAAATCCGAAACAATGATGAGTCGTCTAACGCTCATATTTGCTGGCTTGGCAGTGGTTATTTGTTGTTTGGGATTGCTTGGCTTGGCAGCATTTATGGCGGAAACTCGCACAAAAGAAATCGGCGTACGCAAGGTGTTGGGCGCGTCGGCGGCAAGTATCGTGGGGCTTCTCTCGAAAGATTTTCTGAAATTGGTCGCGCTTGCTATTCTCCTCGCAACACCGCTTGCATACTGGGGTATGGGTAAATGGCTTCAGAGTTTTGCCTATCGCATAGATTTATCGTGGTGGATATTTGCAGTAGCAGGTGTGGGTGCTGTGGGCATAGCATTTATCACGGTTGCAGGGCAGGCACTGAGAGCCGCACAGGCGAATCCGGTGCAATCACTTAGGAGTGAGTAAAAGTTATTAAATATAGACATTGGATTCTCGCAAATCGCCTGTTTACAGTAAGATGTAGGCGTTATTTGCATCTTAATTATCAAATATTTTTGGAGCAAAAATCATGAACGCTTTTGCAGTACAAATCCCTTCGATTGCCGAAAATCAACACGTAGAAATTTCGGTAAATGTTAATGGAGCAACACTGGATTTTCACTATCGTGTGGAGTTTTTCACCTTACGCGATTACGGCTTCCCTAACGTGTCTCGTGCGAATTGTATTCGCAATATTCTTGCTGAATACGATGCTAATTGGGACACATATCAAGTTTCGGCTGTTGATGAAGATCGTATTGCCATTACTTTTCGTAAAAAGCGAGAATGATAATTTCTCCTACAATTGAAATTACAGTGATTCTTACCATCTTTCCATTATTTTATGTTTCAGAACTCCCTTAAAATCGCCCTTCGCAGTATCTTGCGGCAAAAGGGCTATTCCGCGATTACGATTTTGGGTTTAGCTGTCGGAATATCCTCGTGGTTGTTGGTTTGGCTTTTTGTCTCTAAGGAATTGCAATACGACCAACATCATTCCAAAGCAGACAGAATCTATCGTTTGACTTCTTCAATGACATTATCCGGGCAGACTAATACGCTTGCGAGAAGCTCGTTCATGCTCGGTCCGACGTTGAAGAAAGATTATCCCGAAATACAGGAGTTTGCAAGGATTGTAACGATGAATAAACAACCTGTTTGGCATGAAGATAAAGTCTTTCAATACGAACATTTGTGGTTTGCGGATGCGAGTATTTTTTCTGTTTTCGATTACACATTTGTGGAAGGAAACCCAGTAAATGCGCTTGCAGAACCGAATTCGGTCGTCATTACTGACGATGTTGCCAGAACATATTTTGGTTCAGCAACGGGTGTGCTTGGAAAGTCGCTTCAATTCACAAAGTCTTCATACAAAATTACCGGCGTTGTAAAGTCTTTTCCCAACGCATCGCACTTTGTATGGGATATGCTTTTGTCGCAAAAATCAATGCCGAAGCCACTTGTGGCGCAATTAGAATCGGATTGGTTTTATATGGCGCAATTTTAGTACCTAACGATTTTTCTTTCTCAAACGTCATATTCCAGAATCCCAGTTTTTAAGAGACTTGCAGAGAGCTATGACATCACGAGAAGGATT
>JALONG010000096.1 GCA_025455065.1 Candidatus Kapaibacterium sp. | reverse complement strand
CATAGTAATCATTGCGAAACTGTCCCACGAGAACCCGCATAAATCCACATTGAAAAATTTGGATTCTATGCAAGAAAAAGATGTGTGCAAAGACTAGCTCAAAGGACGAGGGTTCCAGAAATGGCTCTGTATCTTGCCCCTCTACCTCTGAGAGAGGTGTTGGGGTGAGGGTTGCAGGCAATACCTACCCTCATTAGCTCCCAAAGAAGAAGGCTTTGTAAACGTTTGTTTTATTTTGCCTTAACTCTTTTTTTCTGTGAGAAAAGTCGGGAGATGAGGGGCGAATCGTCCAGTTTTATCCAAACTTCAATCATCAACATCAAGCCTATCTCTAAAATCTGCCTTGGGTTAGCATATTGTTACACGGCTGTCTGTTCAGAACGCTGCATTTTGCGCCGCTCCCACGCCTCGCGGTGTTGTTCGCGGACGGGGTGAAATTGCTTGTCTGTGCCGTCAGCGGCTTTGTAGCTGACTTCTTGTGTGATGTACTCGTCGCGCCGTGCATTGTGTTCGCACATAGACATCGGTCCGTTTGGTGTCATTACCATAAACGAGCAGTTGTGAATCCGCTCTGCATCAAGCGCGTCGGCGTGCATGAAGTTGTGAATGAAATAGCTGAGTTTATAGACTTTTGCACGGCTTGCGAGAAGGTCAGATTTCATGCGCCACAGGTGCTTGCCGATAAAACGAAAACCCTCGAAAATAATACTCGGATGCTTCAACACGTGTCCCACAATCCGCATTACTGCTTCTTTTGGCTTACCTCTGTCAAGTTGTAAGCCCTGAAACTTTTTGTTGAATTTCGGTATTGCCGCCGGATCCCACCACATATCGTACACACGCTTATTCGAGACAAAAGCATAACCGATGCGGTTACACGATGGATGCCCAATGTCTATCACGTCAAAATTGATGCGGCTTCCAAGGCTTTTCGTTTTTTCGAGCGAGGTATTGATGATGTTGATAAGGTTACGCGGCTCAATAGCATCTTCGTCACGTCCGCGATGCTCTCCGCGCCCTGTGTCTGCGCCGAGTTGGAAACTCGCCATACCAACCACGTCGGCATGGTCTTTGAAAAAGTTCACCAGCATCGGCAGTTCGTGAAAATTTCCGGGAAACAGTGTCGTGTTAAAAATCATCGCAACACCCAAACCGCGCACTCGCTCAATGTATTCAAGGCGCTTTTCGTTCAATTCTTCTTCGGATTGGTAATAGGTTTTATCAGGCTTGCGGAGGCGCTGCGTCATATCTACGTGAATTGCAATATCTTTCAAACCAACATCCACCAGCTTTTTGATGAGTTCGCGCGTCGCTTTAATACCGTTGGTAAGCAACGCAGGCTCCATTCCTAAGTCCGCGACATATTTCACGATTTCGATAAGTTCCGATTCCTTGCGCAGCGTCGGGTCTCCCCCGCTAATCTGCACGCCTGTTCCTGCGCCGTAATGCAGCAGAATCTCCCCTGCACGCCGCTTCAGCTCTTCCATCGGGACATCCAGCGTTTTTTCACTCATTTCACTCAAATAGCACAGCGTACAATCCAAATTGCAGCGCTGCGTGATTTCAAGCGACACGCAGCCCATTGAGCGCACCTGCCCCAAGGATTGATTCGGCGTTCTGAGGTGCGGCGAAATATGCTGCCACGTTTTCATCACACATTCTTTCGCAGTGGGAACGGGCTTACCGTTGATTTCGACAATAGGCAGTATTGGCGCGGTGTTCATAGCAATTTGAGAAAAGTGAGTAATGTGGACGCGGGTACAAGAACTCTACATTTTTCTACCCACTTTTCACAAGTACGAAATGTGACGCTAAACGGATTGTTCTCGGAGAATTTTTTCTCGCTATAATCTTTCTACGATGGATTACCGACACTATGAAAAAGCGCTAAGGCAGCAAGCCCTGTGAGCAAGGCTGTTTCTGCGCGAAGCCGCGTCGGAGCGAGATTCCAGCGCATAATGCGGGCATCACTCAAAAACATTGATTGCTCCGCTTCAGAAAAACCGCCTTCTGCTCCAACGCACAAGCATACCGTAGAAGCCGTGTATTGATGAGGCTTCTCGCCATCGGCATCGGCAAGCAAAAGAACAGTATCGGTGGGAAGCAAGGAGAGAAGCTCTTTAGGAGACATCGGCTCGTGGATTGTGATAAGCCGTGCGCGGTGCGCCTGCTTCATGGCGGCGATTGCCTTGCTGTGGAGCCGCTCGGCTTTCGTGCGATTGCGCTCACTGTGGTCGGTCAGAAGCGGCACAAAATCGTGTGCGCCGAGTTCTATGGCTTTTTCCAATGCAAATTCCATGCGCTCACGATTATCTAACACTCCCAGCGCAACAATAATGCGATACGGATATTCCCCGTCATTCGGCAACAACTCCTGAACGCGGCACTGCACCTCATTGTTTCGTAATTCTTCAACCACAGCCACAGCACACAAGCCGCTCCCATTGGTGAGTTTTATGCGTTCTCCTTCCCGAAGCCGCAAAGCCCGCGCATGGCGGGCTTCGTCGTTGTTCAGGATGATTCTGTCTGAGTTTGCGGCAAGTTCGGGTGCGTAAAGACATTCCATGCTTCTTCTGTTTCAAAGGAATTAAGCCCCGATAAAATCCAGCAAAACCTTGTCTCTATCAGGGTATTGACCAAAAATCAGGGTATAGTGATTTGCGCCTTCCACTGTGTGCGTGGTGCAGTTCGGAATGTGGCGTTTCAAGAAATCAAGCGCCTTCGGGGGCAAAATTTCATCGCCCGGACGCAGATTGTATGCGCCTGCGCCGATTGCCAAGACGGGCATCCGCAATTCCGAATAGCGAAAATGCAAAATTTCGCTGTCAATTACCTTACGAATTTGCTTAATCGGGTGCAAAATATTGTTTTTCATAATCGTCGGAATACTGAGCGAACTGCCGATGCTGTTGTATTCCGCTTCAATCACATACGGCGGAACACTAGAGCGGACGCGCCCTTCGCCGACATCCTCCAAATCGTAGCGAACATAGTCCTCAATCACGCTGTCCCAAGGCTGAAGCATCGGAATCGCTTTAATGCGCTCAATATACGCCTCTGCGCTGGGGTAAATCGTTCCCAAACGCTGGACGGAACTGCGAATGGTGAAGTACGCTTTGAGCGCATTGATAGGGTTTATCGGCGCTCCGGCATCCATCAGCACAAGTTTACCGACATATTCGGGATGCTTCCACGCAAGCACCATACCGACTGCCGCACCTAATGAATGTCCGATAACAATCGGTTTTTCGCGCCCCGGCTCATTTAAGCCTAACTGCTCAATCACAGCGCACATATCGGGAATATGCGCTTTTGTGCCATAATCGCCGCGAGGTTTGTCGGAGCGACCGCGACCGCGCAAATCCACTGCAACAACGTTGATGCCGTTTTGCTGCAAGTGTTCTGCCATAACTTTCCAACACATATGATTTGCCGAAAGCCCATGAATGAGCAGCGCAGTTTTGCTTGCGCCGACCACATTCCAGCGCCCGACGTGAATACGATAATTACCCGACATTACGTCAAGTTCATCGTAAAACATTTTCGGCGCTTCTAATTGCAGCGGTTCGTGATAGACAACTTCATGCAACAAAGGTTCGGTAACAACCGGAACAATAGCTTTCTTGCGGCGAAGGCGTGTTCTTAGACGATGAAAAAATCCTTGAATTTTGGTTTTCATAGCGAAAAAAAATAGTAAACGTATAAATCGTTGATATATCAACTATACGCCAAAAATACAAAAAACAATTCTGAACGCAAGGTAAAAGATTCTTTACAAGGCGATACAATTTCAGGGAATCCTTGCGCAATAGCTGATGTTTCCGTACTTTTGCCAACAATTCAGGCAAAAGGAGCATCAAGAATTTCTGAGAAAAAAACCATAAAAAAACAACTATGCTCGCAACAATTAAAACCGAACACAGCACTTTTTCCGTAGATTTCACAAAGCCGATAGATTTGAGTTTGCCGCTTCGTTCCGGTGAGGCAAATCCGAATGCGTTTGGTATTCAGAACCCTGATTTTAAGCCGTTTCGGGCTGGCGGTTTTGTGGGCAGCGTTGAAGAAGGCGGGGCGTGTAATTGTGAAAATTTGCTCGTGAACCCTCATGGAAACGGGACGCACACCGAATGTATCGGGCATATTACCAAAGAGCGCGTGAGCATCAATCAAACATTGAAGAATTTTTTTGCGCTTGCCGCGCTTGTGTCGCTTACACCGGAGCGCTTGCACAATGGCGATGCGGTCATCACCGAAAAGCAGATACGAAGCGCTGTCAAGAGCCTTCACACGGATGTTTCGGCGCTGATTCTTCGTACTTTGCCCAATACTGCGGACAAACAATTACGCCGTTATTCCGGCACAAATCCGCCTTATCTCACGCCTGAAGCCGCAGAAGCGCTCGCGGTGAGCGGTATTCGGCATTTTCTCACGGATTTGCCATCGGTGGACAGGGAAGATGACGGCGGCAAACTCTCGGCGCATCACGCCTTTTGGCAATATCACCCCGATAGCATCTATGCGCCTCGCTATGAGGCAACCATTACCGAAATGATTTTTGCTCCCGATGATGTTCCGGACGGCGCATATTTCCTGAATTTGCAGATAGCAAGTATCGAAAGTGATGCTTCACCAAGCAAACCCGTTTTGTATGCTTTAGTCTAAGAAAAGCTCATAAATACTGATGTTTGCACGATTGTCACCGTTTGTTTTCTTCTTTTTTTCTTGAACAGCCATGAGTTTCTTAACCCGCCAACTGACCACAGCCGCGCTGCAACGCGAAAAGCTCAAGGATTACCGTAACATCGTGACAATTCAAGTAACGGTGGTCATTATCCTGATGACACTGGAAGACTTGCTTGCAGGGATTGGTCTTGTGGATATTCAAAAGTGGGTTTACACGCTGTTTATCGCGTTTGCGGGGTTTTATCTGCTGCTGCTGTGGGACATGATGCGAAATTTTACGCAAAATATGCTCATTGTACGCGGTTCGCTGGCATGGCTGATGGTACTGTTTGTTTTGGGAGCAATGGGTGAAAATCCTTTTCAGCGATTGCTTCCTAACCCTCGTCCCTACTACATTTTCATTCATACTTCCCTAACGATTATTCAGGGCTTTATCATCACGCTTGCCATACGGGATATTTTTTCGGGAAGCCGCGTAACAAGCGATAAACTCTGGGGTTCGGCGTGTGTTTATTTAATGATTGGTTTTGTGTTCGGCGATATTTTCGATTTGCTGAATTTGCTCAGTCCGGGCTGCTTTGGCGTGGAGATTCCGGTGGGATTTGCGAGTTATTTGGGCGGTGTATATTTTAGCTATGCCACGCTGGGTGGCGTAGATACAGGGTTTGACAATATGTCGCGGTTAGTACGCAATGTCTCGGTGATTGAGTCCTTATTCGGCAATTTGTATTTGGTATTTTTGATTGGACGTATTCTCGGTTTGCCGACCGGTGCAACGCAGGAAGAAGCACCGAAGCCAATTTCGACGCAGAAATCGTCTGTACCATATGAATAGAAGTTATTCTCAGAAATTGAACAATGAGAAACAATGTGTACCGATGCTACGGGACTATCTCACAAAAGCACGAATTTACGCCCTTCCGAACACCGTTCCCTTCTTCATGTAAATCCTGTTTTGTATAGCCGATAGTAATGTGCGGATAGAAATGGTGCGGGTCCCAAAGCGAGATTTCACCGCCTTTTGCGCAGAATTTCTCGAATATGGCACGGCGAATAGCAAGTAAATCATCAGAGCGCACCACGACATAATAGGTCTGCTCTGCTTTTCCGTCCAACACCACCTGAGCGCGTCCTAGGCACACGGGCGTAAAACGGGCGTTTTGTATCTTCATTGTGAGTGCAATGTCATTGATTTCCTGTATCGTTAAAACTTTTCCCAGCACATTGGAAAATTCCGGCGGCGAAATGACGGTAATATGCGCTTCCCCACGATTTTTGAGCGTCGTGCCAAACTGTTTTTCAAGCGATTTCCAAAGCGCTTCGGCGGGCGGATAGGGCAGGTTCATAGCGAGATAATTATCAAAAGCACCATTTCCCGTATGCACAAGGAATGGTGCGGCTTGGTGAATTGACACGTCGAATTTCACCGCGCAGTTTCCCGCGAAATGCCCTTGCAAAGCTACATTCTGAGAAAGCAGCAGCGCAGGACTTTGCAAAATAATCGTTATCAAAGCGAATGTACAGCGCTTCAAACAACGCAAGGCGTGGGATTGTGTCATAACCAACCATGCAGTCAATGGTGCAGGAATATAACGCTGAGAAGCAGCAATTTGGGGTAAATATAAGAATTTTCGGCGTTCTTGCGACGATAGATTTTCAGGTAGAAAGCCGTTTTTCCCACAACGTGGAAAAGAAAACCTGTGTTTTTGCCAAAGAATGTTGTAATTTCGCAATCTGTGTACTTGCTGAAGCAAGTATGCTTCTTTCTCAGCAAGCTCACTATACATGACACTCGGCGATATTACGAAGCCCATACAACCGTACATTGGCGATTTTGACAATGTTCTCAAAGAGCAGATGCGTTCTAATGTGCTACTGCTTGATACGGTTGTTCGGTATATTCTGCGGCAGCGCGGGAAACGTATTCGTCCGATGCTGGTGCTTTTGAGTGCGGCAGCCTGTGGCGAAGTCAGCAAACGCACGCATATTGGTGCTTCCATGGTAGAATTACTGCATACCGCATCACTTGTGCATGACGACGTTGTTGATGAATCGGATGAACGGCGTGGAATGGCTTCGATTAATGCAGTGTGGAAAAATAAAATTGCCGTATTAGTGGGAGATTACTTACTTTCGCGCGGCTTATTGATTGCTGTTGAAAATGGCGAATACGATTTTCTCCGCATCACCAGCCAAGCCGTCAGGAGGATGAGCGAGGGCGAACTTCTGCAAATCCAGAAAACACGCCAACTTGACATGGACGAAGCCACGTACTTTCGCATCATTTCCGACAAAACTGCCTCGCTTATTTCCACGTGTTGTGAAATCGGCGCTGTGAGTGCTTCGGCAAATCCGGCACATCATCAGGCGCTCCGCGATTACGGAGAAATTATTGGCTGCGTGTTCCAAATTCGTGATGATACCTTTGATTATTCCGGCGGCAATTCGCTTATTGGCAAACCGACGGGTAATGATGTTCAGGAAAAAAAACTTACCCTGCCATTGGTCTATGCTTTTTCGCAAGCCTCAAAGCAGGAAAGCAAAGATATATTGAAGATTATCAAGGCAAAACCTCACAAAAAAGATGTGCGTGTTATCATTGACTTTGTAAAGCAATACAAAGGCATTGAATACGCCGAAGAAAAAGCCGCTTCGATGGTGATTGAAGCAAAAAACAAACTCAGTATTTTCGATGATTCCCCGGCGAAAACTTCCCTCCTCCACTTCGCCGATTACTCGCTCCAACGGTCAATGTAAACCATAAACCAGAGCGGGTACGCCGAAACGCAGCATTTCGGCACAACAACAACTTGTTTTTTGAGCACAATACTGCCCACAAAGCAGCATTGTGTCTTGATGTACAGTATTGATTTTTCGTATAAAGAGGATACATTTATGAGCGTCAGCGCAACATTTGCCGTTCAAGCACAGGAATTTCTTGAGCAGGGACATCCTGCCGAGGCAATCGCCCTTTGCAGGCAAGGACTTACCGAATACCCCGATTACGTTACCGCCTATCTCGTCTTAGCACGCGCCTTTATTGCCGTTGGCGATTATGCTTCTGCCGAACAAGCATTGGAGCGCGGCGCAAGGCAATCTCCCCGTTCTACCTCAGCCCGTGCCTTGCGTAAAGAAGTACAGTATGCTTTGAAGTTAAAGGAGCAAAAGGAAAAACACACCACAGCGCACGTCAATGGTGGTGCGTCTGTACCAACAGGGCTGCAAAGCGCATTACAAGAGGCTTCCGAAGCCGTTACCTACATTGACAATAACAAAGAAATACCCACAGAGCAGGCAGAACGGACGCTGGGGACGTATTTGCGCATTATCGAAACCGATAAATCGGCAAATGAGCAGCAATCCTCCTTCCGCAGCAATAATCTCCGACTCATTCCGGGCTTAGAATTTACGCCGCTTCGCGTGGAAAGCCCTTCGCTCACACAACAAGCCGAGCAAAGGCGCACAGGCAGCGTTCCCGAACCACCACCGCTCACCGAGTTTGCCGATTGGCAACAATACCAAGAATCACTCCGCAACGACCAAGCAGTACCGATGCCGCTTGAGCAATCCACTGCCGAAATCATCAGTGCCGAAATGCTCAAACCGCAAACAGGCTATTCGCGTCCGCCCATGCCTACACCGCGCTTCAGCATTCGGGAAATTGAGAATTTGCCCACCACAGGCGCAACGGAAGAAACTCTGAGCAGCGACATTGATAATTTGGCGGAGCGTATGATGAACGTGCAGATGCCAGAAGCACGGGAACTTATGAACCGTGAAGCGGATATACCGGAATATTTACAGCAAAATTCGGGTGAGACCGTGAGCGACGCACAGCCCAATGCAGGAACGGTGATTATCAGCGAGACAATGGCACGAATTTATGAGGCGCAAGGCGCATTATCACAAGCGCTCCACGCTTACAGAACACTTGCTGCCGAAGCGGAAGCACAGCACAACGAAGAAAAGTTCAATTTTTTTGTAGAAAAAATTCAAGCTATGCAAAGCCGTATTGCTTCGCAACCGCTTGGAATCTGAGATTCGGAGACTTTGCCTCTCAACACAAACATTGCATCTCAACAAACATTACGTCTCAACAAGAAAGGCAGCCCGTTATGAGGCTGCCTTTTCTTCTTCCGGCGTATTGGTTTGCTCAAGAGTTGTCTGCTCGGCACTTGCTTGTGGCGTAAGCATATCCACAATCAATTCCAGAGAATCAGGATGTTGCAGCCACAGTGTGCGTAACCCGCAAGTGCGGGCAGCTTCAATGTGCTGATGCGAATCGTCAATAAACAGCGTTTCTTCCGGCACGTAGTTCATCGTTTCCAGCACGGTGCGGAAAATCGCTGTGTCAGGCTTACGCAAGCCCATTTCGTAGGAATAAAACAGTTTGTCGAACAACGACAATAGCTCCTGACATTCGGGTTTGATGTGTTCGATATGCAGTGCATTCGTGTTGCTCAGTAATGCGAGACCATATCGTTGTTTTAAGCGCCAAATAAGCGCATTACGACCAGGAAAAACGCCCAGAAGCATAGCATTCCAAGCCGACGAAATCTCTTCGTCTGTGCCTTCCAAACCAAGGTCTTTCCGCAGCCCTGCACAAAATTCGGCAGATGAAATCGCACCAATTTCGTATTGGGAAAAAATAGCCGGCTGCGTTTGGCGTGTGTAGGTGATTGCTTGTTTCGAGTTTTGCTGTAATGCGGCAAATTCCTGTTCGACAAGTGTATATTCAACATTATACAACACGCCGCCAAGGTCGAAAATAATATTACGAATACCGCTAAAGACGGCATGAAATGGCGATACACCGTTGGTCATAAACATTAGGCAAAAAGTAGAACAAATGTGGGACGCGGGATAATGGACAGTGATAATGACGCAGACAAAAAAAACAGGCGTTCTTGGCGGAGAAACGCTTCAGAACACCTGTATAAATCACGATTACCAAGCTTTTTGTATTTGCCGATGTCGTCTCATGCTGTAACTGACGATATTTCGGACTTGAGGGCGAGTGACGGGGCTTGAACCCGCGGCCACCAAAGCCACAATCTGGCGCTCTACCAACTGAGCTACACCCGCCGTAATAAACATTCTTGTTGCCGAAGCAAATGATAAGAACAACAAATCTATGAAAGAGTGAGATTTTTTCCAAACATTTTCGCCGCCGGAATTTCGATATTGCCCCAAAGCCTCATTTTTCCAAGACTTTCGAGATATACCAAAGGCTATCAACGCGCACCGTCATAAAGGTCAATTCGCGCAAATACCCAAACTCCGTGCGCAAACGCTGGCGCACAGGCGAGAGCGTATCTACGTGCATGAGCGTAATATCTTTTTTTGCAATCATCCTTCCCAACCGCGCAATTTCTTCTTGCAATTCAAGTTTTTCGATTGCCAACAGTGGGCGTTCATCATCGCTTGCCATCAGTTTTATTGCGGCTTGCACGTTGCTACTGTCAATTTCTTGTTTGAACACATAGACCACGCCTTGCGGACTTGTTTGGTCGCGGGGAATGACGCTCTTTTTTGTGGCTGAGTCCTTAATGACAATCAGTTCACACGCCGAAAGCGTACAAAACAGTGCCAGCACAAGGCAGAGCGGTATTTTGAAGGAAGAAACATTCATACATTGAGCAAATGACGTAAGCAAATGATGTAAGCAAATCACGCATGAAAAAAGTTCTCTACACAAGTACACACCTGCTGAAAAGGAAGCATGGACGCTTGTTCGGCGGTCATCGGGTGCGTAACGCCAAAGGTATGCGCAGTGTTGGGAATACGCTCCCAACGCACGTTGCAGCCTGCTTTTTCTGCTGTTTGAAACAATTCGTACCCTTCTCGTAGGGGAATGGTCATATCCTGTTCGCCATGCACCAGCAAGAGCGGCTGTTTCAAGCGTTGCACCGTTTTCAAAGGTTCAAATTGTTCCGCATGATGCGTAATATCGTCCAAATACGTTGTGTTCATGCGCAATTCCTGACCTGTCCGCGCATTTTGTACAGGGAAAAAACCGTTATTGCGCCATTCGGTTTTTGCGCGTTCCGTAAAGCGGTCAAGCCGTGCAACAGAGCCGATTGCAGCAATTTTTCGCACTGCTTCAAAACGCTCTCCGAGTGCATATCCCGACGCACAACCGCGAGAATGAGCCAGCACCAATATCTCACCATTCCACAATTCGCATAGCGCCTTGTTCCATACGGATGCGGAAGCTGCTTTGGCAGGCGTTCTCGTTCCCAAGCCCAACTCCCGCGACAATGCCGCTTCAATCATCGCCTCTGCGTCTCGAAATTCCTGTGAAATGGTATTATGAGCAAACCGTTCCGGTTCTGTACACTCCTGAACATCAGGATTGATGCGGTGCGGAACACCATTGAGCGAAAAATTCACCGTCAGCGTCAAAAAACCTTGTTTAGCAAAATACTCCCCAAAGTACGGAAAAAAGCCCCATCGGGCAAATGCTTTGAAACCGTGCAAAATAATAAGCAGTGGTGCGGGCTTCGAGGCATCAGGGCAAAACCGCGCATCAGCACTTGCTTCGGAGGAAAAACCTGCGGGAACGTGTACGAGTTCGGAAACAACGGTATTTGTTAGTTGCATGAGATATTGTGTTGAGCGTTTGGGCTGAGAATGGGCAACAGATTGTGCAAGAGAATGTAAAATAGCAAGTTTTCTACAAATTCATACAATGTCAATTCAGACGATGTAGGACTTTCGCAAAAGAAGGCAGGTACGCAGATTGAAGATGATTATATTGATTGAAGATGATTGTCGTAAGTGTTTTTTATGTATAATAGACAAAATGTAAGGTTAGTGATTTTATTTGTATAAAGTTGCGTAGATTAGCCGATAAACACTTGTTTCACAGCCCATGTTCTTTGCCATGAAG
>JALONG010000095.1 GCA_025455065.1 Candidatus Kapaibacterium sp. | reverse complement strand
CTTTTGCCGAATTTTTGACCAAGCATAACGTAGTAGACACCAACAATGTAGGCATACAAACTATTGATTTTAGCTTGGAGCAACAAGAATCAGAGGGAACGAAAAAAATTGTCGCGTTTGCATATACCTTCATACGAGTTTTACAGCAGGGTGTGTGCATGATTTTCGATGAGATTGACAACAGCTTACATCCCATTCTCTCCCGCAAAATCATCGAACTTTTCAACAATCCTGAAGCCAACCCCAACGGTGCGCAACTCATTTTCACGACGCACGACACCAATCTCCTTTCCCGCAAACTGCTCCGCCGCGACCAAATTTGGTTTACCGAAAAAATGCCGCATGGCGCAACAGACCTGTACTCGTTGGCAGATTTCGAGGTGAATGAGCAGCAATCCACTCAAAGCGCATCATACAGCGAGGATTACCTTTTAGGCAAATACGGCGCAATTCCCTATATCGGTGACGTTGGTGCATTGTTTGGAGGGAAAGCGCATGAATAAAGCATGGGAACGCAAGTCAGGAAGCCGCCCGAAGCGGGGCTTATACGATACAGTCTTGATAGTCTGCGAAGGCGAAAAAACGGAAGTAAACTATTTCAGGGCTTTTCCGCAAGCAGAAGTCAAGCCGTTTGACGTTGTTGGTACGGGAAAAAATACCTTGAGCCTCGTCGAGGAAGCAGAACGCTTGAAAAATGCAGGTAAGGCACAAGGTAAACGCTACAATCAAGTCTGGTGCGTATTTGATATGGATTCCTTCAAGGCACATTTTTCCAATGCTATTGCATCGGCAAAAGCCAAAGGATTTGAAGTTGCTTACAGCAATGAAGCCTTTGAACTTTGGTATTTGCTGCATTTCTCCTTTCTCAATACTGGCCTTCCGCGCCAGCAATATGGGGAAAAACTTACCGAACTCTTGGGTGAAAAATACGATAAAGCCGCTCCCGATATGTATCAAATACTCCTTGAAAGACAAACCCAAGCGATACAAAATGCTGAAAAGCTCATGGAGCGGTACGAGTCGCATAATGCTCACACAAACAACCCTTCAACTACGGTTCACAAATTAGTCCTCCGTCTCAATGAATTAGCGAAGGGCGATATATCGCCTGAAAGCAATCGTTGATAATCTTCAAACCGCATATAATCAAGCTATTCGCCCTATTCTTTTCCTGAATGTTTCACATCAAACCCCTTTCTCGTCTCATTGAAGAAGCCAACGAAACCGGAGAACACACGCTCAAACGAACACTAACGGCGACAAACCTCGTTGCTATCGGTATTGGTGTTATCGTTGGTGCCGGATTGTTCTCGCTCACAGGACTTGCCGCCGCGAATCACGCAGGACCTGCCGTCACGCTTTCGCTGTGTATTGCAGCGCTTTCCTGCGTCTTTTCGGCGCTGTGTTATGCGGAATTTTCTTCGATGGTGCCTGTTGCCGGAAGCGCCTACACGTACTCTTTTGCGACGCTTGGCGAACTTTTTGCGTGGATTATCGGGTGGGATTTGGTCTTGGAATACTCTGTTGGCGCGGCAACGGTGGCAATTAGCTGGTCGCAATATCTGGCGCGGTTTCTGGGGAAATACGGCATTACATTGCCGCATCAAATCATGCTTTCCCCCTTTGAAAGCGCTACAATGCCTGATGGTAGCACGGTTTCGGGCATTATCAACCTTCCGGCAATGCTGGTCGTGCTGGTGATTACGGCGATTATCATTCGTGGCGCGAAAGAATCGGCGCTTTATACGACGGTGGTAGTAGCGGTTAAACTTGCCGTCGTTGTCCTGTTTATCGGGCTTGGCTGGCAGTACATCAATCCTGCGAATTATCAACCCTATATCCCGCAAAATACGGGCACGTTTGGCGAATTTGGCTGGAGTGGCGTTTTAAGGGCTGCGGGCGTGGTGTTCTTTATGTTTACAGGCTTTGATATGGTTGCAACAATGTCGCAGGAGGCTAAAAATCCCAAGCGCGATATGCCCATTGGTATTATCGGTTCGCTGATAATTTGTACTATTCTCTATGCCCTATTTGGACACGTTTTAACGGGGTTAGCGCATTATTCGGAATTTCAAAACAGCGCCGCTCCGGTGGCAATCGCTATTGATAAAACGCCGTATAAATGGTTTGGACAAGTGATTATTCTGGCAATTTTATTTGGTTATACGTCGGTTATTGTTGTGGATTTGATGTCGCAATCGCGCGTCTTTTTTTCCATGAGCCGCGACGGGCTTCTGCCGAAGATGTTCCATGAGATTCACCCGCGTTTTCGCACTCCCGCAAAATCAAACGTGGTTCTGGGGCTGTTTATCGCCCTGTTTGCAGGCGTAGTTCCTATCCGTGTCGTGGGCGAAATGACCAGCATCGGCACACTGCTCGCCTTTGTCATGGTTTGTGCGGGTGTGTTGGTCTTGCGAAAAAAAATGCCGGATGCGCCTCGTGCCTTCCGCACACCTTGGGTTCCCGTCGTGCCGATATTGGGGATTATTTGCTGTGCCGTGATGATGGCCGCACTTCCCGCAGATACGTGGATGCGTCTTGGTATCTGGCTTGTGATTGGTTTAGCGATATATTTTGGGTATAGTCGGAAGCACAGCACGGTGCGGTGAGAAATATTGAGAAAGGTCAGGTAAACGGCAAAAATGCGTATTGTGCATAAAAATCCACGCCAAAAATGGAAAACTTTTGGCGGAATCCCGATGAATTTTACTATATTGCACCTTGTTTGTGAGCAAAAGTCCTATTGATGCCGTATGTATGCCGTTTTCTTTCGGCTCTTGCCCTGCAAACCAAGAATTATCGCTCTTTTTGGTACTTTACCGTATTCAAATCAATGACAAATACACGTTTGACCGTATTTATCGGAATGATTGTCGCAGCCGCGCTTTCTCGTATTCTTCCTCACCCGCCGAATTTTGCTCCCATTAGCGCCATTGCGCTGTTTGCTGGTGCGTATATAGCAGATAAAAAGTACCTTGCTCTCGCCGTACCGCTTCTGGCAATGCTTTTGAGCGATGCCGTTTTGGAGATGATGACGGGCTGGGGCTTTTATTCGGGAATGTGGGTAATTTACCTTTGTATGGCTCTTGTGACCATTCTTGGTTTTCGCCTTGCCGAACATCGCTCATCTGTGCGGATTGCTTCGTTTTCGTTGCTCGCTTCGGTGATGTTTTTTATTATTACCAATCTTGCCGTATGGGCTTCAAGCGGTATGTATCCTCACACTACCCTTGGTCTGCAAGCCTGCTTCGTTGCCGCTATTCCTTTCTTCCAAAACAGCCTTGCCGGAGATGCGTTTTACGCAGTAGTTCTTTTTGGTACTGCGGCTCTTGCAGAGCGCTTCGCTCCCGCGTTGCGCCGCGCCTGAGATGCGCGTTTTGTGATAAACCATAGACCATTTGACAATACAAAATTATGACCTTCAAACAATACCATTTTTCTCACGAAAGTAGATAAACACTATGGCAACACTCAGATTTGGCAGCCGCGAGTTTGAAAGCTCACAAGCAGCACTGATTCGAGATATTGACCTTTCCAACAGCGCTTTAGCGAACTTGCCTTCGGAAATCGGTTATTTGACCAATCTTCAAGGCTTGGATGTCAGCGATAACGCGCTTTCGTATCTTCCGCCGGAACTCGGCAAACTGACAGGTCTTCAAGAATTGCGCTTGGGCGGAAACGAGATTGCGGCTCTTCCGCCGGAAATTGCGCTTTTAACAGGTATTCAAGTTCTTGATTTGCATAGCAATAAACTGCGCCACTTGCCCAGCGAAATTGCTCTTTTGACAAACATCCAAGAACTTGATTTACATGACAACAAATTGCGTACCATTCCCAGTGAAATTGGGTTTATGGTGCATTTGCGCAAACTTGATTTGTCCTCGAACAATCTCCAATCCTTGCCTTCCGAAATTGCGAACCTCCGCAACTTGCGCCAAATCTCCATTGCCAATAATCCTGACCTTGATTTTGGCGATGCGCTCCAAAAATTATCTAAATTGCCGAATCTTCGTACCTTGATTTTAGATGAAAACGGCTTTAACTTCCTGCCGAAAGAAATCGGTCAGTTTGTGAATTTGGATGTACTTTCGATTAAGCGCAATAATATCAATGTTCTTCCTGCTGACATCGGTAATTTGACCAATCTTACCACGCTGGACGCAAGCGAAAACAACTTGATTGCTGTGCCGAAAGAGATTGGAAATATGGGCAATCTGCACTATCTCCACCTCAGCCACAATAAAATCACAGGCTTGCCCGATGAAATCGGACAACTCTTCTATTTGCAGGTTTTGAGCCTTAATGCAAACCGTCTGGAAGGCTTGCCGACAGACATTGGTCGCCTCAAAAACCTCCATACGCTTGACATTTTGGACAACAAAATTCTCAAGAAAAATAAAGACGAGCGCCTCAAAATCAAGCGCTTGCTCCCGAATACGAATATCTCGTGGCTCAGTATGCAAGATGATGAATAAAGTCTGCAAAATGCCGCATTGCCGCATAATTCAAGGGCAGAAGTTTCGTACTTCTGCCCTTTTTTGTTGGAATCTTCAAACATAGGACTTTCGCAAATTTGACAGGCAAGGGGTCAAGCCCCTTGTTAAATAAAGACTTAGCAACAAGAGTGCTTGACCCCTTGCTCTAAAGAATGCACTTTTGCGAAAGTCCTAAAACAGTACTCTGTTGGTGAGAATTTTGGACACAGAAATCACAGATTTCAAGGGAACTGCTCGGATTTTCTTATGATTAGGAGCTTTCCTTTTGCTGCTCTCCCCTTTTTTACACCTTTTTTTACCGTAAAGACCGCATAGTTATTGGAGTTGTTGGAATTTTTTGTAAATTTCAATGCTATGAATACAACTATGAACAATCAATCATCTACAACAGAACAGACCGCACTTTCTGAGGAATTGCGTCGGCGGTATAGAAGCATTGCAGAATCTGTTGCCAATGCCGCCCTTCATGCGGGGCGAGCGCCTGAGACGGTACGCGTTATTGCTGTTTCAAAAACACAACCCCTGAATGTCATACAAGCCGCACTCGAAGCTGACATTCCGGCGCTAGGTGAGAATTATGCTCAGGAGTTGAAAGACAAGGCTTCGGCTCTTATTCCCACAAGCCTCGTAGAATGGCACTTTATCGGGCATTTACAAACAAATAAAGTGAAAATGATTGCTCCATATGTGCATTGTATTCACTCGGTGGATTCGGAGCGCTTGGCGAAAGAAATTGCAAAAGCGGCTTCCAATCTTGGTCGCACGATTGATGTATTGCTTCAAGTCAATACTTCCGGCGAAGAATCAAAATCAGGCTGTGAGCCACATGAAATCTATGCTCTGACAGAAGCAGCCCTTTCCTTACCCAATATCCGTGTTCGTGGTTTGATGACGATTGCAGCCTTTAGCGACGATGTAGAATTTGTTCGCCCGATGTTCCGTCTTCTACGTTCCTTGCGCGATGAACTCAGGGCAAAATTCCCCGAAGCCGCTTCACAAGGCGCTTTTGACGAACTTTCGATGGGTATGAGCGGTGATTACGAAGCCGCTATCCAAGAAGGTGCAACGATGGTACGGGTGGGAACAGCGATTTTTGGAGCGCGAGAGCCAAAGGAATAAAAATTTATGCACGTAGAGTGGTACTCTTTCAATGAGCAGAATTTATATTGAGACAAGCATCCCCAGTTTCTATTTTGATACTCGTTCCGACCCTGCTGCTATCGCACGTAAACATTGGACGCAGCAATGGTGGCACGAACCATTAGTTGACATAGAGCGTTACACAAGCGAAGCTGTTTGCAAGAGATCCGTTTCGCTCCGAAACCGAAGCAAGAATACACTCTTGAGTTGTTACGCTCAATTTCTCTCTTGCCTCTCACACTTGAAATTGCGACCATCGCAGAGGTTTACATTGCTCGAAAAGTGATGCCTCAGAATGCTGGTGGCGATGCCCTCCATCTTGCGCTGGCTTCGTATTATCAATGTGATTTTTTGCTGACGTGGAATTGCAAACATATCGCCAACGCCAATAAGTTTGCGCATATCCGAGCGGTTAATCAGTCCCTTAGTCTTTCAGTTCCTGCGCTTGTAACGCCACTTGAACTATTAGGAGAACACTATGAATAACATCATAGAAAATAGCAACGAAATTGAACACCATTCGACCTTAGAAGAAGTACGTTATGCACGTCAAGCACTCATGACTTCGTGTGATAATGATATTCAACAACTTGTTCGCTTTTTAATGCAATCGCAAGATACACATCAAGAGCGACTTTTTGCTGATATAACGGAAGAATCGCGGAATAAAGTTTTGGTATTACCCGCGTAACATCGCTCCATTTTTCCATCTACTACTTATCCGGTACTTTCCATGAACGACCTCCGCGCCCGCATTGCAGAAACACAAGCCATTCTGCGCTCTGTTACCAAACTTCAACCCGAAGTCGGGATTATTCTCGGCACCGGTTTGGGCGGTTTGGTAAGCAAAATTCAAATTGAATCTACGATTGAATACGACAAAATCCCGCATTTCCCTGTTTCGACGGTGGAATCGCATCACGGGCGGCTTATTTTCGGGAAACTTGGAAACAAAAACGTTATGGCTATGCAAGGGCGCTTTCATTACTATGAAGGCTATACTATGCAGCAAATCACCTATCCCGTGCGCACGATGAAACTCATGGGCATTAACACGCTCTTTGTCTCGAATGCTTGCGGTACGGTCAATCCTCTGTTTCGCAAAGGCGATGTGATGATTATGGACGACCATATTAACCTCTTGGGCGATAATCCGCTTATTGGACCGAATGACGAAAGTTTTGGTCCGCGCTTTCCCGATATGTCCGAGCCGTATTCGCACCGTTTGATTGCCCTCGCCGAAAAGGTTGCGTTGGAGCGGCAAATCCCCGTAAAAAAAGGCGTGTATGTTGCCGTTGCCGGACCGAACCTCGAAACCCGTGCGGAATACCGTTTTATGCGGGCTATCGGCGCAGATGTTGTTGGGATGAGTACCGTACCGGAGAACATCGTTGCGCGGCATATGGGTATGGAAGTTTTTGGTTGTTCGATTATTACCGATGAATGTTATCCCGAATCGCTACATCCGGTGAGCGTTGCAGAGATTATCGCCGTTGCAAACGAAGCCGAACCCAAGATGACGAGCATTATGGAAGGCGTTATCAACGCTGCGTAACCGAATAAAGGATGCTTGACCAGTACTATTTTGCTTTGACCTTTGAAAACTCCTCTTTTTTCACCATTCTTCACCAAGATATGCGAATCTTTGAATTTTCTCCTGTGCGCTTTGTGCAAATGTCTTTGATGGCAGCAGTAATAACCATTGTGAACGGCTGCGTTTTGAATGAGCCGACTCCCGTCAAACCCGCCGGAGATTGGCAAGTGCTGGCTATCACCGACGAAGCAAATGCACGGTATGTTGAATTTGCCGTTTCTCAAGAAGGCAGTACTGTTCGTAATAACGTCCGCACATTGCAAGCGCGTGTTATCAATGAAAACCTTTTTCGCGGCAGAGATGCTGCACGCGGCATCGGTGGGCGCGTAAGCAAAATTTATGCGTTTCGAGAAAATCTGTACGTTTTTCTGCCCGAACAGCGCCGCATTGAAGTGCTTTCGGCGGCAACCTACCGTTCGGTAGCAACGCTGGATTTTTCGGGACAAAACCGCACCCCCGCCGATATTATCTTTGCCAACGCCACAACAGGCTATATCGGCTTTAGCGATGCTTCGGTGGTCAGTGTTTTGGACGTTACTAATTTCCGATTAGCGCTGGAAATTCCCGTCGGGCGTAATCCGGTTGCGTTGGAAGTGCTGGGCAATCAGGTTTATTGCGCTCTTCGGGGAGACAACCAAGTTGCGGTGATTGATTCCCGTACCAACAGCGTAACACGGCGCGTCAGTGTTCCTACGGCACCGCAGTTTATTCGTGTGTCGCCGAGCGGTACGGATTTGTTGGTGGTAAGCGCCGGAGGCGGTCGTTTTGATAATGCGCCCCGCACAGCGCCTCGCGTTTGTCGCATAAATCTCAATTCGTTCAATATTACTCAACAAGCACCGATTATCAATTCGCCCGATTCCACGAGCGAGACCGCTTACGGGCTTGTTGTGACAGACCAATCGTTTCTGTATATTCCCATGAACCGCTCAATTTACCAAATTGACGCGCAAAACCTTTTTCTGAACCAAAGTACCTTAGAAGGCGCTTTTCGCAGTATTACTTACAACCCTGTCCGGGACGAAGTGTTGGTAGCAGAAATTGATTCGGTGAGCATGAGTTCTACGTGTCTTGTTCTCAATCCCAAAACCGGGCTTGACAGTATTGCTGTTCCACTCACAGATTTACGCGCCCGCGCACGTCTTGTGTTCACGCGATAAACGGTATCACGATATTTTCTTTCTTCCATTTTCCAATCCACAACACGCTATGGCAAAGCACACCAATATCTTGCTGGAATCCGGCACCAACGAACTTGAAGTGATTGAGTTCGTGATAGAATATCCCGACAACGACGGTACCTTTATCTCGCAGTCCTTCGGTATTAACGTAGCGAAAGTGCGCGAAATTATCAAAATGCCGGAACTCACCGCACTGCCGAATATGCCCGCCAGCACAGTCGGTATTTTCAACCTTCGCGGCTATATTGTTCCGGTGATTGATTTGGGAAATTGGCTTTACCAATTCGAGAATATCACACCGGAGCGCAAACTGATTGTTGCGGAATTTAACAATATGCGTTTGGGCTTTGTTGTGAACGATGTGCGCCGCATTTACCGCTTTTCGTGGAAACAAGTCGAATCGCCCGACGCGCTGACGGACTTCGGGGCGGATAATACGTCCATTATCGGCATCATTAAAAGTGAAGACAAAAATATTCTCATGGTGGATGTGGAGAAAATTATCGCTGAAATCAATCCGCAGCTAGGTTTGGAGCAGGTTGCCGACGTTCATCATTTGGACGGCGTGAATTATACGATTCTCATGGCGGAAGACTCCCCCACGATTCGCAAAATGATTCAAGACCGCCTCAAAGTAGCTTCCTACAACGTAGTTTCGTGCCATGACGGACTCACGGCATGGGAAACACTTTCAAGCTATGCAGACCGCGCAAAACAAGGCGAAGACTTGAAAAAAATGGTGAATTTGGTCATTACCGATATTGAAATGCCGCAGTTAGACGGACACGCACTCACAAAAAACATCAAGAGCCACCCGGTGCTTTCGAGCCTTCCGGTGATTATTTTCTCGTCGCTTGTTTCGGATGACCTTTTCCACAAAGGCGAGGCTGTTGGCGCGGATGCACAGCTCACCAAGCCGAAAATTTCGCTCTTGCTTGATACGGTGTTGGATTTGATGAAGAAGTATAAACAACTTCACTAAACTACTGCAATAGACAATATCAATCCGAAGCAATCATGAAATACCCAATTATTCTTGAAGATAGCGGCGACGGGTGGATACTTGCCCGTTGTCCGATTGTACGCGGATGTTATGCGCAAGGTGAAACGAGAACGGAAGCTCTTGTAAATATCCGAGAAGTGCTTCAACTTACATTGGAATTGCGCAAAGAATTAGGATTACCTCTTACGGAACATGAATTTTCGTTTGTGGAAGCCACAGAGGTCGAATTATGAGCGAGCATCTTCCTGTCGTTTCAGGCAAGGAGTTGATTCGTGTTTTGGAAAAATGCGGTTGGCAAATTCGCAGACAAACCGGAAGCCATATCCTTATGTATAAGCCTGATTCGGGAGTAACCCTGCCTGTTCCTAACCATAAAACCGTTTCAAAAGGCACACTTCACTCTATTTTGAAGGATGCAGACATTACCATTGAAACACTTCGGAAACTGCTCTAAGCTATGAATAAAGACCAGATTTTTTCGGAACTACTACCACGATACCAACACTTCAGCGAGACTGTTTCAGGTCTCCCCGAAGCCGACTTCCTCTATGCCGCACCCGGAAAATGGTCTTCGGCGCAGCAACTCGACCACGTGCGTAAAAGCGTTAAACCGCTTGTCTTGGCGCTCCGTCTGCCGAAATTCGTCTTGAAGTTGTTCTTTGGTACGGCAAATCGCCCTTCCAAATCCTACGACGAACTTGTACAAAAATATCAATCCAAACTCAAACAAGCCCTTACGCCGCCTGCTGCCTTTCGCCCTGAGACAATCGCCTTTCAGAATCGTACGGAATTGAGTAAAAATGTCATACAAACTGTTCACCGCCTCACAAAAGCGCTTGAAACATGGTCGGAGGAGGATTTAGACCGCTATATTTTACCGCATCCGCTCCTGGGAAAAATCACCGTCCGCGAAATGATGTATTTCACGATCTACCACGCGGAACATCACGAAAAACTTGTGCAATTCTATCTCGCAGAGCGCCCTAAAGCCTCTTGAAACCTAGAACCCAGAACCTCTATAACCTAAAACCTTCCCCTCATGCCCTTTCTCGACACTCTTTTCGCCAAAGCCTCTGCACTTAAACGCACCATTGTTTTTCCTGACGCAACCGACGAGCGTACGCTCCATGCCGCACGAACACTTGTGGATAAGGCAATCGTTCAGCCTGTTCTCATTGGTCAAAAAACAGCGATTGAAGAACTCGCTTCCGCGAAAAACGTGTCTTTGCAAGGCATAGAACTTCTCGACCCTGCAACAGCCGCAGAAACACAGGCGTATGCAGCAACATTCCACGAATTGCGCAAGGCAAAAGGCATGACCGCCGAAAAAGCGCTTGAAACGGTGCGGCATCCGCTATATTTCGCAGCAATGCACGTCCGCGAAGGCGCGGCGCACGGTTCTGTGGGCGGTTCGCTGTCTTCGACGGGCGATGTGCTGCGAGCAGCTATTCAAGCCATTGGTACTGCTTCGGGCATTTCGACGGTGAGCAGTTTTTTCATCATGGTTTTTCCCGATAAACTGCTTGCCTTTGGCGACTGCGCCGTTGTTCCCGCCCCGACCGCACCACAGCTTGCGGATATTGCCCTTGCCACAGCAAGCAATTTCGAGCGACTGTCGGGTGAAATGCCACGTGTGGCGATGCTCTCTTTTTCCACCAAAGGCAGCGCCGAACACGAGTACGTGAACAAGGTTCGTGAGGCTTTGGAGGCGGTGAGGGCAAAAAATCCTGCGCTGGCGGTGGACGGCGAATTACAGTTCGACGCTGCATTTGTGCCGTCTGTGGGCGAGCGCAAAGCGCCCGGTTCGCCCGTCGCGGGAAAAGCCAACGTGTACATTTTCCCCGATTTGAACGCAGGAAATATCGGCTATAAAATCGCAGAACGTCTGGGAGGCGCACAGGCAGTAGGTCCGGTGGTGCAAGGGCTGGCAAAGCCGTATTTAGACCTTTCTCGGGGATGTAAGGCTGAGGATATTGTCGCGACGGCGGCGATAGCGGCGCTGATGGCGTGAAAAACATACCGATACCCTGCACAAAGTTATGCACTACCAAATTATTATTCGCACTTTTTTAGCAGCACTCACCCTCTTCCTCGTCGGGTGCTGCTCTCCCCTGCAGCCTATTCCCGAAGGTGTTGAGGTCGTACCGCTCACACAACACCCGCTTTTTCCCCTTGAGCTAGTCTTTGCACACAAGTCCTGGGAGCGCGGTTTGAAGCGGTGTAGAAAAAGAGTTCTTTGAAAATATGTCCATGAGAGGGAAATTGCAGGATGTT
>JALONG010000094.1 GCA_025455065.1 Candidatus Kapaibacterium sp. | reverse complement strand
TTCCTTTCAAAGGTTCGTGGTTGAATCCTGAAAGTTCGCGCTTCTTTCGGGTTTTTTCAAATTTTTTTTGCTTGCAAAGAACTGTCAAAACTACTGTAATGGTGAGGTATCGGAAGTACAGTTTGTTGGAGAAGATATTTCCGACTATCTGTCCGTGTCCGAACAAGAGCAAACTACCCAAACCAACTTGCAAGCCGTCTTCGATGCGTCAATTCAATCCATGTGGTTGCTGGATACGCATTTGAACGTGCTGTCGTGCAATCGTTTGGCGGCATCAGCAATTCAAACAATCTTTGGAAAAGATCCCGGTATTGGAGAGTCTATTTTTGAGTACATTCTCCCTGAACAACGGCAAGAAGTTAATATCAATATGCAAAAGGCGCTTCAGGGCGAGCGTATCGTCCATGAAGCAGAGTTTAATGGTCTTTGGTTTGAGTATCAATATGCTCCGGTGTATAACAAGCGCCAAGAAATTATAGGAATCACCCTGACTGCCTTGGATATTAGCCTGCTCAAAACCAGCATCCGCCAATTAGAGCAACAACAGCATTTTTTGGAAACAATTTTGGCAGCGATTCCGGGCGGTATCTATATCTACGACACAACGCAGAATCGTAACATTTACGCCAGCCCCAGTATCACCAATGTTCTCGGCTATTCCCCTGCCGAATTACAGGCAATGGGCGAAAATTTTCTTTTTCATCATGTCCATGAAGACGACATCCCAAGAATTATCGGACATTTGCAGGAAATCCAATTAAGCACTGTGGAACAAGAGGCAACTATTGAATATCGCTTTCGCCACAAAGACGGTTCATGGATTTGGCTTTCCAGCAAGGATGTAGTATTTGTGCGTGATAGCGGCGGCACAATCGTGCAATTTTTGGGTATGGTCAGCGACATCACCAAGAAAAAAGAAGTAGAAATGGAAATCATTCACTTGAACGAAGTCTTGGAATATCGTGTGGAAGAGCGTACAAAACGTCTTGAAGACCTCAATCGGGAAAAAGATGAAATACTCAGCATTGCCGCACACGACCTGAAAAACCCTATTGCAGGCATCCGTACCGGCGCGGAAATTATTACGATGTTGGCAGCAAAACAGAGTTTTGACAAAATTGAACAGTACACACGCCTGACGATTGGAGCGTGTGAAACAATGGTTGATATTATCAACAATCTGCTGGATGTCGGTAAGTTAGAAAGCGGAACGATGACAATGAATCTTCAACCGACATCGTTGTCCGTTGTTCAGCAGATTATAGATGCAAACCAAGAAATAGCCTTACGCAAAGGAATTATCCTTCATCAGGATATTGATGCCAGCCTTGTTATTCGTGCCGATGAAAAAGCCTTTCGGCAGGTGCTTGATAATATGATTTCTAATGCCATCAAGTATTCCCAACCTTGGCATCCGGTGTACGTCAGCACGGCGGTACATTCCAAAGGCAACACCCGAACTGTTCGGATTAGTGTAAGGGACGAAGGTCCGGGATTATCCGAAGACGATAAAACGAAACTCTTTGGAAAATTTGCGCGGCTCTCTGCTGTGCCAACAGCAGGAGAAAGTTCCACAGGATTAGGATTATCTATCGTTAAAAAACTTGTCGAATTACAGCACGGTCAGGTGTGGTGCGACAGTGAATTAGGGCAAGGAGCGACGTTTACTGTCGAATTACCAATGTTGCAAAAATAAGAAGCAAACTCACAACCTATCGCAAAAACGGCTCTACTTGGATTTATACCAATTTACGTTGAGGATTGTGCATTATTTTTTTATGCTTTTCTCTGGAAACAGCACAAATACTCGCACAGACAAGAATGTCTGTGCCACTGAAGCCGGATTTTTTTTGCACAGTTATCAACTCAAATTGGTATTACAACCATAAAAAAAGCAAGGAATTCCCCCGTTGTACTTCTGAGTACAGGTGTTCCTTGCTTGCTGTGTTGTGTTCTTCGGAAGGAAGAAATCGTGCCGTGTTAATTCGTCGTATGAAATTTCACCATATTCAGTTGTACTGCGGTTGTTAGGTCTTTGCTATTAAAATGCCCGTAGGGAACAGCCGTATAAACCTTTTCACCGTTTTGTCCCGGAATCCGTGAGGTATATCGCCCATAGACAATGTTGGCAAAACCGATAATTTCATCTACCGTGGACCAAATCGAGTACCGAAATGCACCTTCGTAGCCGGAACTTGCGTTCAAATCCTGCAAAATGTTCGACAAGCCAAGCGGACCGATTGCATACCCCGGATACAAGCCGTTGGTAGAGGCACAGGTCGGCGTAGAACCGCCTGTTTGAAAGCATGAAACTAAGCCCCAATTCGCTCCCGCAATGCCGACAAACACATCCACGCGAGAGGTGAGCGGTGAACCGAGGTTATACGAGCCGCCATTCAGCAAATCACTCGCAGAGCCGCCTTTGATTGCCTTCCGTGCCAGTGTTACACCCATCGAATGACCGATAATATCCACTTTCTGCGCTCCTGTATAGGCAAGAACAGCTTCGATAAATCGCCGAACTCGTGTTAAATACGGGCGTGAGTGATATTGCTGTGCCGAGAGTAGCGTGTTTGACGGACCCCACGTCATGGCGTACAGTTCCGAAGATTTATAGCCTTGTGTCTGAAAATAGGAAATCGAATTTGACCAGCCGTTTTGCCCGAATGTTGTTCCGACGGCGCGGTCAGAATTGCCGTGAATGAAGATAACAGGCTGATTGACGGGATTATCCGATGTACTTGTTCTACCGCCGTAACACGCGATGTTGCTGAAATTATCATTGCCATAACCGTTGTTTTGAAGCCACGTCGCAAAATTGGACGTAAAACCGGAAGGCACAGATTGGATTTCTGCTTCGCCTTTGGCGTTTGTCGCAATCTGTTCTTGCGCAGATTCTTCCGGGAGGCGGCTGGAAACTCGTACCGGCTCTTGCGCAGTGCTACACGAGGAAACAATATATGCGATACAACCGACAAGGGAAAGCAATGTCAAACGGCGAACAAGTGTCAGCATAACACACGCTCCTGAAGAAAAAAGTGGAACACACAAAATTTTTATCGTTTGATTTATTTCAAACGTAAATGCAGGCTCAAAATACATTTTTTTGCGAATAAAGTCAAATAATTTTTACCATAAATGGAGCAAAAACAATGTCATCGAAGAAAAATTTGACATTGATTGAAAATTTTGTTACGTTTGAAATAAATCAAACAATCAATACGATAAAATTTACACAACACATCTTGTTTTACCTTATTTCTTGGAGTTCGTTATGAGCAAACAATCAACACCTGACCAATCGGCAAACGATTTCTATTCTACATGGATGGAACGTCAAAATGCGCTCGTTGCTTCGTGGGCAAACGCTGCACAGCAATCTACCGCCGCAATGATGCAGGGCAATGTTGCCGAGGCTATGAAACACGGCGCAGAAGCATACACCGCCACAATGGAGCATCAAACGGCATCCGCAAAGCAAATGATGAATCCTTTCGGAGCGTGGTTTTCGCCGCAAGCCTCACCAAATGGCGCATCTAAAGCGAATGATGCGACAACATTTCCCTTTATGAATGTGCCATTTATGAACATACCGTTTATGAATACTCCATTTTCGGAAGCAAATCCCATGATGCAAGCGTGGCAAAATGCCTTCCGTCAAAATCCGTTCGGTCAAAACCCCATCATGCAAAACCCTTTTGTGCAGCCTTGGATGCAAGCCGCTTCGGGCGCAGTGCCGGGATTTGAGCAATGGTCGAAGTTTGCGGAGGCAGGTGCTTCGTCGTTTGCCATGATGGGACAAGTTGCAAAAATGTACGAGCAGTGGCAGCATTTGTCGCAATCGTGGAGTATTTCGGTGCAGAAAATGTATAGCTCAATGGCAGACACCATGCCTGCCGGAGTTGCCCAAGACACTTTTCGCAATATGCTTTCTGGTGCAAATGTGTATATGAAACTCTTTGAACGTTGGATGCCAGCTTTGGAACTGATGAAAAGCGGCAAGCCGCTCAAAGCGGAAGACCTTCAAAGCCTTATGAATCCTGCACAGTACAAAGAAGTAATTGATGCGGTGTTTGAGTTTATGATTCCTGAGCAGATGCAGTCGCTTGTCAAGCAAATGAGTGCTTTTACGCAGTCCATGAACGTTTCGACCAACCAAGCTGCGCGGATTCTCATGGGACAGATGGAGCAAAATGCCTCCATGATTTTTGGCATGATGTCGCACAATCCCGAAGCAGCCGTGAATGTCTATAATACGCTCATGTCCAGCTACCAACAGGCGCTTTCAACGATTTCCGCGCTGCCGATGAATCAACGCCAAAGCGAGATGGTTGCCGTTGGGCAGGAGATTTTATCACGCTTGGGCGAGTATTCGCAGGCTGTTACCAAATTCCAGCATTTGCTTTATACCAACGGACAAAAAGCATTGGAAAAGATGACCGAAGCAACCTTTGCTGCGGGGCGCAACAAAAAAGCTGTCAGCAATTTTGATGAAGTCTTCAAAACATGGGTGGAAATGAATGAGGAAGTTTTTCACGACCTCTTTGAAACCAAAGAATATGCGGTGATGCAAAGCAATCTTGCCAAAATCAGTTCGCACCTTTACAACAATTTTGAACATCTTTTTGAAATCATGCTGAAGGATTTTCCCGTCGTTACGCGCTCCCACGTGGACGAGTTAGCGAAAACCGTGTTTGAATTAAAGCGCAAAGTCCGCGATTTGGAAAAACACGATGCCTACTCCGAAGCAGACGCAGAGCCGACAAACGCAAAATCGAATGGGAAATCAACAAGCACAAAAGCCCCTGCGCACAAAAAGTGATCAGTAAGAATGAGATGAAAAATCGGGTTGTCTGATGAGGTACTAGGGTTCACTGTAAAAAGGAATTTTGACACGGATTACACAGATTTCACGGATGATTTGAGGGCTATATTGACTACCATCATCGTTGTTCCAAAACACTCTTTAATTTCCGTGAAATCCGTGTCATCCGTCAAATCCGTGTCTAAATGTTCCAAACATTTAATTCGCATTGTATTACAGCTTCTTTGGTCAATGCTATTTTTCCAAAAACCATGAGCAAGATTCATTCTACTGAACACGCCGAAACTGGCAATACCAAACACACGCAAACAATGGTACTACAAACCATGAGTAGCGTTTATCATCATCTGCTCCAAAGTTTGAGCGCGTTGCAGGACGTGAAAAATGTGGATGTGGGCAGTTCGGAAAAAGAGTGTATCTGGGAAGACGGACACGTCTGGCTCTATCGCTTCCGGCACAAGGTTGGAAGCGGCGCGAAGCAAGGTGCTACGAAAAGCGCGAGCGGCAAAGGGCGTGTCCGTACTCCTGTTCTCATCGTCTATGCACTCGTGAATCGCCCGTATATGCTGGATTTGCAGCCGGATAGAAGTTTGGTGCAGCAGCTATTGTTGCAAGGCTTAGACGTGTACATGATTGATTGGGGCTATCCGACGCACTTCGAGCATCATCTGACGCTGGATGATTACATTTCGGGTTTTGTGGATGATTGTGTTTCTGTGGTCTGCCGTGATGCTGATGTGCAACGTGTGAACCTCGTCGGTGTTTGTCAGGGCGGCACATTTTCGACAATCTATGCCGCACTTTTTCCCAAGAAGGTGCGCAATCTCATCACGCTTGCCACGCCGATTGATTTTTCGGTGAAGGACGGTCTGCTCTTTCGCTGGGCAAAGGAAATGAATGTGGACGCAGTGGTGGACGCTTTTGGTATTGTTCCCGCCGAAGTGCTGAATGCAGGATTTATCATGTTGAAGCCTTTTGCGCGATTGCAAAAGTATATGGGAGCGCTTCAAACCTTAGACGACGAGGAACGGATGATGAATTTTTTGCGGATGGAGCAGTGGATTTTTGATAGTCCGGGGCAGCCGGGAGAATGTTACAGGCAGTTTATCGCCGATTTGTACCAAGGCAATAAACTCGTGAAAGGCTCATTACAACTTGGTCGGCGCACGGTGAAATTACAGAATATCACAATGCCTGTACTGAATGTCTATGCCGCCGAAGACCATATTGTGCCGCACAATTCCACGAAAGCATTACAAAAGTACGTTGGCGCAGAAGATTACGAACACTACGAAATTCCGGGCGGACATATCGGCATTTTTGTCGGCTCAAAGGCACAAAAAGAACTTGCACCGAAGATTGCATCGTGGCTTCAGGAGCGGGATTGAACGGTATAGGACTTTCGCAAAAAAGAGCAGTACGCAGATAGAAGATGATGTGAATGATTGAAGATGATGTTTTAAGGTGTTGTATCACAGAGCCTTAACAGTTCCTTTGAATCATCTACCATCAATTTAACCATCTTCAATCTGTGTCCACTATCGCTAAAACACGCCATTTTGAGGCGCTCCTTCAATAATTTTCTCGAAAAACAGCCTTTTTCTCGAAATCTCTCGCAGAAATGCTGTTTTTTTTCGCTAGATTTGCTGGTTACAATCGTTTCAAACGCTTCCGCATCAGCATTTCTCAGCACATTATGAACACTTCTACCGAAAAAACTACTGTTAGCATGGATAAAGAATCACTTCCGCGAGAACCCTTTTCTCAAGAATCGCTTTCGGAGATAAACGGGACTGCTTCCTATACTTCCGCCGAAACTGAATCTGCTCCCGAAACGCCGCTCAAAATGGACGAAACCAAGCGCGAAATGCTTCAGGCATTTGGCGAAGCGTATCGCGGGTTTGGACTCAGTAAGCAGATGGGGCATATCGTGGCACTGCTCTTGTATTCGCCGCAGCCTCTGTCGTTGGACGAAATTACCGAACAACTCGGCATGAGCAAAGGTCCGATTAGTCAGGTTACACGCCGTTTGAATGAGCGAAATATCATTCGCAAAGTCTGGAATCCGGGCAGCCGCAAGGATTATTACGAAATTCAGCAGGAAGTGTTTGCCAATGCGTTTCGGAATTTTGCTCACCTGATTCACCACAACACCGAAATAGCACAGGATTTAAGCCAAAAAGTCAGCAATGCAGAAAATAACGTCGTTCCTGACAAAGAATTGCTCCTTAAGCGCTTAAAAGAGATGGAAATGTTTTATACGCTTATGGAAAAGCACTTTAGTAATTTTCTGGAGGAATGGACTATCACACGCCCATCTCTGTATGCCGTTGCTCCTGAAGCCCCGAGCGAACAGAATGTTTCTGAAAATGAGCTGTTGGGAAACCGAATACTGATTAACTCTTATCCTTCCTCAAATGTATGAATTTTGACCTCCATGGAAGACGTATCCTTATCACGCAGGCTGACGAATTCATGGGTCCGGCAATATGCAAGGTCTTGAAGGAACAGGGCGCGAATCTTATCCCGCATATTGGCTTACTCACAGACCCGCAAGCACCAAAGCGGCTTGTCGAGGAAGCAGGCGAGGTAGATGTTTTGATTGTGAATCTCGCTTTGCCCGCGCCGACAACTCGTGTGCAGGATGTTTCGGATAGTGAATGGGAAGAAGTGTTTAGCGCGTTGGTGCATCCGCTACCACGCTTGGTGCGGGCGGTCTTGCCGCAAATGCTGGAACGGCGGCGTGGGAAGATTATCGTGATAGGAAGCGCATCGGCACTGCGTGGCATAAATAGAGCCTCGACGTACAGTGCGGCACGAGGCGCACAACTCGCCTTTGTGCAAGCAATCGGCGTAGAGCTTGCTCCGCAGAATATTCATGTAAACGCGATTGCACAAAATTTTGTGGATAACCCCACATATTTTCCGCCGGAAGTACAGGCAAATCCTCGCTTTCAAGAGCGTTTGAAGCGCGAAGTGCCGTTGGGCAGATTGGTGGCTGCCGAAGAGGATGCTGCAATGGTGGCGTATTTATGCTCGGATGCGGCGAATTGTTTTGTTGGGCAGGTGTTTCCTGTTGCGGGTGGTTGGGTGGTTCGGTAGAAATGGTAGGTGCTATTTACGAATTATCTGATATTTTCATGAAGTTTCTCGCATCAGTGGTGCGAGTTATTATGTGAGTGGAAAGCGATTGAAGCCCAAAGCCCTTGTTAATGATAGCTGAACCCGACTAAACTCCTACGTTAATAAGTATGTAAACTCGTTTTTGAATTACATAAAGTTATGACTATTATTACAGAGCATGAATACTTTGATTTTATGCGGTCGCTTACAAACTCTATGGCTGACGAGTATCAACGACTACAAAGGTATGCAAAGACTGATACCGGAACTGCTGGTGATCAATCTGAGGAGTATTGGGCTGATTTTTTACGAAATTGGCTACCAGCCACCTATGAAGTTGTAACAAAAGGTCGGATATTGCCTTATCAAGGTTCTCCCACAAATCAAGTTGATATACTCATTTTACGACCAGACTATCCCAGGCATTTAAGAAATCAAAAAATGTACTTTGCAGGTGGAGTTGTCGCTGCTTTTGAATGTAAGACAACACTAAGATTATCTGACTTGAGCAAAATTGTAAAGAACGCTATAATGGTAAAAAATGCAGTTCCTGTTAGATTGGGAAGCCTTTACAAAGAATTGCATCAACCTATCATATTTGGGGTTTTGGCTCACTCAATCGAGAAAAAGGGTAGCGATATTATCTTCAAATTACATAAGCATTTACACTCTAAAATCACAAAAGAAGTTAAGCATCCACGGGAGCTAATTGATGTTATCTGTATTGCAGATACAGCAACATTCATTCTTGAAAAAGCAACTCACATCGGAGAATATGCAGATGCTGAATCTAGGCAGGAATTTCAAGAATTTGATTCTTTGGGTGGAATAATGACAACGTATTTTGAGCATACTGATAACTTACAAGATTTGCACATTAGTGGACAAGTTCTTGGGACATTAGTGTTTAAGCTAACACAACTTCTAGCCTATGAAAATTCGATGCTGAGAGAGTTTGCGCGATACCTTGAGCTTTCTGGTAAGTATGTTTCGATTGGTACCCCAATTCTGTGGAATAAAAATGTATTGACAGAAAATGTGATAAATCACCTTTTAAAACTAGGTTATTCCGATCAAGATTGGAGTGAGTGGCAAGAAAACTATTAAGAATCTGTGCTGCGAACTTCAGTTTCTGACGATGTGCAGGCTTTCCTGTTGTTTATCACTACTTGCATTTATTCCGAGTCGTACCACTTTGAGGCTTGGTATTCGCTACCGCTTGATAGGGGTCAAGAAGTAGATCTGTTGAAAATTTTTTTTCTTGAAGCAAAATTCTTATTGCATATTTCCAAAACTCGTGTAAATTCGCAGTATAGGTTAGAGTATAAACACAATCACTCCAAAAAATAAACAGTCCCGCCGATATTCGGCTTTTTTTAGAAAAATAACGTTTGGAAAATTTCAAACAAACTAAATAGACTAAACAAACAAAAACTTTTTACGAAAACAAGTACGAAAACTTTACAAAAAACGATACACTAATGAAACGACTTGACAATAAAATAGCCCTCATCACCGGAGGTATTCAAGGCATCGGGCTGAAAACCGCAGAACTTTTCGCCAAGCACGGCGCAACGGTTATTCTCTGGGATTTGAATGAAGAAAAGGGCAAAGCAACTGAGCAGGAATTTACGCAGCGTGGCGAAAAAGCCACGTTTGCGAAAGTAAACGTTGCAAAACTTGACGAAGTACAAGCCGCCGCAAAAGCAGCAATCGAGCAGTTCGGACGCATTGACATTCTCGTAAACAATGCCGGAATTACCCGTGATGCTACCTTGCTCAAAATCACGCCCGAACAGTGGCAGCAAGTCATTGACATCAACCTTACGGGCGTGTTCAACTGCGCTCACACGATTGCGCCCTTCATGGCGGAAAAAGGCTATGGACGCATCATCAATGCTTCGTCGGTTGTTGGGCTTTACGGTAATTTCGGGCAGACGAACTACGTTGCTACCAAAGCAGGCGTTATCGGCATGACCAAAGTATGGGCGAAAGAACTTGGTCGCAAAGGAATCACCGTAAACGCGATTGCGCCCGGCTTTATCGGAACGGATATGCTGCTCACCATGCCCGAAAAAGTGCTGCAAGGTATGCGCGACAAGACCCCGCTTCAACGCTTGGGTACGCCGGAAGATATTGCCAATGCGTACTTGTTTTTGGCATCCGACGAAGCAAGTTTTATCACCGGAACGGTCTTGAGTGTGGATGGCGGCGTTACGATGTAATGCTCGCCAGTAAAGAACTATAACTGTTTGGCTCTTCGACGCAGATTATCATGATTAAACTGATTGCGCAGATGTTGAGCAGATTTCGGATTCTTGTTTGCATTTGAACAATCATGAAAATCTGTTGAATCATAAAAATCTGCGTCAAAAATTTATGACCTAAACAGTTGCGAAGAACTACTAATTGTGTGAATGGATTTCTGAACATTATTTACGCCAACAAACTTGTTTGAAATCAGGATTTGTGTGGTGTGTGGAGGTTTCAAGATTATGAATAATGCCGTACTGCGGGCAACCGGTTCTTACGCGCCGGAGAATGTCATTCCCAATAAATACTTCAATGAACTGCTCGGCGAGGACGTAGATACGTGGCTCGTGGAAAACCTTACTATTCGTGAGCGCCGTTGGTGCAGCGAAAATGAATCTACAGCGGATTTGTGTGAAAACGCCGCAAACCGCGCATTGCACAATGCCGGAATAAGCGCAGAAAACCTTGATTTGCTCATCATTGCAACCGATACGCCCGAATATGTCTCACCTTCGACGGCATCAGTTGTGCAGCATCGTATCGGAGCAAAAAACGCCGGAACGTTTGATATTAACACGGCTTGCGCGGGATTTGTTACCGGAATGGATATTGCCACCAAGTTTATCCGTGCCGATGAACGTTACAACAACGTGATGGTTATTGGTGCATATGCCATGAGCAAATATCTCAACAAAACCGATAAAAAAACCGTTACGCTTTTTGCCGACGGCGCTGCTGCTGCCATTTTAGGTGCAGAACGTCTGAACGGTGTTTCCCCCCAAGAGCAAAAAGGCTTTCTCGCCAGCGAACTCCGCACGCAAGGCCAGTTCTACGATTGGATGGGCATTTACGGCGGTGCGGCGCACCAACCTACAACGCAGGAAGTCTATGACCACAAAGACCACTTGCTGAAATTTGTCAAAAAATTTCCCCGCGAACTCAATCCCGATATGTGGACGGATATGATTCAAACCGTCAGCAAACGTGCGGGAATCCTGCCCGAAGAGGCGCATCATTACTTCTTTACGCAAATCAACATCAATTCCATTCGGGACACCATGGAGCGGCTTGGTGTACCGATGGAGCGTTCGCACAATATCATGGACAGATTCGGCTATACCGGCTCGGCGTGTATCGGTATGGCGCTCGATGACGCTATGCAGCAAGGTAAAATCAAGTCCGGTGATAATTTAATGTTTATGGGTTCGGGTGGTGGATTGGCGTTTGCGAGTTTGGCGCTCAGATTTTAGAAATTCGTCATTGTATGCGAATGAAAGCATCATTACCAGAGAAGTTTTTTGACACGGATTACACAGATTACACGGATTTTTTTGAGAATATTCTTCCATTTTTACAACAAATCATTCGGTATCTATCCGTGAAATCCTTTCAATCCGTGCAATCTGTGTCAAAAAGTCGCTTGCTTCATCTATATTTTTAATTCGCATTTTTAGTACCTAACGGATTTTGCTACGTTTTCCAGAGGTTTTGAAAGAGTTCTTTGATAGTTTTGGCAAAGACGCTGGGCGAGAGTTTTTTACATTGCTG
>JALONG010000093.1 GCA_025455065.1 Candidatus Kapaibacterium sp. | reverse complement strand
CCCTAAAGATTCCGACTAACTCCCTAAAGATTCCGACTGAACTCCCTAAAGATTCCGACTGAACTCCCTAAAGATTCCGACTGAACTCCCTAAAGATTCTGAAAGACCGCATCAATACTTGATGTTGTAGAAATTTTTTTCTTGCAAACTCCCTAAAAACCAGCGAGATTTGTAAAGAATCGTAAAGGTTGAATGTCGAAAACGTTGATTGGAAAGGGTACATCGCATGAGTGATATTGTGATTGTTTCCAGCGCTGCCGTTGCGCTTGAAGCGAAGCACCCGCTTTCGCTCAAAGCGCTACAAACCTACCTTGTTTTGTTACACCGTGCTTACGATTCCCTGCTCACCGCCGATATGCACCGCATGATGGTACAAGACATTGTGCAGCATTTAGACCACAAGCTCAAGGGTTATGATGAATTAGAGGAAGCAATGGAGCGCCTCAGAACAACGGCGGTTCGGTGGAATATCCTCGGTAAAGTCAAAGGAATTCGGATGACAAGTTCGCTCGTGGCGGAGTATGGTTTCGACATGGACAACAGGCAGTTACTCTGGTCATACCCAATGGCACTTAGAGAACTTCTTTACAAACCGAAAATGTACACCAAGTTTACCCTGAATGAAATTGCTGCCATTGACAACAAACCGCAACTTCGACTTCATCAACTCCTCAAAGATTATCAAGGCAATGCGGCAGGAACCGGGTGGATGAGCCTTCAGCAATTTCAAGATATTATGGGAACGCGCTATGACCGTTGGGACAACATTAAACGGTATTTGATTGATATGCCGCTCAAAGTCATCAACGCAACACCGCACTATTCCTATACGGCAACCTATTCTGTTCGCAAAGAAGGTCGGAAAACATCGCACCTTCGGTTTGATATTACCCAAAAAACATCGCCGGAAATCGGTGGGCAAAACCTTGTTACGTCAAACCTCAATGCACCAAAAACAGGAAAAATTTCTGCCTCCAAAGACCTTGGTAAAAAACGCCACAACTCCGCACCAACAAAAGCTCAACAGCGTTTATTGCTGCCTACCGAACCCGCACAGCCACTTGGTGCTGAAAAACCGCTTATTGTGATTCCCTCCATGCAGGAAGAACAAGCCGATACTCAAGCGGTATATGACAGCTTTTACCAAGCACTTTCCGAAGGCGAACAGCGCTTTGTACAAAGCGAAGCAGCAAAACGCATCCCGACCTTCGTTATCGAACTTGTACAAGCCGGAGACAAAAGCGTTACGCAAATCATGCCCTTTTTAGAAAGCGAAGCCCGCAATGAAACGCTTCGGGCAATGTATCCCGAAGCCTTTACGCTTACAACGTAAATTTTTGCAAGCTCTTTTCCTCTTCTTAATTCTATCACTATGAGCATTATCGTTAGTTGTATCAATCACAAAGGCGGCGTTGGAAAAACGACGGTCTGCGCTCACATCGGCTATGCGCTTGCAGTCCATCATGGTCTGCGTGTGCTGCTCGTAGATTTTGATTCGCAATCGAATCTCACCCGATTTTTTTACGCTGCCGATGCCGTACCGCTTTCTTTGACCGATGTATTTTCGGGTTCATGCCGTGTGCAGGATATTATTCTTTCGCCGCAGCCAAATCTTATGTTGCTGCCTGCAACGCTGAATTTAACCAATATCGAACACTCGCTCACCACCGAAAGCAATTATCACGCGCTCGGCGATGTCCTGCGACCACTCACGGGAACATTCGATATTGCGCTTATTGACTGCCCTCCTTCGCTCATGACCATGACGCTAAACGCTATGAGCGCCAGCACGGATGTCTGCATTATCACAACCACCGACCGTTTGGCAATCGAAGGTATCGGGGCAATTATTCAGGCTGTGCAGCAAGTTCAGCAAACGCGGAATCCCTATTTAGCGCTTTCATCGGTCGTTGTATCGCATTTTGAGCAGCGCAAAGCCGTCGCCCGCGAAGGTTTGGCAATCGTCGAGCGGTATTTTGCCGACGGTACAGTCTTAGCGCCCACTATCCCCTACTCCGTTGCCGTTCAAGAAGCAATTTGGCATACCAAAACTGTGTTTCAGCATAAACATTCCTCCAAAGCAGGAGACGCATTTACAGACCTCACGGCGGCATTTGTTGAGCGGTATTTGCCCAATGTCCCTATCGCATTCGCAACTATTCCGGCAGCAAAACGCCCTGCAAAAAAGACTGCTGCCTCCAAAAAAGCAAGCGGCACTGCACAAAAGCCTAAACCAACAGCAACAAAAAAGCGCTCTCAAGCGTCGCGTTCTGTGAGCGCGTAATCAGAATCAACGTGGATAATCTTGACTTTACGAATGATGTTTTTGGAATGTTTATGAGCAAAACAAGTTCCCGTATTCCCGCAGGAGTGGCATTAACACTCAACGCTTTGCAAGGACAAAGCGTACGACCGGATATTCGTGGTTTACGCTTCGACCCGAATGTTCGTTTTGTCGCACCATCGCTTTTGCAACCGAACCCGCTTAATATCCAACTTTTCGACGACGAACCGGAGGAAGCCGTCCAAGCACTCGCCGACGACATCCGCGAAAACGGCATCCATGATGCACTTCTGGCAAAACCCGATAACACCCTGCTTACGGGACACAATCGTTTGAAAGCGGCACTCCGTTTGGGGTTGGAGCGTGTTCCGGTGCGATATTTGCTGGACACCTTGGATGCGCAAGCCGAAGCCCGCTTTATGGTTGCCGATAATCTTCTTCGGCGACATCTCAGTACGGAACAAAAAATCAAACTGTACCAATATCTTTACGGGCAGGATTTTTTGCAGAGTATGGCAAAGCACGGCGGCAAACGCAAGGAAATATCAACTTCGGAAGGTCAAGTTGAGGAACTCAACTTGAACAAATTACCAATATCACCAAACGGCAAAGCACAGTTTTTGACAGCCGAGCGTATTGCCCGCGATACAGGACAAACGACATCCGCCGTACAACGACAGTTGTATGATTGGCGCAAAAAAAGTTCCTCTGCCACAGCGACGGGTACAGCTAACCCTTCGACACAAAAAAAGCCGCTTCAAAAACCACTTCAAGTGCAGTACGAGCGTACTGCGGCGGGAATTATCCGTTCTTCGCTGGATGAAATTACGGTGCAACTTCAGCGTACCGATGTGTCCGACGAATGGAAAGAGTCTATGCGCCAAACCGTTGAGCGGCGCTTGCGGCGTATGCTGGAAGGGTAAAGCAGAGCGAAGCATGAAAGAACTCTTTTTGGCACGAGCAAAGGAAAACATCGAAGCTGCAGCAGAACTTTTTGCGTCGGAAAAATTCAATGCTAGCGCAAATCGGGCGTATTATGCCGCTTTTCATGCTGCGCTTGCGGCACTTTTGCACTTTGGGCATCCGACCGATATTGACCACAAACCTGTTCAGGCATCGTTTAATCGCTTTTTACTGCACGAGCGAAAAATCTTTCCTGCTTCGATGAAAACGGATTTGTTGGCGTTGCAAAATGTTCGCGGTGAAGCAGATTATCGGGACGGCATAGGGAAGAAACGGGCTGCTGCACAACTGAAACAAGCACAACAATTTGTCGGCGCGATACGTGCGGTCATTGATACCGACACACCATAACAACGAAAAAATTTCCCCTAACAGAACAAGAAAATCTATGAAACCCCGCCATATCACACCCGAACAGCAGCGCCTTATTGACCGCCTTTTGGCAGAGGTCAAAGCGCATTATCCCGAAATTTCCTTCAAAGAGTATGAACTTAATCCCGACGACAAAGAGCATATCTGGGTTGTGGTCAATGCCCCAATGGATGAAGAGCGCGAAATTGAACTGGGGCGCTTTGCCGCAGGGATTTCCGCCGATATTTTGATGGAGTATGACCAATCTATTTCGGTTATGACTGAAAACCCTTTGTCGCGGTTGCTTGCTGCCTAATCGTTGTTTAGCCCTTGCTTTCGAGATTGTCCCGTCCTGAAAAAAGTTGACAAATTAATTCTCAACTTAATTTTCACGGAGCGGTTATATGATGGAAAAACGTCGAACAGGCCATGGGAAACATCATCTTTTAGCAACCGTTGTTCGTATCGAAATGGCAGAAGAACGAGATAGAATCAAGGCTCTGGAAGAGCAGGTTCAGAACTTGGGACACGCTCTAGCACAGACACAAATCTTTGCAGCGCCGTCCTCATCGGTTTGAGGAGTATTGTCAGTTCTTTGCGATAAGCCGACAAGGGTATTATCAGCATCAAGAGCATCAGCGAAGCGCAGAATCAGTACAGATGCAGCGGTACGCGCTCTTGGTCGAGGTGCAGCATCTGCGTTGTCGAATGCCGCGTTTAGGTGGTCGCAAGTTGTTGTATTGTTTGCATCGGAACGTCCCGGCGCTGCTTGTCGGCATTGGTCGAGATGCGTTCTTTGACCTCTTGCGCGAAGCAGATGTACTGGTTACTCACAAGAAACAGTACCGCGCCAAAACGACCGATTCACGGCATTCGTTTCGACGCTATCCCGACCTCTACAACGAGGATCGCGCAAGGTTTGTTCGTCCGTTTATGGCGATTGTTGCAGATATTACCTACATCGCAACGCTTGAAGGCTTTGCATATGCGGCTCTGCTAACCGATGTGGCTTCACGCAAGGTACTGGGCTTTGATGTGAGTTCTTCTCTCTGCGTTGAAGGCTCCATCAGGGCAGCCCAGATGCTGCTCAACGAATATCGGCGATGCCAAAAGGCAGCACCGAAGGCAATGCCCGCAACGATGCTCCATCATTCGGATAGAGGGGTGCAATACTGCTCGACCGAGTATGTACGCCTGCTCAAAGACAATCGCTGGACGCTCAGTATGACCCAAAGCGGTGAACCGACGGACAACGCTTTAGCAGAACGTGTCAATGGGATTTTCAAAGACGAATTCCTCTTTGACCAAACCTTTCAAAGCATTGCCAAGGTTCAGCAAAGTTTTGCCGAAGCGGTGCAAATTTACAACAACGAGCGTCCACATTCATCCTTGAAGATGATGACACCGAGCGCATTCTTTACCTATTTTTTCGCGCCCTAGGGCGTATGGCTTGTCAACCCTTTTTAGGACGACTCATTCTCTCCTCATTCCCCCCCACTCTTCAGTTCCTTGACGTACTTTACCTGAGCTATAATCATAGGTAAAATCATAAACCCACTTATTACCGACCGCCAGAGGGAAAACAAACTCCTTCTGTGGCGGCGGTGGGGTAACGAACCAGTTGCAAGAAGAACAAGAAAGAAGCAATACTGCTATCGGTATGACAAAAATTGTTTTCATTGTCGGCAAAGAAATTGTTAAAAAAATCAAGAATGTATCGTTATTTCAGAATGAAGAGCTGAGATGAAGCATAGACCGTAGTACCATCGTGATAGGCACATCGCACACGGACGGTATAGACACCACTCGCCCAAAAACCGGAATTGAGAGCGTGTGCGCTTGTGCCTCGCATTAAATCTTGTCTGTCAAGAGGCGTGGCGACAACACGATTCAATTTATCCAACACCTCTACCGTCACGCTTGCGTCATCGGGCAACGTCAGTGTAAGGAGATGAGTGGGGAAATTCTTCAACAACAATAGGACTTTCGCAAATTTGACGGGCAAGGGGTCAAGACCCCTTGTTAAATAAAGACTTAGCAACAAGGGGTCTTGACCCCTTGCTCTAAAAAATGCACTTTTGCGAAAGTCCTAAACAAAATACGTTCTTTGATTATGGCTTGAGAGTGTAGCTGCGGAGCGTGAAACTCACACTCCATCTGCCACTACCCGGACTACCGCCGTCAGCGTAGTAATACGTTCTACCGATATTATTCACATATTGAATCATTGTTATACTAGTGCCACCGCCTTCTCTAATAGTAAGTGTATCATTGTTTAATCCATTTGGCATAAATCGGGGGATTGTAGTCGGAGAACTGCTTTCATTAAAAATAATTTTAGACGAGGTTTTCATGATATTAAATGTATCTCGACTGAAATAATTTTGAGAATTATAGACACCATTAAATATCTTTAATACCGAGTATTTACTTTCGCTCATGTTTTTTTCTTCTTTGATGATTTCCCATGTGGTTATACCGCTCCCAGTACCTTCATAATCAAAAACCCATTTATTACCAAGAGCAAGCGGAAAAACAAACTCTTTTGCTGGGCGAAGAGAAATATCCTTCACTTGTGATGTACGCACATTTATAGTGACAGGAATGCCAGTGAGGGTGGCGTAATGACGTGCAGACAGCGAATATGTTCCTACCGTAGCAAGAACAACACTATATCTTCCCAATCTGTCAGAAAATGTTCTGAGGGTGATATTAGCCGATGTAATAATCACCTCAGCATTAGAGAGCGGAGCCTTGTCGGCAGGACCGCTATAACCTTCGCTCCGAAGTCTGGCGAGTGTTGCCGCATCCAGAGGCGTTTGCCAGACTGTACCATAGAGAATGGCAGAGCCATTTGGCGCAGTTATGGTTGTATCACCTAGCTGCACTTTCACTGGCGGGAAAAGAATATCGCAACCGGAAAATGACAACGACAGTAGCCCCAGTATGGGCATAAAGACGAGGTAAAGAATGTTTTTCATGATAAATGGAAGGAAAAAGAAATCGCAAAGTTATTTCATAACACTGAGTTGCCCGGCATTGACAACAGTTATTCCATCAGGATAGGTACACCTGACACGAATAGTGTACACGCCACTTACCCAGAGGCTTGTGTTCAAAGAACACGTATTGATGCCTTTACTCAAATGTTCCGCCGCAAGCGGTGTAGCAATCGTACGCTGTAAACGGTCTAAGACCTCGACGGTTACGATAGCAGATTCCGGTAGGGTAATTGTACAAACACTATTCTCCGCCGTAGGATTCGGCGCAAAGGAAATACTCGGTGTTGCTGAAGGGAAGCGTGATGCGGATGCTGTTTGCACTCCCGCCACAGCGTGAATATCATCATCCCATTCGCCTGTTTTTTGTGCAAATAAGGTCATCGGCGGCAAGACACGCCGCAAATGAAATTCGCCAACAGGAGCATTCGTAATAGCCGGAGGAGCGCAGCCTGCACCAATACCGGGAGCAGTTGCACTATAAGCAATCGTGCGCGGGCGAAGGCGCACGGTAACCCACGGTTCATCTTCGGGCATTTGGAAAAAGCGCTCTCCGTAAAGGCTGGTTTGTGCTGCGCCGAGTTGTATCCACTGCTGCGCGGGTGCGGCATTTGCCCTGCTTGTGGCGCGGGTTTCCCAGACCATATCAACCGTACCAATCACATCGGGATTATCAAACAACAAGCCTGCGGCAAGGCGAATCGTACGCCACGTCATAAGGTCAATGGCTTGGTTAGCGGTCGTTGCGCTCAAATAGGAATAGACCACCTGACCATTGACGGTATTGGTAGTATAGGAAATAAGTTGTCCGCTCGGCGGGGCAGACCGAAGAAGTGTGTGCGTTTCGTTTTGGAGAAGTGTCGTGCAATCATTGTCCGTCTGTGCCGTTAAGCGCATTTGCGCTTCTTGCACATAGCCGGGCATTCGGTAGGGTTGCCTATCGACACTGAGTGCCGGGTCGCTGATAGGAATATTATTGGCATCGGCTCCGCCGCGCTGCATGAGGCGTTCATCTGTCCAGCGTGTTGTGCCGTCGGCACAGGTGTAGCGCTCACGAATACGCCATGTTGAGCGCGGTATTCCGGTGTGATTCGGTATTAAACCAAAATTTCCTCTGGGTGCGGGAGAAAAATTTGCTTGGATATTTTCCACTGCCACCATCGAATTTTGATACGGAAACGGCGTTACGGGAGAAGTGCTGATAACTGCCTCTGCGCTGCGGACAGGTTCGGTATCGGGAGAAGAATAGCGAATTTCTATCTCTTTTCTGCCGGAAATTCCTGCCGGAGTGCGCACCGCCACTTCATACCGCCCTGCAGGAACGCGAGTTTCGGTTGTGGAAAAGAAAGCAAGAAGTTCGTGTTCACTGGCGCGGCGGCTTATGGTTTCGAGTTCTATCGCCGTTCCGCTTGGCAGTGGGTACAATATAACCGTAGAATTCCCTTCTACAAATCCTGTTCCGGTAACAGTAATGACGTTACGCTGTATTTTGGGGTCTGTATCCAAAGGAGCATCCGCATTGATATTTCTTCGTGCTAATCTCGGTTCGAGTTGATATATCCGCACATAATCAATATCAAATTGGTCTTGCGTCCACCCATCTACTTTAAAGGCGTTTGCTGCAAATGTATCATCAGCATTCCCCATTCCTGAGCCAAGAATCAGAAAGTAACGAGCATCGTTAAAAGGATAATACGATGAACATTGCGCTGCATCAGCAGTCGTAAATGATGCAGGCGGCAAAGTCGTTTCTTTATATTTTCCATCGCAGCGTATTTTCTGTTCTACTTGCCCGTTAAAAGGAGCATTAGAAACGCCGTAATTGATTCTATTATACAGCCATTCTAAAGAAAATTCTGTTTGCGTATTGTTAAAACTAGCTGGATGATGTGCCACTGAACCTTTTTCATGATGACCCTTTTGTGCTTCATCTGGTAATTCGCCTGGAAGAGGTTTTCTAGGATACTTTGTTCCCCAATGTGTAGTAGCATGAGCATATTGAATACCACGCTCGGCAGCACCGTCTTTTATGGGCAACTCTAGAATATCAATTTCACCGATACCGAAAGTGCGGTCTGTGGGCATCATCCAGATAGCGGGCCACATACCGTTGGTGACAGGAACTCTCGTTGTTCCTACTTCAACTATCGCATAGCGCCATTCTGCTTTGTAACGAGTGATAATAGAAGCAGCAGTATAACGAGATTTTGATGTTGTGATACCGTAGTGGGGAATACCGAAGTTGTTTTGAACTTCAACCTCATTAGCAAGTTTGCGGGTAAAAAGTGAAACCTTTCCGCCAGAAACAGCAACATTATCACGTGTTCCCACATACCCCAAGTCAGAGCCTTGAATATTTCCTGTTTCTATCGTCCATTTACGTTCATTAAGCGCAGAGCCGCTAAACTCATCACTCCATACAAGTTTGTACCCACGTTCAATATGCTTATCACGCACATTTTGCGGGGTATCGGGGTCAATATTCGGGCTTGCCAGAGGGTTACGAACCCCTGTCACCACCCTCGGATTAACACACAAAATCTGCGGCGGCGCACCGGGCGTGGGCGGTGTTCTGCGCGGCGGCTCGTCATCAATATCAATCGGCAGAGGAATCGCCAGTGCTTCCGCACCCGTACCAATAGGCAGTCCGCCAAAGGACAACCGCGCTGCTCCCGCGGTGGAGAACATCGTCGGTTGCACACGGTACACACCTTGTGCTTCGTAGGTGTAAGGAAGTGTTTGCACAGCTCCGGTCGAAACGTTGGTCAGCGTAATTGCACCCGTAAAATCGGCAGGATTTCCGAAACGGTCAAATGTTTTTAGCGTAAAGGATTGCAACACGTCACCAACAGCAAAATTTTCCATCACACTCACACTCGGCGCGGCAATACGGTACACCTGTCCGGCATAGATTTCTCCGCCAAAATCCTGCAATTCCACGTAGTTTGCGGCGACGGGCTGCACGGTGATTGTGTGCCCTGCGGGAAGAACTTCATTGGTACTTTGAAACCGCACAAGCAAACTATATTCACCGCTTTCAAAGAAATGCCCCGGTGCAGCGCCCGTTGCCTGATACACGCCTATCGCCGTTTGTGTCAGATTTACAGGCATCGGCTCAAAACCTTTGCCACGCGAAAGGCTTGCACGTGCTTGAATATTCACGGCTTGCATATTGGGCAGTGTCGTGCGAATGGTAAAACTCGGCAGAGAAACACCAGCGCTAATGGTCGAGGGCAAATTTTCTACGCTAAATCGAATATCGCTCAACGGATACACCACCACGGGAATGATATTCGCACTCAAGACCCCACGCGTGGTACCGGAAATCACCTGCACATTCAACGTTCCCGCCTGTGCGTTGGGTAGGGAAAGTGTCATCTGTGTCGGCGAAACGAACACGGTTGCGGCTTGAATAACACCGTTCAGGACGATTCGACTGTTCGCCGTAAAACCTGTTCCGGTGACGGTGAGCGTCCACGGCTGCGTTCCTACGACCGTTGCCGCAGGGCTAACACTCGTCAGCACAGGCGCGGCAATAATATCCATCGTCCTATTTCCGGCATACGAGCGGAAGGGGATTTCGATAATGCCGGGCTGCGGCACATCCACGGTTTCTTTGTGGAAGAGCGAGAACGTGTAGCGTCCGGCAACGGCAAAGGCGGTTGTTGGCTCTACATCGAATAAACCGGAGTGAAGGTCAAAGTTTTGGTCGCGGGGAATAAAGCTGACATCACGCATTCCGGTTGTGGGCGTACCAAAGACGCGAGCATTACCGTCCCACACGTTGGTCGTTGCACCCAAGGTATCGGTCACGCGGACGTAGAGGTTTTGTGCGGCAAGCGGCTCATTCATTCCCCATGCAAGAGGAACATTGAAGAACGTCGCCCGAAGCGCCAAACCGGGATTGATATTAAAGCGCGGTGTTGTTCCCGGTGAAGCAGGAACGCCGATTGTTCCGCCGCCCTCATCTGCGGGACGCTGGACGGAGAACGAAACATTATACACGCCGGGCTGTGTTACAACGGCAGTGGTCGTAAACACGCCTACGGTTCCTGTTTTAGCAAGATTCACCGTCGCAACGGAGGTGAGAATGTTTTGATTGGCAAGCGTCGCTTGCGGCGGCGCATCGGTGCCGTTGCCAAATTGGTCGCGGAACGTGACGCTAAGATTCACCCTCGCCCCCGCCGAAGTCATTGCACGGGTGGAGAGCGTAACGGCGGCGGTAATGGGGATGTCCGGTCGGACAAGCACATCACGGTTTCCGGTCATATTCGCCGCCGGAATCCCCTGCACATTGATAAGGTAATTTCCGGCAATGGTCGCCCGTGTCGCGCTGACCGCATACACACCCTCCGCAGAGCGCACCATAACAATCGTCGCGGTCGAACTGCCCCCGGAGCGACTATACATCACCCTTCCCACGCCATTATCGGTAGGATTCCCGCTGGCATCAAAATACCGCACCGTAAAGGCGGGCAGCATTTCTCCGGCGGTAATGGTATCGCGCAAACCTTCGACAGTAACCCGCGTATCCACATTCGGCACGACTTCAAAGGCGGTCGTTCCGGTGGTGACGGTGATTCCGGCAATGGACAGGTTGTATTTTCCTGCGGCGGTAAACACCACCGTCGCCGAAGCGCGGTACAGTCCGCGCAGAGGCTGCCCCAGCGTTGCCATTTGCGTACTCACGCGCTGCGTGAGCGTTTCGGAAGCGGTCATTTGTTCCGCAGCCGTGAGCGTAGCATCGGTGGAGTTGGAGTACCACACGGCATACTGTTCGGGACGGAGAACATCGGTGGTATTGCCAAAGCGGTCGCGGAAGGTGAGGAGCGAAGATGTTGTTTACCGCACAACCACTAAACGCCGCACAAAAGCTTGCCCACCAATGTTTCCCCGCACAAAGTAAATGCCTGTGGGTAGATTTTCCAAAGGAATGGAAATTTCTTGCTGTCCCACAGGGTAAATATTGTCTGCTATGGAGCGGATTTCGCGCCCAAGTGCGTCATGTAAAGCAATACGCACGGGCGAGGCAACAAAAAGAGGAAAGAATATAGTTGTTGCTTCGATTGCAGGATTGGGGAATATATGAATGTCACTTTGAGGAAAATTTTCCGATACACTCACGGGGCGTAAGAAGTTAAAATATAAACGATAATTTCTACATTGGCAACCATTAGCCCAGTCGTTAAATCGCTGAACAAAACCAAAAGAGCGAAGGCGTAAATCATCTCTCCGAAGTTTAATCAAGACCTCAGAAGAGGCATTATTTTTGCCATCGCAAGAACTATTGTCTTGCACCCATGCAGTATCAATGGGCATTTGCATAGTTGTAAAGACAGAAAGGAGAGAATCAATCTGAGTCAAAGACCAGTTACTGTTTTGGGGACTGGAATAATAGCGCGATTCACCGCGACAATCAATTTCTTGACTACCATTTGGGTAAAGGTTTTGATAAATTACTGGTAGAGATAAGGCGAATTGCTCGTAAGTTCTTGGATTTATTTCAAAATTCATTGATTTTATTGTAGCCAAGGTAATGGTTGGTGTAGATGACGATTTGGTCGTGAACTCAATACTCCTTCCTAGTGAAGAAAATGTCTGTATATCAATGCTGCCTTGCCCCACAATTGAGGCTAGATTTTGCAACATCATCCTGTACGAGGTTGATGGCTGAAACCCCGTAAATAAAACGGTTAATTTTACATTTGAATCTAGCGGAATGCCGAATTGAGATGTGTTAGAGGTAGTAAAAAAGGGTACGCAGCCTCGCTGAAAATATCGAATGTTTGTAGGTGCTGAAAGAACTGTAGTATTAGAATTCGTACTTAATTGTACCGTCCTGCTGTCAATACTGCCAGCAAAAAACATCTCGCCTAGTTCATTTGGGGATGACAGTGTACCAGGTATCGGAACTGAAATATGAAGAACTATTGAAGTAGAGCTGATATCGCACGTTGCAAATGTGACAAGTGGTGTCATATTTTGACGAAGAGCCACACTCTGTGCTTTGCTCGAAAATAGCATACCAAGTAATAGTGCTATTCCCAAGACAAGCAAAGCTATTTTTTGTGCTGAGGTTTTCATTTTTGAATATCCTATTAGTTTATTGATAATTAAGAGATTATCGTACTATAACCAGCCGTTTGATAAAATTTTGCTTTGTGGTTTGTAAACGATATGTATATACTCCACTTGATAGATTTTTAAGAAGCACAGTAAATTTGTATGAGCCGGGTTTATATCTACCTTCAGTGATAAGAACAACCTCTTTACCTAGAGCATCATAGATGGAGAGTTTAAGAATTTCTTCTTTTGGCAAATGGAAAACTATAGACGTTTCGTCTTGAGCCGGATTAGGGTAATTCTGCTCAAGATTCAGTTGGAGAGGACGCTCCTCATCTTGATTAAAGCGTAAGGTGCTTGGCGACTGGTTTCCAATATTCGAGGAGATATTACTTTGAGCGGATTCTTTTGTCAGGTCAGGACTTGAAAATGCAATTGTCCCAGTAGCATTTGGCATTGCACACATTCGACCGTCTGACTGCATCATCGTCGGCAATTCAGGCGGCAGCTGTTCACTATTTTGAAGTGTGGTAGCTCCTTTTTCACCAAGAGTTGCAAATGTCTGAGGCTGGCAGCCGCTACACGTGACTACTTTCTCAGTTGTTACCTTCATACCAGCTGCATCACGGACAACAACGCGGATGAGCATATAAGGTGCTGTGCTTGGCATAGTAAAGTTCAAAGAGGCGTTTGTTCCGGCAGCTGTCGGACGCACTCTCTGACGTAAGGGTAATGTGTACCATTGATAAACATACGGCGCTGTCCCACCACAGATGTTCACTGTAAAGGTCTGAGAACTACCGGGATTCATCTCATAATTACCAACGATTTGAACATCTATATCGTCCCGATAAAGGTTCGCCATAGCTCTACTATCGGCATCACCTTGCAATTCGGCTTCATTAGCATTTGAGTATCCAGGTAAAGCCGGAACAAAAGTAGGGTTGATTACTCCTGTTTCTGGTGTTTCATGATAAATATCAGGGTTCCCTGCATACGGTGTTCGTTGTAAGCCCGGATACATAATCGAACCCGTAGGCCACATCCGCCCACGCGGATTTTCTGTATCAATCAATGCCCCACAATCATTATCTCCTGAAGAAGGGACAAGTGGGTTTGCCCGCCAATATCGGGAATGATCTGAACCGAGTACATGTCCCTGCTCGTGTGCCCATATATAACTATCAATAAAAGATGCAGGTTCAACAAAAAAGTAGTGATTTTGCGCCCCTCCATATTTACTTCTTGCAATCCCTCCAAATGGGCTGTCTGCACTAGCCCTAGCGATTAAAACAACTATATCAGCGCCTACACTTTGGCGGTACAGGCTTAATAAAGAATTAGGGTTATTGAGGATATTTGCAAAATTACTATAAAATGTCCCATAAAATGTTTGCCAAGGCATTGTATCTTGTACGTTAGGTAGCAGTTGCCCTGAGACAGTATTTCCATTAACCATAAAACTAACAATTGTGTCATTTGGAACAATCAATGGTGTGCGAAGAGTAAAATCATTGCCATTAGTTCCAACTTGTACAGGGTCTGTCGTTACACGCAAACCAACCCCACTGTTATGATAGACTCGATTGGTCGCATAAATGCTTTTATCAACGTAATCATAAACATCCAAGCCTTTGAAATATATTGCATTAGGGAGACAAGATGTTCCATTGCTTTCGGCTAGAATTTGCTCTGCAGATCCTCTAGTATAAATAACTAGCGTTTTAATCTTTGGAATATTGACAAATTCACGCTGTCCCGCAATAGTACCGCACTGGAAAGCGTAGCAATTCACAGGAATAGTAATGCGTGTTTGTCCGCCGTCTATACCTGTCCCCAGAATACTAACCACACCGAAATATGTACCGGCATTGGTAGGAACAGGGAAATGAACAGTTATCTGCATAGACGCACTTGCATTGCCTGTTAAGGTGCATTGCTGCTGCGGTGTCGGACAGTCAGCTGTCGAGATTAGATAGTTTTGAGGCGCTGTGATACGCACTGAGGTCATCCCGTCATACTGCAACGTAAATGATTCGGTGAGAGTTGCTCCGTTATTTGGGGTAACATCTGCAAAATCTATTTTGAGGTTCGGAAATAGTGCTTGTCCTCGTTGTGCCGTTAATCTCCTAGCAGTTCTCGTCGCTCTTACACGAACTAAGGGTCTATATTCATTAGGCGTAGTTAATGACCCTGCTTGTAAATTAAAGTTCCCAACTGTCTCGCCAGCCGACGCAGTAGTGGGATTAAACCGAATCAAGATAGGTGCTTTTACTCCTGCGTTGAGTGTAAAGGTTAATCTTGTAGGGGTTAAACTTGGCAAGTTGATAGAACCTTGTGTTGAAGGTAATTGTAAAATTCCTCCAACTGCCGTAATCCACGTTGCACCATTATCACTTGATACTTCAAAACCTTGTGGCAAGGCAGAAATTCTCAAGCGGTTCATCCCTCTATATACCATTTCCCAATTTTGTGCCAGACTTCTTGTTCCAACTCTAACGGTATCAAAATCTAAACCGTCATTATCAAGAAAAGTATTATAGCCTGGTGTATCGCTTAATGTGCTGGGACCACCATAGCCCCTACCCACAATATTAATCCGCGCCAGAGAACCTAAAAACTCAGGCGCAGCAACACTAAAGAACCCTTGGTCTAAGACCGCTAATGTCCCTACACGCAAACTGTATAAACCGCTCTGGTCATATCCTGTTGTTGGTTGCGTGATAGCATACATTCCTTGCGATACTTGCTGAAGAGCAAGGGAGGTCGTTGAATTGTCGGGCAAACGCAAGGTAACAGCTAATGGCGTAACGTTAATATTGTCGGTCAGATTTCCCGACGCATCACGGAAAATAGCGCGAATAGCGTTTTGCGGCTCATAAACAGACAAACCTGAACGTACGTTCTCAAATGTCACGCTTGTTGCTTGTGGTGGTGCCTGTACCGCAAACACGCGATTCCCTTGATACCTCGTGCATCCCGGCACAGTCAGCGTATAGCGACCGACACCAGTAAAGCGTTTGGTTGGCTCTGTTACTGCCATATCAACCCGCATGACGTTGTACGTGCCGTTTTGATTATCCTCCGGCTCAAATGTTCCCAAAAGAAACGACGGCTGATTTTGT
>JALONG010000092.1 GCA_025455065.1 Candidatus Kapaibacterium sp. | reverse complement strand
GGAACGGCGCATGATGTTGAGCAACAGGTTACAAACATTGTTCTATTCAATCCAATATACAAAGAATTTATGCATAATTGTCAACTCAAATTGGTATAATTTGCGTGGAAGCATTTTCAGACTCAAACGCAAATTTTCCATTGCGTGAAAAAGAGCGAAAACCATTATGAGAAGGTAGGATTTGTTTTGTGGGAATGTGAAAAGCAATTGTATCACCGCCTTGTTTTTTAGCCAATAGCACATCGTTATAAACTATCAGCACCTCCATTCCTTGCGCAAAATCAAACCTATAAATTTCTTTTTTGGATGTTTGCATATTAAAAACAGTGTCTTTGCTGTCTCCCCAAGAAAATCGGTAACTATCAAGGAAATACGGCATACTCGCAGGGAAATTATGAATAATTTTTCCTGTTTTTCTATCGTAGCCCAGCACGTGTTCAGTGGCATTCCATTTGGTTCGGTCTAAGCGTAAGGCAAATACAATGGAATCATTTGGACTAAAGACAAACGAGTTACCACCCCGCCTGAGAGAAATAAAATACGATGAATCAAGCCATTGCAATTTTCCTGTTGATAGGTTGTACGCACGAATGGCTCTTTTTTTGCCTTCAGACGAAACAACAATACCAAGTTTTTTATCCTGTGAAATGGCTGTACAGATTATATTTCCAGCCGTTGCGCGTATTCGTTGTAATTCTTTTCCATTTTCAACATTCCAAAAACACACAAGAGAATCATTGTACTCGCAAGCTATCATCGTATCGTTTACGGTGCGATAGAGCGATGTTTCACTCTTTTGTAATTTCTTTTGGAAGTCACTCACTGACTGTGCAAGGGAAGAAAAATCCCAGCGATGGAAGAGTTCGGGGGCTGATTCTGTTTCTGCGTCAATAAAATTCATTAAATCTTTGCGCGTAACAAAAATATGTTGAGCCTGCTTTCCAAGCCCTACTTCTCCAAGCGAAGCTGCCACACCACCGCGCAAAACCCGTAGTATTTTTCCCGTTTCAGCATCCAGCAAGTAAATTACTCGGCTTGCAGGCATTGTTGTCATTGCAAGAATGCGCCCATTCGGGCTTACAGTAATGGAAGCGGTTGAGGCAGGAAAGGTTCCAAAGGACTTCAATAGCTTACCATTTGCAACATCCCAGACTTTAACAGTGCTATCGTTGCTTGTGCTGTAAAGCAGTTTGCCATCAGGACTGAACGTACTTGTGAGTATTTTTTGTTTATGTCCATTCATTGTAGCAAGGATTGTATTTTCTTGCATACCAAAAACTTGAATTGTCGTATCGTTTACGTTGAAGGATAGTTTTTGAGAATCAGGACTTATCGCTTCAAGCGAGATTTTATCAGTCTCTATGGGCAAAGAACGAACAAACGAGAATGTGCCACCATCCCACAAAGAGGTACGTTTTTCGTTTGTATTAGTAATAATATACTTACCGTCATTACTGTAAGTAGCCACAGTTTTTCCGCTTACAGGTAAGGTGGCTTTTATCGTACCTGTGCTAACCTCGACAATTCGGACAGAATCTTTTTTGGTAATTGTGGAATCCTGAATTTCTTCTGCCGTTGAATCAGAAGGGTAACAAAGCACGGAAAAATCGGGGTTATACGAAGCACTCCTAAAGTTTAGCTTGAATTGATGAGGTGCTGAAAAAATTACTTTTTTTGACTGAACGTCATACCGAATACAACTACCCGACCGCACACCGCCAATCGAAAGATGAATGATATTCTGCCTCCAAGCAAAAGCATTGAACGATACAATCGGACTTCCTGAAACATTTACTGAAGCAAGCTCTTTTCCTGTTTCGATATGCCATATTTTCATATTTGGATCGAAAAATCCGGCAGAAGCAAGCATTTTACTATCAGGGCTAAAAGCAAGTTGCCAAATATAATCAGAACTATGCCCCGTCTGCACCACCAATTCCGGCTTCTGCGCAAAAACAGGTGCTACAAACGAAATGCAGATAACAACAGCAAGAAGGGAAGGGAGTTTCATAGCACGAGGTGGAAAGGGGTGAGAATAGAGAAGAGTATTTATGCGGTTTTTGAGGCGTTTATGGTTCTCAAGTGCGCTAAGGCAAATCGGAAAGTTTAATCATCGCGTAACCATGCTGTTTGTGGTCGTTTGGATGTGGTTCAAGACCAATGATAGTGATGTCGCCTTGTGTCGGGGCATACACCCAAAAAATTCTTCCGGCGGCAGGTGTGTTATTCTGCAAGTACGATTGCCAAACTTTCTGACCGTAGCGACGTGAAAGCGGCTCAATCTCATGCGTCTGTAAGCCCGGATAACGAGGATTTGATTCCAACAACAATACCGCTTTTGCCAATCGCTTGTATAGTTTCGTGTCATCCGCCGACAGTGTTTTGCTCACAGATTCTTGTTGGAGACGTTCCCATAATGCTTGCATTTCCGGTACACCAAACAAGATGCGAAATTTCATTTATTATCTCCCGGGTATTTCCTTGCCTCCTCAATCTCACGTCTGTCATCGTCATCCAAAAGAACAAGCAAATCAGATGTTTTAATAGGTTCAGAGTGCCGACCCTCAGCGAGATTTCTCATTGATTCATCCATCACAGTCAAGGTGCGCTGCGAAATGTATTCTGGTGATATTTCGGTACTGTTCTGACGTGGCGAAAGTTCAATATGCCCGTCACTAAATTCCCGCACCTCGTAGGCTTGAGCCTGCGGATTACGGAGAAGCAGCCGTTTACCATCGTCCAAAAGAGCATCGTAACGGCGCAAAAGCGTGGGTGGTGGAGGCATAGATGCAAAGCGTTGAAATCAAGAAATACTGGATTCAATGCTGTAAAATAACAACTTTCAAGCGAAAATGCAATCCCAAAACAAACGCACCAACTACCCCCGCCAACCCGCACAAATCCTCGCTATCCCCGCATAATCGTTCACAATTTCCACCTGAAATCCCGCCTCCCGAAAGAACGCCTCCACCGCCGAAGCCTGACCAAATCCCATTTCCACCGCAAACGAACCGCCTTCTTCCAACATTGCCGGAAAAATTTCCGCGAACCGCCGATAAAACCTCAGTCCGTCCGCTTCGTCGGTTAATGCCGTGCGCGGCTCATGGTTGCTCAGTTCCGGCTCTAACTCCTTCATGTAGTCAAGTCCGATGTAGGGCGGATTGGCAACAATCACGCGGAAGCGGCGTTTGGGCTGCGTTTCTAGGATGTTAATTTTCCCGAACTGCACGTTGTGAACGCTATTCCGCTCCGCATTCGTTTTGGCAAGTTCCAATGCGCTTTCTGACACGTCTAAGGCATACACACTCGCTTCGGGAAGATTTTTTGCCAACGCAATGGCAATGCAGCCTGTTCCCGTGCCAATATCCAAAATGCTTGCGTCGCTGATAGAATCTTGCTTCAAGCGCTTCAGCACGTATTCCACGAGCAATTCCGTTTCGGGGCGCGGAATAAGCGCTGCGGGGCTGACGGCAAAGGGCAGTCCGTAAAATTCCGTCTCACCGAGGATGTATTGGAGCGGTTCGCGGGCGGCACGGCGTTTAATCATTGCGCGGAGTGTGGAAAGTTCGTCATCGGAAAACGGGCGGTCAAATTTGGTGTAAAGCTGTATTCGCGGCACGTGCAGCACGTGAGCAATCATGAGTTCAATCGTCAGGCGAGGCGAATCCACGCCTTGCTTCTCAAAATACGGCTTGCACCAGTTGATGAGGTCAAGAATTGTCCAGATTTTTTCCATAGAATACGCCTCTGTGCTAGGAATGAAGACGTTTGCGAACATCTGCCAAAAGTGCCAGCACAGCCATTCGGACAGCCACACCACGTTCAACCTGTGATAAAATCAGCGATTGTGCGGCATCTGCCACTTCCGCTTCGAGTTCTATGCCACGATTGATGGGACCCGGATGCAAAATTGCCAATTCCGGCTTTTGAGCGATGTGATGCCGCTTCACGCTAAATTGCTGGATGTACTCCCGGAACGTGGAAATCAAGCCTGATTGCATCCGCTCATGCTGAATCCGCAGCACATTCAGCGCATCAGCCCACTCGACTGCTTCGTCTATATGGCTAAAAATCTTCACACCAAAGGCATCCAGATTGGGCATAAGCGTTCCGGGACCGCAAACCGCGACCTCAGCGCCCAATGCTTGGAAAATCGGTATATTCGACCGCGCAACGCGGCTGTGGAGAATATCGCCCACTAAGCAGTATTTCATGCCCTTCAGCATTGTGGAAGGCGAACCAAATTTTTGGTAGAGCGTAAATGCGTCCAGAAGCCCTTGCGTGGGGTGTTCATGCTGCCCGTCGCCTGCGTTCACGATACTGCTCTGAACTCGCCCCTGCCGCGCGGTCAAGAATTCATGCGCTCCCGAATGGTGATGGCGCATAATCAAAATATCTACCTTCATCGTTTCGATGTTCAGCACGGTATCAAGCAGCGTTTCGCCTTTGGCAACGCTGCTGGCGGCGGCTTGGAAGGCGGTAACTTCGGCGGAAAGGCGCTTGGCGGCTAACTCAAAGGAAACGCGGGTGCGGGTGGAATTTTCAAAAAACGCCAACACCACCGAAACACCGTTCAAATCATTGCGTTTGCGGTCGTCGGAGCGCAGGAAATCAAGGTATTCCGTCGAGCGGTCGAAAATGGTCAAGATGTCGTCGGCGCTCAGGTCGCGTGCGCTAATGAGGTGTTGGTGGGAAAAGGGCATACTGTCGAAATGTCTAGGTGGAGGCAGAAAAAAATGATTATGCGGGGCAAATATACGATTCCACAATGACACAAAAAAACCGCTCGGAAAGGTATTCCGAGCGGTTTTGTCAAGAGCGGCTGTCGCTGCTGCTTATTTTTTCTTAGCCGGAGCTTTTTTAGCAGGAGCTGCTTTTTTAGCAGGAGCTGCTTTTTTCACGCCGTTTACAAGGTCTTTCAAACCTTTGCCCGGAGCGAATTTCGGCACTTTGCGTGCAGCGATTTTGATGGTTGCGCCTGTGCGCGGGTTTTTGCCGTTGCGAGCCGAGCGCTTTGCAACCGAGAACGTACCGAAGCCGATGAGGGCTACGTTTTCGCCTTTGGTGAGCGATTCGGAAACGGTGGAAATGAATGCGCTGAGTGCGCGTTCTGATTGGACTTTGGTAAGTCCTGCGCCGGATGCAATCGCATCAACAAGCTGTCCTTTGTTCATGACGAATACCTTTGTTAAAGGTTGATAAATACTGAATTCGCTGCGAAGATATGTGATTTATCCAAGTGTTGCAAGAAAAAAATGCAATTCGAGACAGATTTTGTGCGGTTTTTTTATTTTTTTTACGCCTAAGTCGTTATTCCGTCAAGTTTGGCGCAAGCACAAATTCCGAAAACACTGATAAAATCTTGCTTCAGAGGCATAGTTCAGTTTCCCAATAGTTGCCATATCAACCATATCAACAAAAGCCCCACAGAGGCGAATATTCCTGCTACAAGGTCATCCACTATCACAAAAAATGCTCCTTTTTGCTCGTTCAACTGCGAAATTGGGAATGGTTTGGCAATGTCAAACACACGAAACAGCACAAAAGCGCCTAAAGACCACCATACCAAATGCGAGGGGATTTTGAGGAACATCGGCATCAGTTCCACAAACGCCAGCACAGTCCACATCCCGACAAGTTCATCTATCACCACACAACTTGGGTCGTCGCCCCAATGTGTTTCCATGAGCGGCACTGCCCATAACCCCAGCATTACCCCTATTCCCGTTGCACCCAGCAATACATACCCCGCACGTTCCATACCCACAGCATAATGCACCGCCCCCGCAAGTAATAACGCGGCAAAACTCCCCACCGTTCCGGGAATTTTCGGTACAAAACCGATATTCCCCAGCGTGGCAATGCCAATTTTAATGCGGTCAAGTGGTGAAGGATTGGTAAGCATACAGCAAAAAACAAGTGTGAAATCTTATGAGTTTCGTACATCGGAATAGCGCTGTGTAGTCACTCCGGAAGCAAGTAATGACGGCATTTGCGGCAATAGTGCTTTTAAGGACGGCACAATCACATCCGCATCACCCTCAAAAAACTTGCCGACAAGAATTGTGCGCGTTCCAGCAGCCTTTCCTGCTTCGGCATCGGAAATGCTGTCGCCAATCATCCACGAGGCGACAAAATCAATACCCCAGCGTTCATCTGCTTCCAGAAGCATTGCTGGGCTTGGTTTGCGGCGGCATCCTGCCAAAATATCTCCGCAACAACCGCTTCTGGAGGACAAATCACGTTCTCCGGCAAAATAGATGTCGTCAAAGCCGCTTCCTACCTTGCTTGCAAGCTGCTCTTGCATTTGCGCGTGAATCTCGACAAGGTCGCTTTCGGTCATCAAACCTTTGCCTATTCCTTGTTGATTGGTAATAAGCACAGTCAAAAAACCTGCTTCTTTCACCAAGCGAAAAAGCGGTAGAAAATCTTGGAGTAGGACAAACTCATCCGGCGAAGTAACGTACCCGCCCATGATGCGTTGATTGACGATGCCGTCGCGGTCGAAGAAGAATGTTTTTCGGAGCATTGGAAATTCGATATAATCGGAAGAATGTTGAACGCGGATGAAGCCCGGATGATGAGGATTGACGCGGATTTCAAAAGGCAAATGAAAATATTTCACAGTACCGCATCATCTCTGAATCCTTCTTCATCCGCCAAATCCGCGTCATCCGCGTTCAAATATTTATGAGCGCAAAACTGGCCAGTGACAAAAAACGAAGAATTAAATTGTCTGCATCACAGGAACTCCCTGCTATGCTTTTCACCGAGCAATCTCTTCAGGAGCAACACCCACGTAACACAGACGGTATCTGCCTTGCAGCCGTGCGACATAAACAGCCCATTTATATTCGGCTTCCAATTCCTTCGCAATTTTATTTTTTTGTTGCAAAATTGCTGCTTGTTCTTTCGTCAGGTCTTTGGATTCATCTGCCTGCGTGGGTAATTCCGTGAACTTGCGTAATTCTTGCGAACTAATCGTCAGGCGGTACAGTTGAGCACCCACAGGAACGCTGAGATTGGGGAGAAAAATGCTTTGTTCTTTGGTTTTTACGCCTGCTTGGAAGTCGCTTGCTTGCTTGCTTTGCAGCACTTTGTAGAGAGCCGAAAAAAGGGCAATATGGTAATTCATCATAAAATCGGTTTTCGAGACAATATCCGTCAGAGCACCTTCGGGGCGGACGTAGTTACTACCAACAAGCGGGAATGCGGTCATATAGGCAATTTTCACCGAATCTTTCGCCGCAAGTGCTTTGGTATATTCCGCCCAATATGGCGCAAATTCTTCAATGTCCATATTCGGCACGTCATCTTCGTTTTCCTTCATAAAACAAACGCTTCCCTGACGTTTTTCCGTAAACGGGATATGAACAGGTTTGTAGGCATACCAGAGTGTGCTGATGGTGTATTTCGTCCGCACCAATGACAACAACGGCTCGCCGACTTTGTATTTTCCCGTTGTCGAATCATGATTAGCACCATATTTCTGAAAAAAGACTTTCAGCGTGTCGCCCACTTCGGTTACGGTGCAGATAAGTTCGCCGGAATGGTGAGTACCATTGGCAGAAAGATTGGCGCGAAGCGAATCGCCTGCTTGCCGCACCGTCAGGACGTGTCCGACAAAAATTGCCGTCGGATTAGCTTCGCCAATATCCCCGCCGCCGTATTCATCGAAGCGGAAATAACCCACCCAAACATTAGTCGGTGCCGTGCCAATGCCAAGTTCGTAATCGGTGCTTGCGCCGCGCTTTTTTCGGCAACCGCTTGCGGTAAAACTGAAACTGAGAATAATCAACAAAAGGCAGACAGATAGGCAATGCCGAAGGGGAAAAGCAAAACGAAGAAACATCATTGGGGAAAATTTTTATGAGTAAAACAAGGTTTTGTCGCCAAAATTATGCAAATTCGTAGCGGAATGACCGTATTTGTGGATGTATCAGGTCTCAAAGGGTACAACACTATCGCCTCAGTACGCAAATACGGTTCACAAACAACCACGAACATCACTGCAAAATACCGTAGCCCGCGTAAACACGCAAGCAGCAATTTCGGGTGTTATGCTGAGAAATGATTTTGCCCCCTCTCATAACGCTGCAAACGCCTGTTACTACGCGCTTGTTTATTTTTGTGTCAGCGTCTGGGAACGTCCTGCTTGCACAAATCATTATTTTTTCTTGCACTATGGCACAACAACCACGTTTTGGTATTCAGCAAAAACTCGCGTCGGTCGTGTTACTGCTGTTGTTGATGATTGGCGCATTTGTCGCACTCTTTTTTCCTGACCGCCAAAAGGCACAGATGACGAAGTATTTACAGGAAAAAGTCCGCGTAACAGCACAGATGATTGCCTATAATGCTTCAACCGGCCTCGCGTTTGAAGATGCGGCTGCTGTTAAATCAACACTGGATGTGCTGCCTACGCTGACGGGAGTAAAGTTTGCTGCGGTTTTTAATGCCGCCGGACAAGAGATTGCCTCGTACAAACCCGATAATACTTTTCAGATTCTCGAAAGCGAAATTAAAGCTGCAATGGAATCCTCCGACAAAAGCGTACGAGAACGTGAAGGTGTCGCATTATATGTCGAGCAGGTTGTCTATCAAGGCGCGGTGAGTGGCAAAGTTGTTGTGGGCATAAGCCTTGCCGACTTGACGAATGATGCCGCTGAAAGCCGTATGATTGCTATTGGTATCGGTGTTGGTATTTTGGTTATCGGTAGTGTGGTCATTTTGTTCGTCAGCGCACGCATTGTGCGCCCGCTCAAGAATCTGTCCCGTGCTGCGGAGCAGGTTGCAGGAGGAAATTTTGAAGCAAGTGTGAAAATCACCACATCCGACGAAGTTGGCTTACTTTCTGAGGCATTTAACGGCATGGTGCAAAATATCAAACGCGCTATCAATTTTATCGAAAAAACCTCCCGTGCCGAAGAAATGGCAAAAAAAGCTGAAGAAGCCCGCCACGCCTTGCAAGAGCAGCAGCAGCATCTGCAAAATTCTGCCATTAGAATTTTAGACGCAATGGAGCGTTTTGCCAATGGCGATATTGCCGTGCAGTTGCCGATTGGCAGCGAGCGAGACGATGTGATGAACAAAATTTCTATCGGATTCAACAATGCTTCGGCAAATATCGGGCAGCTTATTGAGGACGTTATTGATGCGGCTCATGCCGTTGCGAATATCAGCGCAGACATCAGTTCGCACTCAAGTTCTATGGCACAAGGCGCACAAAATCAGATGATACAAGTGCAACGCATCTCGGAGGAAATCGGCAATATGGTGAGCGTCATTGAAGAAAGTTCTTCCCGTGCGATGAACGCCGCAAAAGAATCCACCGAAGCCAGCAGTGACGCGCAGCGCGGCGGTTTAGTTGTCCGCGAAGCGATTGACGGCATGAACGCCATTAGCGAGGTTGTCGGGGAATCGGTGAAAACGGTGGAAGCGCTGGGTGAAAGTGGCAAGCAAATCGGCGCAATTATCCGCGTCATTGCTGAGATTGCCGACCAAACAAACCTTCTTGCGCTCAATGCTGCTATCGAAGCAGCTCGCGCAGGCGAGCAAGGACGCGGCTTTGCAGTTGTTGCCGACGAAGTGCGTAAACTCGCCGAGCGCACACAATCAGCAACCAAAGAAATCGCAACAACCATCACACGGATTCAAAACGATACCAAACAAGTCGTTAAAACTATGCAAGCCAGCGTACAAAATGTAGAGCAAGGCAAACTCGCCGCAGCGAAGGCATCCGAGGCGCTGGAGCGCATCATTACCCGCACGGCTGCTGTGGCAGAGAGCATCAACGCCCTTGCCGGAATGAGTCAAAGCCTGACTGAGCGCAGTAATGCGATGCACCATATTGTGGACGACATCAAGCGCGTTACGCGGCAATCTGCCGAGCTCACCGCAGCCACAGCGCAAGGTGCGAGCGATTTGAACGAGTCGAAAGATACGCTTATGCACTCAATTGAAAACTTTCAAATTTGACACAACACGAACAAATGGAAACGCCCTACAAACCTCTCTATTACGGGGATTATTTGCATCTGCCCACAATTTTGGATGCACAAAAACCACGCTCCGGTGAACTTTCAGGCGAGCTGAACGCGCCGAATCCTGCCGCGCACGACGAAATGCTTTTCATCATCACGCACCAAACTTACGAACTTTGGTTTAAGCAAATTATTCACGAACTCGACGCAATTCTCGCACTGTTTTCGCAAAACCCTGTGCCGGAGCATGATGTGGCAACAGCGCTGCACCGTCTTGAGCGTATCGGCGCGATTGGTCCGATTTTGTTTCAGCAAATAGACGTGCTGGAAACGATGACTCCAATGGATTTTCTGGACTTTCGTGATGTTCTTTATCCCGCAAGCGGTTTTCAATCGGTGCAGTTTCGGTTGGTGGAAATTAAATTGGGATTGAACCGCCAAAACCGTGTGCTGACGCACCTCCCACTTTCCGACGAGGACAAAGAACGCATCAATAAAGCCGAAAAAGAGCCGTCTCTATTTTCGCTTGTGGAACTTTGGTTGGAGCGAATGCCGTTTATACAAAAACCCTCGTATTCGTTTTGGGAAGAGTATCAAGCCGCCGTTACAAAAATGTTCGCCCACGACCGCGCAATGATTGAGTTCAACGCGGCGATGTCGGCACAAATGGTAGGCGATATGCTCACGCAAACCGAAATGAACGAGAAAAGTTTTCAGGCATTTTTCAGTGAAGAGGCGTACAACGCGCTCCGCGAAAGCGGCGCAAAACGACTTTCCTTCAAGGCTTCGCAGGCGGCATTGTTTACGCTGCTCTACCGCGAATACCCGATTTTGCACCTGCCTTTCCGTTTGCTGCAAGCACTCATCGAAATTGATGAAAATTTCTCTGTCTGGCGCTACCGCCACGCACAAATGGCAATGCGGATGATTGGCTCCAAAGTTGGTACTGGCGGCTCAAGCGGGTTTGATTATCTGATGAAAGCAACCGCTCAACACCGCGTCTTTGCTGACTTTTCAGCACTAAGCGCATTTTTGATTCCACGCGGGTCATTGCCCAAATTGCCGGACGAAATCGCTTCCATGCTAAACTTTGTCTATATTGACCGCCAAAATCAAGAGCGCCGCGAAACAAGGCACAAAGCGGCTTCGGAGTACGTCAAAACGCAAGTGCAGACTAATTTCCCGAATGCGTTTTTGATTGATGACGATTACGACAATGGCGCTGTTGAACTGCATTACACCTTCCCGGACAGCGAAACGGCGAATCACGCAATGATTTTCATTGCGCCGCTTCTGGACGGTATGAAAGCAGAATACGGCGTGGATGTGCGCGTGAAAGCTGTGCCGGTTCACGCGGTGTGAGTGATGAGTACAACAACTACTCTCTATACCGCCTCCAATAACGCATCAGTTGTTGGCGAAGAAGGTGCTAGAATATATGCAGGTCAGGAGCTGGTCATTGCGACTCATCTCGCAAATAATGGCTATAATGTAAGGCTCTTGGCGACAAGCAAGGAAGTATCCGTGAAAACGCCCGATGCTTTTTTGCAAAGCAACCACATAAGCGGTTTTGCGGAATTTAAGATGATAACCGAATCAGCAACAAATATCCCTCTGGCGGTGCAACGACAGTTGCGCAATGGCAAAAAACAAGCCTCGTGGATTATTTTGTATATTGCTTTTAGTACCTAACGGATTTTGCTAGGTTTTCCAGAGGTTTTGAAAGAGTTCTTTGATAGTTTTGGCAAAGACGCTGGGCGAGAGTTTTTTACATTGCT
>JALONG010000126.1 GCA_025455065.1 Candidatus Kapaibacterium sp. | reverse complement strand
ACAGATTGAACACGAAAACCAAAATTATTTCCATTGGCTCACCCGCTTCCGATGACACGATAGAATTACAACTTGTGCCGTATTCCATAACACGTAAAAAGTCTCCTGATGGCGCAATGAATATTTCGGAATTTGTTTTAGAAAATTCAGATTATATCAATAACCCCGATGCCTACTTAGGTTTGTCACTTGCGCACAATGGCAGGAAAGAAATTTTGCCTTTGTCTCGGCGACCCATTGGATTTGGCAAAGTAATGAAACTACAACCATTGCAGTTTGTAAAATCGAACAGCGATATTTTAAACTTCCTTGGAAATGCTGATGTAAGCGATTTATGGTCAATGACCGTTTTTAGTGAAAAAGAAGATTTTATTGTTCAAGCATTGAGTATTATTCAAGAAGTTAAACGTATCACTGTATTGGGAGAACGGAGAAGAAAGGATAAGGTACTCGTCCAAACCCCAACCCAAAATCGTGTTCCGCTCAAAAGCATGGGAGACGGTATGAACCGCATATTTACTATTGCGCTGGCAATGGTGAACGCAGAAAATGGTTTTTTACTGGTGGATGAATTTGATAACGGGCTACATTATTCCGTCCAAGAAAACTTATGGAAAGTCGTGTTTTTTCTTGCGGAAAAACTGAATATTCAAGTCTTTGCAACAACGCATAGCTTGGATTGTTTGTATGCCTTTGCAAACACCTGTAATAGTGATGAATACAGGGGTTTGGGCAAAGCAATTCGTTTGGAACGCCATGATGAGGCACTTTTTTCTGAAGTATTTTCCGACGAAGATTTGCGAAAGGTGGTGAAACATGGCGTTGAAATCCGCTAATGACCCCAAACCATTGCTTCTTGTGGAAGGGCGCGACGATGCACACGTTATCAAGGCTCTGGCAAAACGATATTCTCTGATAAACAAAGACTTGGAAGAAATTTGCTCCATCAAAGATTTTAACCAAGAAGATGGCGGTATTAGCTTGCTTTTAGAGGAGTTGTCCGTTGCACTCAAAGGTTCGTACAAAACTATCGCCGTTGTTGTTGATGCCGATACTGATATTGAAAAGAGGTGGCAGCAAATTCGCAGTTTGTTGTCAAAGAACGCAACGGTCGTGCCTGAAAAGCCTTTACCGCAAGGCACAACGGTTGATGTTATCGTCAATGAGCAAAGTACCAAAACAATTCGGGTCGGTCTCTGGATTATGCCGAATAATCGCTTGCCCGGAATGTTGGAAGATTTTTTGCAAATGCTCATTGCCGATACATCCGCAGACCAAGCAATGAAGACGTTTGCAGAACAGACTTTTGAAAACATGATTGCGAAAAAAATTCACCGTTTCGATGAAAAACTCCATTGGTCCAAAGCCTTCATTCACACATGGCTTGCGTGGCAAAAAGACCCCGGAAAGCCTATGGGATTGGCTGTCACAATGAAATACTTCGATGCAAACCAACCCGTCGCAAAAGGTTTTATTGACTGGCTCAAACAACTTTGCAATATACCCGAAAACACCGCATGAATACTGACTCCGAAGAATACCGCTCTTTTCGTGCTGCACGAAACGTGCTGGAAATGGTCGGCACACTGCATCGCTTGGGCTACGAAGCATTAAGGATTCATGCGGGTTTGTCAGCTTCAGGGATACATTGGCGCGTGGAAATCGGTACTCCGACATTCCCCGAAAAAGCCCGATACAGCACGGCACAAGGCACACAGTATTTTGGCTGGAATGACGCTACAACCGATACTCCGCAGACACTCGCCGAAAAGTTTCTCATACGATTCCCCGCTATTGCCGCAGCATCCCACAAAAAAGCACGAAAATACCGCGAATGGTATGCCGCAATGCTCCTTGAGACCGCACCATTAGGCGTTTTGAGGCAATATTGCGACTGGGAAGAAGATTACAATTTGGGGATTCCCGTGATGATGTTTGAAGCCGAAACAATCTGTGTTCCTCTCCCGCCCTCGTAGCGGCAAACTTTTCAGAATATTTCTTTTGTCATTTTCTCATGCACACCGCTCTACACCTCACTTCTGCCATATTTTTGAGCCTTCTTTTTGTGCATTGCTCTCCGAATATTGCCTATACCCAAGAATGGCTCTTGGTGCGCTCTACAAGTGGAAACATTATTGGAGAGAGCCTGACCGCCCCGATGAAATCGGCTCCCTTCCCTCACACCAAACGCGATAATGGTCACATCTACGACGGCAAGAGCTATCCCGCCGCCCAGCATTACCGCGACAGCAGCGTGATGATATTCCTTCCAAACGGCTTCCGACCTCAAAAAACACTTGATTTTGTCGTATATTTGCATGGGTGGTATAACAGCATTGATTCTGCCACAGCGCAGTTTCGCATTGCGGAACAATTCGCAGAAAGCAGACGCAATGCAGTCTTGGTGTTCCCCGAAGGACCAAAATTTGCACCGGATTCGTTTGCCGGAAAACTTGAGGATTCATGCGGCTTGCAGCGACTTTGCCAAGAAACGCTTGAAACCTTGCGCCGCACCAAAAACATCAACGCACGGCTTGGCAACGTGATTTTGGCAGGGCATAGCGGCGCATATCGCGGAATGGCGTATATGCTGCTTCGGGGCGGTGTTTTGGTGCGCGAGGTATGGCTTTTTGATGCGCTCTATGGACAAACGGAAAAGTTTGCACACTGGCTGGAGCATGATTTCAAGCGACTTCGAGGGCGATTTATCAATATTTACACCGATGACGGCGGCACAAAAGCGGAAACGGAAAAACTCATGGAAGACCTCGCGGCATGGCGCATTCCCTTCCGTGCGGTGGAAGAGCAAGCACTCACTACGCAAGATTTGACGCGCTCCGGCGTCCTTTTTATTCACACCGACCTTCAGCACAACGACGTGATTGCGCGGCGCGAGCAGTTTCGGCGGTATTTGGAAACGTCGTCGTTAGGCGGCTCTCAGGGTAAATAACTTCTCAATCAAGGAAATAACATGGCTTTTACTTCTATCAATATCCAAAATTTTCGTGGCATCAAATCGCTTGAAATGGACGATTTGGGTCAGGTGAATGTGCTGGTGGGGAAGAATAATAGCGGGAAAACATCGGTGTTGGAGGCGGTGTGGGCTGCAAGTATGCCTGACGCATTATCGTCAAGTAGCCTCGTTCTACGCGGAGAACAGCGAGAGCAAGAGTCTTATCTATTCTTTCGCAATGCCAATATTGACGAAACCCC
>JALONG010000008.1 GCA_025455065.1 Candidatus Kapaibacterium sp. | reverse complement strand
CCACTTTCACCCTCTTTTCGCTCTCGCAAAAAAACCCCTCTCCTCTCCCAATCCCCCTCTAACCATGCCTTCTCTCTCCAAAAGCGTCATTTACCTTGGTAAATCATTCCTAAAAATTGACGTCATCTATTTTGGTGAATTCTTGTCGTCTATACTCAATGACAAAATCCATCAAATCCTCTCCCGCTAATGCTTTTGTCGATCGACATTTATCTTGGTAAACGTAAGAATCTCTGAGATTTACGATACAAACTTACCAAGTTGTTTTTCCTAATCCAATCGCTTTTCGACGAAACCCCGTTCGCGTTCCACGAGGCTCAGAATATTTTCCACGAAACCGCCTTTAGATTCCACGAACAGACCGCAAAAATTCAGATTTATAGGATGCAGCTACTGTAATTTCTTGCCCGCCACAAAGTTTTGCGACCAAATAATCTTTTTCATGCTGCCATTGTTCGATTTTTCGGATATTCACACAATGCGAACGATGCACCCGCAAAAAACCACATCCTGCCAAACGCTTTGCCCATACTCCCAAGCGCCCGGAAACCAAATGTTCTTTGCCAGAAGTGAGGAAAAAAGTCGTGTAATCTTTTGCCGCTTTTACAAGCAGGACTTCGCTTGGTGCATGAAGAACAATATTCCCACTACACGCTGTGGGAAGTGTGATAAATTCAGGTTTTGTTTGTGGAGGTGGGTTTGCGGGGGGGGGGGCATCCGGGTTTGGTGACGACGACGCAACCGCAAAGATATTGCCATTGAGCAAGGCTGTTTGTGAGTTTTGGGCAAGCAGAGTTTGCTCAGAAAAATCGTGGTCAAGGAAGTAATCAAGCAAGGATTTGGCTTGCTCAAGGTTGCGGATATAGTGTTCCGGCATAGTATTTTCCCGTAATTTTATGCACAATAGAGATAGAGACGAACATTTATCTACTACTAAAATATTCGTTTAGCAGGACATCACCAACATTTTTCCCATTAGGTGTTCTAAAAGGCTTTTCTGCCGCCCCGCCATTTTTCGTATCTTTGCCCCATGAAATTACCCACAAAAACATTCGATGTCGTCATCATCGGCGGAGGCGCTGCGGGGCTGATGTGTGCTGCTGTTGCGGGTAAACGTGGGCGCTCGGTCGTGCTGTTGGAACACGCGGAAAAACTCGGTAAAAAAATTCTCATCTCCGGTGGCGGACGCTGCAATTTCACGAATATCAACACCTCTCCCGCGAATTACCTTTCGGAAAACCCTCACTTTTGCAAATCCGCACTTTCGCGCTATACCGCACAAGATTTTATCGCCCTTGTTGAAAAGCACGGTATCGGCTATCACGAAAAGACGTTGGGGCAGCTTTTTTGTGATGATTCATCGCGGCAAATTGTGAAAATGCTGGAAAGCGAGTGCCAAAGCGCCGGAGCGGAACTGCGTGTGCAAACATCGGTTGAAGAGGTTCAGCGAACTGCGCACGATACTTTTTTTATCGAAACCTCTGAAGGCAGTCTGGAAGCGGCTTCACTGGTTATCGCCACGGGTGGTTTGTCTATTCCGAAAATGGGCGCAACGGATTTCGGGCATCGCATCGCACAACAGTTCGGCTTGCGTCTAACCCCGATGAAACCTGCCCTTGTGCCGATAACCATGACTGAATCCGCCCAACAAGGTTTTGGCGACATTTCGGGTGTGTCGTTGGATGCCGTTGCGGAGTGTGCGGGTGCGGCGTTTCGGGAGCATATTCTCTTTACGCATCGCGGACTAAGCGGTCCGGCAATTTTGCAAGCGTCATCATATTTGAGCGCACAAGGCACTATTACGCTCAACACCGCACCAACACTTGATTTTACAAGCCTTTGGCAAACACAACGCAGCAGCAAAACAACGCTGAAAAATGTTCTTGCGCAGCACCTTCCGAAGCGCTTTGTGGAGACATTTTGTACTGTTTATGCTGCCGATATTGCCGACACTCCTTTTTCTAATCTTCCGCTCAAATCCTACACCGCGCTCACAGAGCGGCTTCAGGCATGGGAAATCACTCCAAACGGCACGGAAGGCTACGCCAAAGCAGAGGTAACGGTAGGCGGCGTAGATACCAACGAACTTTCCTCAAAAACAATGGAAAGCAAGAAGGTGCGCGGGTTGTACTTCATCGGTGAGGTTGCTGATGTTACCGGATGGCTTGGTGGCTATAATTTCCAATGGGCGTGGGCATCGGGTGTGGCGGCTGGTCAGGCGGTGTGAGAGAACAAACGAATAAAACAATCCATGGGGTTTCGTGCTTATGCACCCTTCAAGGTACTGTTTTTCCTCTCCACATTAAATTTCCGTTACGCAGGATTTTTCCTTGCCCAAGCATAGTTTTTCTCTTCAAAAAATTTGTAACTTTGCCGCGCACAACTTCCAATCCCTTCATCAATCTTGTTCTCATGCCTACAAAGCGCTTAATTGGTCTGTTTGCCGTCGGTGCAGCAACATTTGCTGTTGTTGCTATTGCCGGCTTGGTGGTCAGTACAATGGGAACATTTTTGGTCAATGGCGTGCCGCATCTTTCATGGCAATTTTTGTCAGAAGCACCGCGCAACAACAACACCGAAGGCGGCATATTTCCTGCAATTTACGGCACAACGCTTTTGGTCTTGGTGATGTCCATTCTCGGTGTACCGATTGGCACAATTACTGCTGTTTACCTTAACGAATACACCCGTGCAGGGGCTGTATTGCCTCGTGTTATTCGCTTTGCTGTTAATACGTTAGCAGGTGTTCCTTCAATAGTATTCGGGCTGTTCGGCTTGGGATTTTTTGTCCAATTTTTGGGCGGTGGCATGGATAAAGTTTTGGGCAACACCGAAGCAGTCTGGTCGCAACCCGCATTGCTCTGGGCTGCGGCAACACTTGCCGCTTTGACGCTGCCGGTGGTCATTGTTTCGGTCGAAGAAGCCCTCAAAACTGTTCCCCGTGAAATGCGCGAAAGCAGCCTTGCGCTTGGTGCAACGCGGTGGCAGACGATTTGGAAAATTGTGTTGCCCAATTCCACAACGGGTATTTTGACTGGTTCAATTTTGGCAATCGGTCGCAGTGCCGGAGAAGTCGCGCCAATCCTGTTTACAGGCGTTGTGTATTCGCTTCCGCAATTACCGGACGGCATTTCGAGCCAATTTATGCACTTGGGCTATCACCTTTTTGTACTTTCAACACAGTCGCCCGACGTTGATAAAACCTTGCCTTTGCAATATGCAACCACACTCGTTTTACTTTTACTGACCTTTACGTTAAATTTTGCGGCAACCTTTATTCGTTCACGGCTCAGAAGCAAGCAAATACGCTAGAAGCAAGTAAATACGCTAATTACACAATTCCATCATGGGCAAAAAACCACTCGAAACAAAAATCCAAGCAACGGATTTAAGCGTTTATTACGGCGCAAAACAAGCGCTACACCGCATTTCTCTTGACCTCTATGAGCAGGAGGTAACGGCGTTTATTGGTCCGTCGGGATGCGGAAAATCTACGTTTTTGCGCAGCATCAATCGGATGAACGACCTTGTGCCAACGGCACGAATTACGGGGCATTTGGGCATTGATGGTGTGAACATTTATGACAGTAGTGTGGATGTTGTTGAACTTCGCAAGCGCGTTGGGATGGTATTCCAAAAATCCACACCCTTTCCCAAATCTATCTACGACAATATCGCTTTCGGCCCCCGCCTAAACGGCATTACCGAACGCAAAGAACTCGACCGTATTGTCGAAGAAAGCCTTATCAATTCGGCACTTTTTGACGAAGTGAAAGACCGTTTGGATGCCTCCGCAATGGGGCTTTCAGGCGGGCAACAACAGCGTTTGTGCATTGCACGGGCGATTGCGGTGAACCCCTCCATTTTGCTCATGGATGAACCGTGTTCGGCGTTAGATCCGATTTCCACGGCAAAAATTGAAGAACTGATTTTGGAATTAAAAAAGCTGTACACGATTGTTATTGTTACACATAATATGCAACAAGCCGCCCGCGTAAGTGAATACACCGCATTTTTTTACATGGGGCATTTGGTGGAATACGGAAAAACTCGTAAAATATTCACCAATCCCAGCAAGAAAGAAACGGAAGATTATGTAACCGGACGTTTCGGATAATGCTTGTGTGTTCCATTATTCAACGAGGTGCGCTATGAAACGGAATCGTTCTTTTCGGTATTATTGCCTTTTTGCCCTTTGCGGCGTGATGCTCTCCGGCTGCGTTAATTGGCGGACGGTACAGCATCTTGGACGCACGTATCCTGCTGTTCAGTCGGTTGATGTCATCTATGCCGAGCGCGATATTAAGTCGCCGAAATATGAATTTATGGGCGAAGTTTTCATCATGCCCGGCACAATGATTTTACCACCCGATGTGGAGCAGCTGCTGGTGGATGCTGCAAAACAGCGTGGCGCAAGCGCTATTTGGATTAGCTACAATTTGACTTCTCAAAGTCCGATGGAAAATTCCCCGTACTTTTTGGGTCCTATTCTGCGTGGTCGTCTCATTCATTATTTGCCCTAAATCCCTGATAAATACTTGCTTTTTCTAATTCTCCCTTCCGTCATTGTTAATCGTAAACGCTCATGCACAGGTCATTTGAAGATAGTTTAGACAAACTCCGCACACGGCTTATTCGTATGGGCAGTATTGTGGAGGAACAAGTAGAATTCTCGTTTCGTGCGGTCTTAAAAGGCGACGAACAGATAGCGCGGTTGGTTATGGAACGTGATGACAAGGTTGATAAGTTGGACATGAAAATTGACAAACAATGTCAGAAAATTTTTGCACTGCACCAGCCCGTCGCAAGCGATTTACGGCTGCTTTTGGCGGCATTAAAAATCAATAACGAATTAGAGCGCATCGGAGACTTGGCGTTTAATATTTCGCGGAATTTACTTGAACAGCCCACGCTACCTGCCCTTGCAGAGAAGTTGGGTTTGGAGCGCCTTACGCAAGGTGTTCACACGATGGTCAAAGGAAGTTTGGATGCGTTTGTGAATAATGACCCCACGCTTGCCTATCAAATCATGCGCACCGATAATCACATTGATTCACTGACCAAAGAAATTTTCCGCGACACGATTTCCCTCATGAAGCAGGACAGCACGGTTATAGACCCCGCCGTCGGTATGCTTATGGTTTTGCGCAACTTAGAGCGCATGGCAGACCAATCAGCAAACGTTTGTGAAAACGTCATTTTCCTTGTCGAGGCAAAACTTGTGCGCGTTAATCACAACGGCGAAGAAGAGCAGTTAAACCCTGACAATGAAAAAGATGAAGATTGAAAAAAAAGATGAAGTATGAAGTATAAACCATGAAATGCAGTCGTAATGCGCCCTCTGACGTTTTTCTACTTCAATGTTCTCATTGCATCATTTCTTCTCACTGCATCATTTCTTCTCATTTCGCTCTAATTTTATATTTTATCCTCGAAGACATCCAAATTTGTTACCACTTGTCCATGGTCGCTGACGTGGAGCGGCTTGCGGTCATGCGAAAGTGTTTGGTCAAAAATGTGGTCGTTAAAAAGGCGGACATCAATGATTCTTCCAAGCCGCTCTGCATTACGGTCGGCGAAATGATTGCTCACAAAGATATTGTCCAAACTTTCGTAATGCCCGTTGTGGATGTAGGTGTAGTAATAATTCTCCATGCTGCGCCGTGCTTGCACATCCCGACTATTTTGCAACACGTATTTCCAACGACGATTTTTCTCTTCCGGCGAAAGTCTGTGAAATGGCGGCTCACCGAGCATTGCTTGGTTCGTAACCGCAGTATCACTGTCGTTCAAATCCCCCATAACCACAAGCGGCGTTGCGGGACGCTCCTCCAAATGCGCAGAAACAATCGCCCGCACTCCCGCAGCCTCAATACCGCGCCGAATCAGCGAGCGAATACTTCCTTGCGCAATGTCCAAAGGGCTTGCTTCGTCCCTGTCTAAGCCGTCCGGCAGCGTGGGACGCTTGGATTTGAGATGCAGCACACACACCACAATCGAAAATGTCCGCGTAATTGCCAATTCCACTTTCAAAACCGCACGAGAAAACTGTTTAACGGGAAGGATAATCGGCTCAGAAGGCTTATTTAATGCGGGGTTAAGGGCAGCAAGAGCATTTTCGTCAAAAAATTCAAAATCAAAAGGGATGTCGCGCACAATGTCGGTGCGAATGACGGGAAATCGGCTGAGAAGCGCATTCACAGGCGTTTTGCCGTTAGGGCTTGCTGCGACAATGTGCCAATGTTCCTGCGGTGTTCCCCGCACACATTCGCGTAGCGCTTCTTCTTCGATAACTTCTTGAAAGCCAATAATATCAGCGCTCATTTTTTCCAACTGTGTTTGTATCCACCGCCGCTTTTTGTCAAATTCCTGAGCGGTGTACAAAGGGCGCTTTTCCGTATAAATAGGCTTTCCGGCACGTGTCAGATTTTGCACGTTGAATGTTGCGAGAGAAAGTTTCATTGGGTGAAAATAAAAGTGAAGAGTTCGTACCATCAGAAAAAAAGCACACTTCAAATCGTATGACCGCCATCAACCGTGTACACGCCGCCTGTGCAGTATGCTCCGGCATCAGAAGCGAGGAACAACGCCAGTGCTGCGACTTCTTCCGGTGTGCCGATACGTTCAAGCGGTACAGAACCCAGCATATACGACAAATGCTGGTCGTTGTCCCAAATTGCCTGACTAAACTTCGTTTTTATCAAGCCCGGACAAATCGCATTGGCGCGAATTTTGTCTTTGCCCCATTCCTCCGCCATCACTTTGGTCAGCATCACCAGCGCCGATTTACTCACGCTGTATATGCCCAAGCCCGGCTCCGGCGACAAACCGCCGACACTGCTAATGTTAATGACCGAGCCACCGCCGTTTTTCGCCATTATGGGATGTACAAGTTTGCCTAATTCAAACGGACCTTTCACGTTCACGTTCATAATTTTGTCGAATGCTTCGTCGCTGCATTTGGTCATTGGTCCAAAAACAGGATTTGCTGCGGCATTGTTCACGAGAATATCAATGCGCCCAAATTCCTCTACTGTGCGCCCTACAAGCCGCTCCAAATCTGCCGTGCTTCCCGCATGAGCCGCCACAGGCAAGGCGGTAAAGCCCTTTGCACGAAACTCCTTTGCGACTTCATCAACCGCTTCTTGTTTACGGCTGCTCACAACAACCTTTGCCCCTGCTTCGGCAAGCGCAAAAGCTATTGCTTCGCCGATTCCTTTGCTTGCCCCTGTAATGACAGCGACTTTGCCGTCGAGGGTAAATTTTGCTTTGATGGATTCCATAATTTTTTGTGAAATGTGTCTTGTAAGGCTCTTCTGTACTACATTTGACAATTTTGCTTGCTGCCGTTTTTATTTTTCCATTGTGGAATATTTCGTAGTTTACGCAGCAAACACTGACGATTCTTTGCTCGGAAGTTCTTCAAACCATTGATAAAGCAGGGCAACTGAACACAAGACCGTAAAAAATGCCCTTTAGGAGAGAAATATCCATGACATTGATTGAAATTGTTGTTCTTGGCTTCATTGTGTTAGAAACACTCAATGTTGTAACCCTATACTTTTTTCCCGGTTCTCGCTATGCCAATGCTATCGGTGTGTTTACTGCATGGGAAAAATCGAAAGAGCATCCCGAAATTCACGCTTTTGTCAAATACCTCGTTTATTGGGTTGCCGGAACAAAATTGATATTTCTTTTGCTGCTTGTAATGATCATTCTCTATGCGGACAACACCACGCAAAGGATGAGTGTCGTAGCGCTCATCATTGCAACGGTCACATTTTATTGGCGATTATTCCCACTCATGAGAACAATGGATAAAAACGGGCAGATTACGCCTCAAAATTACTCACTCACATTGGGGGTAATGATTTTTGTGTTTATATCGGTATTCACAATCGCAGTCTTCATCTCGTGAATAGCCCTGTTCGGATTCACGAAATACGTTAGTAGGACTTTCGCAGAACGCTCCGGTTAAGCAACAATGGACGCAGATTGAAGATGATGGAATTGATGAAGATGACCCAATAAAACCGCGTTATCGTTATACAAAAAATACTTACGACAATCATCTTCAATCAATATAGTCATCTTCAATCTGCGTCCCTTCTTTCTTTTGCAAAAGTCCTACCTAGTTTTATTCCTACGGCAAATCCGCCGCAATGTATATCATTACCGCAATCGCAGCAGCGCATTTATTCAAGTCAAGCGGGTCAATTTTGTCGGGCGTGTCGGCGTGGGTGTGATGAAACCAGAAATATTTCGAGCCTTCCACATCAATATTCATTTGTGGCACACCAAATGCGATGAGCGGTGAAATGTCGGCCCCACCACCACCCACACTCACTTCCGTTGCTTGAATCGGCTGCAAAAGCGTCGCTGCGGCTTTGTATGCTTTGAATACATCGGCAGCACCTGTAAAACCGAAGCCTTTGGGCGCGAAAATGCCGCCGTCGGATTCAAATGCCAAGACGTGCTTTTCTGCCCCGTGCAGTTCAGCATACTTTGCCCCGCCGCGCAAGCCGTTTTCTTCGTTAGTCCACAGTGCCAAACGCACCGTGCGACGAGGGCGCAAGCCAAGTTCTTTGAGGATTTGAAGCGCTTTCCACGTTGCAAAACATCCACCCGCATCATCCAAAGCGCCAGTACCAACATCCCACGAATCAATATGACCGCCCATGACCACGATTTCATCAGGCTTTTCGCTACCTTTGAGTTCTGCAAGCACATTGCGCGAGACTGCATCGGGAAGTGTCTGTGCATTCATCGTCAGACGTAATGTTACTTTTTCACCGCGCTCGGTCATTCTTGCAACAATGTCAGCATCTTCGGTCGAAATAGCGGCATGAGGAATTTTCTTGAGACTGTCTTGGTAACGCATCCCGCCGGTGTGTGGTGTGCGCATGGAATACGAAGCCACAGAGCGCACTAAACTTGCCACCGCACCCACTTCTGCGGCTCGCACTGCGCCTTCGGAGCGGTATCGCACCGTATTTCTGTAACTTGTAAATTGTGCATTGAACAGGACAATTTTTCCTTTGGCTTCAGAAGAACGGCGCTGCAATTCTGCAAAATCTTTTACCACTAGCACTTCAGCCGTGATGCCTTCTTTCGGCGTAGCGGTGCTTCCGCCCAAACCCAGCATCGAAAGCGTGTAGGGGCGCGGACTGAGCATCACGCAGGATTCCTCGCCCCGCACCCATGCAGGAACTTTGACCTCTTCTCCGCGCACGTTCTCGTGTCCGTCGGATTTCATCGTTTGCAAGAGCCAATCTATCGCTCGTTCTAAATTTTGCGTACCGGAAAAACGCGGACCAAAGGTATCGCACATATACTGCAAGCGCTTGTATGACGCACTGTCCTTCATTGCGTGTTGCAAAATGCGCTTTGCTACCTCACCGTAGGTTTTGTGCATATACGCAGAATCACGCTGCGTGATGTTGCTGTAATACATCACATTTGCATTGCTGGCAGACTCGTAAACGGGCGTTCCTTGAGGAGTCAAAATCGGTTGCCCGCCCGGAGTCATCATCGGTTTGCGTGTTTCTTGTGCGGTACTTATTAGTGTATTCCCCATGAGTAAAGCAATAACGACAATATAAAACATAAACGAGAATGGTGAAAAGGTGAAAGAAACAAACAGGTGATTGAAAGCAGAATTATTCCCTCATATTCTGCGGCAAGAAATTACCCAAATCCTGCGTCATAATCAAACGGAACTGTGGTTTGTCAAAGGAAAAATTGTCAGACCATTCGGCGAAAGGCTCTAGCGAAGTATCGCCCCCGAAGGCGAGAAGCGTGACCTTCACGTTTTTTTGCGTTGATATTTCACCTGTCCCACAATGATTCACTGAGACACATTTTCTCAGTCTGAAACAATAAACAGCAGCATTTTCCACAGCGAAAGAAAAACACTAACATCAATAAAAACAACATTATACGTCAAAGAATTTTTCTGGCACGACCTTTGAAATAATGATATTCAACAAGGCGTGCAGCATAAACGAGTTTGGTAACTCCCAATCACGCAGCCTTGCGTTCTTTACTTGACTATTGCTCATTGTTTCGTCTCTTCTTTGCAGCATCGTTGCTTACGTTCGTCTCCCCTGCATCAAAACAACCGCAACGATGCAAAGTGTTCAAAGGATTCGCGGCGTTTTTTGGAGATAGCGCCTGCCCCTCCCTCGCACAGCATTTCCTTGATGCCCGCGAATCCTCTTGAATACTCGTTTTACTGAACCTGCTCCAACTTCTTATGCGATTGTAACAATGCGACCTCAACGCCCGAACAGTGTATGTTCTAATTTACCCTGCATCAAACAAACCCTCCCATACACTGTTCGGGCGTTATTTTTTTGTCATTCGTGCAGTGGACAGTAGTCATTCGTGCAGTGGACGTTGTTTTGTGCCGAACTGTCTTCTTCTTATTTCACAAAAAAAATGCTATTTTGCCGCCTTGAAACCGCTTTCTTTCACGAAGCCGAAGGCGCAATGGCTCTCCCCGAAATACCCAACGAAACTGACCTCCGCAAACGTTTTCAAGCCATTTTCAATAACACCTTCCAGTTTATTTTTCTGGTTGATGTGGAAGGAACGGTGCTGGAAATCAACCAAGCAGCCGTAAATTTTACGGGAATTCTGTCTCACGATGCGCTTGGCAAGACGCTGTGGGATTTGGAGTGTTGGACGGACGATGCCGCACGTTCCAAACTGCAAACAAGTATGTACCGCGCTTCCGGCGGCGAATTTATGCGCTATACAGGGGAAATCGTTAATCTGGAAGGGACACGTGCCGTCATTGACCTTTCTATCAAACCCATTTTCAGTTCCGGCGGCGATATTGATTTTTTTATCGTCGAAGGGCGCGACATTACCTCTATCAAGCGCATGGAATTTGAGCGTGACCGTGAACGCCAACACGTGGGCGCTCTACACAAACTCAACGAAATGAAAAATGAGTTTGTGTCCCAAGTCTCGCACGAACTCCGCACACCGCTTGCTTCCATCATTGGTTTTGCCCAAACCCTTTTGCGCTCTCCCAATCTCGCACCCGAAAAAGCACAACAATTTCTCACTATCATCCTCGACGATGGGCGGCGTTTAGAGCGGCTTGTGGAGGATTTGTTGGATATTTCCCGCATTGAAAGCGGCAAAACGACGCTTATCACCGAGCCGACCGATATTCAGCGTCTTCTCGAATATGCCGCTTCGATTATCGCCACCGAAGCAGATTCCAAGCGGATTACCCTGCAACGCCATTTTGCCCATACCCCCACAATCAAGCCTTCACTCGACCACGACCGCATGACGCAGGTCTTTGTCAATCTTCTCGCCAATGCCGTCAAATTTACCCCGCCGGACGGCATCATTACTATCTCAACACAAAACAACGCGGGAACACTGTGCATCAGTATTGCCGACACGGGCGTAGGAATACCGCCCGAAGACGTACCTCGTCTCTTTGAAAAATTTTACCGTGCAAAACAACGCGACGAAAGCGGCAAGGAAATACGAGGCACGGGGCTTGGTTTGGCGATTGCGAAACAAATCACCGAACTCCATGGTGGCACAATTCACGCGGAAAGTACCCTTGGTAAAGGTTCTGTTTTCACTGTCATCCTGAATAATACTCCATCCGAAGAATAATTTTGGTGCCGACCCACAACTTTCTCGTTGCACACAAGCCGCAAAGATAGTAAGTTCGGGCTTGGTTCTTGTTCACACTCTTTTCCCAGCAGTATTTTCCCCAAAGCACTATGCACACTGTGTACGTTGTTGAAGATGAAGCAAATTTGCAATTATTGCTCGAACATAATTTGAGTTCTTTCGGCTATAACGTCCGAGTTTTTACACGTGGCGAAGATTTCTTACAAGAAGTACCACATGAGAGCGCAGTTGCCTCACCATCCCTTGTGTTGCTGGACATTATGCTGCCCGGCATGAGCGGCGTGGAAATACTAAAAGTTTGCAAGGAGCGTTTTCCTGAAACGCCCGTGATTATGCTTTCGGGACAAGGCAGAATCGAAGTTGCAGTAGAAACGATTAAGTTAGGCGCGTTTGATTATCTTCAAAAACCGCTTGATTTGACAAAACTCGAAATCACTGCCCGCAATGCGATTCAGATGTATTCCCTCACCAACGAGGTGAAAAAACTTTCCGACGAATCCACCGAACGCATCAAATTTGCGAATATGATTTCGGTCGGGGACACAATGCAGAGCGTCTTCAAACTTGTCAAAAAAGCCCAGAATACCGATATTGCTGTGTTGATTCAGGGTGAGACCGGCACTGGTAAGGAGCTTATTGCTCAAGCCCTCCACGAAGGCACAAAACGCGCCGGAGCGCCCTTTGTTGCACTGAACTGTGCGTCAATCCCAAAAGATTTGCTGGAAAGTGAAATTTTTGGACATGAACGCGGCGCTTTTACGGGAGCAATTCAGCGAAAAATCGGGAAATTCGAGCAGGCAAACGGCGGTACGCTCTTTTTGGATGAAATTGGTGAACTTGACCTCAGTTTGCAGGCAAAACTTTTGCGTGTACTGCAATCCAAACAATTTGAACGTGTTGGCGGCAGCGAGGTCATCAATGTGGATATTCGTATCGTCTCGGCAACCCACCGCAATCTGCACGATGCCATCAAACAAGGTACATTCCGCGAGGATTTGTATTACCGTCTCGCCTCCTTCCCCGTCAAACTCCCGCCTCTGCGTGAGCGTACCGAAGACATCCCAGTTTTGGCGCAGTATTTTCTGGAAAAATTTGCCATGCGCTACGACCAACCCGCACGGACATTCAGCCCCAAAGCCATGCGCATTTTGACGCACTATCATTGGGCGGGCAACGTCCGCGAATTGGAAAACACGATAGAACGTGCCGTTGTCCTTTGCGAAACAAAAATCATTACTGAAGACGAGCTGCACTTACTTTCAGGAACGCCCGAAATACCCGCTTCTCAGCCCGACAAACCCGCCGAAGTCCATTTTACCGGCACCACAGGCGAAATCCTTCCGATGGATAAAATCAAAGAGCAGGCAATTCGCATTGCACTTGAAGTAACAGGTGGTAATATTCAAGAAGCAGCACATAGACTTGATATAGGCAGGGCGACGTTTTATCGGATGTTGGAGAAGTATGGGATTAGTCATTAACCATCACCCCACAAGCGTGTAATAATCCGTCTTTTCGTGCGAATACAGCCGAATCATCCCAATTTTCACCAAACGAATAAGAAGGCGTATTGCCCGTCGTTCGGAGATGTTAGCAATATGCGCAAACTCTTTCGCCGTGATTTTGTTCTGCGCTTCGAGATAATCAAACAAACGCCGCTCGTGCTTGCCAATGCTAAGTGTTACTTCCGTATCGTCGTTACTTGCTTCCAATACCTTAATCACTTCTTTACTGGCTTGCAGAGCTGTTGCCCCTTCGCGCACAAAGACGGGGCGCTCGTGGAGTTTTTCGAGATACTTCCCGTTTGCATCAACCGTTAGTCGGTGAGGTTTTTCCGTACTTTCTTCTACATAGACGACAACGACATCTTCATATTCAATATTGACAATCTCCATTTGCGGCACTAACGGCGGATCTATGCAATAACGGCAAACTGTTTCTAATTGGCTTATTTCCTCTTTTTCCGAACGCACACCGACGATAGTTTTATCATCATCAACTCCCACAAGCAAGTATCCGCCTTTGCTGTTTGCAAAGGCGATAAGCTCTTTTGCTATTTTGACTTCAGAGGTAAATTTTCTCTTAAACTCGACCGTTTCCGATTCACCTCCGGCAATGATTTCTCGCAGTTGATGGCGTTTCATGGTAAGTATGCAAACAAAAGTGCAGGCAGAACAATAATGACACAATAATACTGCCAATATAAAACAAAAGAGCGCCGCACCAAAACGGTACGACGCTCTTTTTTACCTGTTATCGAAACTAAACAGTCTGCTCTGTAACAGAGCCTACGGATTAGTTTTTAACAATGCGGCGTGTTGAAGAGCTAACGCCATCATTGATTTGTACGGTGTAAGCCGCTGTCGGCAGACCGTTCAAATTCATTTCTTGGCTATAGACTTGACCTGCGCTAACAGGCAATTCTACGCTGCTTACAACTTGACCAAGCATATTGACAACTTTGATAGAAACAGTGCCGGCTTTTTGAGCCTGTGCTGTAACGGTGAAGCGATCAACAGTCGGGTTCGGCGAAACGCTGAAGCCGATAGTAGCAGGATCAACAGCGACGCTGGTGATGCTGTTACGAACTGTTACGTTGAAGCGGTCTGTTGCCAGACGCTGCTGCTCTGTGCTGCGTGCCGTACCGTCGTTTGCAACTACGGTTACTTCTACTGTGCGATCAACAGGTGCACCCGGTTGAACTGCATAGTACAAGGTCGGACGAGGATCGGTGTCACCACCAACAACTGTTCTGTCGGACTGATTTACACGTACGGTAACTACGGTCGGGTCTGCCGAAGTAGCGGTGTACGTCATCGGGTTGTAGTTGTCATCATAGAATACGAAGCCAGGACGGTTGTCAGCGCGCCATTGCGGTGACTCGAGTTCGATGCGGTCTTCTGTCGGTGTCATGCCCGTCGGACGCAAGAGTTGTTTGTCTTGGATCGCGTTCATGATTACCGGCGGAACCGGAGCGGGGTCGAGCAATGCAACATAGCCTGTATCAACGCCGTTGGTTGTATTAACTTGGTAGATGGTAGCGTTTTGTGCATCCGGCGGCAAGAGACGCAAGATAGCAAGACGAACACCTTGGATACCAGGGTTACGTGCCCATGATTGATCGCTGAAACGTGCGGTAAAGTTCACAAACTGCTCGCTGACATTCTCATCCAAGAAGAATGTGCCAGGTTGGCTAGCCGGTGTTACGTTTACAGATGTTTCAGGGCGACCTGTCGGACGGGTACGCGGTGACAAGTCACCTTGCAAACCGTTGATAGCAACCGGAGTCGGAGCCGGGAACGGCGGTGTTGTTACAACGCCTGCCGGAAGCGCTGCAGGAAGCTGACGGATGTCAGTGCTGACATCAGGCAATGCAACAAGTGCAGCACGGTTGGTCAATACGCCGGTATTAGCATCAACAGCATTTGCTGCGTTGAAGTAGCTAACGGTGTAACCAACTGCGATTGCATTTGCAGATTGCGTAACGTCACGACCTACGCGGAGTGAGCCGGACTCAAGTGCTTCGTTACCACCACTGATGAAGGTACGAGCGCGCTCTTCGAGAACGAGAGAGTTGATGCTTGTACGCTGAGCACCATTTGCCGGAGCGCCCGGACCTGTCTCCGGTACGGAGAAGCTAACGGTCGGAACAGGCAAGAAGGTGGTCGTAGCGGTTGTAATCGGCGGAATCGGGCGGAACAAGTTCACAGCACCGGATGTACGCGGAGAGCGGATACCCGGAAGAGCAGGATCTTGGAAGGTCAAGACTACGTCACGACCCATCGGATCAATGCTTGCCGGACCATTCGGTACGAAGTTGTTGTAAGTAAACAAACCAAACGATGCCGTAGCAGTGTTACCAGCTGCTTGCGAAGAATACGCTTGATTGTTTGCTTTCACATACGGATCGTTGGAAGCAGTGAATTTGAATCCCGGAATTTCGGGCAGACCTACTTGCGGTGTAGCATATGTGATTGTTGCTACGCCACCGTTGTATGCGTTCGGACCGTTATCAACGCGGTTGCCGAATTCATCCACCGCTTGAACGAAGAACCATGTACGCGGATCGCTGTTGTTGCTGCGACCAATGTACATTCTGGAAGGCATACGGTCAAGGATGTTACGATTGTAAATGTCAGCCATCAAGACCGGTGCGAGACCGATAGCGGCACTCGGAACGATGTGAATCGTTGCCGATGTGTTGCCCGGAGCGCCGAGTCCGATAGGAGCATTCGGATCGAAGTTGGTCGAAGAAACAACCAATGTAACGTTGCTGGATGTTGCGCCCCAAATGGTAAAGTTCGGGAATTGTGCAATATGCGAAGCAACTTGCGGGTTGTTAAACGGAGCATAACCCGAACCTGTCGGAGCAAGAGCCGGAGAAACCAGCGCTGCACGACCGGTAAGCAGTGCATTACCTGTCGGCAATGACGCAGGGTTTACTTGCTGAGGTGTCGAAGCAATAGATGTAGCACCGTCATTGCCTGCGCCATAAACGCGAGCAATACCAGGAGCTGCAATTTGCGGAGCGCCAGCTGTTTCGAGACCAAGGTTACCCAAGCCCCAAACAACGGTCGAAGCTGCTTGCTGACCTACGAGCGGTGTGCGCAATTGATCAACCGGCGGGTTACCACCAGCGATAGAAATTGTCGCCGTCGTCGGGAAGGAAGCAAAGTTACCGAAGCGGTCTTTTACGATAACCGTAATAGCGCTGAAGCCAGGTGTCGAGTAAGCATTGTTGAAGTTCACTGTTTGACCAACAACAACACCGTTTGTCGGAATACCTACCAAGTTAGTCGGGATAGAACCGTCATAACCGGATGTTGCGTTACCAGGCGTGCCGGCAACAACACCAGGAGCTGCAAACGGACCTGCTGCACCAGGATAAAGGCGCGTTGCACCAGTGTTATTCGCATTCTGCGTAGCAAATGTTACGCTGAACGGGAAGCCACCTTGCAAGGATACCTGTACGGGCTGGTTATCGCAGAATGTGATTGCAGAACGGGTGTCACCACCATAGTTGTTTGCAACAGGAGCGCTGAATGTACCACCGTTCGCTGCAACAACTTGTGCGTCAAGACGCGGAAGTGCACCGGCAGGAAGTTGATCTGCGCCACCAACGAAGTCGTTCGAGAGCGAGAAGGTTACTGTTGTTGAAGCAATACCGTCCAAACGAACGTTCGGCCACTCAAAGCGACCACCAACAGGACCGCCTGTTGAAGCATTTGCTGTAATGCCACCATTACCAGCCAATGCACCAATGCGACCACTGAGGTAGCTTACTGCTGCTGTACCGTTGAATTGGAGCAATTGCGGTACACCTGTGTTCCACGGACCGGTTGTGTTGACAACGCCGCGAACAAAGTTACCTGTTGCATCAAAACGATCAACCGTTGTGCCTACTTGACCAACGATAAGCGAAGCACCGGTCGAGAAGTTCGTCGTTGCTACGTTACCAAATTCGTCAAGAAGTTCAGCAATGATTGTTGATGTCGTTGCGAAACCTGCTTTGAACGGACCAATGATGCTACCATACTGCTCTGCTGTTGCAGCACTGATACCAGCTGCATCTGCTGTGAACGAACCAAACGGACGGGGGAAGCCTACGATGTCAATACCGCCGGTTGTGCCGAAGCCGCTACCGGTACGGTCACCATAGCTACCACCGAAACGCTGACCACGAAGTACCAAACAACGCGGTGCAGGAATACCGATAGCCCAGATTTGGAAACCGGTGTTCGGGTTCGACGGGTTGCCTGCATCCGGCGGACCTACTTGGCTGCGCGTTGCAAAGTTACCCGTGTTGAGAACGGTTACACCGTTAACAACTTGCTGACCGCCGGTAATCGTCAATTGCTTAACGAAGTTATAGGAATCAATACCTACGAGTTGTTGTGCGAAGAGTGCTTGGAACGGACCGATAAACGGTGAGTTCGGTGCTACGAATGTCGGACCGCCTTGTGCGCGGAAGATATTCAACGATGCCGGCGGAAGACCTGCTGTTGTACCGTTCTCATTGTTGAGGTCAGTATCAATGTATTGCAAGCGAATTTCCGAACGAGCCATCGTTACTTCCATCGTACCGGTGGTCTCTACTTGCCAGTAGCGGTCTGCTGTGCGTACGCCCGGACGGGTCGAAAGCGCACCATTAAGACCGTTACCGCGTGTCTGCCAACGGCGAACGCGGAACTGAGCCGGGTTTGCTGTTTGGTAGATCTCTGCACCCAAGCCTGCGGGTTCTTCTTGTACTTGATTGATACCCAAGTTTTGGTTCATTGCCTGAACGTTACGACCTGAGGTCAAACCAATATACGCACGAACTTCGCGGTGGTTGTTGATAACCGATGAAGGACGGGTCGGGTAAACAGGAAGCGGATCGCCTGTACGGTACGGAGCCGTTACAGTGCCGTTTTGCCATGAACCCGGTGTGATACCGTTGATGTTACCGTTGATGAAACCACGCGGCATACCAACTTGGTTAGCATTCCAACGCGGACGACCGCCAACAGAGTCAACATACTGTGTACGCTCAAATGTTTCAACGAGCATGGAGTTATTGCCACCAAGTTCGATGTTACGACCGTTAAGATCGATGTCACCGCGAGCGGTTGCAATTGTACCGTAAACCTGCAAGCCGGAATCTTCCGGTTTGAAGGAAGTAATACCATCACGATAACCGTTGAGACCGGAACCTTCGCCATTTGCACGGTTACCTACGAGCGTCATCACGTTCGATGTAGCGCGGAGGAATGTTACGTGCTGCAAACCACTGACGATGTACGGCAAGTCAATGTTCCATGCGTTGTTTGCACGGACAACACCTGCGTTGTACGATGACGATGTGTTACCCGAATTTCCTGTCAAGCTAAAGCCTGAAGCATTCGGAGTAGATGTCGGGAATACCTGGTTGTTACCAGACTGCGTACCAGTTTGGAACGCTGTTTGGTTCGTAATTGTGTTGTTATACACAATTGTTGCCAAGTTAATGTCCGCATCGCTTGTCATCTCAGGACCTGCATTATAGCGGTCTGTGCTGCTTGCGTTTTTAGCAAACGTCGGATTGCCAAACGGGGTTGTTTGGTAGCTGGGCGAAAGAGCCTGCAAACCAACAATACCCAACGAAACCGGCAATTCTGTCAAGCCATTGTTTTCGGGGCTTGTTGCAGCATAGTGTACGGGCTGAGGACCGTTACCGTTGGTGAAGGTCGCTGTCGGAGCGCCTACTGTACCGCCGTTACGGGAAGCAGCAAGAGCGTCACTGTTAATCGTACCGCCTGTACCACCGGTAAATACCATGTTTGAAAGCGAACCACCAACGAGGATACCAGCCAAATTGTCGGGACCTGCAGGACCGCGAACAACTGCCGGAGTACCAACGCCTGCAACTGCTGTCGGCGGGTTGTTACCAACGCCCGGTGCAGAAGAAGCATTACGAACGCCCCATGAGCGCCATGCTGAAGAAGCAAGACCCGGATAACGCTCAGCACCTGTTGCCTCAGAAAGAACAACTTGTGCAGCAGCATTACCAACGCCTACCGCTTCACCGCGCCATGTTACGTTTTGCTGGTCTTTCGAGATAATTGCTGTCGAAGACAAAACGAACAAATAGTTGAAGGTCACTTTCGGTGAACCCGGAGCGCCCGGTGTAACTTCGATGTTACGGTTCGGGATATTCAGGTTACCACGACGGAGTTCAAGAACACCGAAGTTGTTGTAGTCACCACGACGACCGAAGTCTTGCCACAAACCTTGCGAACCTTGACCGGTAACGCCTGTTGCAGCGGAGTTCAAGCCGGAGGTAAAGTAAGCAACATCAGCAGCACCGGTGATAGACGGACCAACGACGCGCTGTGCGGGCAAACCAACACGAACACGACCGTCGAATGTGCCTGTCAAGGTAACCGACGGACGCAAACCAACACCGGTGGTGTAGTAGCGGTCGAAGATTTTTGCAGCTGTGATAGCTTCGTCAGGACGAGTATCAATATATGCAGAAGCCAAAACGCCCGGTGTGTTTTGCAAACCGATACCGTTTTGGTTGTAGATAGCACTTGCTTGATACAAACCTGTTGCAGGGTCAAATGCTTGACGCGGCAAGTTACCGTTGGTGGAGTTCACATACTCAGGACCAAGAACAACTGTACCTGCGGTAGCACCGAAGACACCAGAAGTTTTGTTCAAGAAGTTAAGTTCAGCAACACCCCAGTTGATACCTGCTTCATCAGCGCGGCGCGCATCTACCGTACGAATCGGGAGATTGAGCGAAACGTTGGAAGCAACGTTGATAACGAGGTTGTGCGGACCGGTAACGCCGGCAGGGAATTCAATCTGAGTCATAACGTCAGCAAGCTCACCATCATACTGCAATGTTGTTGTTGCAGTGGTGTTGATTGCGAAGTCATGGATGCTGTTGGTGATCATCGGGAAGGTACGGATAATGTTACCACCGTTTACAGCGCCTGTTGCAGGGTTGTTTACACCAATGCTCGGCGTGTTTTGCGGGCTGCCTGTACCGTTTACGCGGTCAACCGACTGGCGGATAACCTGGCCTGTACGAGCGCCAACGAGTGTTTGTGTACCGTTACCTGCGGTGTACATATAACCACGGAACGCATAACCGTGACCGTCGCCCAAGTTGGTGAGCGTACCGTCGTATGTCGGTTCAGCGGGCAAGCCGTGAACAACACCCGGTTTGTTCCAGGGGCTCATGTCAATCTGCTCGCGGTTGAGTGAACCTGCGAGAACCATACCTACCGGATAGGACTGACCTTCCGGATACATATCTTGGTCATAGAAAATCGGACGGGTTGAAGCTGTTGTGTAACCAACGAAGATAACCGGGTCAGTGTTGCCACCGTAAACCGACCACATCGTTTGCGGTTGTGCGCCTGTTGAAGGATCGTAGTCATGACCAGGAGCAGCAGCTGTGCCAAGAGGAGCAACATTATTTGCTGCAAAGCCACCTGCAGCAAGTGTACCACGGAAGGTTGTACCGATGTTGTTCTCTTGACGCAAACCGTTCAAACCAGTACCACGGAGATAGACAAGTGCAGGGAAGTAACCAGCACGAGTTGTAAAGTTGTTTGCAACATCCGATTGTGTAGCGAGATCACCACCGATGGGTTGTTGCAAGTAGTACGGACGACCTTGACCGGCAAACGGTGCAGGGTTAGCGTTTGAAGCGTTATTGGTAATCGTTACAGGAATACCATCACCGGTAACTTGCTGCAAGCCCAAACGAGCTTCACCACCAATGATGAGCGCGCGCGAGATTGTTACTGTCGTAGCGATGAGGAATTTTGTACCTGTACCACGGAGTACGAGGTGGCTATACGCAGCCGTTGTTGAAGGCTGGAAGAGAGCCGCCGTACCAACGCCAAGACCTGCCGGAGCAGTGCCGAAGTCGCTGAGTACACCCGGACGCGGGTCACCAACTGGTGAGTTTGCGTTACCGTTGTAGTTATTGTTATACGGGTCAAACAAGCCGTTCTCACCAGCATTTACCTGAGCACCACCCGCCGCTTGTGCGATAATCGGACCAGCAGGGTTGAAGGACAAGAATGGAGAATCACCAACGAGTGTTTGATCACCAGTACGGGAATAGATAACTGTACCGTTGAAACGTACGTCAGCAGCACTCAATGTACCAACCTGACCTACGAAATCCAATGCACCACCTTCTTCAACCACAAAGTAGCGCATACGTGATGTTACCAAGTATGGACCAGAAGCAGTTTGCGGGAAGAAATACGGAGCGGGACCAGCAGCTTGGCTAGCTTGTGTAGAAACTGTAAATACGCCCCAAGTGGTAAGGCTGGATGTACCAGCATGCGCATCACTAAATTGAGCTCTGTTTACAGCTGTACGACCAATATTACCGGACACGATCTGGAGAACAGCATTGTTCATAACCTGAATCGAACCGGAGGTAGCAGCACCTTCGTTAGCCAAGAGAGCTTGACCTTCAAAGCGGAGCGTACCACGACGAACTTGGATGATACCTGCGGTAAAGTTACCTTGGAGAGTACCAACAGCCGTCGAAGGATCGTCTGTCGGACCGGTAAATTGGTCAGAAGAGAAGTTTCTATCAACAACACGACCGAGGTCGAAAATCGCAGTCCAGAACGAGTTACGTCCCATCAGACCGCGAAGGTTGTTTTGACGCTCTACTGTTTCACCAGTACGGTTAGCAAATGCAGGAATACCTGCATCGCCTTGCAAGGCGCGACCTGTCAAGGTGTTGTCAAACCGGCCTGTTTGCGTAGCAATAGTTGTTGACCATTCGGAAGCAACCGTAATCGGGCGTGTAACGCCACGGAACACGATGGTTGAACCGGTACCGATAGTAGCAGCAGTAACTTGGATATTCGCGTCGCGGTCGGTACGATCGAACGCAGCGCCGGCATAGTAACGGAGTTTACCGTACACGCGCAACTCCATGTTGCGGGGTGTCGGAACGTTTCCACCGTTCGGCTCCAATTGCGGATCCGGTGTGGAGAAAACGTCTTGATTGCCAATGCGATTAAACGGATAACCACCAACAGTGCCACCCGGAAGTTGTGCAGCAAGGTTGCTGCCACCTGGGGTGAATTGGCTGAGTGCAAAGCTCACGGAACCAACGCCGGGGCGTGAACCGAGAACGCTGTTTGTCTGACCACTGCGGGAAAGACCTGCGGAGTTGGTATTGGTACCATCACCGTCATATGCATCGCCAACACCAATTTGACCGATAACGCTACCCCACGTGGTGGTGATAGACGCAGCGGTGTTGATGTGGAGGTTATTTACTTCAAGAAACGCCCATGCTTGTGAACCATTCCACTGGATTACTTCCGTAACTGCACGGGTAGCAATAACTGTGTGGTTGGTTTCAATGAAGACGTTGCTTGCGCCGTTCGGCACACCGACATCACGTCCGGCTGCAATCCACACACCGGAACGATAAACCTGCCAAGTGGACAAGTCCACCCAGCGACCGTTACGAGTCGAACGGAAGTCACGACTCTCGCCACCAACTTCTGAGTCCGCAGTTGCCTGCGCACGAACAAAAGCCGGAGCCACCAAAAGAATTGCAGCCAAAACGGCAAGCGTAGCGCTTGCGGAGCGGCGCAATTGTGCTAGTACAAATTTCATGTATGTACTACTCCTTTGAGTATAGAACAAAAATTAATTAAAAAGGGTTGGTGTTTTGAGGCTGAAACGGTGTTGGGGGAGTTACTGTGGAGCGGACACCGCCGCCGCTTTTTTCATTGCACAGCGTTATTCAGGAATATCATTCCCGAACACCACCAAACAACTATAACAATAACTGTCAGGAACATCCCTGCTCCTGTTGCATTTTTTATCCGAAGAGCATTGGCACAAATGATATGCCAAAGGAAAAATCTGACACTTTTTGCGGAAAAATCTGACACTTTTTGTTGTTTTCCCCATTGACACAGAAAAAAGTGTCAGATTTGCCTGACACTTTTTTCTTGACAACCTGACAGTTTTAGGCTACGGTGTTGGGGAGCTTGAGAAGTGGGGATGAGCGCAGAGCAAGCCCCTCGCCCCGAAGACGGTAAGCAAACGTCTCGCGGGGTCTGTGAGAGGATAGGTCACCGGGGATGATTTCGTTATTGCGGAAAGCCGAGCGCGTCAATTTTTGCAGCCAGCAAAAAATCAAGCTCGGTGAGTCCGCCTTGGTCGTGCGTTGAAAGGGTGATTTTAACCTTATTCCAACCGAAGAGGAGAATATCAGGATGGTGGTCATTGGTATCAGCCAATACCGCTACGGCATTGATGAATCCGACAGCAGACGCAAAGTTTGCGGCTTTGAATTGCCGTTCAATCGTGTTGCCGTTGAGTGTCCAAGCGGGTTGTTGCTGAAGCGCACTGTGGACGGCTTCGGAAGAAAGTTTTTGAGGGCGTGGCATAGAGTTTTGGAGATAGTGCTGTTTATTAGATGTACCAATGGGTATTTTGATAACAAAAAAATGGCTGTAAGGCGCTTCAATACTTGTATTTTGGGCATAGGCACTCGCGCCCGTGCTTTCATTGCAAACGTCTCATCAATACTTGCACAGAAACTTGTACAGGCACTTGCACAGGCAAGAGTGCCTGTGCCACAAAGGACTTCATCTGTCTAAAGGTTCATTGATATTGTCCGATTTTGCTACCATTACACACAGCACCACGGCAACCATTGAAGAGGCTGCACAAGCATCAAAGTACATTCATACGCTTCGGCAAAAATACCCGCCGATCCTGTTCCTGCAATGCCTCCCGTCGTCCAGCGCGTTAAACAGACGACAACGCGCCGTGAGCCGGAGACACGCAAAGCGCATACCCGCGCACGAGTTTGGGAAATCTGCGGCGTAGTTGTTGATTGTTGGCTGTAAACGTTTGGACGTACATCGCTTGGATGTACAGCGTTCGGATGTACAGCCAATTCTTGGTCTTGGCGTTTGTTTGTCCTTAGCGACTGTTTTTGGTAGGAACTCATAATCTGTACTCCTCAAAAGCGGGTTTTAGGAACAAGTGGACTTAGCAATGCAGCAGAGTTTACGACGGACAATAATCGAAACAGCACAACGCACAATAAAGTTCCGTAATCTCGGCATAGATCAGCAAAAAATTTTCTTGTACGGGATCTATTGCTTTGTTTAGGAAGTTTTTATGTTTTCGGCTGTCGGCTGAGAAGCGGAAATACGCTGCCGACTGCCTCGGATTGTTTTCTGAATCGTATCGGACAGTTCGGCACACATTAAAAACCGTGGAAGCGGTCAGTCCGAATAAGGCGTTACTAATCAATAAACTAAGCACTATTCTGCACGGCGCGTCTTTTTAGCGCTACTTTCCGGTGTGGTAGTTTTGGCAAGTGTGACGTTTGTCGAGCGCAACTCTTCAACCAACAGCGCCAAATCTTTTTCCTGCGTACGCGGTCTCAGACCGGAAAGCCGCTCGGCGAGCATATCATAAAGATTATTAGCGGTTACACCCGGAATAAATGCCCCTTCTTCGGCAAGGGAAATTTTGCCCGTTTCTTCGGAAACGACCAAGACCAACACATCTGCTTGTTCGGAAATGCCCATAGCGGCTCTATGGCGCGTTCCCAGATGTTTGCCTTGAAAGCGCGTGGTCAGACTAAGCGGCAAGATACACCGCGCTGCTTCGATAGAACCATTTTGGATAACGATTGCACCGTCATGCAGGGGAGACTTGGGGTTAAAAATCGAAACGAGAAGTTCTTTTGACACTTGGGCTTGCAGAGCAATCCCTGTTTCTATGGTCATTTTAATATTGGTCGAGCGGGCAAAAACAATCAGCGCTCCGGTGTGCTTTTCTGCCATTTCTACCGCAGCGCGGGCAATGTCGTCGAGAGTTTCGTTGAGCTGAGAGCGCGTAAAAACGCTAAAAACAGGAGAACGCACAATAAGCAGCAACACACGCCGTATTTCTTGCGAAAACAGTACGACAAACGCCAGAAGCCAGATACCGCCTAAGGTGCGCAAAATCAAGTTCAACAAACGCAAGTGAAATGCCTCAGTCAGAAAATACACGCCCAAAATCACCACAATAGCGTAAAAAATCTGCACTGCAACTGTATTTTTTACGGTTTGATACAGAAAATACAGCGTAAAGGCAACGATGAGGATGTCAATCACATCAATAATCGTTACGCTGATAAACCATATTCGGAACAATTCTACCATGGCGAAGCGGAGTAAAAGATGATGCGAGGGAAGAATCGGTATTCGCACACACGAACACGATAAAGAAACGAGGCGTTTTGAGCCATGCGCAAATGTACAGTTTTTTATGCAATGAAAAAAGTTCTTGACTTTTTTGCGGAGAAGTCGTATTTTTGTACTCTGTTTTTGTCCTTCACTGTACAATAAACATTACTCCGGAATAGCTCAGTTGGTTAGAGCATCTGACTGTTAATCAGAGGGTCACAGGTTCAAGTCCTGTTTCCGGAGCAAAGAAAAATGAGCAAAAAGCCCGTCAAATCTTGTTTGACGGGCTTTTTTTGTTGTTAGTTACGCCGTGACAGCAAGCGAGGTTTCGGCAGATTCTATACCACTCACAATCACCGTCAAACGATGCACACCCGCATAATGTTTCCGCGTGGTACGCTGCTGGAACGAGATTTTGCGCGTGATGTGCGCCGTTGTATTGGCTGCATACTCTTTTTCGTGGATAAAAAACACCTTCCGTGATGCTTCACCATTCGCCTTAACGTAATACACACCGTATTCAAGCCTTATATTTCCTGCCTTCTGAACGCTGAGGTCGAACGAAAATGTCGTCGTCTCACCAATCGCAACCGATGAATCCTTGCAATGCAGATTGCTCACCGTAACGCCCTCATTCCCCCGCAAACCAAAGAGCGCCAAAGCCTCGCTATTTCCGCGTTTCAGCAGTGTTCGTAAACTATGCCGCACAATCCAATCCGTATGCGGGTTTGCGCCTTTCCAACGCTTCGCAATCCCCAATACCACCTCCGGGTGGTCTTTGGCAATATCGTTCAAATTATTAGCGACGCTACGGCGCACATAGTCGGATTCATCGGCTTTCAAACGCTCCAAAATAGGCAGTATCGGCGCGGGGTCGCGTTGAAATTGTTTCAACGCCATTCCCCAAGGCAGACGCGGGCGTGAGCCTTCGCTGGCAAGCCTACGGACGTGATGATTCGGATGCTCTGCCCATGCAAGCATTTGTGCCATTATCTGCTCCGGCTTTTTGATGATAAAGGGACGAATGACAAATTCCGCGCTCGAAAACTGCGTAAAAAGTTCCAATGCAGGAATGGAAATATCCTCATACTCAAGCCCGTACTGTTCGACAAAATCAGGGAAAAACAAGTAGGGAAAGCCCTCGCACTGCGGCGCTGCTTGACGTAAAATCTGAAGCGCATCCGCATACTTGTCGGGCAGATACTTCCGCAAAGCAAGGGTAATATGGCGCATTCGTTCTTTCAGTTCACGCCCGTTCCATGCGGCATCCAGAACAAAATCCTGAAATTCTTGCGCTTGGAAAGGCGTGTAAATTGTGCTTACAAGCGTAGCCAAGCCTGTGATAAGTTCTCGTGAATACACGTTTTTGAGCTTAAAATCTTCCATTGATGTTCGGATTATTTCCGCCATTAGTTTGAAAAGTTTTTGCGTAAATTGTGCAAAACTGCGTGTTCTGAAAATACTTTTTTTCTCATTGTTTACGCCACTATGAATTTTCGCTTATATGCCCTCTGTGCAGCACTTTTACTTGTGTGCTGCACACACTCGCTTCTTGCACAGCGCTCCGGCAAATCTGCCCCAAAATCCGCTACGAAAGAGGCGCAAAAAAGCCCCAAACCCTTACAAACACTACTCTACGAAATCAATTTGAATGACCGCTCCGATGACACGTTCAAAGTGCGTTTGCTCGTAAACGGCTTGACTGCTGCTAATGCGGTCTATCAATTCGCTGCCACTGCGCCCGGAACGTATCAAATTATGGACATTGGGCGTTTTGTGCGGAAATTTCAAGCCTTCGACGAAAAGGGCAAGGAAATCCCTTGTGACCATATTTCGGTCAATCAGTGGAAAATCAAACAACCCGAAAAAGTAACCGAACTGCGTTTTGCCGTTGCCGAAACTTTCGATACGCCCGTAAACCGTGATGAAATCTTCCGTATGTGCGGCTCGTCGCTGGAAGACGACCACGCACTTTTCAACACGCACACCGTTTTAGGTTTTCCAAGCGGAATGCAATCCAACCCGCTTAAAATCAAGTTTCTTTACCCGCAAGTGTGGAAAATCGGCACACCGCTTGAACGCGACAGTGCAGGGTATTACTTCGCTCCCACCTACGATTTCGCCGTTGATTCGCCCGTGCTTTTGGGGCGCTTGACTACTGCACGCACAATGGTTAAAAGCACCGCCGTCGAACTGTACACCTATTCCAAAACCGACCAAGTCTCATCCGACCAACTTTTAGGCGCGATGAAAAATATGCTTCAGTCCGCAGGCGAGTTTTTACGCGAACTTCCCGTGCAGCGCTACACGTTTTTGTTTCACCTCGAAGACGTTCCCGCCGGCGCGTGGGAACACTCCTACAGTTCGGAATACGTCTTGGAAGAACGCCCGTACAGCGCTGAGTACGGGCAGTACATCACGGACATTGCGGCGCATGAATTTTTTCACGTCATTACACCGCTCAACATTCACAGCGAAATTATCGAACGCTTTAATTTCGTCAATCCGACCGCATCGGAACATCTCTGGCTCTACGAAGGCACAACCGAATGGGCGGCACACATTATGCAACTCCGAAGCGGCTTAAAAACGCTTGACCAATATCTGAACGACCTCAGCCAAAAAACGCTGGTGGATAATAATTACTTCGACCGCGCATACAGCCTGAGTAAACTGAGCCTTACGTGTTATTCAGATTCGGGGCAAAAGCAGTATGGAAACATCTATTATCGTGGAGCGCTTGTCGCGGGACTGTTGGATATTCGCTTATTGGAACTCTCAGGTGGGAAGCGGGGTTTGCGGGAAGTAATTCAAGATTTGATGAAAAAATACGGCGCATCACGCTCATTTTCGGAAAAGGATTTTTTCCGCGAGTTTGTGAATATGACCTACCCCGAAATTGCTGATTTTTTCGACCTTTACGTCAAAAAAGCTACACCCTTGCCACTTCGGGAATACTACGCAAAAATTGGCATTGCTTACGCAGAACGCAAACCTTCGGACACGCTTCAGGCAGAGTCCGGCATTAAAACTCGTTTGCGTGAAGGTAAACTCATTGTTGCGGATTTTCGGGAAAACCTCGCTGAACACGGGTTGAAGTTAGATGACGAGATTCGCGCTGTGAACGGACAAAAACTCTCCACACCCGATAACAAGACCTTTGCCACACTCACGGCAAAATTTCAACCTTCCACAACCTTCACGCTCACGGTTATTCGCGGAGGAACGGAACTCACGCTGACACTTCCCACACAAACACGCCGCGAAGACCGATTGTATGTCTTTGAACTCAGCCCACAAGCCTATCACCGCCAAGTTTTGCTGCGAAGTGCGTGGCTCAAGAATCTTTGAAATCAAGAGTTGCAGGAGCAGACTATCAGTCAAAAAAAAAAGAGCGAATAACCACGCAGTTATTCGCTCTTTTTATATTCAGAAGCAAGGTCTTATACCAATTTACGTTGAGGATTGTGCATTGTTTTTTTTAATACTTTTCTCTGGAAACAGCATAAATACTCGCACAGACAAGAATGTCCGTGCCACTGAAGCCGGATTTTTTTTGCACAGTTATCAGCTCAAATTGGTATTATACCAATTTACGTTGAGGATTGTGCATTGTTTTTTTTCAATGCTTTTCTCTGAAAACAGCATAAATACTCGCACAGACAAGAATGTTTGTGCCACTGAAGCCGGATTTTTTTGCACAGTTATCAACTCAAATTGGTATTATCACGTGCCGGACTGTTTTACCTGCTGACCGTTTCCTTCGTATTTTGAAGGGCATTTTGTCAAAATATGGTCTGCAACCATCACACCATTCTCCACGCGCCCTTTGACGACGATACTTTCCGCCAATTCAAAATTATTCGGACGAGGACCGTTGTGAATAACTTTGATTTCCTTACCGGCATCATCACGCATAGCAAAAGTAAACGTGTTTTCGTTGCTGTTGTAGGTGCAACCTTGGTCTTTTATCCATGCACCTTTGACCTGTACTCGTTTGCCGCTTGTTTGTGCATATGCTAAATTCGTGTATTCGATTTTGCTGTTATCCAACGACATTGCTGCAATAACAACAAAAACCAGCGCTATTGCGCCTCCGATGATATAACGGGGTTTCATTAGAGTCCTTGAAATGGGAGTGAAACAAGAAAAACATATAGTACAAAAAAAACGTCTGATAAGAATGTTTCTTATCAGACGTTTGGGCAGACCGAAAATTACGAGAATTATTTCTTTTTCTCAACTTCGATTTGATTATCAACTTTTTTTACACCGGGAATTTTTTTCACGGCATTGGTAGCAACACCTTTCAAGCCCGGCTTATCTACTTTGCCTTTGAGCGTAGCAACACCGCCACTGACCATAGCATCAATGTTTTTGTCTTTAAGTGACGGCAAGGATGCTAATTTTTCTTTCACTGCTTTGGTGATGCCGGCATCATCCATTGCACTGACAGCAGCTTTTGCATCGCTTTTGATTGCTTTTGCTTCCGCTTTTGCCTCAGTTTTTACTTCTTTAGCTGTTTCTTTTGCTTCTTTTTTCACTTCTTTTGCGTCTTGCTTTGCAGCATCAACAGCAGCTTTTGCCGGAGCAGCAGCCGGAGTCGGGGTAGCTTTTGCGGGAGAAGCAGGCGAAGGCTTAGAAACATCCATTTTTGCTTGTGCAAAGGCACTAACACTCACACTTACGCTGACAAACGTAGCGATAACCATTGAACGAATCATCAATCTGAATCCTTAAAAATGACGAGAATTGTGAAATTATTGCGCTTGGGAAGGTGACTGCGGTAATTCTCTTTCCAGCGCTTGCAAAACTACACAGAAAAGAATGAATTTTCTGTGAATTGGTGATGAGTTGCTTGTCATAATTTGGTATTCCGATACAGACAAAACCGACGATATTCAATCGCAAAGCACAACCCACTTCAAAATTCTTATGGAATATCGTCATAAAATCGTGATATTTGTAGGCTATGGTACAATACTTGGTAAGAGTTATACGGTAATAAAGTTGTAATAGAAAATCAGGTTGATTTGACCACAAAGCGGCATCCCCCGTATTGATGCTACGAATTTTACTATTTTATTTGTTCATGCTGGAATTCGCCTCACCGACAAAAATTTTTAATGTTATTCGCAGTTTACAACTGGGATATTTACGGCGAATGTTTGCTTTTGCCTTCCGTGCTTACCCACTTTTGGGTGTTTGCATAGTCATTCATTTATCCTCTATAATTATGGAAGCGCTTGCAATGCAGGCGTTCATACCGCTTTCGGCTATAAGTGCAGGAAAGCCTGTTGCGGGTAATAATTTTTCAATGCAGTTACTTACCGCACTACATCTACCAACAACAGCGAAATACATATTTTTGACCTTTATCATTCTGTTTTCGCTAAGAATTGTTTTGCAAATCATCAGCGAAGGAATGTTAGGCAATATCACAGGAAATAAAATGCCGGCGAGTCTCGTCTCACGCGGATTACAAAATGTATTGCGCAACATTGAAATTGCTGAAATTGAGCGTAAAAGTGTTGGGCATTACATCCAACTTGCAGGAGAGGAAGCACACAGGGCTGCAGGTATTGTTGCCCTAACAGTGCGTTGTGTGGGATTATTTATGTTGATTGGAATGTACTATGTCATTATCGTGTCATTTTCATCGGCGACTGCTCTTGGTGTGATTGTTTTCTTAGGCTTAACAGCGCTTGGTTCATACGGTATTTTGCGCAAAATTCATCGCTGGGGCGTAATGAGTGTCGAACATTCACGGATATACAATTCGATATTTGTTGATGCAATGAACGGTGTACGGTCTGTACGAGCGTTTGGTGCTGAAAAGTATGTTATGGAGCGCTTTGTGGAGAATTTATATCCACAAAAACGCCAGTTGTTTTTAATTGATTTTTTCACCTTGCTTGGCAAGTTTATTCCGACACTGCTACTTATCGTGAGTTTTGGTGTGTTTATTCTTGCCGGAACACAGTTGTCGCGGTCAGCATTTGATTATGCCTTTGCTGTTACGCTGCTTATTTTTCTCATGCGTTTTTTTCTGGCAATCGGCGAGGCGCTGAATATGACACTGAAAGGCGTATCAGACCTCAAGGCTGCACGAGACATTAGCGAAGTCATCGAAACACCGGAGTTTTCGGTATCCGCTGCACATCACGATTTAACCGAGGCTATCACGTCGCTGAGTATTGAGAATGTGAGTTTTTCGCATGATAAAATCACACCAATTTTGCATAATTTTTCTGTGTGCTTCGAGCGTGGAAAGGTGTATGCAATCATCGGGGAATCGGGCGCAGGAAAATCAACCCTGCTAGATTTAATTTTAGGATTTCATCAACCCGATAGCGGCAAAATTGTGATTAACAATACGCACGATATTACAGAAATCCCGCTTCACAGCCTTCGCAGCCATATTGTCATGCTTGGTCAAGAAACGATGATTTTTAATGATACCGTGGCACATAATATTACCTACGGTTATGAGGCAAGCATGGCTGAAATTCAGGCTGCTGCGGAAATGGCAACGGTGGACGAGGTTATCAACAATCTTCCCAATGGTTATGATACAGTGTTGCAATATCGCGGCACAAACCTGTCCGGCGGACAGAGACAGCGCATTGGCATTGCACGTGCTTTACTTCGCAAACCCGATGTATTCTTGTTTGATGAAAGTATGAGTGCTTTAGACCAAACGACAAAAGATAGACTTATTGAGACAATTATTGCCGCAAACCGCGATAAAATTGTTATTTTTGTCAGCCACGACCCAAGCATCCGTGAAAAAGTTGATGAAGTGATTGAGTTATCCAAGTATGTAGCAAATGAACCACTTGCAAGTTGATGATTTTTTATGGAATTGCACGGACAACATATCTACCTACGTCTGCTGACACCTGACGACGTGAGTGAAGCCTACGTTGCGTGGATGAATGACAGCGAAATCACACAGTACCTTGAAAGTCGCTGGACAGTACAGACCAAAGACACCATCCGTGCGTTTGTCCAAGCCACGTGCGACAGCTCGAAGGATTTTCTGTTCGGTATGTTTTTGAACGAAAATCACAAGCATATCGGCAATATTAAAATCGGAAACATCAACCAAGTGCATCGCTTCGGCGATGTTGGCTTGATCATCGGCGATAAGGCTTCATGGGGCAAAGGATTTGCCGCCGAAGCTATTGCGCTTGTTACTCGCTATGGATTTGAAGAACTGAACTTGCATAAACTTTTTGCCGGTATGTATGAGCAAAATCTCGGTTCATACAAAGCCTTCATTAAAGCGGGCTACAGCGATGCCGGACGCTATAAACAGCATTTTTTCTGCCAAGGACGGTATGTGGATGCCCTTTGGGTGGAGAAATGCCGGGATTGAGGTAGAAAAATACGGAAACAATAGAGGTTATGAAACATCCGAAACAGCACGTCGCATTTTTTACGACGCATCCGCTCTTTCAACGCCATTTCGCCACAGATTTAGAATTGATTCAAAATCATCTCGACAACGGCGATGACGTAACTGTGCTGTATTGTGACGCGGCTTTACTTGCCTGCGATACTAACACCTACCACGAGCAGGGACAATGCGCCCTTTGTCGCAAAACCCGTACCATCGGTCTTTCGCTTCTCGAAGGCAAAATCACACAACGCTCGTTTCACAATCTCACCGATGCTAACAAGCAAGAACTTCGCTCCCTCCAAACGGCATTTGCTTCTTTACAAGAATTTCAATCGTATCGCGTTGAAAATTATGATGTTGGCATGGCTGCTTTGTCGTCCATAGTCAGTTATGTGATGAATGCAGAAATTGACCTCAACGAACATCAAGACCTTATTCGGCGTTATATTTTGTCAGGGGTTGCGGCTTACCGTTCCGTGCAAAACTTCCTTCGTGAAAACAAGGTGGACAAATTCTACTTTTTTAATGGCAGAATGGCTATCGTTCGCGCAATTATGAGGGCTTGCGAAAGCGAAGGCGTACAATTTACCATTCATGAAGCGGCTTCCGGAAACAACACCTATTCTCTCTTCGACAATTCTCTACCGCACAGCATCAATCTTTCCACACGCCTCATGCATGAGCAGTGGGAGAAAGGCGCAACAAACCCCGTTGAACGCTTGCAAACAGCCGAGACGTGGTTTCAAAATCGTGCTAAAGGCGTAAAAGTAAACGGATATTCCTTTGTCGAACAGCAAGAACAAGGTCTTTTGCCGAAAGATTGGAATCCGAGCAAAAAGAATATTGTGATTTTTAATTCGGCAGATTTTGAATTTGTTTGGGTCAGCGAAGAGTATCAACATCACATTTACCGCGACCAACTGGACGGTATTCAGCGTATTATCGCATCGCTTCTGCCGCATAAAAACCGCTATCACGTCTATTTGCGTATTCACCCCAATCTTGCTTCGATTGACAACGAATTACGACCACTCTTGGCGCTCAAAAGCGAAAATTTGACGACAATACTACCAACCGACAAAACCAGTTCCTACGCGCTGTTGCAGCACGCCGACAAGGTGATTACTTTTGGTTCGACTGTCGGCATTGAAGCGCCGTATTGGGACAAGCCCTCAATTCTGGGCGGCAAAGCGCTATATCAAAATCTTGGTTCAACGTATAACCCCAATTCTCACGAAGAATTGCTGAGATTGCTGCTCGAAGAACATCTCGCTCCCAAAAGCAAAGACGGTGCTTTGCGCTACGCCTACTTTTACATGACCTTCGGTATTCCCTTCCGGCGCTACGAAGCACGGAATTTCTTTGGCGGAACCTTCAACGGGCATGAGCCATTTGCGAATCGTTGGCTCTTTCGGGCATTTACAGCCTACAAGCGCCTGACCCCGCAACCGATACAACACCATATCAATAAGCGTTTTGCAGAACAAACTTTGTCAACACTGCTTGACAGTTCTGCAACCGCGCAATAAATTCTGCAATAATCTTTCTTCGTTTGTTTTCACTTTATCATGCTCCCATTCAAATCCATTCTCGTTACCGGCGGAACCGGCTCGTTTGGTAAAACCTTTATCAAGCGCATTTTAACGCACTATCCTGAAGTAGAGCGCCTTGTAGTATTCTCACGCGATGAACTCAAGCAATACGAAATGGCGCAAGAACTTTCACCGGAAAAATATCCCCAACTCCGTTACTTCATCGGCGATGTGCGCGATGAAGAGCGCCTAAAACGGGCGTTTGAGAATATTGATGTCGTTGTTCACGCGGCGGCACTCAAACAAGTCCCAACGGCAGAATACAACCCGATGGAGTGCATCAAAACAAACGTCATGGGTGCGGAAAATGTCATCAATGCCGCCTTAAAGTCAGGTGTGAAGCGCGTTGTGGCACTTTCCACCGATAAAGCCGCAGCCCCGATTAACCTCTATGGCGCATCAAAGCTGTGCTCCGATAAACTCTTTGTGGCGGCAAATAACTTTCGCGGTAATCGAGACATCAATTTCTCTGTTGTGCGTTACGGGAATGTGATTGGCTCACGTGGTTCCGTTATGCCGTTCTTCCTGAATAAGCGCAAAGACGGTGTACTTCCCATCACACACGACGAAATGACCCGCTTCAATATCTCGCTGGATGAAGGTGTAGATTTGGTGCTATACGCCATTCACAATGCGTGGGGTGGCGAAATTTTCGTCCCAAAAATTCCGTCGTACCGTATTTTGGATGTGGCCGAAGCCATTGCGCCAAGCTGCAAGCACGAAATTATTGGTATTCGCCCGGGCGAAAAACTCCATGAGGAAATGATTACCGAAATGGACTCCTTCAACACGTTGGAGCTTGATAAATACTACGTTATTGCGCCGTCCGTGCCGCTGTGGTCGCATGATGAGTATTGCAAAAAATTCAACGGCAGAAAAGTTGCGCAAGGCTTTAAGTACAATTCCGGCACAAACCCTGATTTTATGACGGTGGAAGAGATTCGTGCTTCCATTTGTGAGCATATTGACGAGAATTTCCAGCCGGTGTGATGATACACCTTCTTCATAATTTTTGCAAAGAATTATGCAAACCATTGAAACGAAAGTCATCTGTGGCGACTCCCGCGAACTAATGTGTGAAATTCCTGATAATTCAGTGGATTTAATTTTTACTTCGCCGCCATATGCAGACCAGCGTAAATCCACATATGGTGGCGTTACGCCAGATGAATATGTTGATTGGTTTTTGCCAATTTCGGCGGAGCTTTTGCGTGTTTTGAAACCTACTGGGACATTTGTTCTCAACATAAAAGAAAAAGTTGTTGATAGTGAGCGCAGCACATACGTTCTGGAGCTTATCTTAGCACTGCGTAAACAAGGCTGGCTCTGGACTGAAGAGTTTATGTGGCACAAAAAAAACTCATTTCCTGGCAAATGGTCAAATCGTTTTCGAGACTCGTGGGAACGACTTTTGCAGTTTAACAAAAACAAAAAATTTTCCATGTACCAAGATGCTGTGCGTGTTCCAATTGGTGATTGGGCAAAAGACCGCTTGAAAAATCTTAGCGAAACAGATAAGACACGCGACAATGCCAAAAACGGTAGTGGTTTTGGAAAAAATGTCTCGAATTGGGTTGGAAAAGACACTGTTTATCCTACCAATGTCATTCATTTAGCAACAGAATGTAATAATAAAAATCATAGTGCTGCTTTCCCGGAACAGCTGCCAGAATGGTTTATTAAACTTTTTACACAAGAGCAAGACACCGTATTGGATCCTTTTGCTGGCTCAGGAACAACACTGGTTGTTGCTCAGAGAATGGGTCGCCATTCTATCGGCATTGAGATTATGCCAGAATATTGTGAGATGATTAAAGATGCCGTTGAGCCCGCGCAACAATTATTATTGTAAAACATGAGCGACTCTTTAACCAAGCAAATTACGCTCTACGTGGAAGAACATATTGATTCATTCCATACTCAACGATTTGAAAAGTTACAAAAACTCAATTTGAAGGAAGTTCTCAAGCGGAAAAACCCATATTTGTTCAAAGCGAAAAATATTTTAACGGCGCAAGATTTGGTTCAAGGTATTGTGGATGCCTACCTCCAATCTCAGGAAGAAACGCTGTTTGGAACTTTTATTGAAGGCGTGGCGATTTTTGTTTGTCAGCAAGTCTATGGCGGCAAGAAATCAACAACATTAGAGGGCATAGATTTAGAGTTTGAGAAAGATGGCGCAATCTGGATAGTCGAGGTGAAGTCTGGTCCAAATTGGGCTAATTCCAGCCAAATAAAGAAAATGCGTCAGAATTTTGTGTCTGCTAAACGCCAACTACGCCAGCATAACCCGAATACTCCCATTATAGCCGTCAATGGCTGCTGCTATGGAAAAGACAACAAACCGTATAAAAAGCAGCATGATTATTTCAAATACTGTGGTCAAGAGTTCTGGCAGCTTATATCAGGAAGGGCAACACTTTTTACCGATATTATCGAACCTTTAGCTTATCATGCAAAAGAGAAAAATGAGCAGTTTTTGAAGATGTATGCAAAAGTCATCAATACATTTACCCTCGCATTTGCTCAAGAATTCTGCCAAGACGGTGAAATAGACTGGGAAAAATTGGTCGTATTCAACTCAGCAAAACGAAATTCCTCTACCAATAAGTAAGTATGCCCCCATTCACCCCCACAAAACCTATTTCCTACGGTCGCCAAACTATCACGGATAGCGATATTGCGGCTGTTGTGGAAGTTCTCCAATCGGATTACCTGACGCAAGGTCCAAAGCCGCAAGAATTCGAGAAGGCATTTGCTGCCTACATCGGCTCAAAGTATGCTGCCGTGATGTCGAGCGGCGCTGCAGCGCTGCATTTATGCGCTCTGGCGCTGGATGTCAAACCCGGAGACAAGGTGATTACGACACCGATTACGTTTACCGCGTCGGCGAATTGTGTGCGCTATTGCGGGGGCGAAGTCGTGTTTAGCGATATTGACGAAAGCACGTATTTGCTGGATATTCAAAAAGTACGGCACTTGCTGGAACACACGCCAAAGGCGGAGCGTAGCGCATACAAAGGCGTTGTTCCCGTTGATTTCGCCGGATTGCCTGTGGATATGCAGGCGTGGCGTGAGCTAGCGGACGAATTTGGTTTGTGGATTGTAGAAGATTCATGTCATTCTCCGGGTGCATCATTTCTCGACAAGCAAGGCGCAGAGCGGCGTTCAGGAGACGGTTCGCTTGCTGACCTAGCTATTTTTTCCTTTCACCCTGTCAAGCACATTGCAACGGCGGAAGGTGGTGCCGTGACGACCAATCGGCAGGATTATTACGAAAAAATCTGCCGTTTGCGCACACACGGCATCACACGCGAAGCAAGTATGCTTCAGGAAAATCACGGTGGCTGGTATTACGAAATGCACGAATTAGGCTACAATTATCGCTTGACCGATATGCAAGCTGCACTCGGTATTGAACAATTAAAGCGTGCCGAAGAAGGTTTGAAGCGGCGCAGAGCAATCGCTCGCCGATATGAAGAAGCATTTGCGGGAACGCCTGTAACGGTACGTCTCGTGCCTGAAGGCTTTCACCATGCGTATCATTTGTTTGTGATTGAGGTCGAAAAGCGGCTTGAACTCTACAATTTCCTGCGAGAACGTAAGATTTATGCACAAGTGCATTATATCCCCGTGCATTTGCAGCCCTATTACAAACAATTCGGTTGGAAGCGAGGCGATATGCCCGTTGCAGAGCGGTATTACGACCATTGTTTGAGTTTGCCGATGTTTCCTGCCTTGACCGATGAAGAGCAGGAATACGTGATTCGGCAAGTGCTGGAGTTTATCGGTTAAGGTTCGCTTTTTTGGTCAAAATTTCGCTAGATTTGTGATGAAATATCCATAAAAAAACGCCTTTTTACCTCAACGCTTTGGAAATATGCTATGGAACCTCAAACCTTATCAATACTTGATGAACCTGTTGATGATATTGACTATGACAGCATTATCACAGAAGACGGAGAACCTGTGGACAGCGTAATTTCCGAAAAAAATATGCGCCTCCTCACCGAGCCGCTTCATGCAAACTGGCAACCGCCACAGGAAGGCTACGACGGAAAGTTCATGGCATTGGCAAATGTCGGGCTGTTTTATTCGCCGGATGTTCCCGCACTTGTGCCGGATGCCATGCTCAGTCTTGGTGTAGAGCCGTTTGAAGATATTCAGCCCAAGAAAAATCGCTCGTATTTTATTTGGCGCTTTGGTAAGCCACCGGAAGTGGTGATTGAGATTGTATCGAATCTCAAAGGCAATGAATACGGCATGAAGATGCAGAAATACGCCCAAAATTGCGGAGTACGCTATTACGCTATCTTCGACCCGCATAATTACTACAACCGTCCGTCGGAACTCGAAATATATCACAATGTTCATGGCGTTTTTGAGCCCTTAGAATCGAATATGTTCGAGGATATTGGCTTAGGGCTGGTACTGTGGGAAGGCAAATATGAGAATATGCAAGCAATATGGCTGCGTTGGTGCGACCTCAAGGGAAATCTCATACCAACAGGACGAGAACGTGCCGAAGCAGAAAAACGCCGCGCAAACGAGGAAAAACGCCGCGCTGACGAAGAAAAACGCCGTGCGGATGTAGCAACAAAACGTGCAAGCACCGCTGAATCTCGTGCAAGCACCGCTGAATCTCGTGCAAAAGCACTTGCCGCAAAACTTCGCGCACTCGGCATCAATCCTGACGATGTAGAATGAGTTCTTTTGCGACACTGCAAAATATCATCATTCGCGCCGATGCAGCCGTTCACATCGGAAGCGGACACGTCATGCGCTGTTTGACGCTTGCCGACGAACTCCGCAAACAAGGGGGAAAGGTAACGTTTATCTGCCGCGAGTGGGAAGGGAATTTGCAGAATCATATCGAAAACAAAGGCTACAAATGTATCTTGCTGAAACGCCCTTCTGAAGCCTACTCTGAGCCGAATAACGAGTATGCAGCATGGCTTGGCGTATGCAAAGAGCAGGATGCAGTAGAAACGCTTGCAGCAATCAGCGAAGAAGCCGTGGATTGGTGCATCGCCGACCATTACGGCATAGATGCCGAATGGCACAGTATTATCCGCCGGAAAGCGTGTCAAATCATGGTTATTGACGACATTGCCAGCAGAATGTACGATTGTGATGTGCTGCTTGACCAAAATCTCTACGACAACCCCGAAGAGCGTTACAAGTCTCGTGTTCCGGCACAGTGCAGACTCTTACTCGGTTCGGAATATGCGCTTTTGCGACCAGAATTTCGAGAAGCCCGTGAACGCTTGGGTTCAAGGCTTATTCGGAATGGCGAAGTCAAGCGAATACTGGTCTTTTTTGGCGGCTCAGACCCTACCAATGAAACAGCAAAAGCTGTGAAAGCCTTGCATATTCTTGGTTGTGAGGACAGATATGCAGAGATTCAGGCAGACGTTATCGTCGGCATTGCCAATCCGCACCGTGCAGAAATTGAGCATTTATGCGCTTTGTCGCCCAATACTCATTTTCATTGTCAAGTACCGAATATGGCGGACTTTATGATGAAGGCAGATTTGGCACTTGGCGCGGGCGGTTCTACCACGTGGGAGCGGTGTTGCTTGGGCTTGCCGACGTTGGCAGTGATTATCGCAGAAAATCAAGCAGGAATGACGGAAACGGCGGCTCGACACGGATTGCAGTTGAATTTGGGGTGGTATTTCCGTCTTTCGGAAACAGATATAGTCGCTGCGTTACGCCGGATTCTTCATCTACCTCACAGCATCAAAGCACATTCTTCAAAGGCATCAGCGCTTGTTTCCTGCAATGGCGTTGAAAGAGTTAGAGAGATTATTATGCTTTCAAAAACCACGTAAAACGTTGATGTAAAAAGTCATACAATGCGACAAAATTATACGCACAATATATTGCAAGACACTTCGTCTTTAGCAACGTATAATTAAATAATTTTTCACTTAAATTAAGGACATCATGACGTTACCTGAAATTAAAAACCATTGGGAAAACTGGGCTTCCGAGTTCGGTACGGATTTGCGTGCGACAACCAAAACTCCAACAATTAAGCAGTTGGAAGTAGATGTATTGCAACGTGCTATCAAAAAAACCGAGTTATGGGCAAACAAGAAAAATCTGTCAATTTTAGATGTCGGCTGCGGTAACGGTTACAACTCATTTGCCATGAAAACATTTCTTCCCGAATGTTCATTTACGGGAATTGACTATGTTCCGGCAATGATTGATAACGCAAAAGAAATTCAAAAAAACAACGCTAAATACAGCGATATTTCTTTCTTTGTCGGCGATGCTTTGGACTTGGTTTCAAATACCAATCTTGCTGCCGGATATGATGTCATCTTCACTGACCGTTGTGTTATCAATCTCAATCCGCTTGAAATGCAGTTGAAGTCATTCGACCAGATGGTTGCGAAACTTAATAAAGGCGGTTACGTTATGATGCTCGAAAACAGCGTTCAAACCCACGCTATGCAGAACGATTTGCGTGTAGCAGTAGGTTTACCGCCGCGCAAAGTCATGGAGTTTAACCTGTTTATTGATGAGCCTGCGTTTATTGCTCATGCTGAAAAATCAACAAAACTCGTCCGCATTGACGATTTCGGCACACTGCATGATATTATTCTATATGTCCTTACGCCGATGCTTAATAATGGCGAAGTAGATTATGACAGCCCAATGGTTAAAGCAGTAACGGAAATGTGCGTTTCCCTACCTGAAAAATACGAAAATCAGTTTGGTACATTCGGTCAAAACCGTTTGTGGATTTTCCAAAAGCCGTAATTCTTTGCAAGAGAAGTAGATAAAAAGCAGATAATTTGCAACGCACAGTTTGAGCTATTGCCGACTGTGCGTTGTCTTTTTGTATCACCCGGGGTATCATCGAAATTGCTACCGATTATTCTCTTTTTCAATAGATTTTTGCATGGCAAAACCAACCATTTTTTTCGACTTAGACGGTACGCTTGCTGATAATCTGGCGGCGATGTACCAAATCTATGCTAATTTTCTCGCAGAGTTTTCGCTCCAAGCCACAAAAGAGGAATTTGACAGCCTGAACGGTCCATCGCTCCGCGAAATTGTTAGTATTCTCAAAAAAAAATACGCCCTTGAGCCGAGCGAAGAAGAATTGTATCGAATGTATGAAGACAAACTCGCCGACGGCTATAAAACCCTGATTCCACCTATGCCTCATGCACAGGAAATACTGCAATTTTGTCATACACACGGTGCAGTTCTGGCATTAGTAACATCTGCTCCGCAACCTTTGGCGACAAGTTTTCTTCAACGTGTGCAATGGATGAAATATTTTTCGGCATTTGTGTTTGGCAATGAAGTGAAACAATCCAAACCGAATCCCGAAATTTACCGCCTTGCGTTAGAAAAAGTTGGCTCGCCCAAACAGCACCTCGTAGCTGTTGAAGATTCTCCGAGTGGCGTAAAAGCTGCATCGGCGGCAGGGCTTTACACCATTGCTCTTGCACAGCACTATACCCCCGAAGTCTTGAGGGCAGCCGGAGCAGAACAGACAATATCAAGCCTACAAGAACTTCCCGCCCTTTTGACTGATATTGTACTTGTTGTTGTATAGTATATTCCCACACATCATGGCTGCAAACCTCATGGAATCTATCAAAAATCGCTGTGATGTTGTCTCGGCTACAAGCATTGCTATTGAATGTTCTGATGTATTGGAAATAGACACGGTACATCGCGCAGCAATCGAAGCAGCCTGGGAAGCAGCATTAGAGCGCAATCCGCAGCTTTTTAACGCAGAAATTCTGATGATGCGCCGTTGGGAGAAAGATTCTGCCGGAAATCTCCGCATATTTACCGCATGGGGCAATTACAAGATGCTCCTTGCATCGCGCTCTGTGTCTGCTTTGCAAGATGTGGTGCGCCCTGTGGGTGTGAGTGGTGTAATGGTCTGTCATGTGGACGACGTAGAATCGGAAACTACGTTGGTATCGAAAACTGCCTTGGTATTTGCTCGTCGAAGCAGCACCGTTGCAAGTTATCCGGGGTATTGGGAACTGATGCCGTCGGGAAGCATTTCCCGCCATACCGCACAAAAAGACGCTTCGACGCACATTGATATTCTCGCTCTAATTTTGGAGGAATTTGAAGAAGTAACGGGTTTCAGCACTGATATTATCACGGAAATTTCGCCTTTTACTCTTATTTTTGATAAACAGGCTAACATTTATGATATTTGTGTGCGTTTGCATATTTCATGGACGCAAAATACTGTCATAAAGCGCTTTCAAGGCAATAACGAATACACCGAAGTCGCGTGTATCACCCTCCCCCAACTTCCAAATTTCCTCCGCCACCATGCAGAAACACTTGTTCCAACGTCTATCGCGCTTGCAGAAACGTTTCTGCCAACGTCTCCCTAAAAGCGCCTCCCGCAAAGCGTCAATACACCTTGCTTTTCAGCCCTTCATCGTTTCAATCATACTTACCGTCTGTTTGGCTGCATCAAGTATTCAAGCACATTCCCAGACGCAGCGCCCTGCTACACCCCGCCCCGCCACAGAGCGCTTTCTCACAGCGAAAATCCACCTTTCTAGCACCTTCGATTTAGAGGATGCCGAAGAAGCAGGCGTGGAAATTGAACACAGCATCATCAAAGGAAAAACCTCTGTTCAAGGCGTTATCAGCTACTACACGCTTGAAATCTTGCTTGCGCGTGGTGTCCGCGTGGAAGTGCTGGAAGAAGATGCCGAACAAGCAGCCGCCCAACGTATTCGAGACGAAACACAACGCACAGCAAAAGAGCGCCGTTCCTTGCTTACCAATGATACTCCCCGCAATTTCAATCTCGGCAGCTACGCAGGATTTTTCCGCTTGGAAGAAATTTACGCTGAATTTGCACGGATGCGCACGATGTTTCCCACGCTTGTTACCGCACCTGAAACAATCGGTACGTCCGTCGAAGGGCGACCAATCCTCGCATACCGCATTGGCACTGACCGCGCCGTTTCCACTACTGCGCCCGAAGTCCTCTACACCGCTTTACATCACGCCCGCGAACCCGGCAGCGCTGCATCGCTTATTTACTATGCTTGGTGGCTTTTGGAGCAGTTTCAAGCAAATACCCCCGAAGCCGCGTATTTGCTGAATAATCGCCAATTATACTTCGTTCCGGTGGTGAATCCTGACGGCTATGCCTTCAACCAAGCATCCATGCCGGGTGGTGGCGGAATGTGGCGCAAAAACCGCCAGACGAACCGCGACGGCTCATTTGGCGTGGATTTGAACAGAAATTACGGAACACAAGAGTTTTGGAGCGCTCCCAACGGTGGTTCATCTACAAACACCCGCAGCGATACGTATCGCGGCATTGCTCCTTTTTCTGAGCCGGAAACACAGGCTATACGGGATTTCTGCCAACGTCGGAATTTCCACACTGCTATCAATTATCATACCTTCAGCAATCTGCTAATTTACCCCTTTTCCTACATTGACACCGAAACCCCTGATTCTACCTACTTTCGCGCCCTGACCGCCGAAATCACCAAAGACAATCTCTATTCCGCCGGACGCGATTTGCAGACCGTTGGTTATGCCGTGCGCGGTGCTTCGGATGATTGGATGTATGCGGGAATGACGGGTAAAAAAATCATGGCTTATACGCCCGAAGTCGGCACAGTGGATGACGGCTTTTGGCCCCCCGCAAGCCGCATCATTCCTCAGTGCGCGGAAAACCTTTCCACAAATCGCATGACGGCTTGGAGCGCGGCAGTAAATCTTCGTCCTGTGCAGTACTACGTCGTGGAAAATCCGCAAACAGGCTTTACGCGAATTGTTGTGGAAGTACAGAATATCGGTATTCAAAACGCCAGCGCTCAAGCGGGTTTGACACTCCGTCCGCTTGCTGCCGGAATGAATGTTTTGCGCTCTGACAGACAAATTCGTGCGCTGCGTTCAACCGAGAGCGTCCGCGAAGTTTTTGATTGCACCTTCGATGCAAATGTGCAAAATGGTTCTGCGCTTCCGGTGGAAATCCTCATAACGCAAGAAAACACGCCGCGCCGCGACACAATGCAGGTACAAATCCAACAAGCTACACGTAGAACGCTCTTTGCTGCTGCTACCGACAGCACACAGTGGCAATTAGGTCACTGGGGCATTGTCCGCGATGCGCTCACAGGACGCACCGCACTGACAGACAGCCCGAACAGGAATTATCTTCCCGGCGCTCGGAATTATGTGCAACTCGCATCACCACTCAGTTTGCGCGATGTTCGTGCGGCAACGCTGGAATTTCAGACACGCTGGTCAATCGAATCCAATGGCGATTTGGGCGTTGTTCAGGTTTCTTCCGACAATGGCAGGACGTGGAGACCGCTTCGCACCTCACTTATGAAGCCTTCAACAGGATTTGGCGGGTTTGGCTACGACGGTAATTTTCCGCAGTGGATTCGTCAGGAATGTTCGCTACGGGAGTTTTTGGGGCAAGATATTCTGCTGCGTTTCGGGCTTTTGAGCGACGGCGATGCGCAGTTCGACGGCATCTATATTTCCGATGTTGCCGTAAGGCTTTATCGTGATTCCATTACGCAACGCTTTGTGCAAAACCTGAGCGCCCCGCGCTTGTCGCCAAACGCCATTCGTAGCGGAGGTGAAGTGCGGATAGAATTCCCGCTTTCTAACGACGTGCAAGCAAATGTGAATGTGTACAACGTACTTGGGCAGGTGGTTTTTAGCGGCTCGGCGTTACCGATTGTCTCTGACGGAACGTTAGTCTTTCGCCCTTCGGCACTTGCAGGCGGGTTGTATTTCGTGGAAATCCGCACGGAAACGTCATCGGTGAGGCTTCCACTGCTGGTGTTGTAATCGCTCAACAGGATGACGTTGAGATAACAAAAAACCGCGCTCCGGCAAAGTACCGGAGCGCGGTTCAAGAAAGTCACACCAATCTTTACGGCTGCTTCTCTTCCACCTGAACAGGCACAGAGCCTTGTTCCATCGCCGCTTTGTTAAACTTCTGCAAGCCGTCGCCCATTATCGCCTTCAACCGCACAAGCTGTGCTTCTATCCGTGCTGTCAAATCCTGAAACATCTCCATCATTTGTTTCGTCGGACGGTTGTCCGATGAAGCAACCATGCTCCCCAGCGACATCATTTTGTTGTTCACACGCACAGGGAAATTCAGCATATCTTGGCTGCTTTTGATTTTGGTTTGAATCAGCTCGTTTTCGACGGCGTTCAAACTATCCAAAAACGGCTTGGATGCTTCTTTGAGTGCTGTTCCTTTCGCTGTGGGTTTCTCAGCATCAGGATTGAGGCGGTCTATCGCCGCGCCGACTTGTTTTTTCACGTCGCGGAGCGAGTTGATAGTTTTGTGCGTTTCGGTAACTTTCGCGTTAATTTTTTGCAAAAGGTCGAACTGTGCGATAAAATCTGCTTCCGTCGCTTCGACACGCGGGTCTTTGCGAATTTCAAAAGGCTGCACACCCACAACTTTTCCGGCAATGGTCAAACGCACTTGATATTTGCCCGGAGGCGCTTTCGGACCAATTACCGAGCCGCCCCAACTGAGTGCGCCCGGCACTTCGACGGCATCGGGATAGCGCATATTCCACACAAAACGGTTCATGCCTTCATTCGTTGTAACCACGTCCGCCCGCTTCTCTTCCGGGTTCGGATAAAACTCTGCCGATTCTTTCACGGGCTTGCCCTTGCGGTCGCGCTTGTTGGAATAAGAAATTATCAATTCGCCTTTTTCGGTCAGAAAATCCAGTGCAACCGAATCCGCCGTTTTTTCCTTCAAGTTGTAGGAAATATGCACTCCGTCGGGCAGATTTGCGCCCGTTGCCAAGCCAAGCGGTAAATCAAAATCCGGCGGCGACCAACGGTACGTCGGGCGAGGTGCAAAGAGCGCATTCTCACTTGCTTTCACCTTGCCGTCCATAATTTGGTGAAGCGGCGTAACATCGTCCAGCACCCAGAACGAGCGCCCGTGCGTTGCCACAACCACATCGTTCTCACGCTTTTGCAGAACCAAATCGTGAATCGGTGTTACGGGCAGATTCAACTGTAACGGCTGCCAAAGCGCATTAGTGCTTGCTCCGCCAGCGTTTACTCCGTTGAATGCCACATATACGCCCGTTTCCGTGCCTGCATAGAGCAAGCCGCGTTTATTCGGGTCTTCGCGTACAACCCGCACAAATGCTCCTTCGGGGATGCCGGTGGTCATGCGTGTCCATGTTTTGCCGTAATCACTCGTTTTGAAGATGTAAGGCTTTTGGTCATCAAGTTTGTAGCGGTTTGCTGCCACATAGACCGTGCCTTTGTCATGGGGACTGCACTCAATCATGCTGATAAGCGCAAGTTCCGGTAAATCCTTGCTTGGCGGAGTTACGTTTTGCCATGTTTTGCCATTGTCGCGGCTGACGTGAATGAGTCCGCAATCCGAACCAGACCAGAGTACGCCTTGCTCCACAGGTGATTCAGCAAAGGTAAAGATGGTGTTGTAGGTCTCCACACCTGTATTGTCTTTGGTGATAGGTCCACCGGAAGCCGCTTGTTTGCTTTTGTCGTTGCGCGTCAGGTCGGGACTGATAATTTCCCAACTCATTCCTTCGTCTTTGGAGCGGAACACCACTTGCGCCGTCGCGTAGAGCGTGTTTACGTCATGCGGCGAAAACACAATCGGGTACGTCCACTGAAAGCGGTATTTGCGATTTGCCGATGGCTCACCAATAACTTCTTCGGGAAAGGGCGAGACGTTTTGCTGCTGCTCGGTGAGAATATTGTGTTTCGTCATAAAACCGCCATAGCTGCCACCGAAGATAATATGCGGCTTTGCGGGATGCGGCGTGATGTAGCCGGATTCTCCGCCTGCTGTCGGGAACCAATCGCGCACACCGATTTCACCACTCCCGGAACGGCTTGAAATCGAAACGCTGGTATTGTCCTGCTGTGCGCCGTAGATGCGGTAGGGGGTTTGGTTGTCCACCTGCACGTGGTAAAATTGCGCAGTCGGAATATCCAACGCAGTCCACGTTCTACCACCATTTACGCTCACACTTCCACCGCCATCATCGGCAATAATCATGCGGTCGGGGTTGTTCGGGTCAATCCACAAGTCGTGATGGTCGCCGTGCATAGTACGGATAGTTTTGAAGGTTTTTCCGCCGTCAATGGATTTGTGAAAATTCACGTTGGTTGCATAAACGGTTTCAGGATTTTTCGGGTCGGCGAAGATACGGGAATAGTACCACGCACGTTGGCGCAAATTGCGGTCATCGGTGGTGCGTGTCCATGTTTTTCCGGCATCGTCGGAGCGGAAAAGCCCGCCGTTGTCGTTTTCTACCAATGCCCAAATAAGACTGCTATTCACGGGCGAAACCGAAATCCCAATTTTGCCAATCACACCTTTGGGCAAGCCCGGATTGCGCGTGATGTCTGTCCACGTGTCGCCGCCGTCGGTGCTTTTCCACAGTCCGCTTCCTTCGCCGCCGGAGGACATTTCATGCGGTGCGCGGTATGCCTGCCACATTGCAGCGTAGATTATACGCGGGTTTGCGGGGTCGAGAACGATATTCACCGCGCCTGTTTTTTCGTTTTTGTAGAGAATCTGCTTCCATGTTGTGCCGCCGTCCATACTGCGATAAATACCACGTTCTTTGTTCTGCCCGAAAATATGCCCCATTGCTGCAACATAGACCATATCAGGGTTTTGGGGATGAATGACGATTTTTGCAATGGACTGCGTTTCTTTCAAACCAACGTGTTTCCACGTCGCGCCCGCATCGGTAGTGCGATACACGCCGTCGCCCATAGCGATATTACCGCGAATATCGGTTTCGCCCATTCCGGCAAAAAGCACATTCGGGTCGGAAGGCGCAATAGCAAGTGCGCCGACGGAACTCGAACCGAAGAATTTATCGGACACACACGCCCAATTTGCGCCGCCATCGGTGGTTTTCCAAACGCCGCCGCCCGTCGCGCCGAAGTAGTAGGTGAGTGGCTGTGCAGCGTGTCCAACAGCAGTCAGTGAGCGCCCTCCCCGATAGGGTCCGATATTTCGCCATTCCATCTTTGCGAAGAGTTTTTCGGGAATAGCTTGGGAGCTTGTTTGCGCAAATGTAAAACTCGGCAACAGCAGCAGTAGTGCCATTGCGAGCAAGGAGAAACGGTATAACATGGTGAATTGGAAAAAATGAGAAAAAAGAGTGTGGGAATCATCAACGGTATTTCTATCCGCTACACAGCCAGCATCTGTCCCCGTACCGCAGCTTTCCGCAACGCAGGAATTGTTTCCGACGGATTTCCCCGAAACACGCCTGAACCGCTTACAAGCAGGTTTGCGCCTGCACGGACAATTGCTTCCGCATTGTCTGCCACAACACCGCCGTCCACCTCAATTTCTACGCGCTCAAGACCGTTAGTGTCCAGAAAAGCGCGTAGTTCTGCGGCGCGGCGCAAAAAGGAGGTGATAAATTTCTGACCGCCAAACCCCGGATTGACCGACATCAGTAAAATAAAATCGCAATACTCCGCAGCGTCAAAGACGCTTGAAAGCGGCGTTACAGGATTCAAGACCGCACCAACACGTTTGCCGTGTTCACGAATAAGCGACAGTGTACGGTGGAGGTGCTTTGTCGCCTCGACGTGAACTGAAATCCAGTCTGCTCCGGCATTAGCGAAGGCTGTAATGTAGCGGTCAGGCTCGGCAATCATCAAATGACAGTCCAAAACGAGTTTTGTTACGGGGCGAAGCGCCTCCACGACAAGCGGACCAATGGTAATATTCGGCACAAAATGCCCGTCCATTACGTCCACGTGGAGGATTTCCGCGCCTCCGGCTTCACACCTCTTCACGTCGTCTTCTAATCGGGCAAAATTCGCAGAAAGCAGTGATGGTGCGATTTGTATGGGGTGGTGTGTCATTGTCATTAACTGTGGGTGATGTTGTCGAAGTTAGTATGCAAGCAGTTCTCGCATAGCTTTCAGCATTTTGGCTTTATTCGGTAAAACTTCTTGTTCCAGCGTTGGGGCAAACGGTGTGGGAGAATCAAACGCCGCAAGGCGCTTGACGGGCGCGTCGAGGTATTCAAATGCTTTGTCGGTAATGCGAGCAGCAATTTCCCCACCAAAGCCGCCTGTCAGCGTGGCTTCGTGTGCTACAAGCACACGGTTCGTGCGTTTGACCGATGCCAAGACCGTTTCTTCGTCGAAAGGCACAAGGGTGCGAATGTCAATAACCTCAAGTTCTACGCCTTCTTTGGTGAGTTCGTCCGCCACAGCAACAGCTTCATGCAGCATCGAACCGTAAGTAATGATGCTAGCATCGCGCCCAGAGCGCACAACGGCTGCTTTTCCAAGCGGTACGACGTGTTCACCGTCGGGAACGTCATCCTTGATTTTGCGATACAATCCCTTGTGTTCATAAAAAACAACGGGGTTATTATCTCGAATGGAACTTATGAGCAAGCCTTTTGCATCGGCAGCTGTCGCAGGGCATACAACCTTGATTCCGGGCGTATGCGCAAACCACGCTTCGGAATTACGCGAATGGAAAGGACCACCGCCCACACCGCCGCCCGAAGGACCACGCACCACAATCGGTACACCCATGCCCCAACGGTACGCCGTCGTTCCGGCAACGTTGGCAAGTTGATTAAACGCATTGGTAACAAAATCCATAAACTGCATTTCGACCACCGGGCGCATACCGTTCAAGGACGCACCAACAGCCGCGCCGACGATAGCCGCCTCCGAAATAGGTGCGTTGATAACACGATTTGCGCCAAATTCCTCCTCAAAGCCTTTGGTTACTTTGAACGCGCCACCGAACGAGCCGGCAATGTCTTCGCCAATGAGAAAAACCGACGAATCGCGGCGCATTTCGTGTCGCAGCGCGTCAGAGATTGCTTGAATATACGTTGTAACGGGCATGATTACTCACTTTCTTGAACACAAAAACATTGTAATTTATCCGAAACTACTCGCACAAACTTTTCATCGGGCAACCCGTTCTACCGCCGCCTCGAAACGAGGCGAAGCGGTAGGACGGGAAGAGAAGCAAATACTATCAATCCGCAATCTTTACGGGTTTCACGTTCCAGATTTCTTCCGCATACTCGCTAATGGTACGGTCACTGGAGAATTTACCGACGTTGGCGACGTTGATAATCGCTTTTTCTGTCCAGAGTTTGCGATTGACAAATTCCGCAGCAACGCGGTCTTGCGCTTCGACGTAGGAAGCGTAGTCTGCCAGAAGGCAGTATTTATCGCCGTTGTGGACGAGAGCATCAAAAATCGGTTTGAAAATACCGGGTTCGGTGCGATTGAAAAAATTATACTGAATCATATCCAAAACCCGCTTCAATTCTTGGTTTTCTTGGTAATAATGGAACGGGTCGTAACCATTTTTCTTCAAATCAATCACTTCGTCTGCCTCAAGACCGAAAATGAAAATATTGTCATCGCCGACTTCTTCGCGGATTTCCACGTTTGCGCCATCCATTGTGCCGATGGTCAGTGCGCCGTTCAGTTGGAATTTCATATTGCCTGTTCCCGAAGCCTCAAAGCCTGCGGTGGAGATTTGTTCGGACAAATCCGATGCGGGAATAATTTTCTCCGACAGCGACACTGAGTAATTTTTCAAGAACAACACCTTGAGTTTGTCGCCGACATCGGGGTCATTGTTTACCACATCGCCGATAGCATTGATGAGTTTGATGACCAATTTTGCGAAGTAATATCCGGGTGCTGCTTTTCCCGCAAACATGACCGTGCGCGGCACAAAATCTGCCTTCGGGTTGTCTTTGATGCGGTTGTACAGCGTGATGACGTGCAGCGCGTTCAAAAGCTGGCGCTTGTATTCGTGCATCCGCTTGACTTGGGAATCAAAAATCGAATCGGGATTGATTTTGACGGTGTAGCGTGATTCGATGTACTGAATAAGATTGTGCTTACATTGCTGCTTCGCCGCTTGCCAATCCGCCTGAAACTTCGCATCGGACTTGAGTTTTTCGATGCCTTTGAGTTTGTACAAATCCGTAATCCAGCCGTCGCCGATTTTTCCGGTGATGAGTTCGGACAAATACGGATTTGCCTCTTTGAGCCAGCGCCGTTGCGTAATTCCGTTGGTTTTGTTGTTGAATTTATCGGTTTCAAAACGGTAGAAATCGGAGAAAATATCGGTTTTCAAAATATGCGTATGCAGTGCCGCTACGCCGTTCACCGAATGGCTGCCCACAATCGCTAAATTCGCCATACGAACCCGCTTATTTACGCCCTCTTCGATGATAGACATTCCTGCGATTTTCTTTGCATCTTGGGGATTGGAATAGAACTGACGCGCTTTTTCCAAATACCGATGATTGATTTCGTAAATAATGTTCAAATGGCGCGGCAAAAGCGATTCAAACAAGGAAACATCCCACTTTTCGAGCGCTTCTGCCATGACGGTATGATTGGTGTAGGCGAATGTTTTCACCGTAATATCCCACGCCGCATCCCATTCCAAACCTTCATCATCCATCAAAATCCGCATCAGTTCAGGGATTGCGATAGACGGGTGCGTGTCGTTGAGTTGAATAGCGACTTTTTCAGGAAATTTTTTGAACGTGTTGTGCTTGGTTTTGTAGGCACGGATAATGTCTTGCAACGTCGCAGAAACGAAGAAATACTGCTGCTTCAGGCGCAGAACCTTGCCCGGGTCAATGTTGTCATTCGGGTACAAGACTTTAGAAATGGTCTCCGACGAGGTTTTATCGGACACTGCAGCCGCATAATCGCCTTTGTTGAAATACTCAAAATTAAAATCTTCGGTAGATTTTGCCTGCCACAAACGCAGATTATTTACCGTGTTATTGCCGTAGCCGGGAATCGGAATATCATACGCAACCGCCAGCACATCGTCCGTATCCGCCCACGCAAAGCGCAAACGCCCTGTTGCGTCAATATCGGTCATCACCGTACCGCCAAATTTGATGCGGTATGTCAGGTCGGGGCGCATAATTTCCCAAGGGCAGCCGTAAATAAGCCAGTTGTCGGGATGTTCGATTTGATAGCCTTTTTCAATATCTTGGTCGAAAATGCCGTATTCATAGCGAATGCCGTAGCCAAAAGCCGGCAAACCGAGCGTTGCCATCGAATCCAAAAAACAAGCTGCAAGCCGCCCCAAACCGCCGTTTCCAAGCCCCATGTCTTTTTCGCTGTCGCGGAGTTGTTCTTGCGTAAAGCCGATTTCTTTAGCGAGGTCGGCGAAATCTTTTTCGTATTTGAGATTGATAAGTGTGTTACTCAAAAGCCGCCCCATGAGAAATTCGAGCGAGAGATAATAGACTTTCTTAACGTCTTTTTCGGCATACTGCTGTTGTGTGCGCAGCCATTTGCGCATCATACGGTCGCGCACGGACAGAGCCAAAGCGGTATAGGCATCGCGGAGGGTATAATTGGTTTTATCTTTGGCAAGCCGAAACTCCATGTTTTCGGCAAACTGGTTTTGGAGTGAATACGATTCCGGGTCGTGTGCGTCGGTGAAAAACACAGACTTCTTTTTTGCCGCCATAATCGGTTGCTCCCGTGAAAAAGTGAGAATGAATGAGAGTGTTGGATAAAGTTTTTTCGACGGGCAAAATACGTCTTTTAGCGGAAAATCATACAAAAAAGCTCACACGAACGGAGATTTTTTCTTGAACACCTCTCAGACACGTTGGCAGGTTTGCACATCAAGCAAAAAAGAGGCTTCCACTGTCAAATGTGAGCAGGTGGAAGCCTTGAAATTACAAGCACTGTGTAGAAGCAGTTCCTCACACATGACGCTCCGCATGGTACGAACTGCGAACAAGCGGACCCGATTCGACCCAATCAAAGCCCATAGATAAGCCAATGTCGCGGAGTTCTGCAAACTCGTCGGGATGAATAAAACGCTCTACGGGCAAATGTGCTTTGGTGGGTTGGAGATATTGTCCCAAGGTCAAAACATCAACCTTCACTTCTGCCAAATCCTGCATCACCGCAAGCAATTCTTCACGCGATTCGCCCAAACCCAGCATAATACCGGTTTTGGTACGCATTCCCTGTACTTTCGACTCGCGCAACACGCCGAGCGTCCATTCGTACTTGGCTTGCGGGCGCACACGACGGTAGAGGCGCGGAACGGTTTCTGTGTTGTGATTCAGCACATCGGGACGAGCATTGATGATGTTTTGCAGCGCATCGGGCTTGCCCTTAAAATCGGGAATCAGCACCTCAATCGTAATGCCCGGATTTGCTTCGCGCACCGCAACAATCGTTTCAGCAAAAATGCGCGAGCCGCCGTCGGCGAGTTCATCACGGTTTACCGATGTAATCACGGCGTGTTTCAAATTCATCGCTTTTACTGCCTCCGCAACGCGCCCCGGTTCTTCCACATCCAAAACAGGCGGACGACCTGTTTTCACCGCACAAAAGCCGCAAGAACGGGTGCAAGTGTCGCCCAAAATCATAAACGTTGCCGTGCCGGCATTCCAGCACTCGGTAATGTTCGGGCAGCGAGCCTCTTCGCAGACGGTGTGTAGGGTTTTGGAACGCATCATCGTTTTGACATTGGCATACGTCTCACCACCCGGAGCCTTGACTTTAAGCCATTCAGGACGGCGCTCGGGTGCAAGAATTGCTGCCTGCGTCGTTTCTGCAATAATCTGCTTTTCAAGGTGTTTTTCAAATTCTTCGTGTTTGAGGACGTTTTTTGTAGCCTCAAGACGCTCAAAACCTAGTGCTGAAGCGGTATCCATAGTAGAGGGAAAAGGGACTGAGCGCAGCGCTCAGAGGGATAAAGGAAAAATCAATTTTTACTTTTATTGCTGGAAAGCAAGGTTTTATCAGACTTTTGCGTACTCAGCAACGATTTCGTGAAATTTTTGCGTTGTCAAACGGCGATGCGAATCATTCCAGACGGATTTGCCATTGTGAAACAAGATTGCTTGCGGGCTTTCGTGGCGAATCTCGAAGCGGGATTCTATCTCGTTGGAAACAGGGCGTGCCGTCTGCACAACAAGGAAATACGAATGAAGCGGCAACGTATTATCGCGCAAAAAGTCTAAAAATTCTTCCCAAGCCGCAGCGCTAATATCGCACGTGGAGCTGTGCTTGAAAAAGAGCGCCATGCCGCTTTGGGATTCCTCTAACGCCTTGTCTAAATCGGCGATGGAGGTAAGTTCATGTGCTTGTGTCATGGTTTTGTGCGGTGTTATGAATGGAAATAGCGTAAACAGTTAAGGTTTTATGAAAGCGCTTTAATCGCTTCGGCAAAACGAGTAATGCCTTTGTGCAAGGTTTCATCAGAGGCGGCGAAGGAAAAGCGTACACAGCCCGGAGCGCCAAAGGCTTCACCCGGAACGACCGCCAAATGGTGCTTCTCCAGCGCTTCTTGACAAAATTCAAACGATGTTTTGACCTTCATGGATTGAAGCGCCTTGTTCATGTCCACGAACATATAAAATGCACCGTCGGGCATTAAAAATTCCACACCCGGAATCGCAGAAAACAAGCCTGCAACCATATCACGACGGCGCAAAAACTCTTTTCTCATACGCTCTACGTCCTCTGCCGTGTGCAAGAGTGCCGCCAGTGCTGCCTTTTGCGAAATAGAATTCGGATTCGACGTGGATTGTCCCTGTACTTTGTTTGCTTCTTTCATGAGCGCCGCCGGACCGGTCATATAACCGATGCGCCAGCCTGTCATTGAGTATGCTTTTGACACACCGTTTACGGTAATGACGCGGCTTGCAACCTCAGGCAAGGAGCCGATGCTGAAGTGTTTGACGCTTCCGAAAGAAATTTTTTCGTAGAGTTCATCGCTCAAAATAAAACACTCGTGTTTTTCCAAGACTTTCGCCAAAGCCTTGATTTCATCGGGTGTGTACATCGTTCCTGTCGGATTGGAGGGTGAATTGAGGATGACGCATTTTGTTTTTGGTGTCAGAACGGCTTCAAGTTGTGCGGGGGTCATTTTGAAGCGGTTTTCCAGCGTTGTTTCGACAATAATCGGCTTGGCTCCGCAAATTTGAATCATTGCCGGATAACTCACCCAATACGGTGCGTTCATCACGATTTCGTCGCCTTCGTTGCACATTGCCAGAAGAGCATTGAAAATGGAGTGTTTGCCACCGGTGGAAACCAAGACATTTTCAGGTTTCACATCGGGCAGACCGTTTTCCTTCATAAACTTCTCGGCAATAGCTTTGCGTAATTCGGGAATACCGTTGCCTTCGGTGTAATAGGTAAAATTTTCGTTAATGGCTTTAATGGCGGCATCTTTGACCACTTGCGGTGTCGGAAAATCCGGCTCACCGGTCGAAAGGCTCACTACGTCTATTCCCTGCGCTTTCATGGTCTTTGCTTTGGCGTTAATAGCGAGGGTTTGTGATTCATTAGCGGACAAGACACGCTCGGATAATTTCATGGTGTTGGGCAAATATTTAATGAGGTTTGGAATTGCGTAAAGAGTTCAAATATACAAAAAGTCCGTTAATTGTCAGGTGAATACAATCAAATAAAAGCCTCTTCGTTAATACGACTACTAATGTCCTGTTTTATTTTTTATTCCAGCTATGCTCATATTTTTCAAGCGGTATTTTTGTACTGCTGTTATCCTTTCTTTGGGAATCTTGGTGCCAAGTTTCCGCCTTTCGGCACAGCAAACCATTATCAATTTACCGTCGGCAGACCAAACGGCAAAGGGTCATCTTTTTGTCCTTCACGAAACGCAAGCCCGCCCTTGGTCGCCTGATGGTTATTGGCGCTCAACGAATTTTTTCACCTACGGCATTACCGACAACATTGAAGCATGTTTCACCACCTACAACATTGACCTTCTGGGCGCAAATAAGCCCTTTACCGCACTTGGTTTTGGGTACAAATTTTCGCACCAATTTTTCAAAGAAGAAGCGCCTGATTTAGAGGTAAAACTCACCGGCGGACAGATGATTACAACTTCGCTAGACGGCTTGGGAACAGGCTTGTGGAGCTATTCGCACCTCAGTATGCGTCTCCCTGTGTTACATACGCGCATTGCTGCGGGTATTAGCAAAGGTTCGCGTCAGGTTTTTGGCGGTGTACAAGAAGGTTTTGTTACGGGCGAAAACGTCAATTTTATTGCTTCTATCGAACATCCGATTACCAAAGAATGGGGAATTGTGATGGAATGGTTCTCCGGTCTGCATGAAATGGGCGATTTAGTGCCAGGCGTGATTTATCACAACAAATCTATCGAAATGGTGTTTATTCTCGGCTACAAAATTGGTAACGACGGCACGGGCAAAACCAACGGGATTATTTTTGAGATTGGCAAGACATTTTAACTCAATAATTCCCAGCGAGAAAAATTTTCGTTACCAACCAAGAAAAATTTTCCAACAACACCATTTTTTTCATCGCGTTAATTTTTGTTAAAGAGCATTTTCTTTTCGCTCTGGGCGTATTGCCAAAACCCGCATTTTTTCTTGCTTTTTCACGGAAAAACATCTCCTAACCGATGATAGAATAAGATGTTGAACAGGCTGCGTCTTTGGCTGGTACATCGGAAAACCCTATATTGCGTCCCCGCATACTTGCGCTCAACGTGAATTGATCATCGTCCGCTTCCATTCTTGAGCAGCAACCGCACGTACAGTTCAAGTACGGTCTTTGCTGCTGAACAATGGTCTGCGTTTGAAAGAACAAGAGCAGAGGCAATCAAGTATTGGTACGGGTTTTAGTCGTAGTTGTTTCATTTTCAAACGAGGACACCGCATGGCTCACTCTCTACGCACGTGCCTTGTCGCAGTTATTCTTCTTCCGCTTGCGGCATTTTACACGGACTTTAGGCAAGCCTCTTCCGCCAATGCGCCTTCGCATCAACTTTTTGCACAAACACCCCGCAAAGAGACTCCGCGCACCATTCCCGCCGCCGCACAAACAGGCGATTCTAAGCCAATTCTTCCCCGCATCCAAGACGATTTTGCCGAACTCGACGACACACTCCAAATTGTGCCGGGCGTTCAAGTGAATGACCGTTTTGTCATGGCTACACTTGAATCCGCCAGACAACAGTATCTACGGGCTTTGTCCTACATCAATCGTTCTGATACCGCCCGTGCAGCACGTTCTTTCGACCAAGCAATCGAAACCCTGAATAAAATCGCCGATTTTCCGAAAATTCAGGAAAATCAAGACTTTATTGACCTCATGCAATCTATTATCGAAGATTACGAAAACTATATCCAAAACCTTGATAATCTTGGCGATAAGTCGCCGATTGTGGTTTTGCGTGATAAGTTTTTTCAGTCTATCGAAAACAGCGATATGCCGTCATATGACGACCTGAATTTCCCACGCGGCAAAGACACGAGCAATCGCCAAAAATTCGTTCCGCTTAATCTGCCCGAATCCAGTTCCGCACTTGCGGCATACACGGGTATGCGCGGCGTGGAATTGCAAGTGCCGCTCCCCGAAAATCAAGAATCCCTCTGGGCTGTGGAGTTTTTGGCAGTGCGTGGACGACGTTATTTTCAAAAGTGGATGGAGCGCACAGGCAAATGGTTCCCAATGATGCGGAAAATCGCCCGCGAAGAAGGCGCACCCGAAGAAATTATCTATTTATCCATGATTGAAAGTGGTCTCAGCCCTTATGCAACTTCGTGGGCGAAGGCAGTCGGCTTGTGGCAATTTATCAAAACCACAGGGCAGATGTATGGTTTGGGTGTGGATTATTGGATGGATGAGCGCCGCGACCCCGAAAAAGCTACTCGCGCCGCCATGCGCCACCTCAAAGACCTTTACAACGAACTTGGTGATTGGCATTTGGCATTGGCAGCCTACAACTGCGGTATTGGCGGTGTTCGCCGCGCAATTTCCCGTTCCGGTCTGAGCCAGCCGAATTATTGGGATATTCGCCCTTATCTGCCCAAAGAAACACGTAATTATGTTCCGCTATACATCGCTGCCGCAAAGGTGTGTTTGAATCCCGAAGCGTATGGTTTTACCAATATCCAATTTGAAGAGCGTTTTAATTACGATGTTGTTCAGATAAATGAAGCCGTTGATTTCCGCGTTCTTTCACGCTGTGCGGGCGTGAGCGAAGAAACGCTGCAAGACCTCAACCCCGAACTTGTGCGCCAATCCACGCCACCATATTCCGACCAATATCAACTCAAAATCCCCGTCGGCACAAAAAGTACCTTCGTAGCGAACTACGAAAAAATGAGCAAATCCGAGAAACATTCGTGGACAATGCACGAAGTTACGGGTAGCGAGACGCTTGCCTCCATTGCCAAGAAGTACGGTATTTCCTCATCGGTTATTGCTGCGGCGAATGATTTAACGGGTAAGAAAAAGCGTATTTCCGTAGGAACAATGCTCCGAATCCCAACCGACGGACGGTATGCCGCACCAAGCAAAGACGAGGAAGAAGAGGAGGAGGACGGCACACCGTCGCAAGCGGTATCAGCAAATACGAAGGAAAAGCGCTCCGGCGACAAAGCAGACAAAACGGAAAAGCCCGAAAAAACAAAAACCGAACTTGCCGCAAAATCCGATGCTGACGACGTGCAGCACCGCCCCGCTCCGCCACCGCCAAACAGCAAAAAAATTGAGCATGAAGTCGTTGCTGGAGAAACGCTCTACAGCATTGCTGCGCGGTACGATGTGCGGCTTTCGGATATGCGCAATTGGAACAATATCCCCTACAACTCTGATAAAGTCAGCCTTGGCGACAACCTCACACTCTACGTTGATAAAAATTATCGCCCCGAAAGCGCAAATACGAATGTTGCAGCAAAGCCCGGAACGCTGAAACACACCGTTAAACAAGGCGAGACACTTGCGCAAATTGCCGATGATTACGGCATTACGGTTGATGAACTGCGCAAATCCTCAAAGATGCGCAGCAACGGGCGTATCTACGTTGGACAGACATTGGTACTCCCCGTTACGGCATCCAATCAGGTTGCGAAGCAAACACAATCTGCTACAAAAGAATCGGAAACGCCTGCAACAGAGCCGAAAGTAGCTACTGCTTCCACAACAGCCCCAGCTGGAAAACCGACGGTGTACAGAGTGAAAATCGGCGAAAAACTCACCGATATTGCCGAGCGTTACAACGTTACAACCCGCGATATTTCTCAGTGGAACAGCCTTCGCGGTACGTTTATCAAGCCCGGTATGGATTTGAAAATCTATCCAGCAAGCGTAGCAAAAGGCGATGAAAAACCACAAGAAGAAAGCAATGAAGCCACGTACACGGTTAAAAGCGGCGACACGCTCTACTCCATTGCCCGCCGCAATAATTTAACCCTTGAGCAGCTCAAACAACTGAATCCGTCTATTACAGGCAACACCGCAAAACTTGGTCAGGTCTTGAAAGTCAAATAACAAAAATTGAGATTGCTCAATGTTTACAAACTTCACCCCGAACCTTGAACCATCCTCATAGTTCGGGGTGACGTGTTTTTAATCACGAAATTTCATCGAAATATCCAGCGCTGGAGCTGAGTGCGTTAGCGCTCCGACGGAAATAATATCTACTCCCGCCTCAGCAAATGTGCGAATATTTGCCAACGTGATTCCCCCTGAAGCCTCAGTCGCGGTGCGCCCTGCAACGATGTTCACCGCTTCGCGCACACCTTCGGGAGTAAAATTATCAACCATAATTCGTTCCACGCGCAAACCTGCATCCAAACAAGCAAGCACCTCGCGGACATCAGCAATAGTGCGGGTTTCAGCTTCAATCGGAATATGAGGCTTGTCCTTGAGTGCTTCATTGCATTTGCGGATAGCATTGGTGAGGCTTCCGGCTGCGTCGCGGTGGTTGTCTTTGATAAGTGCCATATCAAAAAGCCCGATACGATGATTCATGCCGCCACCTACGCTCACTGCGTATTTATCCAGCATCCGCCAGCCCGGAATCGTCTTGCGCGTGTCGGCAACACGAGTATGTGTGCCTCGCAGTGCTTCCACATACACGCGCGTCAAACTCGCCACACCGGACATTCTCTGAAGAAAATTGAGTGCCGTGCGCTCGGCTTTGAGCAAGGTAATTGCTCTGCCCGTAACGGTTGCAACGACAGTGCCGCTCTGCACAGCGTCGCCGTCCTGCGCAAGTTGCTCCCACGTCAAAGTCTCGTCATTGCTTGCTTTTGCGACTTCTTCGCATACCTTTCGGGTAACGTCTAAACCACAAATCACGCCATTTTGCTTGACCAGAAAAACCGCTTTAGCGCGGGTTTCCGGCGAAAAAATTGCCTCCGACGTAACATCACCTGTGGCAATATCTTCTTGGAGAGCAGTCAGAATCAGGGGTTGAAAGTCGGAATCGTTGAGAGACATCATTGTTACTCAGTGAAATGTGGAAGTATTAATGACCGCCAAAGCAGCTATTTCCCCGCTTCGGGCAGCACTTTCTATTGTTGCGGGCAAGCCTGTATTTGTCCAGTCACCCGCCAAAAACAAGCCCTGAAGCGGTGTTTGGGCTTTGGGGCGAATATGCTCGTTCTCAGGGGTCAAAAGCGGTGTGGCGTTGGTTTCTCGGATGACGCGGGCGTGGAGAAGCCTTGCAGAGCGAGAAGCGGGGAAAACGGCTGCCAACTCTTCCACGCAATGCTTGATAATATCTTGCGCCGAAGCCCGGGCAAAGGTTTCCGCAGCGCTAACCGTCAGCGAAAGATGGCACGGAAAGCGCTCTACAACGGACGTTTCAGCGCGGCACAGTTTTCTACGATTAAATACCCACTGCACCGTCGTACCGAGAAGTGCGATAAAATCTTGCTCGATGAACTCCTTGTCAAACCACAAATACACCGACACAATCGGCGAGGGTGAAAAACGTTCCGTGTTCGGCAAAGCAGCAATAGTGAGGTCTTCAGGCGAGAGAAGTTTGGTGAGCGTGTGCAAAGGAACGGCGCTGACAACAACATCGGTAGCAAGTATTTCTCCTGTTTTCAGCCGAACACCGCATATTTGCTTGATTTGTACTTGATTTTCCTTGACAAGTATTGTTTCCACAATGCCTTTGACTACTGTGCTGTCGCGCTCTTCAAGCCATGCCGGAGCAGTTGCCAAGACCGCATCCAAGCCTGTTTCCGCGATAAGCATTTGCGAGGCTTCGGCTCTACCTAAAAACGCAATGCGCATAACTTCCACAAACAGTGTTGCGGACGAGGTTTGAACGGATGTGTTGAGCGTTGCTAAAATTATCGGCTCCCAAAGCCGCGTAATGACGCGCTCCGACTGCTGCTCTTCGCGGAGCAGCGTTTGTGCGGTTTTCCCGTATGGTTTGATAAGATTGAGCTGCAATCGTGCAGCAAAGCGCACAAGGCGGAGTTTCTCTCGCCACGAAAGCCCATGTAGGCGCATCATCCCAAGCAGGACACCAATTTTTCCGGGCGCAAGCGAGGCATCAAGGCAAAACGTGGTGGGTACGCCGTCCAATACTTCAGCAAACCAGACGCGAAGCGCTTTTTGGCGACGCATGAGAGGAGCCGTTCCAAGCGTCTGAAGCAATCCCAACGCAGCATCATAGCAGCCCATCATCAAATGTTGCCCGTTGTCAATCGTTTCGCCCGTTGTGCCGTCGGTGAGCGATTGTACGCGCCCTCCCAGATGCTCCCGTGCTTCCACCAGCGTTACGCGCCACCCCGCTTCGGTGAGGCGCACAGCCGCCGTTGTTCCCGCAAAACCGCCACCAATAACGATACAATGAGGCTTTTCGGGTGATGATGATGACGGATGTTCGTGGGCTTCGGATGATTGCACCATTATTCTTCCCCCAAAAGCCGCTTTGTTGCTTGTTCTACACGGTCGAAAGGAAATTCCGCCAAAAGGCGTTCCATTGCCTCTTGGATTTCCGTCAGACAAAGATTGCCGATACTGCCTTCGTGCGTGTGGCGGACTTCGCGTGAAGGCTGGAAGCGCCCTGCGGCAATGTCATCACCCACACGCTTGTAAGCATCACGAAAAGGAACGCCTTGCAAAGCAAGTTCGTTTACAACTTCGACGCTGAAAAGATAGGCGTAGAGCGCTTTTCCACGTTCATCGTCAAGAATATCGGGGCGAACGGTAATGTTTGCAAGAGCAAATTCGGCTATGTCTAAACACGCTTTCATGCTCTCAAAGGCAGGAAAAACGGCTTCTTTGAGCAGTTGCGCGTCGCGGTGGTAGCCCGAAGGCAGATTTGCGGTCAAAAGCGTAATTTCGTTGGGAAGGGCTTGCAAGCGGTTACACCGCGCCCGAATGAGTTCAAAAACATCGGGATTTTTTTTGTGTGGCATAATACTTGAGCCGGTCGTGAGGTCGTCGGGAAAGCTGATAAAACCGAAGTTTTGGCTCATAAACAGCGTTACGTCCATCGCCATTTTCCCCAGCGTTGCCGCAAGCGACGAGAGCGCCTGTGCGATAATGCGCTCCGCTTTGCCGCGTCCCATTTGTGCGTAAATGACGTTGTAATTCATGCCGTCAAAGCCCAGTAATTCCGTCGTCATGCGGCGATTGAGCGGAAACGACGAACCATAACCGGCAGCAGAACCAAGCGGGTTTTTATTGACAACGCGGTATGCCGTAAGCAGCATCGCTACGTCATCCACAAGGCTTTCGGCATATGCCGAGAACCATAGCCCAAACGACGAAGGCATAGCAATTTGCAGATGCGTATAGCCGGGCAAAAGAGAAGTTTTGTGCGTGTCGGCAAGGCTCAGAAGGCGCATAAACAGTGCTTCGGTGGCAAGTACGATGTGGCGAAGTTCAGCACGAAAAAAGAGTTTACAATCGAGTGCAACTTGGTCGTTGCGTGAGCGTCCGCTATGAATTTTTTTGCCGGTGTTGCCCAAACGCCGCGTCAAAAGGAGTTCCACAGCCGAATGAATATCTTCTACGTCGTCGTCAATACGGAAATTTCCTGTGCGCATTTCGCCGACGATATTCCGCAATTCTGCTTGTAAAGCTCTCCATTCCTCGCTTGTGAGGAGATTGATGCTGTGCAGCATTGCACCATGCGCAAGCGAACCAAGCACGTCGTATTCGGCAAGCATCATGTCCAATTCACGGTCGCGTCCGACGGTAAAGCGCTCTATTGCTTGGTTGGTAACGGTTGTGGATTTGCTCCAGAGTTTCATGCTGTTGCTTGTTTCAAAAAGAAGGAAGTGCGGGTGAAGGCATAGTATGGGCGTTTACGCATGACCAGCAAACATTTTTTCCAAATGGGGAGAAAAGGAAAACGGCTGGTGGCGTATGTCATAGACCTGAATATGACTAATATGACGACGTAGTTCAGGAGTAGTCGTTGCGAAGAGTTTGTCCGTAACTTTTTCGATAATCGCAAAAGAAGATTGATATTTCTTTGTCGGTTTTGCATAAATGACAAATCTGTCGTTCCAGCCTTCATCCAATGGAGCAACGACAAGTTGAATACCTGCTTTATCCTTCCTCAGCGCTTGTTCTATGGTTTGCACTGCCGATGTTACCAGTGTTTCTGTATCCATGGGAGGATTCCTTTTTTGGGGTCTTCAATTGCAAATAAAAGTTTTTTAGCATCTTGCCGTTGAGTTTTGCCAATCGGTTCATAGCGAAGTTGTTCTGACCAAACAGTTTTCAGATGCGACCATTGAGCGTAGAAATGAGGATTGCTACTTTTTTCTATTTCAAATTTCGTAAATAAGCCGGAGAATTTCAACAAATCATCAAGTTTGTGGGTTTTCAGAGATTTTGCTTCAGGATGCTTATTTGGTGAGAAAAAATCATCAATATCAAGCGTTTTGCAAATAGCCGCTTTAAAAGCAAGTTCAATGCTGTACCCAGCCATGTATATTGCAGCATCGTAGAGATGATTTCGGAACAATACCTTTGCTTCTTTGACACGTGAAAGAGCCATATTTTGAATCTCTAAGCGCGTATTCATCTACACCACCGCATCACCTTTCGGCAGCAACACAACAAATGTCGCACCTTTGCCTTCTTCGCTTTCTACCCAGACTTTTCCGCTCATGCCTTCGACCATTTTTTTCACAATCGAAAGCCCCAAACCCGTTGAATGTTCACCCCCGGTGGGCTTTGCGGAAAGGCGTGTGAATTTGCCGAAGAGTTTTTGTTTGTCCTCTTTGGTCATACCCGGACCTTCATCTTGAATTTCAATACGGATATATTCTTGCGGAGTGGCAAGGAGAGTATCGGTCGGCGTTGCATCGGTAAGCATATTGGCGTAATCGTCCAGAACGCGCACCCAGACGTTTTTGCCGTAGGGCGAGTATTTCACGGCATTGGAAAGCAGATTATCCAGTACTTGCAACGTAGCGTTTTTGTCGGCATATGCAACAAGGCTGTACCTCTCCAAACCTTCAGTGTTTTGGTTTTGCTCAAAGTGCAGTTTGATGTCTTTTGCCTGAGCGCGAGCTTTATAATTGTTAACAACATTTTCTGCAAGTGAAGCAATTTCAAAAACCGAAAAACTAAAGCGCAACGTGCCTTGTTCGATAGCGCTCACGTCCAGCAGCGTCGTGATAAGTTCAAACATCCGCTCCGAAACGGTGTAAATATCGCCTGAAAACTCGGTAATTTCAGCGCTGGAAAGTGTTTCGGTTTCATCACGCAAAAGTTTTGCCAACATCCGAATATTCGAGACAGGATTTTTCAAATCATGCGCAACAATACCTAAAATCTCGTTTTTTTCACGGTTCAGTTCCGCAAGTTCGTAATTGCGGTGGTGAACGGATTCGATAGTAGATTGCAGTTCGGTGTTCGTCAGTTCGATTTCGGTTGCCTGTTTTTCTAAGATAGATTGTTGGCGTAAAATCTCGTCATTGGTACGCTTCAATTCTTCTGCGGAGCGCTTTTTTAAACGATACCGATTGGCAATAAGCCCCGCCACAAGCAGTAATAGCGCTACTCCACCAATAAGCGAGTTTCGGTACAGCGATAAACGCTTGATTTGTTCTTCCTGTTTTGCCGATTCCAGTTGCATTTGCAGTGTCGCAACGTTATTCTGCATTTCGGCGGAAAGCAAGGAATCACGCAGCGCGGAGAAGTGTTTGTAATAATAAAGCGCACTGTCGTTTTGCTTGGCATCCTGATAAATTTCCGACAGCACAAAATAACTTTGCTTGAGTTCGTTACGGAAGCCGAAGCGCACGGCTGCTTGTGTTGAGCGCAAACCGTACATGAGAGCAGAATCAAGCTTTCCCAAACGGCTGTAACTTAGCCCGATTGTGTGCAATGCTGCCACAACCGATAACCTGTCATCTACTTTTTGTGAGGCATCAAGCGTACGAAGCGCGTAAGAAAGTGCATTGACGAAGTCCTTTTGCTTCACGTGGTATTCGCTTAAATTCAGCCACGCCCAGCGAATATTCGAGCTGCCAACTTCTTTGTACAGCGATTCGGTGAAAAGCAAGGTATCAAGCGCTTTTTGGAACTGCCCTTGGCGCATATAACAGACCGAAATGTTATTCAACACAGTCGCAATGCGTTCTTTGTTTCTCATGCTTTGGTGAATTGCCAGCGCACGATGATAGTTTGTAAGCGCTTTTTCATATTTTTCCTGAGCGCGAAAGATGTCGCCGATGAGGTTGGATGCACTTGCAATGCCGGGAAGATGCTCTGCTTGCTCAAATGCCGCCAAAGCACGAAATTGGTGGTCAAGCGCCATGTCGTATTTGCCCTGATTTTCATACACCTGCCCCATACTGCGGAGCGCAAAGCCTACGCCTACCTTATCGCCAAGTTTTTCTGCGAGTAATTGCGCTTGTTGCGCGAACATAAACGAGGAATCAAGTGCAATGTAGCGGTATTCCCGCGAAAGGTCGTTCAAAACTTGTACACGCTCTTTGTCGGTGGCGGTGTTGAGTTCTGTTTTGAGGCTGTCAATGCGCGGTGTAACAAAGGCGAAGGCACTTTCGAGGCTTGCAAAAAGCAACATCAACGCCGCAACAATACTCCCGCACCAACACAGAAAACGTGTTCGTGAAAGTAATGACGCGGTTTTGAGAGCAATGTTGTTATGGTTGTTCATAGACACAGAAAAAAATCGTCGTCAATGCTAGTCCTAGCGAACCTCCGCACCCGCTTCAATTCCTGTTTTTTCAGGCGTTACGAGCGAAAGCGAGCCGTCGGGCATATTTGCCGCCAGCAACATTCCTTGCGATTCCAAGCCCATAAGTTTCGCGGGTTTCAAATTCGCAACCACTGTTACCACTTTGCCGACCAACTCCTCCGGCGTGTAGGTTTTACCAATGCCGGCGAGGATTTGCCGTTTCTCTGCTCCCAAATCTATCTGCAATTTCACCATCTTTTCCGACTTTGGAACACGCTCCGCTTCAAGGATTTTCCCCGTGCGCAATTGTACGGCTTTGAAATCATCAATCGTGATGAGATTGCTCGGTTCTTCGGTTAGGGCTTGGTTGCCTGGTTGTTGATTACTTGGGGCTTGGTTGCTTGGTTGTTGAGTGTTTGGGGCTTGAGTCATGATTTCGGAATGAGGTTGTGAGCCGAGTTTGGCGATTTGCCGCGCAACGACATCATCTTCGATTTTGCTGAATAAAATTTTGGGTTCCGCAAGCGGTGTATTTTCGGCAATGTGAGGCTGCGTGAGCGATTGCCAGCTTTTGTCGCGGAAGCCGCCTAAAAGTTCACCAATAGCTTGGGAGGTCTTCGGCAAAATGGGTTCAAAGGCAATCGCAAGCGAGCGCATGAGTTGGGCGCAGACATAGAGCGCTTTCGCGGCTTCATCAGGCTGTTCTTTGATGCTTTTCCACGGCGCAGTATCGTTGAAATACTTGTTCGCGGCGCGAGCGAGATTCATCGTTTCGGTAACAGCATCGCGGAAACGAAACGTGCGATAATTCGCCTCAATTTTCCGTGACCCCAGCGTTAATGCGGCAATCACGCGCACATCGTCCTCAGAAAAATAATGCAGATATTTCGTGTGGAGTGCTTCCACAGCCGCGTCTGCGGTTTCTGCGTTGTAAGCGGCAATGTCGGTCGTGAGCAATTTCCACGCTTCGGGAAGTTTTGTAAGATTCGCAGGCAGCGTGGGAACTCGTCCGGCGAAGTTTTTATGCAGGAACTGTGCTGCCCTGTTCACGAAATTACCCAAAATAGCTGCGAGTTCGTTATTCACACGGGCTTGAAAATCGCGCCACGTGAAATCGGCATCTTTTGTTTCCGGCATATTCATCGCAAGCGTGTAACGAAGCGCGTCCACGTGCTGCGGTTCGGGAAATTCCGCGAAATAGTCCCGCAAATCAATCGCCCAATTCCGCGATTTGGAGAATTTTTCACCCTCCAAATTCAAAAATTCATTCGCCGGAACATTCGTCGGAAGCACGTAATGACCACGTGCGGAGAGCATTGCGGGAAACATTATCGTATGAAAAACGATATTGTCTTTGCCCAAAAATGCGATGTAGTTCATTGCGGCTTCGGCTTGAGTTTTTCCCTCCGGCAGCGTCCACCAATCCTTCCACGCATCAGGCTTTCCTTGTGCATTTGCCCATTCTTTGGTTGCGGAAATATAGCCCAAGACCGCATCAAACCAAACGTAGATAACTTTTCCTTTTGCCCTTTCCAACGGCACGGGAACACCCCACGTCAAATCGCGCGTAATGGCGCGGTCTCCTAAGCCTTGATTCAGCCACGAGCGCGTTTGTTGGACAACGTTATCCTTCCAAGCGGCGCTGTTGCGAGCGATGTAGTCTTCCAACATCGTTTGAAAATCACCCAATTTGAAGTACCAATGGGTGGTGTTTTTGACAACGGGCGTTTTGCCGGAAACAAGGCTGCGCGGGTTTTTGAGGTCGAGTTGGTTGTAATACGCGCCGCAACGGTCACATTGGTCGCCACGCGCTTTGTCGTAACCGCAATTTGGACACGTGCCTTCGACGTAGCGGTCAGGCAGGAACATATTCGCATCGGCATCGTAAAACTGCGCTTCTTCCTTTTCCGCCATGTAGCCTTTTTCGAGCAAATCGGTGAAAAATTCTTGTGTTGTTTCGATGTGAAGCGGTATGGAAGTGCGGGAATAGGTGTCGAAACTCATCCCAAAAGCGCGTAAAGCATCGCTGTTGGCAGTGTGGTAGCGGTCAATAATGTCACGCGGCGTAACGCCTTCTTTTTCGGCAGCAATGGAAATCGCAACGCCGTATTCATCTGAACCGCCGATGTAAAGCACATTCTCACCAAAAAGGCGCAAAAAACGGACGTATAAATCGGCAGGCAAAAAAGAGCCGGCGACGTGTCCTAAATGCAGATAACCGTTTGCGTAAGGAAGTGCAGAAGTAACAAGTGTTCGTTTCATTCGTTCTGGAAGTAGCAGAAAACCAAGACAATAGAGCATTTGATGGCGCTGCAGCACGCAAGCACGGAATTTCTGCGCAAGCGCCGTTGCAAGGGCGGCAAAATACACTTTTTTCGGGAAAAGCGTGTTTTTTTTCAATGATGGCGACAAATTGACGCTTTCACAAACGACGCTGAGAATTTCCCGCGCGGAATCTACGAAAATCTTGCTACACAGCAAGGAATTGTTCACAAAATCGGACGGAAAAAATGCAAAAACACCGCCCCTGTGCTTGATATGCTTTCAAGCTAAACAGGAACGGTGTTAAAAAAAAGACCTCAAGAGCGCTTGAATACTACGCTTCCTCAGCCGCCAACGCAGCGCGTTTTTTCATGCGTGCGCGGTCGTTTGCGCTCAGGAAACGTTTGCGGATGCGGATATTTTGGGGGGTAATTTCAAGTAATTCATCATCGGAAATAAACTCAATGTACTGCTCCAAACTGAGTTGGCGCGGTGTGTCGAGTTTCACAGAGCCGTCCGAGCCGCTTGCACGCATATTGGTCAAATGCTTCGTGCGGCAAGGATTGACGACCATATCGTCTTCGCGGGAATTTTCACCGACGACCATGCCTTCGTAAATCTCAACGCCCGGTCCGAGGAACAGAACACCACGCTCTTGCACCATTTCCAGCGCGTAGGCAGTGGAAGGACCGGCTTCCATCGAAATCAGTGAACCGCGTGTGCGCGTCGCAAATTCGCCTTTGTGCGCATCGTAGCCGTGAAAGGTGTGGTGGATGATGCCTTCGCCTCGTGTAGAAGTCAAAAACTCCGTGCGGAAGCCGATAAGACCACGTGCAGGGACAATAAACTCCGCACGAACCATGTCGCCGGAAGGAGTCATATTCAGCATTTCCGCCTTGCGACGACCCAAAAGTTCAATCACCGTGCCGATTTGTGCTTGCGACACATCCACAATCACGTGTTCCATCGGCTCTTGGAGTTTGCCGTTTTCATCGCGTTTGAAGAGAACTTCCGGCTTGGAAACAGCAAATTCGTAGCCTTCGCGGCGCATCGTCTCAATCAAAATTGCCAACTGCAATTCACCGCGCCCCGATACTTTGAAATTATCCGGTTGGTCGGTGTCGGCAACGCGCAAAGCAACATTGGTACGGGTTTCGCGGTAAAGGCGCTCACGGAGTTTCGGCGTGGTAACAAATTTTCCTTCGCGTCCTGCGAAAGGCGAATTGTTTACCATAAAATTCATCGCCAGCGTGGGTTCGTCAATGTTCACGTAGGGAAGCGCTTCCGGGTTTGCAGCGTCGGCAATCGTGTCGCCGATATGCACATTTTCAAAGCCGGAAAGTGCGATAAGGTCGCCTGCAACAGCATTCTCGACCTCTTTGCGTTGATTTCCCTCAAAAACGTACAATTTCGTGATTTTGCTATTCTCAATAGCACCGTCAGGGCGCATGAGAGCGACTTGGTCGCCAACTTTTACTTTTCCGCGATGAATTCGCCCAACAGCGATACGCCCAACATAATCGTTCCAATCCAGCGCCGCAATAATCATCTGAAAAGGCTGGTCAGGGTCGGCGGGCGGCGGCGGAATTGTTGCCACAACGGTCTCAAAAAGCGGCGTGAGCGAATCGGACTCTTCTTCGAGTGAGCGCTTGGCAATGCCTTGTTTTGCAATAGCGTAAATGACGGGGAAATTCAGCTGCTCGTAATCGGCTTCCAGATTGATAAAAAGCTGCATTACTTCGTCCAAAACCTCGTCAGCGCGGGCATCGGAGCGGTCAATTTTGTTGATAACCACAATCGGCGTTAAGCCCATTTCCAGTGCCTTTTTGAGAACAAAGCGCGTTTGCGGGAGCGGACCTTCGGCTGCATCTACAAGCAGCAAAACGCCGTCCACCATAGACAAGACGCGCTCTACCTCACCACCGAAATCGGAGTGTCCGGGCGTGTCCAAGATGTTAATTTTTGTGCCGTTCCACGTGATTGCGGCGTTTTTTGCCATAATCGTAATGCCCTTTTCACGCTCCAAATCGTTGGAGTCCATGACGCGCGTGGCGACGACTTGATTCTCACGAAACGTGCCGGATTGGCGCAAAAGGTGGTCCACTAGCGTTGTTTTGCCGTGGTCCACGTGTGCAATGATAGCAATATTGCGAATCGAATTGTTGCGAAGTATGGTGCTGGATGCTTGCATAAACCTTGAAAAAATCGAAAAACTGAGTATTTGCGAGTTGCTTGAATGTAAGTAGTGATTTTGGCAAATTGCTTGGATAATGTTTTCGAACAATTTTTTTTAGCCAAAGATTCGCAAGTTACGAATTTTTCATCATTAAACCATACACTACTTTAGGGTCGAACAACCGTTACATTTCCCCAAAGTAATCCTAAGGCGGCGTTAATGCTTGGTTAGCAAGCAAACATTATTATTTCGTAAATCGTTCAATGATTGCGATGTGCAAGAAATTCGCTAGATTTGTAGTCTCAATTTGTCAAAAAACAGACGTTCCATACATTTGCTTTCATCCTACTGAAGTATTGCCTCGCAACCCATGACACAATCTCACGTTCAAAATTTTCTTCAATTAACGGAACAGTTTTCTCAGGCAGGAAACCAGCTCGCAAGCGGTCTGTACGCAGAAAGCGCTCTTTTTGCGGCGAAAGAAGTATCTTCTTCTGTGCAAGCAGGACACATCACCAAGCACCTTTCTAAGCCGCTTGAGCATTATACGGCACTGCTCAATACCGCAAAAAACCTTGCCTTGGAAACCCGCAAACGCGCTCATGCACCCTTTTCCAATTTTTTAGTCGGTGCGGCGCTTATTGATGAGGAAGAAGGCTTGCATCAAGGGTGCAACGTGGAGTGTAGCAGTTATGGGCTAACGATTTGCGCAGAACGCACGGCGCTGGTATCGGCTGTGGCACAAGGAAAAAAGCGGTTTTTCGGTGTAGTCGTTGCTGCAGACACGGACAATCTCACGCCACCATGTGGTGCCTGTCGGCAACTGCTCTATGATTTTGCGCCCGATGCTCTTGTCGTCCTCGTCAATCCACGCGGTGCGGAAAAGCGCTTTACGATGAAAGAACTGTTGCCGGAAGCATTTTCGGCGGCGTTTTTGTAATATGCTCGAAATACATTGCCGCAAAAATATTCTGAAAATCGCTTGATTTTACGCTCCTTTCACCATGAACAACACCTTTGACATCATCGTTATCGGCGGCGGACACGCCGGAATTGAAGCCGCCGTTGCTGCTGCCACGATGGGCAGAATGACCACAAACGGCGCAAAACCTGTTTCGGTAGCACTTGTTTCGATGGACACGCACTCTATCGGGCGCTTGTCCTGCAATCCGGCTGTGGGCGGCTCCGCAAAAGGGCATTTGGTGAAAGAGCTTGATGCCTTGGGTGGCGTAATGGGCATCATTGCTGACCGAAGCGGCTTGCAATTCAAAATGCTGAATCGCTCCAAAGGTCCCGCAATCTGGTCGCCACGCTCACAAAACGACAAAGACCTTTATCCGCAATACGCCCAAGAACTCGTGCTTTCTACGCCCAATCTGACGCTGGTACAAGGCTCGGCAGTGGAAATTCTCGTGCAGAAAGACTGTGTGCGGGGCATCAAACTTGCCGACAATTCCGAACTCAAAGCGCAAGCAGTGGTGCTATGCGGCGGCACATTTTTGAACGGCGTGATGCACACCGGAATGTGTCAAACCGTCGGCGGACGCTTCGGCGAACAGGCGGCAACGGGCATTTCCGACTTGTTGGAAAGTTACGGTTTGGAAAAAGGGCGATTGAAAACAGGCACTCCGCCTCGCGTGGTGCTGGAATCCATTGACCTCAGCAAAACGGAAATCGCCGCCGGAGACGAGCCACCGCTTCCTTTCTCGCATCGCACGGAATCGGTGCAAAACCGCATCGTTTGTTACAGTACGCACACCAGCGAGGCGACACACGAGATTTTGCGCGAAGGCTTTGACCGCTCTCCGATGTTCACGGGACGTATTCAAGGTAGCGGACCGCGCTACTGCCCTTCGATTGAGGATAAAATTCATCGGTTTGCGGGACGTGACTCCCACCATATCGTGCTTGAGCCGGAGGGCTTGCATACAAACTCCGTCTATGTAAACGGCTTTTCGACAAGTCTGCCCGAAGATGTGCAAGTACGCGGCTTGAAGACGATTCCAGGCTTGGAAAAGGTACAACTGCTCCGCGTGGGCTACGCAGTGGAATACGATTTCTTTTTCCCCTTCCAACTCCGCTTCACGCTTGAGACGAAGGCAATTTCGGGACTGTTTTTTGCAGGACAAATTAACGGCACTTCGGGCTACGAAGAAGCCGCGACACAAGGTTTTGTGGCGGGTGTGAACGCCGTGCGCAAAGTGCGCGGCGAGGATGAATTTACGCTGAAGCGCTCCGAAGCATACATTGGCGTACTCATTGACGACCTCGTGAACAAAAGCACTGAAGAGCCATACAGGATTTTTACCTCTGCGGCAGAGTACCGTTTGCTTTTGCGCCAAGACAACGCCGACCGCCGTTTGATGAAGTACGGACACGCTTTGGGGCTGATTGACACAGCCACATATGACCGCCTTCAAGAGCGGGAGGAACGTATTCGCCAAACGCTTGGTTTTGCGCGGGAAACACGCTTTCGTCCCGCAGAAATCAACGATTATCTTGCAGAACAAGGAGAAACGCCAATTAGTGAAAACGCAAGCATTGAACTTCTGACAAAACGCGCAACACTAGAACTGAAGCCGCTTTTGGACAAAGCGAATTGGTCGGCGGCGATTGGGCAGCAGGACATGACCATCGCTCAAACACAAGCATTAGAGCGGATGTTGGCGCAGGTTGTGGAACAAGCGGAAATCGAAATTAAATACAGTGGTTACATTGAGCGCCAAATGAAGGAAATAAGCACCTTTGCGGCAAATGAAGAAAAACGCATCCCCGAAACGCTGGATTACAACGCTATCAAATCGCTCTCCGGTGAAGCGCGGCAGAAACTCACGCGCATCCGTCCGCACTCGCTTGGACAGGCATCCCGTATTCAGGGCGTTTCAGCATCGGATATTTCTGTGCTAACGCTGTATTTGCGCTAATTCCGATAGGCAAATAAACGCTTTCGACAAAAAAAACATCAAACTTATCATAATTCCTCAAGAAAGGTTTGTAAAAACCACAGTGAAAGTGTATTTTCAGAACGGTTTTACCGATATTTTGACCAATATTTCGGATCTACTGCTTCAGGAGCGGTGTTTGTTTCTCATCTTTGACCAACAACAGTAAGGATAATGTGCATGAAAACAGTATTACAGCGTTGCATTCTTGCGGGCATTGTGCTTTGCATCGGCGCGTCATCGTTTGCATTTGCCCAAAAAACAGCGAATTTTGAGGGAGTTGTCGTCTTCAAGAAAAAAGGCGAAACACACGGCGTTGTGGATTCGGTAACGATGCGATTGTACATCAAAGGCGATAAATTTATGGCGGAAGATGTGAAAGATGCCAATCAACCCCGCATTATCGTTGATTCCAAGAAAAAATCTATTTTTATGGTAACAGACCGCAGCCGTGAGTATATGCAAATGCCGATGCCGCCTGCCGCTCCTGCAACCCCCGCAAAAGCCCCCGTTAAAATGACCGACAAACAAATGATTGCCGGACACGCTTGCGAGCGCTGGACAGACAAGGGCGCTGAATTGGAATCGGAACTCTGGGCTTCGTCTGATTTAGGAAAACTCTCGCTGCCAAGCGGTCAAATGGGCGTAAATCTCATTACCTCGAACAATATGGCAACCTTTCTGAAAAATAGCGGCTTGTTCCCGATGCTTTTTATTGAAAAAAACAAAGCTGGGCGCGAAATGACACGATTAGAGGTTGTCGGCGTTGAAAGGAAAACCCTCGCCGAACAAGTATTTGAGCCACCCCAAGGATATAACAAAATGGCAATGCCCACAGGCACACTCAACGACGGACAGGATAACACAAAAAAAAAGAAAAAGTGACGGATGAATACTAGCCGCCTCAATACCCGACAGCAATAGCATTTACTCAATACTCGCTCATTTGTACGTTGTAACTTCACGCTGCCTTGGTGCAACAATTTTTTCGCCTTCTCCTCTCCCCCGCGTCAAATGAGTACAAAAAGCCACCGCACTGCACAAAGCACTGCTCAAGCACAAACAAATATTTCTCAAAAACCACGCCATTTTGCGTGGTATTGGTTTACCATGCCGCTCATTATTGCTGTGTACGGTTTGGTCTATTGCGAATGTGGTGAAGTGCTGGCGCTCAATTATGGTGCGGGTTGGGACGGGGTTTCGTATGTGCAATTCGCGCTTGCACCGAAAGAGCAACTCAAAACTGATTCGTACCGCTCACAGCGTATTTTACCTGCCCTAGTCGTGCGTTCGTTTGCCGAAAGTGCACAAGCATACTCGACTTCGCCCAAATCCTACTTCGGTGCGTGGTTTCAACGCTGGTTTTTCAGTCAGGATATGCAGTTTGTCAAAATGGTCGCTGATATTCGTCCCCGCGCCCGTCAAGGCGACAGTACGCCTGTCCGCCTTCGGTTGCCGCTTATTGAAGTTGCCGACAAATCCGGCAAGCACAGCGTAACAGTGGAGCCGATTATTGTGTATTGGTTTGTGCTGTATTCCCTTGTTGTGATGGTGCTTTGCGGGGTTGTGTGGGCAGCAATTTCTGCAACCCTGGCTCTTTCTACATTTGCCCGTTGGCTAGGTTTTATCGGTCTTTTCGGGAATTTCGCTTTTTTGAAAATGAGCCTGTTTTATCCCACATTGACCGACCTTTCGGCACTGTTCATCGGTTTATTGACACTTTGGGCGTATCTTTCCTCACGGAATTGGCTTGTTCTCTTGTCCGGCGGCTTAGGAATGATGATTTGGCCCACAGCATTTTATGTAGCTGCGCTGCTCTTTCTTTTTCCGCGCACACTGGCGGTCGCGGTCACACAGCAAGCCGTACCGGACACACCCACAAACATAGTTTCGATTCAAACACTTCTTGGTACATCTTCGTCTCGTTATGCGCTTGTTGGCTCAGGAATTGCTCTGTTATGCACTTTGTGGTATGTGTATATCGCTCCTCAGCCCTTTCCGCTTGTCGAAATGCCGGGGCGTTTTTCTGCCATTGCCGGAATTATTGCCTTCGTTTGTACGGTATTTCTTGCTCTTCGAGTGCTGTTACAACTTGCTATTGAGCAAGGTTTCCTGCAAAATCTCGCACGTGCCGTGCGACAGAAATCAGCATTCATGCCCCTTGTAACGCGATGTGTGCTATTGTGTGCTGTTTGGGTACTGGGCTGGTTTGTACGACAAACCTTCATCAATCCGCAAGCATCTGTGCCGCTTCAACTCACGCAGTTCATAGGCGGAAGCTTCTCCTTAGCGGTAACGAAGCCGTTTTTGAGCGTTATTGCGGATGTTGCCTATTTCGGACCAATCATGTTGCTGCTCATATTTTCATTTCACCGAATTGTCTCGTATATTACCCGCTTAGGTAGCGGATTTGTCATCGTTTTTGGCATCACAATTCTTGTGGGCTGCATCATGACGGAATCCCGCCAATTAACGAACCTTCTGCCTGTTATTGTTGTTGCTGTTGTGGCGGCGGCAAACACTGAACAACGTTCTGCCCTCGTGCTTGGTTTTATGGGCATTGCAGCGCTTGGTTTTTCTAAACTGTGGATACCGCTTAATTTTGCCGGAATGCACGATTACGTGATGTCCGGCGGTTCGTACGCAAACTTCCCTATTCAACGGTACTTTATGAATCATGGTCCTTGGATGACATGGGAAAGTTATGCGTATCTTGTCAGCGGTGTTGTGGTTTGTGGTATTATTGTAACGCTGCTTTTGCGTTTACGCGGTCAATCTCAAACCGTCTAATTTCAAGGGCAGACGTAGATTTTCGCACGAGCATTCTGATACTTTTTTCACACTTTTTCGAGCATCTTCTTTATGGCACAAGAAATCAAACGCATTGCCGTCAGCACAGGCGGCGGCGACGCTCCGGGCTTAAACGCCGTTATTCGTGCGGTTGTCCATGCAGCAACCAAGCGCGGGTGGGAAGTTTTCGGCATCCGCGACGGTTACAACGGTATTTTCCTGCCGGAACGCTACCCCAACGGCGACGGTGTGATTCCACTTACCCGTGCCAGAGTGCGAGGAATTACGCACCTTGGCGGCACAATTATCGGTACGACCAATCGCGGGAACCCGTTCAAATACCCCATGCCGCAGCCCGACGGCACAATGAAAGAAGTCGATAGAGCCGATGAAATCGTGGAAGGTTTCAAAAAATACGGTTTTGATGCGCTTGTTGCTATTGGCGGCGACGGTTCGCTCACCATTGCCAATGACCTTGCCAAGCGAGGAAATATCCGCGTTGTGGGCGTTCCGAAAACGATTGATAACGACCTCGAAGGTACGGTTGCGACCTTCGGCTTCGATACCGCCGTCAGTTTCGCTACCGAAGCCATTGACCGCCTACACTCAACGGCGGAATCACATCACCGCGTCATGGTGGTGGAAGTGATGGGGCGCACCGCAGGATGGATTGCGCTCAACGCAGGAGTCGCCGGAACAGCCGACGTAATCTTGATTCCTGAGATTCCTTACGACATCAACGTCGTTGCCGAAAAAATCAATGAGCGTGAAAAAGCAGGGCGCAATTTTTCGATTATCGTTGTTGCCGAAGGCGCTATTGCCAAAGACGGAACGGCTTCGGTGGTCGAAAAAGAACTTGGCAAAGCCGAGCGTTTCGGCGGTTTGGGTGAAAAAATTGCCGCTCAAATTCAAGCGCTCACCAAAAAAGAAACACGCTGCGTTGTGCTTGGACACTTGCTTCGCGGCGGCTCGCCTTCGGCATTTGACCGTTTGCTCTCGCTCCGCTTCGGAGCAGCAGCCGTGCGGGCTTTGGAAGAAGGGCAATCCGGCGTGGTCGTCGTGCTTGACCCACCAACGGTGAATTATATCCCGATTGAACAAGTTGCGCACCGCGTCCGTCATGTGCCTGTGGATTCCGATACAATCTTGACCGCAAAGGATTTAGGTATTAGCTTTGGTGTATAGTCTATCTGTTTTCGTTTCCACATAATTTTTCCACGAATCACACGAATTGACACGAATCTCCTTTTGTAATCTTGTTTTGTCGAGATGAAAAAAGCGCTCTTATAGATGTGATTCGTGAGGATTCGTGCGATTCGTGGACAATATCCTCAAAGACCGATTACTATTTGTGTGTTCATTTTTCACCATTTTTCTTCTTGATTCTATGAAACCTCTCTTTCTCCGTGCGCTGTTCGTCGTGGCGTTGGCGCTTGGTTTTACAGCATTTCCGATGCTTGCACAAGTGCAAGTTAATCCACCTTTTCCCACAACCGAAGACACCGTAACTGTTACCTACGATGCCACACAAGGCACAGGTGGCTTGCGCGGGGTGATGCCTGTTTATGCGCATACAGGTGTCATCACGAACCGCAGTACGAGTATGAGCGATTGGCGTTTTGTTGTGGCGCAGTGGGGAACGGACAACCCCAAAGTCCGCATGACACCTATCGGTAACGACCAACACACCTTGCGCTTCCACATCCGCAGCTATTATGGCGTGCCGGATGCAGACACCGTGCGGAACTTGGCGTTTGTGTTTCGCAATGCAAACGGCTCGGCAGAGGGCAAAGGTGCAGGCGGTACGGATATTTTTTACCCCGTTTATCCCGCTGGAACCTTCATTGCACGGATTTTGTCACCTGCCGGAGGCACGACGTTTTATCGTATTGGCGATACGTTGCGCTTCAGAGCCGCGTCGTCTCTCGCTTCCACGCTTACCTTGACCGACGGTACGGCGCAACTTGCCCAAACAAGTGGACGTGAACTGACCTTTAATTATGTCGTACCGGCTTCTGCCGCCGGTGTGAGCCGCACAATACGGCTTACCGCAACACAAGGCGGACAAACACAGCAAGATTCTCTCAGCTTCTTTGTTCGCGGCGAAACGCCCGTAGCCCCGCTTCCAAGCGGTGTTCAAGACGGTATCAATCAAGTAGATAGCACGACGGTTGTGCTGGTGCTGTTCGCTCCAAACAAGCAATTTATCTATGCAGTCGGTGATTTTAATAATTGGCAGCCCACAGGAAGCGGCTTGATGAACCGCACTCCCGACGGGCAGCGCTATTGGATTCGCATTTCGGGCTTGACACCGCGCCGCGAATATGGTTTTCAGTATATCATTGACGGCTCAACACGCACAACCGACCCTTACGTCGAAAAAATTCTTGACCCGTTTAATGACCCCGAAGTTGTGCGGGAAAATCGCTATCCGAATTTGCTTGCCTACCCGACAGGCAGAACAACGGGCATGGTGGGCGTTCTCAGCACACCGCGTCAGCCCTACGCTTGGCGGGCAAATAATTTCCGCCGCCCTGCTGTGAAAGACCTTGTTGTCTATGAAATGCTTTTCCGCGATTTCACGAATCGCCGCACCTTCCGTGCTGCAATGGACTCGCTGCAATACCTGAAACGGCTTGGCGTGAATTGTATTGAAGTGATGCCTGTTTCGGAATTTGACGGCAATCTCAGTTGGGGCTACAACCCTGCATTTTACTGTGCTGTGGACAAATACTACGGCACAGAAAACGACCTCCGCGAGTTCGTGGACAGCGCACACGCACTTGGTATTGCCGTTGTGTTCGACGTTGTGTTTAATCATGCGACTGGCTCTTGCCCCTTGTATCAACTTTATCCTGCATCGGAAAATCCGTATTTCAACGTCGTTGCGAGGCACCCGTTCAACGTTTTTAACGACTTCAACCACGAGTTTGTTGGCACACAGCAGTTCATGGACAGAGTGCTGCGTTTCTGGACAGAGCGTTTCCGTGCAGACGGCTTCCGCTTTGACTTGTCGAAGGGGTTTACGCAGGTAAACTCCGGCACAAACGTTGGACTTTGGAGCGCCCGCGATACCTCGCGCATACGGCTTCTGAAGCGGATGTACGATGTCGTTCGGCAATATGACCGCACGTCGTACTTGATTTTAGAGCATTTTGCCGACAACAGCGAAGAGCGCGAATTGGCGGATTACGGCTTTATGTTCTGGGGAAATCATGTGTTTACCTACAACGAAGCAACAATGGGCTATAATGGTAATTCTAACTTCAACGGTATTTATCACCGTCAGCGCGGGTGGCAACAGCCGCATTTGCTGGGGTATATGGAAAGTCACGACGAAGAACGCCTGATGTTCAAAAATATTCAATTTGGTAATCGTACCGATACCTACAATACCCGCGACACCGCAACAGCACTGGAGCGGATGAAACTTGCCGCAAACTTCTTTTTCACAATTCCGGGACCAAAGATGATTTGGCAATTCGGCGAACTTGGGTATGATTATTCGATAAACTGGCCCTCGCTCACCGAGCGTGACCGCCTTACCATCAAGCCTACGCGCTGGGATTATTTCGCCGACTCGCGCCGCAGAGCGCTGTATGGCGTGTATTCAGAATTAGCGAAATTGAAAGTGGAACAGCCTGTCTTCAGTAGCGACAACGTTACACTTGCCTTAGGCGGCGCACTGAAGCGCATTGCCATTAGCGACCCGTCGAATACGGTGATGATTTTGGGAAATTTCGATGTCGCTCCACAAGCCATTACGCCCGCCTTCCAACGCACCGGAACATGGCATGAGTTCTGGACACGCAGCACACTGAATGTGAGCGATGTGAATGCGCCAATTATGCTGCGTCCGGGCGAGTTTCGTTTGTATTCCACAACGCCCTTCCCCGCACCGCCACAGGGTTTGGTGGCAACAAGCGTCCGCGAAGAGCAATCTGCCTCTACACTCGGAATGACTTCTGCTTATCCCAACCCCGCTTCCGATGCCGCAGAGATACGCTTTTCGCTGGAAAAAACAGCCCGTGTGAGCGTGAAAATTTACGACGCTGCAGGGCGTGAAATTGCTACGGTTGCCGATGAAACCATGAACGCCGGAGAACAGCGCGTTGTCTGGATGACCGGCAATGCAAACGGTGTCTATTTCTATCGCATTTTTGCAGGCACGGCTGCTCCTCAGAGCGGTAAAATCGTGGTTTTGCGGTAAAGAACAGAGGTAATCCAAGATATATCCCAAGAAATACCGAATAGGTTTTTCGTTTTCGCTCTGCCGCTTTGCTTCGTATTCGAGTGAAGGCGGCAGAGCGAGAAATATCTGGAGGAATACCGCAAAATACCTTTCCCTGTTTGAAAAATTTCGCGTAGTTTTACAAATTCTTGAATAGGTTTTACAAAACGAAAACCACACCAATTTCCTTTGACCACTTTCATTTATTTCCCCCAACACTATGGCAATTCGTATCACCTCCGATTGCATTAACTGTGGCGCGTGTGAACCGGAATGTCCGAACACCGCTATTTATGAGCCTGCTGTGTCATGGAAACTTGCCGGCACGGAATACAGCGATTCTACCTCGCCGGGCGGCTTCAAAGGCGAGTTTTACTCCGATGAAGTCTATTTTATCGTTCCTGACAAATGCACCGAATGTGTCGGTTTCCACGACGAACCGCAATGCGCGGCAGTGTGTCCGGTGGACTGTTGTTTGCCCGACCCCAACAATGTGGAAACAGAAGATGCGCTAAAAGCAAAAGTACAGTATCTCAATTCGATTGATACTATTCGACTCAGGAACTAATGCCTAAAAACGAATAATGGATAAATGCCCCAAAAAGGCGTACTCCGTTGATTGTTGCACTTCCTTCTTGACATTTCACTGCGCATTATGGCAAAACAACACAAAACGGCAACTCCCAAAGCCGCAAAAAAGCGTACACTTCCCTTGAATAATGCCGCTTCGTTCACACTTCCTTTGTGGGCGGCGGCATTATTGTTTGCTGCAACAACGCTTATTTTCTTCGGTTCGCAGATTATGGGTAATACCTATTTCTGGGAAGATTTTACCGAATATGTTTATCCCGCACAGGTTTTTGCGGCGAAGTATTTGCAGCAAGGTGAAATTCCCTTTTGGAATCCCTACACCTTCTCCGGTACGCCGTTTCTTGCCGATGTCGCCATAGGGTTTTTCTATCCGCCGAATATGCTCCAAGCACTATTTGTGCAAAATGGGAAACTGCCCGTTTGGATTGCACAAATGGTGATTATTGCGCATTTTGTTTTGGCGCAATTTTCCATGTTTTTGTTCATGCGAAATTTGAAGGTGAGTGATGCCGGTGCGCTTATTTCTGCGGTTTCCTACGGGTTTACTTCCTACGCCGTTTGCCACGTTTTTCACCCGATGATGATTGCGCATTGCGCATGGTTTCCGCTTGCGTGGATGTATTTTCGTCAAGCGCTGCTTCCACAGGAAATGTCGCAAGAATCCTTCCAACAACGGCTTTATTTCTCGCTTCTCTCCGGTTTAGTGTTGGGAATAATGATGCTCTCGGGACACCCACAAACGACACTATATCTGGTTTTGCTGCTTTTTTTCTACACGCTGTGGGCGTTTGGTGTGCAAATTACCGACAAGAGTGCTTCTGCTTCCAACCCGCTTCATTACGGCATTTCGGCGGCATTGCCGATTCTTATCGGCGCGGGGATTTTTGCGGTGCAGCTGCTTCATTCACAAGAATTTGCCGCGTATTCGGAGCGCACGGATTTTAGCATCGAAAAAGCCTCTGTGGGCGCGTTGCAACTTTCGCAAATTTTTACGCTCATCGTCCCGAAACTTTTCGGCTACGCAGCCGCAACACAAGCAACAGAGACGCTTTCCGTTCCTTTTTACTTAGCAAACGGTAACAATTTTTACTATTGGGAAACAGCCTTCTATGTTGGGATTCCCGCATTGATGCTGGGTTTGGTCGGTTTTTTGACAACGCTCCGCAGCCGTGAGCGCGAGAACATTGCAGGTTTGATGCTCTTCGCAAGCGTGTTTGCCGTGCTGTTTGCCCTCGGCACAAACGGTTTTCTTTTTGAACTGATGTTTAAATTGCCCTTGTTTGACCGCTTCCGTATTCCGTCGCGGATGTTGATAGTTGTAGTTCTGGGGCTGACAATCATGGCGGGAATCGGCTTCGATGAACTGTGGAAACGGCGTGGAACGGCTTTCCGCCTGAAAGCGGCAGGTATTGGTTTGCCGATATTGATGGCGTTGGGCTTGGCAATCACCGTCCCGCCGGAAGCCGGGAATTACGCCGACGCAGTAAAAGGCTTTGGGCTGACAGCATTGATAATTGCTAGTCTCACGGGCGTTTTGCTGCTATTGCTTGAGCGCGGTCTTGTTTCTGCTACTGTCGCAGGAATAAGCGTAATGGTTCTCGCCTTTGCAGATTTATACATTGCCGGAAGCAGTTTTAATCAAAACAAAGCTAATCCTGCCGAACAGTACGAGCGCACCAATGCTGCGATTCCGCCTTCAATGCGGGCTGACACGATGCCGCCGGATTCGCTCTTCCGCGTGAGTATGCGGACGCAAGGCGCAATGCTTATGCCGCGCAATCAAGGTTTGTATTCGCCTGTGATGCTGTTTGAAGGCTATATGCCGATTTTGATTGGTCGCCGCTTACCGTTTGCCCCGACAGGCGAAGAAACCTTCGATTTGCTGAACATCCGCCTTGCGGTTGCTTTGGATAGCACAAGCGGTAGTGCGTATTTGCGGGAACGCCCATCGGCATTTCCCCGTGCGCGGATGCTCTACGATGCCGTGCAAAGCGCACCCGAACAGGCAGGAGAGATTGCCAAAAGCGGCAAGATAAATTTTGCAACACAAGCAATCCTCGAAAAGCCGCTTGCAATCACGCTTCCCAAGCAAGCGCCCGAAGCAGTTTCACATAAGATTCACTGCACGAAATACCGCGCAAACAGTATGCAATACGACGTAGAAACCGCAGAAAACGGGATATTGGCGCTGAGTGAAATCTGGTATCCCGCATGGAAAGCCACGATTGACGGGCAAGAGACGGAAGTTTTGCGTATCAATTACAGTTTGCGTGGCGTTGCTGTTCCAAAAGGCAAACACACGATTGCCCTGCGCTATGACTCCACTCCTTTTCGCACAGGCGCGTGGATAAGCCTTGCGACACTCGTTGCCGCTTGCACGGGAATAGTCCTCCTTAGGCGCACCCAAACCGCCAATAAAGCACACAATAACTAATGAACTAATGACTAATGACCAAGTAACCAAGTAACCAAGCCCCTAAGTAACCAAGTAACCAAGCCCCTAAGTAACCCAGCCCCAACCAAAAAAGATGCAAAATTTCCTCCATCTCCATGCGCCGCTTGTGTTGGCATCGGCTTCTCCGCGCCGAAAGAAGTTGTTGGAGCAGCTTGGATTAGAGTTTCGTGTTGTAGTATCGTCCTTTGATGAGGACATTATTCCGACCGATATTGCACCTGCGGACTATGTGCAGAAACTCGCCCGTTCCAAAGCCCTGCACGTGGCAGAAACACTGGGCGAAAGGGCAATCATCATCGGTGCGGACACGACGGTCGTATTGCAAGGATACATTCTCAACAAGCCCCGTGATAGTGGTGATGCGGTGCGGATGCTTTCGATGCTGAGTAATCGTGTTCACGAGGTCTATACGGGAATTGCGATTGTGGAATCTGCTGCCGACGGTTCTATTGCTACTGTTGTCAGCGATGTCAGCAAAACAGAGGTGCGCTTTCGTGCGCTTTCTACCGATGAAATTCGGTGGTATGTTGCAACGGGTTCACCGCTCGACAAAGCCGGTAGTTACGGGATTCAGGACGATTTCGGCGCGGTGTTTGTGGAAAGTATTCAGGGCTGTTATTACAACGTTGTCGGATTGCCCTTGCAACTGCTCTACCGCCGCTTGCAGGATTTTTGTTGATGTTCCACAACCTTGCGAAATGTGGTCTTATTGCCAACCCAATTTCATCGTACCGCAAGCCACTTCTCCACAAAATATACTGCTCGAAACATCTTGTTGAAAGTGCCGAAAATCGTAGCTTTGTAAGTCTAAGACGGCTCTGTCGCATACCATTCACCCCTTTTCTTCCTTGAAATTATGCACACATTTTTCCGCTTTTGCTGCTGCCTGCTTGTTCTTATCACGGTGTACGCCTCACCAATACTTGCTCAAGGAACAATCAAAGGCATTGTTTTCGACGCAGAAACGGGCGCAAAACTGACGGGCGTGTCCTTGCGTGTGGAAGGACGGGCTTTGGGCGCATATTCGGGGCGAGACGGTATGTTCGTCATCAAAAAAATTCCCGCCGATACTTATACATTGCTTGTTTCGCTTGTTGGATATGAACTCAAAAAAGTGCCTGTGGTAGTGCGTGAAGGCGATACGACGGAAGTGGAAATCAAACTCCGCACCCAGATTTTGCGGACAAATGATGTGGTTGTTTCGGCAGGAAAACGCGCCCAAGCCGCACAGGATGTGCCGGTCAGCATTACCACCGTTGATGCACAAGGGCTGCAACAGCGCAATATCACCCGCATAGATGATGCGTTGCGCTATATTCCGGGCGTGTATGTTGCCCGCGACCAAGTAAACATCAGAGGATCATCGGGATTTTCGCTGGGCTTCGGTTCGCGTGTGAGTATGTTTTTGGACGGTTTTTCGATGCTCTCGGCAGACGGCGGCGATGTAAAATTCGACATTGTGCCGATGTTTAACGTGGAGCGCATTGAAGTCGTCAAAGGCGCTGGTTCTGCACTTTACGGCACAGGTGCGCTGGGCGGTGTGGTGAATGTAATAACAGCGCAACCGTCGGAAACGCCGGAGTTCCGCCTTCGTGCTTTTGGCGGCGCATACACGATGCCGCGCTTTGAGGAATGGCGCTGGCGAAGCACAATGCCGCTTCTGGGCGGTGTGGATGTGGGATATTCGCAAAAAATCGGCAACGTTGGCTTACTTGCTGCTGTCGGCTGGAAAGGTAATGACGGCTATGTGGATTATTTCGATAATTGGCAGGCAAATGCTTTTGCCAAAGCAAGCATCGAACTTTCGCAACGCGCTTCGATGAACATTATTTTTAGCCATGCTTACGACAACCGCACCAATTGGACGTTTTGGCGCTCTTTGCGCGAAGCAACCCGCGCACCGCTTGGCACAAACCCCGAAGAACGTTTTGTTTCCGTCAAAACGATGTTGGCGGCGGATTACCGCGATGTTTTCAGCGAAGGCTTTTTTATGACGGCGCGTCTGGGCGCGTACCGCACGGACTTTACGACGCTCAACCAAGCAACGGTCGGCACACAAATTGCGTCGGTTGCCAATGCTTTCAACGGCGAAGTGCAGTTTACTTCCATCATTGATAAATCGTTACTTTTTACTTACGGTATCAATGCAATTTTCAACATGATTGAACGCAGCCCGATTGTCGTTGCAAATGCTCCGACGCAGTTTATTGGTGCTGCTTACGTTCAAGGCGAATACAAGCCGCTTAGTAATTTGACCTTGACACTGGGAAGCCGCTTCGACATTGAACAAACCAGCAACGGCGTTCAAGGCTCTGGGTTGATTATCAGCCCGAAAGCAGGTGCAACGTGGGTATTATCGGAAGACACTCAGCTTCGTGGCAGTATTGGTGCGGGGTTCCGTGCGCCGACGCTGACAGAGCGTTTTGCAGCATTGCGCTTTGGTTCGTTTACCGTTGCGCCGAATCAAAATATGCGATCCGAACGTTCTTGGTCGTTTGAAGTAGGCGGAAAGCAAGCATTTAAGCTCTTCGGGCAGGATTGGACAATGGACGGTGCGGTATTCAACAATGAATTTACCGACCTTGTAGAGCCGCGTTTGCCGTCGGCAACAAATCCGCAAATTCAGTTTATCAACATCACCCGCGCACGGATTACGGGCATCGAAGTCGGCATCACGGGCTGGCTGCCGGAGCGCATCGCGGGCTTTGAAACATCGCTGACGCTGATGTCGCCTATGGATTTAGGTCTCAACCAAATTTTGAAATATCGCTCCACAACACTCTGGTACTCGCGTTTGATACTGCCCATGAATTTTCTTGCGTCGGGAGCATTTCAGTTGCAGGCTGATTACCGCTTCCAATCACGCTTTGACGAAATTGACGATCTCAGCATCGCCATACGCGACGCAACGGCACGAGTGCCGATTCATGTTGTGGATGCGCGGCTTGTGGTGAATATGGCACAGTTAGCGGCGTTTCCGGCATTGCTAACGCTAAATGTGCGCAACCTGTTGGATTATTATTACACGGAAATCATCGGCAATCTTGCCCCGACGCGGCATATTACCTTGCAGGTGGATATGAAGTTGTGATTATGGGAATAATGCGGATATTTGAGGAAAAATCTTGCACAGAGAAGAATGAACCGTAGAATAATTACCGTTAGAAAGAAGATTCTATCAACTCTTCAGCCTACTCCCCCACAGCCCTGTTCACGCGCAAAAGCCACATTTGAAGAAGTGAAAACACCAAAATAATGACAAACGCCAAATACGCCAGCGCACACGCATAGCCCATCATATCGGACTTCTCGAAGGCATTGATGTACACCGAATACATCAGCGTTGTCGTGGAGCCAAGCGGACCGCCGTGCGTCATCACATAAATTTCGATGAAAATTTGCAACGAGCGAATCGTGTTAATCACCAGAACAAACAGTATCGTCGGGCGAAGTATCGGCAAGGTTATCCGCCAAAAACGCTGCACAGCACTTGCTCCGGCAAGGTCTGCCACTTCGTAAAGGTCACGCGGAATGGTCTGCAATGCCGATAAAAACAGCATCATGTAATACCCGCTTGAAATCACAATGTCCATTGCCATAATGCTTCCAAGGGCAGTTGTTTGGTCTTGGAGCCAGCCTCGCACGGGAAAAGGTACGCCCACAATTCTACAAAGCATCGTCAAATAACCGTCCGAAGCGTAGAGCGTTGAGAATACCAGCGCCAAGACAATCAGCGACGTAACCGACGGTAAAAAAAATGCTGCCCGAAAAAATCCGCCAAATCGCGGCACAGAATATAGAACGACCGCCAAGACCAGTGCTAATGCGGTTGTGAGGGGAATTGTACCAAGACTGAAAAGCGCTGTATTTTGGAGCGCTTGCCAGAAAAAGGCATTGGAAAGAATGTGTGCGTAATTCTCCAACCCCACGAACACCGCTTCATTCCTGAGTGTGTAGTATTTCGTGAAACTGAGGTAGAGTGCGTAGCCCAAAGGATACAGCCAAAAGACCGCTAATGTTAAAAGCCACGGAGCGAGGAACAAAGCGGTGTTGAAGTCGAAACGATATGAACGCAATTGCTTCATTTCTTACGAAAATACTCTCGATAAATCGGCTGCCGCGCCGCAAATTGTCCCGACAATACCAGATGAACAAAGGGCTGCAAGTACCACAGTGCGCGGTATTCAATATCGTCAATGATTGCCGAACCGCCGCTTTCGGTCTGTACGACGCGGTGTACGTGCCGCCAATACGTGAGGAAAAACGGCAGTTTCACGCCTTCGTCAATAAAAAACCATTCATCCGAATACACCTCATGCTCCGTTACCTCGCCTGATTTGACCACACGGCTAATCCATTCTTCCGTGCGATTAAAGACCGGAACACGCATTGCCAAATGTACCTCATCGCCTTTGTTGCAACCGTCAAAGCGCTTGATTTCAACGGAAACATTCGGCGGCGTGAGTTTTTGAAAAAGGTCAAATGTGAAGCCTGCGGCAACGTCTTTGAAGGATTGTTCAACATCGGTAGTGAAAAGGAGTCTCATCAAATAACGATTTGGTGAAAAATATGGGGTCGTGAATTCAAGGGGAAATGGTCATGATTTTGGTATTTGACAATCTATCGAACATGAACAATGAGTCTCGGAGAAAAAGAAATACTTTGCCATTGGTGGTCATAGATACCTCTAGCGGAGGTTGTGATGATTATACAGTCACATACTTCATTCTATCGGTTGAGGTTGTAGATACTTGATGCGTTTCTTCTACTTCAAATTGCTGTACCATGCGTTCAAGATGTTCCGTCAAGGTTTGTAAATCCAGAGCCGCCCGTTCAATTTCTTTGGTGGCTTGGGCAGATTCTTCGCTCACGATGCTGATATGGTCTATATTTTTGGCGATATCTTTGCTGGTATAGGTTTGTTGTTCTCCAGCAGCCGCTATAATTCGGATAGTTTCGGAGACTTTATGAGCGCGGTTCATAATTGCCTGAAGACGCTCTGCTGCTGCACTGATAGCCTGTTTGCCTTGTTCTACCTCTTGTGTTCCTCGTTGCATAGACTGAACAGCCCCGGAGGTGTCGGTTTGAATACGTTTTATTGTTGCACCAATTTCTTTGGTGGCTTCTTGAGTCCGCTCGGCAAGTTTCCGTACTTCATCAGCGACAACGGCAAAGCCGCGTCCCTGTTCGCCCGCACGTGCGGCTTCGATTGCTGCGTTAAGCGCAAGAAGATTGGTCTGGTCGGCAATTTCTTCAATGACCCTCACCACTTCACCAATTTGAGCGCTGGATTTTCCTAAATCATCAATTGTTTGCGATGACCTCTCGACAACCTCCGCAATTTGATTCATTCGCTGAATAGTTGTTTTCATCACCTCGTCTCCACGACGTACCTCATCGGTCATGGCTTCGGCTTCAGCAGCAACGTGAATGATGTGCTTGTTGTTATCGGCTACACTAAGCGCCATTTCTTCCGTGGCAGAAGCAACAGTGAAAGTGCGGGCTGCCTGAGTGGTAATACCGGCGGCAATCTGCTCTGTTCCGGAGGCAATTTGGCGTGTAGCATTGACGGTCTCTTGCACCGACGCAATTACCTGTGCAATAGCAAGACGTATTCTATACACTGCGCTGTTATATCCTTTGTACAAACGACCGATTTCATCGTCTTGCTCTACCGGTAATTGCTCGTGCAGTACGCCTTTCGCAAACCTATCCACACTTTGCAGCATCATTTCAACACTTTGTGCCAAATAGTTACGCTCTTCTTCACTGCGCTTCATTGCTTGTTGTACAAGCGCTTTTTCATGTTCAATCTTCATCATTCCATCGCGAATCGTTTGCGCCATTGTGTTAAACGATTGGCAGAGTGTGCCTATTTCATCACTACTTTGAACGGTAAGTGTCGTGGTTAATGTACCGTTTGCGAGTTGCCGTGCGGCGGCTTCCAATGCAGTTATGGGCTGGCTAATAACGGCTGTTAGTTTGCGATTGAGGAAATGAGAAAGAAGAATAGCCAGCAGAACCACGACAATACAACTTCCCAGAACAAGAGCCGCAATGCGTTCATTGGACAGTCGTGTTTCTTCTCCCAAACGTTTTTTGAGTTGTAATTGCGCACGAACAAGATTATTTACTTTTTCAGCTTGAGGAATACAAAGGGTGATGAGTTGATGTACTGCTTCATTCAGTTGATTTTGCTGTGTCAGCACGGCAATATTTTTTGCAACACCAACAAATTGAACCCATTCACGTTGATAGTCAGCGTATTTCTGCTGCTCTTCCTGCGAATGAAGGCTTACGGCAAAATTTTCTGCTGCTTTTTCGGTTGCAGCCAAATACGCAAGAGACTTTTGTTGGAATGCTTTCATGGACTCAGTATCACCGCGTTGAGCATAATACAAGGCATCGCGTAAATACACCCGTGCCATGAGGAAGTTGGTAGAAATATCGTTAATGTGTTCTAGGGGTTCTAAATTCTTACCGAAAATTTTATCGGTTTGTTTGGAAAGTATTTGCGTTGCCAGAATACTAACAACGCCAATAAAGACGATAAGTGCTGTGCATATAGTGAAGGCAACAGATAATTTTTTCCCAATTCGTACATTGGTAAACCAACGGGACATCATGACAAACTCCTTGTAACAGAAAAGTGATGTGATGAAGATTTATGCGGTGAAGAAGCAAGCAGAAGAAATCAATGTACCGGGAAATGAGACAAAACAGCAAACTACGTTATTGTACCGCGCTGTTCCGCAAGGCACAACCGAATAAAGCCTTACAGCGTATTTCAGTTACGATTGTTGTTCCTTCGCAACCGCATGGCGCTTCAAATCTTCCAACGCAACAAAACGTAAAGTTTCTTTGTGGGTGCTTTCTAAAAGAACCTTCGGCGCACAGCCTGCATCCAGAGCCTCTTTCCAACGCAAGGCGCACAAACACCATCTGTCACCGGGCTTCAAGCCGGGGAAATTGAATTGGGGCATCGGCGTAGAAAGGTCATTCCCCCTAGAACGACTAAATGCGAGGAAATCCAGCGTCATAACAGCACAAACCGTATGCACACCACTATCTTCCACACCTGTATCGCAGCACCCCGTGCGATAATAGCCTGTAAGCGGTGCGAGGGAGCAAGGTTGAAGTTTGGTGCCAAGGACATTTTGCGCGTGAAGCCCAATGCGAACGGTCATGGTTGTTATTACGGAAGAATGGAAAATTACAGTGTCGTATCGTACTGCAAGTGAGATATCATTGCGCGTTTTGCCTCTCATCCCCCGCCTTCTCCTAAAGGAGCTAAAACAAGAAAATCAAATACTTCTAAAACATTCTTCCTTTGGCAGAGGGTTGGATGAGGATGGCGCAAGAAACGAGGTTTTATCTAACCTTCATATCGTAGAGTATGGTTACAGTAATTCATTGTACCATGAATTTTAAGATACTGGTGATTACTTGGCAAACAGACGAATCATGCCGCCTTTTCGTGTTATTCTTTGTGTCGGTTAAAAACCACAAACCTACGCCCATATGCGGGATTGCCATGGGGTTGCCGTAGCACAGCCTTTGCCTATAAACGCAACAGCGCCTTTGCACAAAGATTGCAAAGGCGCTGTTTGATTTTGCGTTGTAAGAAACTTGCCACAGAACAGTAGCAAGCCTTTGCCACGATTCAAGCATCTGCCCGAATTAACGAGAGTAGTATTCGACAACGAGCGGAATTTCGCAGATAATCGGTACTTCCTCGCGGGGCGGAACGTAGAGGAATTTCACGCTGAGATTGGATTTAGAAACTTCCAAATACTGCGGCGGTGCGGAGGTGCGAATTGCTTCTTGGAAGCACACAAGTTTGCGGCTTTTTTCGCGGACTGCAATCACATCATTCACTTTCACGCGGTACGAAGGAATGTTCACGCGCTTGCCGTTTACGGTGAGGTGTCCGTGGGTAACGTACTGACGAGCCGCGTACATTGAGCGAGCAAGACCTGCACGGTAAACAAGTGAATCCAAGCGGGATTCGAGAATCTGCACAAGGATTTCCCCTGTGTTACCTAAAGCGCGTTGCGCCTGCTCCACATAGCGGCGTAATTGACGCTCATGGACGTTGTATTGAAGGCGGAGGCGCTGCTTTTCAAACAACTGTTTGCCGTAATCGGACACTTTTGCGCGGCGCTTGTTTGCACCGTGCTGTCCGGGAGGATTCGGCTTGCGCTCCATGTATTTGCCTGCTTTTGCAGTCAAGGCGATACCAAGTTTCCGCGAAAGGCGGACTTTGGCTCCGGTATAATTGGACATAGAAAAAAAGAAAAAAAATCGTGGAGATTCGTTGAAATTGCGACGTTCTTTTGAGAAGAATGATACTATCATTCTAAGTTCTTTTCGCGTTTCTCCAAAATCGCAACCCGTTAAAGTATTGTTAAGAAAAACTTTAGGGCAAAGCAAAGAACAAGAAACAGTCACTCAACGCTGAATTAACAAGACCGCTAAAATACGAAAAAAGAATGGTGTAGCAAGGAAATTATTTTTTTGTTATGCAAACGACATTTACTTCGTTAAAATAAAATCGCCGATAACCAGCGTGTCCAAGCCCGTTGAATAATAGCACCGAAGCGCGTCTTGGGGTGTGCAGACCGTTGGTTCGCCTTGCACATTAAACGAAGTGTTGATGAGGATGCCGTATCCCGTGCGCTGCTCAAATTCATCCAGAAGCGACCAAAAAAGAGGGTTCGATTCTTTGGTTACGCGCTGTGTTCGAGCAGTTCCGTCCACATGGACGCACGACGGCACATTGGCTTTTTCTGCATCGGAAAAAGGCAATGCAACAACCATAAACGGTGAATCTACGCCGCTTGGGATAAATCGCTCGTAGGATTCTGCTTTGATGGACGGGCAAAATGGTCTCCACGCCTCACGGTGCTTGACTTCCAGATTAAGTTTGTCTTTCATGTCGGGAAAAATCGGGCTTGCCAAAATTGACCGTGCGCCCAGCGACCGTGCGCCGACTTCCATTGCGCCTTGCATCCATCCGATTATTTTTCCCTCCGCAAGCATTTGTGCGGTCTCTGCGGCAACATTTGTGCTTTTTCTGTACGTCGCTTTCGCGTTTTTCAGTACCGTTTCGATGTAGTCATTGGAATAACTCGGTCCCCAATACGTGTGCTGCATGGTAAAACGTGGTTTGTCTCCTGCCTCCTGAGCCGCAAGCAGAGCCGCGCCCAGCGAAACACCGTTATCTGTGGCGGCGGGCTGCACAAAGAGATTTTCCACCAACGGCATCTGTGCAATCTTCCCATTCATTGCGCAGTTCATCGCCACACCACCCGCCAAACACAGATTTTGTGAGCCTGTTCGGTTGTGCAAACGCTTTACCATACCCATCACAACCTGCTCCAAACGCCATTGCACTGCAAAGGCAATATCGGCGTAATTGCCCTCTAAGGCAGATTGATTGCGGCTTCTGGGCTGACCGAAGAGTGCAACAAATTCATCGGTGAAACGCCGTCCGTATTTGTGTGTGCCGATAAAGCGCAAGTACGGATTGACGGCATAATGCCCTGTTTCGGGGTCAAACGACAGCATTTTATCAAGTTTGTCCTGCAAATCTTGGTTATACTTGCCATACGAAGCCAAACCCGTTACTTTCCCTTCGTCCATATACGGCTTAAAACCAAGAAACTCCGTGAATGTTGCATAGATACCGCCGAGCGTATGAGGAAGTTTGTAGGTGTCCAAAATTTCGATTCCCTGTGGTGTGCCGTGTGCCAACATGGTGCATATTTCCTCGCCTGAGCCGTCAATACTGAGGATATTTGCTTCGTCAAAACCGGAGGCGAAAAATGCGGAGGCTGCGTGTGAAAGGTGGTGCGAATAATAGCGCACCGGAGGTACGGTATTGGTCGGCGAGAGTGAGCGTAAGCCAAGTTGCAAGGTTTGTTCGATACGGTCAGGGTGATACAAATTCAGTCGGTATGCCTGTTGCAGTTTGTTGTACGAATGAGTGTCGGGATATTTTGTGTGCTGCTCTTCGTAAAACACAGGCGCTTGCAAACTGTATCGTGTGCAATCCCAACCGTAGGCGATGTGGTCTATTTGGTCAAGGTGCAAGCCTGCTTTTTCCAAGCAAAATCGTGCTGCCGAAAAAGGAAAGTCATTTGGAGAGGTTTTAATACGATTAAAACGTTCTTCTTCCGCCCACGCGATGAGTTTTCCGTCTATCACCAAAGCCGCACTGGGATTGGGTCCGGGAGCAAACATACCGAGAATTTTCATAGAGTTTTTTGTGAAGATGCAGTGTACATAATGACCTCTTAAAAAGAGGGCGTGTGCTTAGATTTGTATCACTGCCAATCTAGCATTTTTCCCCGTTCTTGCCAAAAACAACGCCGCCCCGCCTTGATTCTGCCAAGACGGGGCGGGAATGTAATAATCTTGCTTCATGAAGCGTATTAGCGGTTCAAAACGACAGAGCCAGTTTTGATGGTGCCGTTACAGTTAGTGCTTAACGACAAATTTCGATGATGAAATTGTTTTGCCGTTTTGCTCAATAACCACCGAGTACATACCAACTTTATACGCCGATGTTTCAACACGAGGAAGCACTTTCAAATTTTTGACTTCAAATGAATCAACTTCCGTACCATTTGCAACGTCAATAATGCGCACTTTGTAGGATAATTGTTCAACAAAATTTTGACGTTGAAATTTTGAAGCGATAAATTCTGTACGAGATGATTCCTCAGGAGTTTCTACCGTCAAATCAACATATTCGTTTGCAGGTGAAGGAAATGTTTTAACTGAATACCAGCCAAAACCGCCTGTTACGAAAGGAAAGTTTAAATTAAAGTTGTTACCAACAGCAAAACCGCCCGGACCGCTTAAAACGGAAGTACAGTTAATTTGGGCGCACGGTATTTGACAATTAGCAATTCCGGAGTAAACAACCGTTAAATAGACAACCGGAGTACCAACATAATTGGGATCAACCGATATAACTAAGTTATTACCAACCAGTGTAGAATTTGAGAGCGCCAAACCGCTAGCAGAAGCGCCTACTATTTGAAGCGCTGAAGTATTGTTAAATACAATATCCAACTGATTTAATCCAGTGGTCGGGATATTTACATAAAACTGAAATGTTGCCGCAGACAAACCACCACCATAACTATAAACAGAATAAAAAGGGTATGTTCCTGCGGGAACTTGAGCGCTCATTGAATAGCAAGAAGCTAAGGCAAAAAAGGCTGCAAACATCAATTTGGAAATTTTTTTCATATCAGAAAACTTAGAAAGATGAGAGAATGATAATTTGTACAAACAAAATTACTATCATTTTCTTCATCTCTTTGCTTGGATTCTACAAATAGGTGGAGTATAGCGATTATACGCCTTAATTTCCCGACAAGCCGCCATTTTTAGAATAATATTGGTCGAGAGATTTTTGCAAAATTGGCTTATAAGTTCTTGATAATCTTATTTTTATACCGTTTGTCAAGACAACCAATCCATCTTTATCGTCATGGACAATCGCACGAAAAAATGCCAGATTCAGCAAAAATGACCGATGTATCCTTACGAAATCAAAATGTGCAAGTACTTTTTCCCAAACTCCCAAATGCTCTGGCGCGACAAAACGAGAATCACTTCCAAGATGAAAAACAGTATTGTCTCGACCTGAACTACAATACAAAATTTCCTTTCTGGGCTGAAACCGTGTTACCTGCTTGTCCGCTTTGACCATGAGAAATTCATTCTCAATGGTATAAATTTTGCGTCGTACTTCTATGTACTCCTCCACCCCTGTTCCATCCGCGCCAACTTGAGCAACCGCAAGTAATTTTATCTTGTTGATAGCGAAGGTAATAGCTGTTCTTAGCTTGTCATCATCAAACGGCTTTATCACATAGCCTTTGGGAGCAAATTCCCATGCTTCGGGCATAAACTCTGCATAGCCGCTCAAAACTATGTGAGCGAACTCGTTATCATGATTAGGAAAAGCCCTCAATACATCAAGCCCATTGCCGTCATTGAGTTTCATATCAAGAAGCACTAAGTTGGGTTTTTGCTGCTGAATAGCCCGTATTGAGTTTTCAGTGGCACAGACATTCTTGTCTGTGCGAGTATTTATGCTATTTCCAGAGAAAAGCATTAAAAAAAACAATGCACAATCCTCAACGTAAATTGGTATAATTTGCGCACTTGTACATCATCTTCAATTAATGCGACAGTAACTTTAGGATCCATGGAGATAAAAAAAATTATTAAATGAAGCATTTTCAACAAAAGGAGAAATTTTTCAAGAGCAGCACAAAATACACAAAAATATAGAAAGCAAAAGCCCTTTTCTCTATACCAAGAAAAGGGCTTTGAAGAAGTCGAAAATCCGAGTAAGTCAAAGATAAAATCAACGGTTAATCACAATCGAACCTGTTTCAATCGAAGCACCAACTTCAACACGGTAGAAGTATGCACCATTTGCAACTTTCAAGCCGTTGTTATTGGTTGCATCCCATTCAACAAGGTGAATAGCATTTGCCGGAAATGATTGATTATTAACCAAGGTTTTGACTTCATTGCCGCGAGCATCGAAAATTCTCACGTTCACAGTAGAAGCGGCTTTCAGACCAAAACTGATATTTGCATACTCAGCCGTAGGATTGGGATAAACGCTTGCACTTGAGAAAATATCGTTGTTCCGAACAGATGTCGCAGTACGGCTCAACTGAATTGCAACATCTCTACCTTGAACAGTACCTTCTGCATTCCTAAACACGAAAAGGAGTTGGTCAAGGTTTGTCCCTGCGGCAACATTATAAAAACTGCGAATACTCGGGATGCTCAATACCCAACCTGCACCTTGTCGTGTCATTTGTAATCTCGGATTTCCGCCAACCATAGGCCACTCACTAACTTGATAAGCACTTTCCCAATTATTAGCGCCAACACTACGAGCTGTTGTATAGGCAAAAACTTGAGGTACAAGTGTCATAGCATTAGGCATTGTGTTACCTGTATCACGCGCAGGTGTGTACACGATACGGATAGAATCGTTTGTACCAATTTCGCGCCCTGCTGGAGCGATAGCAACGGAAGGATGCAGAGAGCGTGTGGTAATTTGTGCAAATACGCCGCAAACGCCCGTTAAGAGCAGAACAGCAGCGAGGGATACAAAGGAACGTAGTTTCATACAAATCTCCTGAAGAAATGAAAAAAGAAAGGTTTTTATTCTAAAAGTAAAAAAAAGAAAATACAACAAAAAGTGGCGCAAGTCAAGTACCAAAAAAAAGAACTTTTCTTACGCCACCGTTTTTTTTGTTGGTTACGGATTTTGTTGCATTTGTGGGTTGGCGTTCATCTCCGTATCCGGAATTTTCCAGAGTAACTGAGGTGCATCGAATGCCAAACGTTGGTTGGTATTGAGCGGATTGATATTCAAACCGCGCATCCGTTTAACGTTTTGGAATCGGTCACCTTCAAAGATAAGCTCCATAGCGCGTTCACGGCGAATAGCATCACGCAATACCGTTCCCGTCAGTCCTGTTAATGCGGGAATACCTGCGCGGGCGCGCACAGCGTTCAAATCTGCTAACGCACCAGCCGCATCGCCCGATTCAGCGCGAGATTCTGCACGGGTAAGATAGACTTCGCCCATACGAATTACCGGAATATTCATTACAAATGCCGCAAATTTATTGATGAAGAGGCGGTCAGGTGCTGCACCTTCCTCTTGAAGATATGCACGGCGGCGGTCATTCATCGGGAACGAAGCAACCAGGCGCTTCAGCGTATCAGATGCCGAAATAAACGGAATTTGGAAACCGTCATAACGCGAAGCGTCACCGATACCATTACTATTGTTGTCGTCGCGGTTGCGGATGTCAAAGACCACTTCGGGCGAACCACCACCTTTGGGAGCGTTTTCACCAAAGACCGTGTTCAAATCAGCAAGGCGATAATTTGTGTTGGCAATAACGCGGGAAGCCGCCTCCGCCGCACGAGCAAAATCATTTTGCTGGAAATACACGCGGGACAAAATTGCAGCAGCAGCACCTTTGGAAGCGCGTCCTGCGATGTGTCCCGTTGCTCCGGCAACGGGCAGAAGATTCTCTGCTTCGGTCAAATCACGAATAACTTGCGCATAGACTTCCGCAACAGTATTTCGCGCACGAGGTCCTTGTGTCGCGGGGGCATTTGTTGGCTCTGTACGAATAACAATGCCTGCTTGTGAATTGCCCATTGTTGCTCCGGCGGGTAAGGAAAACCAGCGCACCAGCTCGAAGTGAAATAAGCCACGCAAGAAAAGAGCCTCGCCACGAATACGATTACGATTAGCTTCGCTCAGGTCACTGACATTACCAATGCGTGCAAGAACATTATTAACACGATTAATACCATCGTATGCCGCTCCCCAATGCCCCCGACCATGTGCATTGAAGAAATTGAGATTACGGTTTGCATACATTCCTGTGTGGAAATCTAAGTTTCCGCGCTCAGGTAAAGCAAAGTCTCCAAAGACCTCTGTCATGGTGAGCATATCGCCCCCCCACATATTTCCGCCTTGAATAATTTGGTATGCACCCGTTACGGCAGTTTCAATGCCTTGAGCATTGGTAAGCGCACCATCGGCATCCAAATCCTGTAACGGCGGTAAATTCAAGATATTGCCGCATGAATTTACGACTAAAGCCGCAAATAAAGCAACGCATCCTTTGAGAATTGATAATGGTTTGAGTCTCATAGTTGTTTGTATCATAAAAAAAGTGAAACAACACAGTTGATTTCCCGAATATCAGGCTTAGAAGCCGATATTGAGACCGAAATTAACAGAACGTGCTTGCGGCGGTGCAAGGAATGTTACTCCTTGACTGAAATTACGGTCTTGAGCGCCTCCCAAATCACGAACAACTTCGGGGTCCCAATAGGGGAAACTGGTAATTGTGAGAAGGTTAAAGCCGCTGACCGAAACACGAACACTTTGCAAGCCTATACCTTCAAGCCATTCGGCAGGAAGATTGTATGCAAGTGTCAAGTTGCGCAGACGGACAAAATCACCACTCAAGAGATGACGGTCTGTGTTGAAATCGTTGTAAATGCCTTGTGTTGTCAATGCCGGCACGTTGGTAACGTCACCGTCTTGGCGCCACCGTGTGAGCGTAATATCACGGCGCTGGTTCAATGTACCAAGCGCACCAAATGTGCCGCCTGCTGTCCATTTTGCCGCATCGTCATAGATATTGTTTCCGAAGGCAAAGTTAAAGGTAAAGTTGAGTTCCAAGCCTTTGTAACGGAATGTGTTCGTGAAACCGCCAAACAGCGTTGGGTAGGGTTGTCCAAGAGGTACACGGTCATCTACGGTATAGCGGTCAGTCAAATCACCATTAAGGTTATAGAAAAGTGGCTCGCCACCACGAACCATGACCATCATACGGTCAAACTGCTGCAAACGCGGGTCGCTTGGATTCGTGCGTTGGTCGGAATAGGTTACGGTATTTCCCGCACGGCGACGTGTTACCTCAATCATCTGTGTGCGGTCATTGATACGCGCAAAACGGTTCAAAAAGAATGTACCAACTGGGAAGCCAACCAATGCGCGTGTTTCACCTTGACCGCCGATAGAGCCATCAGGCAGACCACCGAGATCATTGATAGTGTTGCGGTTGAAAGCGAGATTGAGGTCTGTTTGCCATGAAAATTCGCCTGTGAGATTGTGCGAGGTCAGTGTAAATTCCATACCCCAGTTGGTAATGCTGCCCACATTGCGGCGAACACTTGCAAAACCAAGCGAAGCAGGTACGGAAACAGGTAAAAGCATATCATACGACTCACGATTGTAATAGCCGACTGTACCTTGAATACGACCGTCCAAAACCGCCCATTCCAAACCTGCATCAAGTTGGCGTGAACGTTCCCATGTCAAATCCAAATTGGGTAGCTGTGAAGGACGAATTGCAGCGCGACCATCGTAGTTGCCGGAAGGCGAATAAAGACCGCGCCATTCAAAGTTGCCAATTTCTGCATTTCCGGTAAAACCATAGCTGCCGCGCAATTTCAAGAAGGAAATCGCTCCGTTATCTTTCATAAATGGCTCTTCGGAAATAACCCATGCTGCCGAAACAGCAGGGAAAAAGCCAAACTGATTATTCAACCCAAAGCGCGAAGAACCGTTGTAGTTTGCCGTAGCACCGATAATATAGCGGTCTTTGAATTTATAGCTCACACGACCAAAATAGGACAAGAAGCTAAAATAGTTATACACGGTATAACCTTGTGTCAAAACAGCATTTCCCGGCAATGTCAAGTATGGGTTCGCAAAACCGCGCTGACCGCGTACACCTGCGTCAGATTGGTCAGAACGCTGTGCTTGCAAACCAAGTGTTGCTTGAATATCGTGGTCGTCAGCAATTTTGGTGTTGAAGTTGAAATAATTGTTGGTGTTCCAGTTGATAACCTGTACACGACGCTGCTCTGCATATGCAACGAAGTTCCCTGCATCATCGCGTTCACCGCGAATAGCAGATCCTTGGAAAAAGTCCTCAGTTTGATTGAGCAAATCTACGCTTGCTTCTGAGCGGAAAGTTAAGCCCGGCAAGATTTTCAATTCGCCGTACAAGCCCGCAAGTGTCCGCAATCCGGCTGTTGTGAAACGAGTATTTTCAAAGCGGGCAATCGGGTTAATCCAAAAGTCACGACCGCGATAGTACGTGCCATCGGGGTTACGCACGGGGAAAATCGGCAAAGCACCTGCTTGCGCCCATCCAAGACCACCGCCCCATGCTTCAGGAAATTTGTTTTGAACGGTACGAGTAACACCAACACTGACACCAAGCGTTAAAGCCTCAGTTGCGTTATGGTCCACGTTCAAACGACCGCTAATACGCTCCAAACGATTACCGATAACGTATGTCGTTTCGTCGCGGTATGTTAAGCCCGTAAAGAATTTTGTTTTCTCTGTACCACCGCTTGCAGAAACACTTGCTTCATTCAAACGACCTGTTTGAAGAACAAGCCCCATCCAATCGGTATTGTTGCGAGCATCATTGACATTGATATTGCCGGGCCAGCGTACCGGACCGGACACAAGTCCGCGACGAATGTCGTTATTCCATGCTTCAGTATAGAGTTCAACAAATTCATCACGGTTAAGAACGCGAAGATTATTTGTCGGATTGGAAAAACCAGTTGTCAAATTGACGTTGAATTTTGTTGTGCCTGCCTGACCGCGTTTCGTTGTGATAATGACCACACCATTTGCACCGCGAGCGCCGTAAATAGCCGTTGCTGCCGCATCTTTCAACACGTCAATAGATTCAATGTCTTGCGGATTCAAATCCACAAGTGCATTCGCATTATAGCCGTTTCCGGCTGCACCGCCCATACCCGCAAAGTCGCCGGAGGTAACAGGAATACCGTCCACAACGTAGAGCGGCTCAGTAGCCGAAGCAATGGAGCCAACGCCGCGAATACGCACTGTTACTGCTGCACCCGGTGTAGCACCGTTTGCCGTAATGACCTGCACACCCGCTGCTTTACCTTGCAATGCTTGGTCTATACTTGGTACAGGCAGATTAGCAATTTCACTTGCATTAACACGAGCAACTGCACCGGTCACATCTTTCTTCTGTTTTGTACCATACCCAATGACTACCGCCTCTTCCAAAAGCAAAAGGTCAAGTTGCATCTTGAAATCAAGTTTAGCATCGGCATCATCAACAACGGTTACTTTCACATTTCTTGTTTTGAAGCCAATGTATGAAGCCGATACGTCATAGCTTCCCGCAGGAACATTCCGAATCTCATACGTGCCATCTTTACCGGTAAAAGCGCCAAGGACTTTGCCACCAACTTTTACCTTAATACTCACCCCGCCAAGAGGAGCATTCGTGTCTTCGTCGGTTGCCTTCCCGACGATACGCCCGTTTGCCAGCGCCAGCGCCGAAGTCATGCCCAAAACCAGCATAAAAGCAGCGCAGTAATGCAGAAACGTTGTAATTTTTCGCATAGTGCTACGAATTTTAATGAAAAGAAACAATGAACTGAAAATGTCATATTTGAAAAAAAAACACATCAAGAGACGAGAAGTAACGATACTTTCGCCTAAGGCGACGTTCGCCACGAATTATTTCCACGCACAGCGCAAGACCGCTACACAAAAGCGGTGCTTTGTGGAATAGCTTGTAAATCAAACAAGTACGTCAGATTGCGCCTGATGATGAGGGATATCAATGGGGAGAATAACACACAAAGCAGCGAAGTACGGTCTTATCATTACGTTCTCCAATCTCGAATTTCTCTCTGTACTCGAACTTTTTTCGCTTTGCTTTGAATCTGCAATTTTTTTCTACCGCTTTGAACTCCGATGGTGCGAGAGTAACGGCTCGGAAAGATAGTAGTTCGGCGTATTTGTCGCAACAACATTTTTGCAGCAGTAACACACGTCGCCGAATTCCTCCGAAAAAAACTCTGAACACAAGTACCGAAATTACAGAATCCAAATTCGTTTGTCAAGTAGTTTTTTTTCACAAGGTGTGGTGCGGGTGCGCAAGAGTTATATGCTCCCCAAACCGTATCGGTTTGCACAGAATCGTGGTTTGTGTATCCTTTGGCTTGATTACAACGCCAAAAACGGCTGCATCGCAGTAAACTTCTTTTTGCCGATACCCTTAACGCGCATGATATCCTCAATGCGCTTGAAAGCACGTTCTCGTCTGGCTTCAAGAATTTTTTTTGCCGTTGCTTCTCCTACTCCCGGCAGCCGCAGTAAATCTTGAATTGTCGCACTATTCAGGCGAATTTTTCCTGAGGTAATTTTCTCCGATTTTGTGCGAGGAGTAACCTGTACCGAAAAACGCAACGGTTTTTGCACGAGCGTATCTGCTGTGGCAAGTTCTAAAACAGGCTCTGCATCAGGCGTTGTTCCGACAAATGTCGCCCGCTCGGCATTTGCCAAACTGTCCGCCAAACGAAGAACTTCGCTGCGCAAAGCGGCATTGTGCGGCGTTGTATCGAATGTTGCGCTCAAGTGCTTGAACACCAGTCCCGCCGTAAGCCCCAAGAGCAAGACCAGCACGATAACGGCTTCACTTTGCGTAATAGGCAACAGTGCTTGTATCGCGGTCAGAATTTTCGCAATCGGCTTTGGAAAGCGTGTACTCATGGCACTTGCATGACGGAAAACTTTGTGAAAAAGAAGAATTACGAACGAAAATACGTGAATTTTCTATGCAGACTGCAAAGTTTTGTACAATTTTGTACGGTGTTATTACATGGTATTTTTCTTCAGAATAGAGTGTGCTTACCAACACCGCAAAGCACTACCCCACCTTTGTCAGCGAGGATTCTTAGGCTGATGCGACCTTTATCAACATTCATTTTTCGACTCGTTATGCAAACCATTTGTCTTATTGAGGACGATAAAATTACCCGCAAACTTTTTGTCTTGCTTTTGCAGCGTGCGGGGTTTCATGTAGAAGATTTCGGCGATGGCAATTCCGCACTTTCTTGGCTCTCCTCGCACACTGCCGATGTGATTCTGTCGAACATTGTCCTTCCCGAAGGAATAAGCGGGAAAGATGTTTTGACAAAAGTTCGCTCTGCCTCCAATGCCGCACAAACACTCGTTTTTGCACTCACATCTTTTGCTCGTCGCGGAGAACGCGAACAGTATATCGAAATGGGCTTCGACGGTTGCATCGCTAAACCGATTGACCCACAAACGTTTGCAGAGGATTTTCGTGCTATGATGCAGAAAAAATAATCATTGGTTGCTTGGTCATTAGTCCTACGAGGCGCTTCAATACTTGCGTCTGAAACATACTCGCCAATCCGCTAATGACTAATGACCAAGTAACCAATGACTAACGTACCAATCCACCAATGACCACTAAACACTTATCCGCCGTGTTTGTATCGTGCGAATGACCAGATACAACAGCAAGCCCACCGGACCAGCCATAAACGTGCCTATCAAACACGGAACGACCAAGAAGTGCCGCAGACCGTTTGTTTGTGCATCGTGGACTTCCCACGCGCCGACAAACATATCAAACGCTAAGTAATGAACCCAACCGATAAGCGCCACCACAGGATTTTGGAACGCTGCGCCAATGCCCGCTAAGGTCATCAAACCGTCGCCGCTATTGACTGTCCAAAAATTCCCAATAAACAAGACTGCATAAAGAGCAGCGAGAACAAAGATAGTACCGAAAATGACAACGCGGCGCGTGTACTGCCAGCGAGGAAGGAATACAAGCAATAACCAACCAAGCATAGCAAAGCCATTCGCCGCTTGAAATAGAGCGTCGTAACTCATAATAGTCTCCGAATAAATGAAAAAATTCTCAGCGCCGACAATACACTTCTCGGCGCGGGAAATGATGAAGCGCTCAAAAAAAGCGCCTTGACACAAAACAAAACAGGGCGGGTGTTTACGCCGCAAAGTTAGGAAGGAAGAATGAGGAGCATGACCGTGAAGAATCGTGAAGCAATGCTGAATCGTTGGGAACGATTCGGTGGTTAAAGGATGTGACAATTAAGATACGGAAAAATCTCAACACTCTCAATAATTTTCGATTTCTTCCCAGGGCTATCGCATGAACATCCAAAACCCTCATAAAACCTTGCGATTTGGCTTTTGGGATACGGAAGAAAGATTGCGTATTCCGCTATAGCGCCAAAGGCAAATTTCCTTGCTCTGGCACTCTACGATGTCCGAGAGGAACTCAAGGAGTATAATCACGCCAAAGAACGCAAATATCTCTATGCCATCAACACGACGTAGGCAATGTCTTCACTGCGTTTGCGATTGATTGCTTTAGTTATTGGTGAAGATACCAAAGAGCTTGAGAACATCATGCACGACTTACGCAAGGCACTCTTGAAGCCTCTTGAAGCATAAAGTTCCCATCCGAAAAAATCGCACCTCAACACCATCGAAACGCAAGAGGAAACACCCGCACCTCAAACATCCAAGTAACGCAAAAACAATCGTTTGAGTCTTAAGTTGATGACATTGGGCTGAAGCCGTCTTGTTACAGGCGTGATCGAGGTAGTAATGCAAAAGTATTTTTCCAACTAAAACCAAGTAGAGCCATTGATTTTGACCATTAACCTAAAAGCATACCAGCCGGAATATTCGGGCAATAATCGTAATATTTCCCATGCAAAAATTCACAGTGGCTGCTGCTCTTCCGGCAGCATGGATGCGACAACTGCGTGGAGATGTTTCATCAAACTGCGCTCCACGATGCGGTCGTCCTGTTCCGGCGGCGGTACGGGTTTGCCGATGATAACGCGAATTGTTCCCTCTTGGATGTCCACCGAATCAGCGCGTAAAATCTTGTGTGCGTCCACGATTGCCACCGGCACAAGCGGCTTTTTTGCACGGGCAGCAAGGTGAAAACCGCCACGCTTAAATTCTTTCAGCCTACCGGAGCGTGAGCGCGTTCCTTCGGCAAAAATTATCACCGAATCACCGCTTTGAATGGCGCTTACAGCCTTGTTGATACCTTCAACACTGCGGCGCATTTTTTCGCGCTCTATCGGAATAAAGGGGCTTACCATGAGTTCCCACCCCAAAAAGGGGATAAGTTGCAGAGTGCGTTTGTAGATAATCCGAATCCGTCCACCCAGCTTTGGTGCGGTTGCTACCCAAATTGCGGGAATATCAAAAATGCTCACGTGATTTGCTACAAATACATACGTCTCGCCTTCAACAAGATTTTCCTGCCCTTCCACAACCAGATTGATATTTGCCATGCGCAGTGAGGTTTTGGCAAAGTTCAAACCATGCTCGTAAAACAATTTGTGGTCTTTGTCAAACCATGAAAACGACAACCCAAACAGCGAATAACCAATGGTCATGCTGCAAAGCCGAACAACCTGCCAATATGCTGTAAGTCTATTCATAGCGTCTGTTCATACCTGTTATTGAGAGGAGGTGAGTTGAAAAAGCGTTATCAATGGTCAAAACTTTTGGGGGCAATTATCCACAAATTGCACGAATCCTCACGAATCAAGGCAGTTGCAATGGTTTTTTATCCAAACAGAGCGGATTCTTACACAAGATTCGTGGCAATTCGTGTAATTCGTGGACAAATTCTGTGGAATCTGACCAGACACGAAGTATTTATGCGGTTTCCGAAGACATTGAAATCGGGAAAAGAATCGTGAAGGTCGTACCTTTGCCAACGGCGCTTTCAACAGAAATTTCCGCATGAAGCCTGTCCACCAGCGTTTTGACAATAGACAAACCCAGACCGATACTGTGTTCGTTGCCTGTCGGCTGCGCGGAAAGTCGTGCAAATTTTTGGAAGAGACGCTTTTTGTCGTCATCACTCATACCCAAACCTTGGTCTTGCACATCTAACCTTACAACATCACCTTGCCTGAAAAGCCTCGTTGTTACTTGTGTTCGCGTTGGTGAATATTTGATAGCATTGGAAATGAGATTGTCCATAATCTGCGCAATGGCAACCTCATCCGCCTGAACCATCGGCAAATCCTCACCTTGCTCATAACGTAAGGTGATTTTTTTCGTTGCAGCGCGGGCTTCGTAATCGCGCACAATGTGTTCGACAATCACGCCCATTTCAATCGGATTCAGTTCCAAAGCGAGTTTTCCTTGCTCAATCGCGTTGGTGTCAAGCAGATTACTGATAAGTTCCATCATGCCGCCGACGGTATGCACAATGTCTTGCGCCGCATCGTTGATGAGTTCGGACGTGAAGGAATCTCGCTCGTATGCCATTTTTTCGGCGATAAACTGAATTTTGGAAAGCGGATTGCGTAAATCATGCGCCGCAATACCGAGAAATTCGTCTTTTTCGCTGTTGAGGTCGTGCAGGCGCTTGTTTTGACGCACCAAGCGCAAATGAGTACGGACGCGGGCAAGAAGTTCCTGCGAAATAAAGGGTTTGGTGATATAATCAACAGCGCCTACCTCGAAACCCCGCACAATATCATCAATCTCCGTCCGGGCGGTGAGGAAAATCACGGGAACATCGGCAGTCGCGGGGTTTGCTTTTAAGGTTGTGCAAACATCAAACCCGTCCATATCCGGCATTTGAATATCCAGCAAAACAACATCGGGTTTATTGGCGGCGATAGCATCCAGCGCACCTTGTCCGCTTGATGCCACGCTCACACCAAAGCCGTTTTCGCTCAGAATGCTCCCCAAAACTTGTAAATTGCGGGGAATATCATCAACGATGAGAATGAGTGCTTCGTCGTGGTTGTGCATTGCGATTGTGATGAAGGAGTAAGAGAGATGGTTTCCACGAATTACACGAATCTTCACGAAAACAGAGTTTGATACATCTGCTTCCTTGAAAAAATATCACACCAATCAAGGATTCGTGATAATTCGTGAGATTCGTGGACATTCAAACGAGGTACGGTCTGTGATTGATACTACCCTCACAGCCGCTCAATCCTCGCAACAATATCGGAAAATTTTTCGAGATGTGCGGGGATTTTTTCCATGTCGAAACTCTGCACAAAGCCTTCCAAGCGCCCGCCGTACTCGCTCAGAAGCCCCACACCGTAATTCGTACCCAACGCTTTGACCTGCTCGGCGAAATGTTTTGCCTGTTTGTTATTGAAGGTGCGGCGCAGCGCGTTGCACTGTTCGGTCATGTCCGCTTTGAGCAGTGCGACAAGTTCGGGAAGTTTGGTGCGGAGTTCGGGCGAAAGGGTGATTTCTACGCTGGGTGCAGGCGCTTCGGTTGCCGGAATCGCCGTTGCGGTGCGGTGTGGGAGGAATTTCATCAGTTCGCTCACAAGCTCCTGCTTCGTAATAGGCTTACGCAAATACCCATCGCAGAGCGACGCAATCGCGCCCGATTCATCTTTCATTGCCGATGCAGTCAGCGCAATAACGGGAATATACTTCGTTGCGGGATTGCCTTTGATGAGCCTTGTCGCTTCGTAGCCGTCCATTTCGGGCATGAGCAAATCCATCAAAATCAGTGTGGGTTTTTCTCGCAATGCCGCTTCCACAGCCGCTTTGCCGTCATTTGCTTGGAGAATCGTTACGTTGGAATGTGCCAGCAATCCCTCGACAAGTTCGCGGTTGAGTTGCACATCATCCACCACCAAAAGGCGCGGATTCTCGAACTGTACGCTGCTCCACGATGCGGCATCTTCCGGCGCAAGCAATTTGCCTAATTCTACCGTTTCCACACTACGGAAAACCGCCGTAAAACGCGAACCTTTACCAAGAGCGCTGCTGACGCTGATTTCGCCGTTCATCATCTCCACAAGGCGTTTGGTAATGGTCAAGCCAAGCCCTGTACCGCCGTATTTACGGGCGCTTTGCCCTTCTTGTTGGCGAAATGCCTCGAAGACCGCTTGTTGCTGTGCTTCGGGGATGCCGATGCCGGTGTCTTCCACCGCAAGCGTTAAGCGAATATGCTTGGAAGTGTCTGCCGGTGCGGTTTTGAGGATAATTTTCACGGAACCTTTGTCGGTAAATTTTACCGCATTGCCGACGAGGTTAAAGAGAATTTGGCGGAGGCGGATTTCATCCAACATCATACCCAAAGGCGAGGAAATATCGGATTCCACGAGGAGTTGCAAGCCTTTTTCCTGCACTTTGGCGGCGAACATGGCGCTCACTTCGCGGATGACCTGCGAAATATCTACCGGCTCGTAGGCAATATCCATGCGCCCCGCTTCGATTTTCGACAAATCCAAAATGTCGTTGATAAGCCGCATGAGCGTCTTTCCGCTTGAGGAAACGGCACTGAGATAAGAGCGCTGCTTCTCGCCTTGCACCTGCTCGTGCAGGAGTTCGGTAAAGCCCAAAATTGCGTTCATCGGTGTACGAATTTCGTGGCTCATATTTGCCAAGAACTCCGATTTTGCATGGTTTGCGCTGTCAGCGGCTTCTTTGGCGGCTTCGAGTTCTTCAGTGCGCTCGGCGACTTTCGTTTCGAGTGTTTCGTTGAGGTTTTGCAAGGTTTCTTCGGCAAGTTTGCGGGCGGTGATGTCGGAAAAACTCACCACGCAACCGTCTTGAAACCGCGCTACTTTCAAATTCATCCAAAAATTCAAACCGTCACCGTCGTAATACAGTTCCGATTCTTCGGGCTTGCCGCTTTCGGTAACGCGCACATAGCGGTTAAACAAGCCGTTGTGCTTATGCGCCGGAAATTCGCGCAAAAGCGATGCTCCGCGCAAGTCATCCGCCGGACGCTTGACCATTGCTGCTCCGGCGGGATTCGAGAGCAAAAACTCGAAGTCGGTAATAACGCCGTAGCGGTCGCGTACAGCCTTGAAGAGCATCAGTGCATCCAGCGAATTTTCCATCACACCGCGAATAAGTTCATCGGTTTCGCGTTGTTTGGCTTCGGCACGTTTGCGCTCGCCAATGTCGAGAATTACGCCGTTGAAGACCGTCGCGCCGGTGGGCTTGTGCAGCGTGGGCTTGGCAATGCCTTCCCACCAGCGTTCTTCGCCGTTTGGCAGCACATAACGCCCCTCGAATTGGAGCGGTTTCAATGAGCGCTTCGATTCCTGCAAAGCCGCATTGTAACGGGCTTCGTCGTCGGGGTGAATTTTGAGAAGATTCGCGTCTTGTTGCCAATCATCCGGCGCAACGCCGAAAATATCGCGTACACGCGGGCTGACGTAGTTGAAGCGCCGTGCGCCGTCGGGAAATTCGGCAAATTGGTAAATCACACCCGGCACGTTGTCCGCCATGTCGCGGAAGCGCCTGTCTGCCTCACGTTCACGCTCTTCGGCTTTTTTGCGCTCGGTAATGTCTTGCGTAAGCAGCAATCCCGCAAAAATTTCCCCCGCACTATTGCGCACCGGAACGGCACTCGCAATAAATGACCTGCCGCCTTCGTGCTTGATTTCATGCGTTGCCGCGTTGCCCATGAGCGCCGTGCGGAAAAGCTGTTCGTATTCCGCCGCCACATCGAGCGAAAACGCCTCGTAGAGCGTCGTACCGCGCACATCAGGCGCTCTGAGGCTCATGTCTTTCAAACCTTGACCGCCGGCAACCAAAAATTCAAACTCGTCATCAAAGAGGAACACCGCGCCGCTTGGGTAATTCGAGATAAGTGTTCGGTACAGTTCCTCGCTGCGCTGCGTTTCGGCTTCGGCACGTTTGCGGCGCGTAATATTGTGCGTGAGCATGATAAGCCTTGTTACTACGCCGTTTTCGTCCCTCAGCGGCACAGCATACACATCATATGCCTGTTGGCGAAACTCCACCTCGACCGTGATTGTACGCCCTTCCAGCGCCGTTTCCAAGTGTGGGCGCAAAGTGCGCTCCAGCTCTGGGCTGTACACGTCGGCAATGGTTTTGAGCGCGGCATTTTCCGTTTGAACGCCGCGAGAGCGCACTTCTTCGCCGTCCAAAACCAAAAAACGCATTTGCTTATTCAAAATGCCCACGTCGCCATTGGGGAAGTTTTCAGCAAGTGTGCGGTACAGAGCCTCGCTTTCCCGCAGCGCGGAGTTTGCATCCGCCAACATTCCCGTACGCTCTTGAACGCGAAATTCGAGGGTTTTATTCAGCGTTTGAACGCTTTCCATAGAGCGCCGGATATTGTCCACCATCGTATTGAAACTGCTTGCAAGCGAGCCGATTTCGTCTTTGGAGCGAATTTCCACCGCTTGGGTAACGTCGCCTTCTGCTACTTTGAGCGCGGCGGCTTCAAGGGTGCGAATGGGGCGGCTCACACGGCGAGCAATCACCAGCGCAATTATCAAGACCAGCACTGATGCGCCCGCCAGAGTGCCAATCACCCACTGTTCCGATTGCTCATAAATATCATCGCTTTCGCGGCTTGCACGGGCGCTGCCTCTGGTGGTAAAGGAAGCAAGTTCCTGCAAGCGTTCATCAAGTTTGGTGTAAATAAGCCTCGCCTCGCCTTGTTGGATAACGTTTGCTTCTTCTTTGCGGCTTTCCCGCGAGAGCGCTACGAGCCTAGCGCTGATTTCACTATACATCGTGAAAAATTTCGTGATTTCATCGAAGCGCTGCGTTTCGGTTTGGGTAGTGATGTAATTACGGTATGCTTTTGCTTCTTTCTCAAAGCCTAATGTCTGGTCGTATATGCGGCGCTCAATATCGTCAAATTTTGTGCTGTCGAGCGTGATGATATGCCTGTTCACAAAATACCGATGTTCGGAAAGTCGCGTTTGCAAATTCGACGCACGAGTAACGCTGGGAAGCCATTTCTTGCGGATTTCGGTGGATTTTTGATTGATTTCCGACATCGTGTACAAGCCGAAAATATTCGTGGCGACAAGTGCCACAAGTGCAAGCCCGAAGCCGAGAAGCAGCTTCGAGGCTATGCGGAGATTATCGAACCATTTCATTGGATTGAGGGGAAGAAAAGTAAAATCCTGCAACGTTGATACAAACGCACAGAAAATATAGCGAAGATGCACGGAGTATGCAAGCGAGGAATTGCGGGAACGAAAGAAATATCTTGGGTTTTCCGCCGCTTCTCGCTATACTCGCAGCATTGGAAGAAACAATCACCTTTGCACACCAAGAACGGAGAGCGTTTGTGCCAAAAGAAATCACCCATTGGCTCATTGCCGAACAAGCAGCGCAGCGCCTTAAAGACACGAAAAAACCTACAACGCAAGCAACCATGAGCCATAGCGGACTGGTACGCTTGGGGGCTGTACTGCACGATGTGTTGTACTATGTGCGTTCCGGCAGTGCGGCAATAAAGCGCTGCACCGATATTGCCAATGTGCTACACGGGGCGCAGGGTGAGGATACGTTTGAGATTTTGCGTATTATTGCTTCAGGAAAAAATCAGTACGAATATCAGCATGAAACACGCTCCAACAGCGCTTCTCGTGAGACGTGGGAGGCATTTCTCTTTGGGGCGATGACGCATATTTGCGCCGATGTTGCCTTTCATCCGTACATTTATTACACGTCGGGTAATTGCCTTGATGACCGCACACATTTTCAAGCATGGGAAAATCATCGTGCGCTGGAAGCCGCAATAGACCTTGCGTTTTGCAAGGAACACCAACAATCACCGCATCATTACTCATTGCTGAACGACATTCTTCAGCATCAAAGGGAACTTCGAGAAATTTTGACCTACTGTGCCGAAGAACAATCCCGCAGGGACATTTCCGTCAGTGCCGACGATTACGAACAAGGTTACAAGACGCTTGCATGGCTGCGTCTGGCAATGCAAAGCGTTGTGCCGAATTTGGCAATTAATGTTGCCGAACACCATTTTTCAGGGCTGTGGCAAATGCTGTTTTCGGCGGAAATGCGCTCGTACCTTGCCTTGCGCTATACAAACGCTTCTGCATGGAGTGGGCAGGATGTATTTCGGGCAATTCACTATCAGCATCCCGTTAGCGGAGAGGAGCATCAAACAACGCTTGCAGGATTGTTTGATGAAGCAGTGGAAGATTCTGTGCGGCTTTGGGGAGTTTTAGAAGAAACGCTTCTTGTAGAAAAGCCACTGACAGAGCGGGGAAAATCGCTGGAATTAGGGCTGGAAGGCGTTCCTTCCTCGACGATGACACTGTTCGCCTTGATATGAGATTCGTCTTGATATGAGATTCGCCTTGACAAAGCGGATTCAAGTTGTAAGTGCGAATGTTCTAGAACACAGAGTGTATGAGGTGTTAAGCAAAAAACATATTGCTTAGAGGTGAAGAAATCCGCAAATATCTTGTTTGGCGAATATCCGCATCACTGCTCATCAATTCAGCATCTTATGCTATACCTAAAAATCACGTTTCGCACTTACAACTTGAATTTACCTTACCCGCAGAGCCGCTTCCCTGCGGACGAGAACTATCAGAACTACCGCAACCTCTTTATCCTCAGTTCATCGGTACAAACACGGACTGTGCAACCATTGTTACTGTTTTTTGATCACCTTTAATTTTCTCAATTTCTTCTTTGCTTTTGCCTGCATCTTCCGCATAATGGCGTGCATCGGCTTCTTTCAGAACTTCTTCCGTTACTAAGCCTTCAGCAATAATCGTCTTTCCGGCGAGGTCTTTCGGCATAAAAAAGCCGTAATCTTTGAACGTCACGCGAATCGTGTTGTTGCCGTCGGTGAGCATCATCCAGCAGCCTTTTTTCTGGCAAACTTCGGTAACTTTTGCGGTCACGCGAACAAGTTTTTCTTTCGACGGCGCTTTTACAGCTTCACTGAGCGCAAGCGGGGCGGAGGTGGATTGCACAGAATCGCCGTAGGCTTTGTACTGCGGCTTTGTTTCTTGCGCCGACGGGGTTTGTTGTGCTTCTTTGGGGGCTTCTTGTTTAGCGCAAGCCACGAAAGCAATGCTCAACAACGCTGCTGCAAAGCCTGTTACAAGGGCTTTATGTAAGGAAAAAGAACGGTTCATGGTAAAAAGGAGATGAAGTAAAAAAATGGGGAATTTTACGCTTAAATCAAGAAAATGCTTGTGTTTATACCTTTCGCTTAGACTTTTCGCTTAAATTCGCGGCTTTCGATGGTATATTTTTTCATCCACTGATGCAGCGTTTCGCGGCTGATACCGATTTGTGCGGCGGCTTTGCTGACGTTGCCGTTTGTTTCGGTGAGTGTTGCGATAACGCGCTGCTTTTTGAGTTCGTCCTCGTCGGCTTTGAGATTGCCGCTTTGCAGTGTCGTATTTGCTTGGTTTGCGGATGGTTGTGCTGTAAAAGCGTTCTGAGCGAATGAACCGTTATCATACCCCGAAGCGCTCTGTTGCCAGCTTTGTGGCTGTGGTGCGGTTGCCGAAACGTTTGACAACGAAGGCGATGTGCCATTCGGCGCGACGTAGCGCTGCACAAGCGAGGGATCACTTTCGGCGATGTCTGCCAATTCCACGCGGTCGCCATTTGCTGTTTGCAAGACACGTTTAAGGAGGTTCGTAAGTTGGCGCACGTTGCCGTCCCACGTCAAATCCTGCATATACTCAAGCGCCGAAAGCGCAATGTACTTCTGTTCGCCCATTGTTTGGTTATGCTGCTGCAAGTAAAATTCCACAATAAGCGGAATGTCTTCGCGGCGCTCACGAAGCGGCGGCAAGGCTATTTCGCACTCACGCAGACGGTGATAAAGCTGCTCGCGGAATTTTTTATCACGAATGGATTCCGGCAAATTGCGGTCTGTGGCGGAAATAATTCGCACATTGACCTCTTCTTCCCGCACCGAACCAAGTCGTTTGACCTTTTTGTCTTCAATCGGCAACAACAAACTGGGCTGCAATTCCAAAGGCAAATCACCAATTTCATCCAGAAACAGCGTACCTTGATGTGCTTGCTGGAAAAGCCCGATTTTGTCATCGGTTGCGCCCGAAAAAGCACCTTTGGTATGCCCAAAAAGCTCGCTTTGAAAGAGGCTCGAAGGAATGTTTGGAATATCCACCGTTACGAAGTTTCCTTTGACGCGGCGACTGGCGGCATGGAGCGCTTTAGCAGCGATTTTTTTACCCGTTCCGGTTTCACCTGTAATTAAGACGGAAAGTTCGGTTTTGCCGTATTTCATAATTTTTTCTGCCACGTCCATCATGCGCTTGCTGCGCCCGATTAAGCCGTTTGACCGCATAAATTGGAGTGTTTCTTCCCCTGCAATGCGGTTATTGAGGCGCTCCATAGCGGTATAAAGCACTTCTTTGAGTTTCTCGCGGCTGATGTCGCTTTTGGGAATAAAATTCTCCGCACCGATGCGCGTCGCCTGCACAGCAGCATTTATCGAGCCTGTACCGGAAATCATCACCACAGGAATATGCGGATAGAGCCGCTTGGATTCTGCAAGCACATCCAGCCCGTTCATTTGTGGGTGGTTAAAATCCACATCCAGCAGCACAAGCGCAACGTCATTTGGGTGCATACGCAAGTATTCAAGCGCATCTCCGGGCGCATGAACGGCGGCGTATTTCCAGCCTTCGGAAGAGATGATGTCGCCAATAGTGGCGCAGTATTCGCGGTTGTCGTCGGCGATGAGGATGTTCATGGTTGTTGTGATGGTAGATTTTATCAAGATGCTGTAAAATACCGTTAAATCTTACGTCCTTCAGCCCAGAGTGTATCGGCACAAACGTCCATGCCGTTTTCCCATTCGATATAATAACCAAGCCTATCAATCGTGAAGCGCCGGAAAAACGTCGGTTCTGCCAATGGCTCATAAATTTTGCCGATGCGCTCAATATAAGGCTTGAAATCATACAAGACAGATTTTCCGTTGTTAAATTGTACCCGTAAAACAGCATTTTCACAAGGCTCAACAGCAGATATAGCAAGGCGTTTGGGCATAATACCTCCTACACCAATGGTTTGAGTTTTTTCGGATTTTCACCGTTTTGGCAGCGTTCCCAGTTTTTGAGCAATTCGTCTTGATGCAATGCCGCCCATTCCATGATCAGACCTTTAACTCGTTCGGGCATGCGACCACTTTTGAGGATCTTCAAGGGCATAATCTGGATCACCATCGCGTAATCGTTGTAAATAGCGTGAAAATGTGGAACGCCATGCTCACGAAATTGCATACGAATTGCGACACCTAAAAAGCGAGAAATCTCAGGCATATGTCAAAACTCTGAAGGTCTAAGGTAAAATTCTTTGTTCACATTTATCCGCCAAACACCACAAGCGCAGCATCTATGCGCTTCACACACTCATCTTTGCCGAGCAGTTCCATCGTCTCGAACATTCCCGCACCGACGGAGCGCCCCGTTACCATAAGCCGCAGAACGTTCATAAACACGCCGATTTTAATGCCGGATTCTTTGGCAAATGCTTTTGTTGCTTCTTGGAGTGGTGCGGCTTTCCATTCCGTTGCAGCGAGGCGCTCTGCGAGTGTGCGCATGGGCGCTGCGTGTTCGGGAAGCCAGTGTTTTTCTTTATATTCAGCCTCGTATTCGGTCGGGACATGAAACATATAGGTCGTAAAAGCGGGAACTTCGTTGAGTTTGTGAATCCGCTCCCGCACAAGCCCGATGACGCTTGCGAGGTATTCCGGTGTGGTTGTTACGCCGCTTGCTTGCATGGCAGGCATGATGTCGCGGGCGAGTTCGTCGAGCGGCTTGGCGCGTAAATACTCGCTGTTCATCCAATCCAGCTTTTGAACATCGAACACGGCTCCGGCTTTGTTTACCTTGCTAAGGTCAAAGGTGTCAATGAGTTCCTGCATGGAGAAAATTTCGCGGTCACTGCTGGGATTCCATCCCAAAAGCGCCACAAAATTCACCAACGCCTCATGGAAATAGCCTTTTTCGCGGTAATCCTCAACGGCTACGTCGCCTTGACGTTTGCTGAGTTTGGTTTTGTCGGGATTCAGCAGCAGCGGCAAATGCGCGAATTTCGGGCGTTCCCAGCCCATGGCATCATAGAGCAAGGCGTGTTTCGGTGTGGAAGGAAGCCACTCCTCGCCACGAATCACGTGGGTAATCTGCATCAAATGGTCATCTACGATATTCGCAAGGTGATAGGTCGGGAAATTGTCGGACTTGAGCAAAATCTGGTCATCCACATCCCGCGCCGGAACTTCAATCGGACCACGCACCAAATCTTCAAAACGAATTTCGCCCGAAAGCGGCACTTTCATCCGCACGGTTTTGGGAGCATTCTCCTCCAAAAGCCGCTTTGTTTCTGCTTCGCCGAGCGTGTATTGGTTGCGCATTGTAGTGCGGTCATAGCGCCACGCAATGCCAGCATCTTGCATCCGCTTCCGCATCGCGTCGAGTTCTTCGGGTGTGTCGAAGGCATAATATGCCGCGCCGCGTTCAACAAGTTCGGCGGAGTATTGGCGATAGAGGTCGAAGCGTTCCGATTGCACATACGGACCGTACTGCCCGCCTTTTTCGGGGCTTTCGTCAAATTCAATTCCCGCCCAGCGAAGCGTCGTCAAGAGCGCTTCGGCAGCGCCTTCCACAAGACGTGTGCGGTCAGTATCCTCAATCCGCAAAATACAAATGCCGCCATGACGCTTGGCAAAAAGATAGTTGTACAGCGCAGTGCGCAAGCCGCCTACGTGAAGATACCCTGTCGGTGAAGGTGCAAATCGAACGCGAACCATAGTCTAAAAATTGAACAAATGAAAAGAAAATAGTGGTCAAATGTTGGATGATTACTGAGCCGTACCCAAAATCGCTTTACGGAAATATTCCAATGTTTTCAAAAGCCCTTCGCGCCTGTTTACACGAGGCTCCCAGCCCAAAATACGCTTTGCTTTTTCGATATTGGGTTGGCGAATTTTCGGGTCGTCTTCGGGAAGTGGCTTAAAGACGATTTCGCTTTTGCTGCCCGTAATTTCCAGAATCTCTTTTGCTAGTTCCAGCATCGTGATTTCATCAGGGTTTCCGATGTTTACGGGGTCTGTTTCATTCGACATCAGCAAGCGGTAAATTCCTTCGACAAGGTCGTCCACATAGCACACAGAGCGCGTTTGGCTGCCGTCGCCGAACACCGTCAAAGGCTCTCCGCGCAAGGCTTGCGACATAAACGCCGGAATCGCCCGCCCGTCATTAACGCGCATACGCGGTCCGTAGGTGTTAAAAATGCGGAGAATCCTCGTATCCACGCCGTGATACCGATGATACGCCATCGTCATCGCTTCGGAAAAACGCTTCGCTTCGTCATACACGCCGCGTGAGCCAATCGGATTCACATTGCCCCAATACGTTTCTTCCTGCGGATGCACAAGCGGGTCGCCATACACCTCGCTTGTGGAGGCAATGAGAAACCGCGCTTTCTTCGCTTTTGCAAGCCCCAAAGCCTTGTGCGTACCGAGCGAACCGACTTTCAGCGTTTGAATCGGCACTTTCAAATAATCAATCGGCGAAGCAGGCGAGGCGAAATGCAGGATGTGGTCTAGTTCTCCGGCGACGTAGATGTATTCGGTAACGTCGTGTTTGACGAACTGAAAATGCGGATTGCCAATCAAATGCGCGATATTATCAGGGCTTCCGGTGATGAAGTTATCCATGCAGATAACATCGAAACCCTCGTTCAAAAATCGCTCGCAAAGATGCGAACCCAGAAAACCCGCGCCACCGGTGATGAGAACTCGTGCCATAAAGAAGGGATAAAGGAAAGGGAATAAAGGAAAAGGTGCAAAGAATGACGGGTAAGGGACGCAGAGAGTAGAATTAAGAGCGGTATTTTCTTATCCCTTTGCCCACATCCCTTATCCTTTCTTACACACGCATAACATTCCGCTTGTAACCGAAGAAGCCACGCTGTTTGATAACTTTCGCCACCTCCGGTGGCACCATTTCTTCCCATGTTGGGTCTTGGTTTTTGATTTTTTTCAAGATGTCGCGAGAGAAAATGTGCAGATATTGTTCGTTGTAATTATCAAGTTGCACGAGGTAATTATTTTGCACCAAATGTTGGTACAAATGCTCTAATTCCGACGCTACGGGCAGATTTTCCACCATAATCATTTCTTGCGTCTTTACGTCGCGCAAAGGATAGATGTACAGTTTGACATCAGTTTTGAAGAGCCTTCCGAAGGATTCGAGAATACCGCCTTCGAGATTGTTGTAATATTTCGTGTCTAAAATTTCCATGAGACTTCCCGCTCCCATCGTAATAGCAATGCGCTCTTTGGTGCATCGGGAAAGATAATTCACCAAGCCTTCGTACTCAAAATATTCGGAAACTAAGACCGTCATGCCGGAAGCCGCCAACACATCGGCACGGGCAAGAAAATCTCGCGGATCCACATCGCCGTCATCATCAGTCGTCAGTTTGTGCATCGTCAGTTCCATGAGGCGAATAATCTGCTTGCCCTGCACTTCAGGCTCTTGCGCAAACTTCTCGGAAGCTGCTTCCAACATATCAATATTCACAAAACAGACAGGGCGGAAACTGCCGCGTTCCACCAGCACAGGGCGCTTGTAGAGAACTTCCGAAGGCTGCAATACTTCTCCGTCGGCAGCAAACATCGCTGCTTCGCTCAGTCCAAGTTGCACCAATTTCAAACTCATCAGGCGATTATCCACATTGCGGAACTCAATGCCGGAAAACTCAATCATGTCAATTTCCACACGCGCCGTTGTTAAGCCGTCCAGAAGCGATTCCAAGAGTGCTTCTGGGTCTTGGTGCAGGTAAAATGCGCCATAGAGCAAATTCACGCCCACAATGCCCAGCGCTTCTTGTTGCAAAGCATTTTCGCGGTCTAACATTCGGACGTGCATAATAATTTGGCTGTCTTCGTCACGCGGACGAGCCTGATAGCGCACACCCATCCAGCCATGACACTCGTTTGTGCCTTGAAAATTCAGCGCCGAAACTGTGTCGGCAAAAGCAAAAAACGCTGTGTCATCGCCCCGACTTTCGCTCAGGCGCTCAAGATTCAAGCGGTGTTCGTATTCGAGCATACTTTCCAGACGGGGACGCGAAACATAGCGCTCACACTCGCCATAAATCGCATCGCTGACGGTCATATCATATGCGGAAATACTTTTGGAAATCGTTCCCGCAGCAGCACCTACGCGGAAGAACCAGCGCACTACTTCTTGTCCCGCACCAATTTCCGCAAATGTCCCATACCAACGCGGGTCGAGATTGACACGAAGGGCTTTTTGGTGTGTATTAAGTTTTTCTCGGTCCATAAAATAAGGGATAGGGGAAAAGGGATAAAGGCAAAAGCATAAGGGCAAAGGAACTGAGCGCACCGCTCAGAGGGCAAAGGGATAGGGGAAAAAGGGGATGAAGTTAAACGTGGGCTGGTGTAGGTAGCCCTTAGCCTTCATCCCTTATCCCCCTCCCTTTATATCATTTCCACAATCACCGCGCTTGCTTCGCCACCACCGATACAGAGTGTAGCAAGTCCGGTGCGCTTTCCGGTGCGCAGGAGCGCATGAAGCAGCGTTGTTAAAATTCGTGCGCCGGAAGCACCAATCGGGTGTCCAAGGGCGATTGCACCGCCGTGAATGTTGATTTTCTCACGCGAGACGTTCAAATCTTTTTCCACCGCCATAGGCACAACGGCAAATGCTTCGTTCACTTCGTAAAGGTCAATATCTGCCGCGCTCATGCCTGCTTTGGCGAGAACTTTTTTGATTGCTCCAACGGGCGCTGTGGTGAACCACTGCGGCTCTTGCGCGTGGGAAGCCTGTGCGATAATCCGTGCAATAGGCTTTGCACCTAATACTTGTGCTTTTTGTGCAGAAGCAATCACCAGCGCTGCCGCACCGTCGTTGATAGAACTTGCGTTAGCGGCAGTTACCGTGCCGTCTTTGGAGAATGCTGCTTTGAGAGCCGGGATTTTATCAAACTGCGCACGTCCGGGACCTTCGTCGGCTGCAAACGAGATTGTGCCTTTCTTGTCAGCAATTTCCACCGCGACAATTTCAGCCGAAAACCAGCCGTTTTTTTGTGCTTCTTGGGCGCGTTTGTAGCTGGTGATAGCAAATTCATCTTGTGCTTCCCTAGTAAAACCGTACTCTTTGGCGCACATATCGCCGTAAACGCCCATAGAACCTTTGTCGTAAGCATCAGTAAGACCATCGTACATCATCGAATCAATAATCTCGCCATTGCCCATGCGGTAGCCTGAACGCGCTTTGGGGAGTAGATACGGTGCGTTGGTCATGGATTCCTGACCACCGGCAACAACGAGTTCCGCGTCTCCCGTCAAAATTGCTTGAGCGCCTAGCATCACCGCTTTTAAGCCGCTTCCACACATTTTGTTCATGGTCAGCGCCGGAACGGATTTCGGAATACCCGCATAAATAGCGGCTTGGCGGGCAGGTGCTTGTCCAACGCCTGCGGCGAGAACTTCGCCCATAATCACTTCGCTGTCGTGTTTGCTAAATTCTTCGGGTGTTAATCCTGCTTTTGCAAGAGCGGATTTGATTGCCAGAGCGCCTAGTTGCGGGGCATTAACGGGGGTAAGTGTACTTTGAAATGCAGCAATCGCCGTGCGCGAAGCCGCGAGAATGACGGGTTTTTCCATGATTGCGGTGAAATTGATGACGATGAAATGAGTGGTCAGAAAAACTGTGTGTCTGCGATGATTGTCCAAAACACACAGACTACAAATATACGCTTTTTCGGATTGTCAGACGTGGAGAAGTTCCCGAAATTGCCAAAGAAATAAAAAAATGCCGGAGAGAATGCGTTCTTCCGGCATACTTGTTTTATGTAAGGCAGCTAAAAAGCATCAAACCGTCTGAATACAAGGGATCTCCAAGCGATTTTATTCTTCATACGCTGTATTTTTACTTTCCCTTAGTTTATGTCTTTTCCTGCCTTCAGTTTCTCAATTCCTGCTTGGATATTACGCTTATTGCTATCGTCAGGACCAAGCGTTAATGCCTTTTCTGCGGCTTTGAGTGCTTTGCTAAAATCGCCCAATGCAGAATACCCACGCGCCAAACCCCACTGCGTAACCCACTCTTTAGGATTGCGTTGGGCGTTGAGTTCAAAAATTTTGACGGCATCTTGTTTGCGACCTTGTGCTTGCAACGTCCGTGCGTAGGTGTGCAAATCCATAACGGCGGCGGAAGGCAGTGCAATAGCAGTGTTCATCAGTGAATCAGCCGATTGTTGTTTGCCGAGTTTTGCCAAAAGCCCTGCTTTGGTGCTGAGTGTGCTAAAATTTTTCTCGCCGATAAACGCACCGGAAATAGAATAATCCGCCCATCGTACAGCCTCTTCGAGATTCACATTATTTTGCAAACAAAAATTCGCCGCTTGCTGCCAATTTTGCCACGAAAAGCCGATTTCTCCTTGCAATTCTTTCCGCATTTGTGCCACATAATAATCGTTGATATTCGGAACGGTAATCGCAAACGTCACCCGCAAATTTTCCCACATCATAGCACAAACAGCGCTTGTCGGCTTGCGCTCAAGGAATTCGTAGGTGAGCCACTGACGAAATTCGTTTTTCGCAGGCTTCACTTTCACGCGCAAAGCGTCTTCGGATTCGCGGTAAAAATAACTGCCCCACTGCCACGAATTATTCGACAAAATCAGCGTCCATTCTTGCGCTTCGGGAATAAAGTGAACGCCGTATTTTCCTGCTGCAACTTTCTTTCCTTCCAGCATAACATCATGCGAAAACTCAATCGTTGTGCCTTCATTCGCACCACCGCGCCAAGGCATCGGCTCAAGCAAACCAAAATCGGATTTCGGTGTGCCGTAAGGAACAAGTTGCCCCCAGATTTTTCCCGTTCTGTCTTCGCCGCTGGGACTTGTAACATTCGGACTGTTGTAATCAACGGTTACCTTCACCAGACCGATGTACTGCGTTACGACAGCGTGTTGATTATTCCCGCTCGGCGGCGCAGTGAGGCGGTATTGCTGAGCAAATGTGTAGTTGGAAAACACGATGGCAATAATTACAACGGGTATCATTATACCATAAAAACGTTTAGCAAATATTGATTTCATATTATTCCCTTAAAAATGTGAATATCGTGAAGTCAAGAAGTGTGCTACTGTTGCTTAACCTCATTTTTTTTATTTCCGTAGTTCAGGCAATGGTCTCCTGCGATGAGTTAACGAATTTCCCGATAGCAATAAGGTGTTGAAAAAAAACATCAAAAAACATCCTCGTAGCTATATCTTCATAACCTTGGTTTCCGAAATATTCGGCACAACAAATTTAATCCATTCTTTGCGGGGACGACCATGATTGAAGTTAGACAATTATCGTGTATCTCCGACGGTTCGGCAATACCTATAACGTGAGGCATCAACAAGAAAAGGACTAACAAGGACGGAACAAAACATCCGCCAAAACAAACAATAACGTGTGGCTGATTAGCGTATGAGGATTGGGATGTATCATCGCTGCGGTATATTAAGCAGCGGTACATAATTCCGTACTTTGCAATACGAATGTGCTTGATGGTATTGGGAGGTACTTCACCATCACACGCATTTTTTGATGAGATTAAAGATTTTATGAAAGTATAGGCACGAGGAGGAAAAAGCAAGTAATTGTTTAAATCTTTGTTTTTACCCTGAATTTCCTCACTAGTTTTTTTAATGCGACACTTGAGCCAATCTGAGAGTAAAGAAGCCGACTAACACCAACGTTACAAGATGACCTAAGATAAGTACGAATGCAGAAGAAAATTATTCAGATATTTTGCAGATATGATTACAAACTTGTTTGGCAAGCATTGACTCTATTGCTTGCTTTGAGAGCCACTTGTCGGACTTGAACCAACGACCGACGGTTTACAAAACCGTTGCTCTACCGCTGAGCTAAAGTGGCAATTATCAAGGTTGCAAAATTAGCTATTTTTTTTTTCAAAGTCAAGTTTTTTAGACAAAAAACTATCAACTCCCTATATTCAATCGCACATAAGCCTTTACGTATCATAATTGTTGTGAAAATTAGAACGCAATCGCCAAATCACATTATTATTGGTACGTCTTTTCCCATACAACTTCATTCATAAATTTTCAGGTTCTACATAAATTTTCAGGTTCTAAATACATTGTTCTTAAAATAAACCATTATTAAAAAACAGGTATTTAAGCCACTTTGATTTTGTCATGCCGCATAAATGCTTGATTAAAAATAACTACTTAAATTAAGAATGACACACTAAATGATTTTAGTTGGGAAGCACCATAAGCCGCTTGCGGAAACAAGGTTTGGTGCGGCTTTTGCAACAAGGGGTTTCAGCCTAATGTCAATCAAGCCTGTTGGCGTTCCCAAGACTTGGGTTTTGGTGGTATGCAGTTTTTTTTTCCGGAATAGCTTGCCTTTTGCGCAACAGTCTCATCGGGGCGTTGGCGTGCTTGTTCAGCTCCGTCGCCAATGACCACCATATGGAAATTCTCGACCGTTTCC